>MVZM01000005.1 GCA_002068415.1 Tenericutes bacterium ADurb.BinA124
GAGCAAATAATATTTAAGAACTCCACTCTAATAAGTATCTCATTTATTATTTACCCAATAAAACTTTACACTACCAAATCTTGAAAGTCAAAAATTGTTATTTTGACATTAACACATTAAACATGATTTCTTGATTTAATTTTCTTTTTGCTATAAAAAATGATACCTCCTTAAAGTATTTAGAGTGAAAAATATCGATTTCTACCAGAAGGATTAAGGGGACACATTCCCCTTAAACCCTTTGGTCTTATCTTTATTTTTATTCTCTATCTTCTTTAGAGATATCATGTCAACTTAGGATTACTTATTTTTTAATTTTCCTTAACATCTGGTCAATTTCAGTTTACTATAAACATCTTCTAAGTAAAATATTTAGGACTTTATTTTACTTACAAGGAAGGTTAGGATTCTAAGTAAAATTTCTTTTCAAAAAGTGATTGGCTTTTCCTTATTCTAATCGTTCTAACTTGTTACATATTCGATTAAACGAAAAGGGGGGGAATTTGTAGAATTATCCTAAAAATCCGTTCAAAAAGATTGCGCATTTCTTCTAAAGGCACCTTAATGCCCAGTAATTGACTGACACTGCTCAACAAAATATTGAACGAAATAATAGAGTTGTTCTTCATTTTGATTGCTTTGAATTTCAAGCGTATACTGCTCATATAGGGCATCTAGTTTCGTTTGTGCTTCGAAAGCAACTAATTCTTGGTATTGTTCATAGTAATAGAGTAATTGATACAATGCTTCCTAACGGAGAACGACAATCATTTAATTCTTAAAAAGCGATATACTTCGGCAGCATGACAACTAAAAGTAAAGAAATCTTGAGCATTATTCATTACTAAAACAAGTGCTTGATAATCAGTTGTAAAATTGTCCGGTAAATTAGGAAGATTCAAAACGGCTTCATCATACATTTCATCTAGAAATGCAGCAATCTTATCTTTCGCCTCTAATAATTTTTCTTGATTATAAGCGAGTGGTAATCTTTGCAACAAAGCCATCAAATCATCATACAGTGTTTCAGCTTCTTCGGCACTATTGATCAAAGAAAGGCGAACCATTTCAACATGAAGAACCCACAATAAAACATAAGTAATATTTTCACCAAACATCGTCATAGCAGCTCGCAATAAGATACTTGTCTCTGTTGATAATTTATCAACAATATGAGACGTATCCTTATTGGGGTCTAAGACATAAGCATCTCTTAAAACATATAAAACTTGACTATCTGCAAAATTGACATCATCTATGGTTGTAGCAGCTTCAATATTGGCTTTATGAGTTAAGAATGCAGCATCGAGATTAGTAATGCTATCAGCAGTAGCAGTCTTTTTAAATTGGGCAAGTTCATATTCGAGATGTGCAATAGCTAATCCTTTTTCAAGGAGCAGTTGATTATAGGTAAAGTGAACAATTTCATCATATAAGAAATGAGTTAGTGTTTTAATGATAAAGTGATAGTCGGTTTCAGTATTAATGATAGCTAGAACTTCTTGATATTTTGCTTCAAATACGGCCTCATCAACGGCAAGAAGAGCAGCACGGTAAGGAGCGATTTGTTTCTCAAGTTCACTTAGTGCTAGCGCTCTTACTTCCCTTAAAGTAGTAGCATAATATTGATTCAGGAATGTTTGGAAAACATCCATGATTGCTTGTAAAGTTTGAGCATCAAGGAGTTCATCTATGTTTTGGAGATACAAATCATGAAGTGGTTGATTAAACGCATAGACTATGTCTTGATAATCAATGATTGTGAGTTGATGTAAGTTGACAACATAAGTAATAAGGCTGATTTTGGTAGCAACCAATCCCTCTTCTTCAAGCGTGATTTCAAAGTTACGGTAAGCATTAAATGCGGTAAGCCGTGCTTCTTCTAAAGCAACTAAATCAGCAGCATCCCGAATGGCATCATCATATAATTCATGCAAAGCTTCTAAATCAGCGATTTTATCTTCATCATTAGTAGCATTCACATAAATGTCATGGATGCGTTGTAAATAGCTAATATATGTTTCTTTTTTTATAATAATAGGATCTTTAACAAACGCTTTTTGTAAGTCTTCTATCATGTCATTAACAATGTTCTCCATGGCATATTGGTCAGTTGTATCATCAATTAGGTTAAATGCTGAAGCGACAATTTCTTCCATAGTCGCAACACTATCAGCAGTAGCAGTTTTTTTAAACTGTTCAAATTGATTAGTAATTTGCTGTTTTGCAAGATAACGCATTTCTAAGATTGGATCAATAGGAAGTTGGTATGACCCGATAATCCCTTGATAACTTCTGTATAACTCTTCTAAACGATACAGAGAAGCAGTATCAACTTCATCAACAATGTCATCCATATACGCAAAATAGTTTTCTTTAGATTGGTTATCGGTATAGTGTAGTTCTTTGCGGTTATGAGTGTCCTCATTAATATAAGCTACCAATTCTGAACGAACCATATCAAATGGGAAGATAACGGTAGTTGTTCCAACTTCAGAGAAAGTAATTGTTATATCGGTAGTTGCTGTAAGAGGAATGCCTGATGATGTCGTGCCACTTACTTGAATCGTCATTGCTAATTTCTTCTGGTCAATGTCTAAATAGGCATTTGCTGTATACTCAAGAATACCATCAGCAAAATCAAGTGGAAAATAACTCAAAAATTCAGGAGTAACAGTGTAATCATAAATAGCAACATTAGAGCGCTTTGTAAACAAATTGATGTCAAAGAGGTCAAATATGTTTTTTAAAAGAACTGGTTTATAAGGTTCATTCGTTTTCTTAAAATCCCAACGATCGAAATATGAATTCAAATAAAACTTATAAAACCCTGTTTTATCTTCATATAGATAACTCTTTTTTGTCCAATTATTGACAGTTTTATTTGGATTCTGTTGATTCAAAAATTGCTTTTCATGATAAGTGTAAGTATGAACTTTTCTATCATCATGATTTTGAATTTGAAAATTCATATGCTCTAAAGAACCACTACTATTTGAACCAACATTAAGGTTTTCATGGCGTTCATAAGCAACAGTATAATTCTTACTGTCCAAAATGTTGAAAAATTCAATTATTAGTTGGGAATCTTCTTTCCACAATGCATAAAGGGTTAAGTCTTTCGTGACAACCGTATCATTAGTAAATTGACCATCATCAGCGCTAGAGCCTAAGAACCATCCACAAAATACAAATCCCTCTTTAGTTGGAATTGGCAGTGCAATCGAGTCTCCCTTTGAAATATTGGTGATAACGGTTGGCGTCCCTTCTGGCATTAATCCACCACCTAAATCAAAGGTGACGGTAAGTTTATTGGTTGACAAACACCCGCTAATGAGTACGGCAAGAATCAATAGTGATAAAAAAACAAAAATCTTTTTCATATTTTCTCCATTTTCTATTTTTCTCTCATTCAGCTTTTATTATGAAACAAAAAATGATTTTATAATTTTTTTCTAGTAATTATCTATAAGTGTATTTTTGTTGGTCATCATAATAATAAAAGCGAATCGGTTTCTATACCTATAATATCATACTCTTATTTGTTTTTCTAATAGTCTATATAATTGTTTAGAATAACCGAATCAATTTCAAATCGCTGTTTTTCTAAAAACTGGTCAATTTCATTTAACCATATATATTGTTTAATCATTAAAATTTATTATAAAAATACTATTATTTTGTTTTGTCTTCTAAACTTTTAAATCCTATTGAGTTTAATTTCTCTAGTGATAACAGTTGCATTCGTGCAAGTTTTCTAAGTTCAATCATTCTTTCTTTTTGTTCCATACCTTTGCTTATCATTACTGCGTTATAACTCTCCATATTAGCAAGTACTAAAAGTTCATTAATACTTGCACAATCCCTCATATTGCCTTTTAAATCAGGATTTTCTTCACGCCATTGTTTAGCTGTTTTATTGAATAATGCTACATTAAGCATATCTGCCTCACTTGCGTATTTATATGATAGCTGTTCATTCGTAAGCTCCCTTAAGAGATATTCCTTAATAGCATCCGTATGAATTTGATAATTAATCTTTGAAATCTCTCTATGAAGATTCCAACTTAGTGACAACCTTAAGTTTTCGTCATCTTTTAATCTTTGATAGTCTTTAATGATATATAACTCAAACTCTGCTGAAATCCATGAAGCAAATTTAAATGCAATATCCTTATGTGCAAAAGTTTCACCACCTCTTCCAACTTTCACATAAATTTCTTTTGCATTTGTAGTATTAACCCATTTTTGTGGAGAGAGAGTGAAAGCATTACTGCCGGCTTTTTTCAAAAACCCCTCGAATTCGAGGGGGTTAAATTCAAATTGCTAAGGGTGGTCAATTTCAAGTTGACATTTGCAACAAATTGATGATGCTTAAAATATTAATTTTTACCCTAAATTAATTTAAAACCTCTAGCATACTTTTTAATAGCACATTGAGCATCTTATTCTTTTGTGCTCAAATATTTAACTTCGCTTAAATATTCCTCTAATTTTTTATTTTTATGCAAATATAACCACTGTTGGGGAGCGGTAAAATTAAAGTTATCTTTTAGATATTTAAACGATATTGCTTGTTTAAACAAGGTTACAGAATCTATTTTGGAAACATAGCATCCCTTTCGCTCGCCTATCCAAGCAAACATTGTTTCATATTCTCCATCGCCAACCTTTTGGTAAAATGTACTCACTTCTTTTTTATCCATCCATCTGGTGTTTTTCAGTTCCAAAGTTCCTGCTATTTTTTTATGAGGAGTTGGTATATATAAATACGCTTCCAGATCTTCTATTGGAATACTAAATCGATATTCAAATTGCTTTTTTCCTTCAACAATTCGATCAAGGTATTCTTGTTTCAATGAAAGAATAATCCTTGTCTTATTATTGGTGAAGAGGGTTTTGAATTTGTTTTTTAGGTTTTTCTCATACCAAGTCGGCACAATTAAACTAAAACCTTTATACCATTCATATGTCTGATCAGAAACTTCGCTTGCTATTTTGATTTCTTCTTCGCCGAAACTAATTGCCCAAGCAACATTGGCAATGCATGATTCGGCAGCATATAATGTTAATGCTTTAAAGAAACTTTCTTGGGGTTTACCGCTATAATAACCATCAATTAATCCGGTTGCGAAAACGGGTGATTTTCTGACATTCCAAGCAAATGGTTTAAAATCATCAATTGGATCGGCAATTGCGACTTTATCAAAATCAATGATTCCTAATTTTAAATCCTTGGAAATAACCATATTCCCCAGATGATAATCTCCATGTGTTAATTTCATGGGATTATTTTTTATAATCTCCATATTATTTAAAACATAATCAATGAATGTATCTAGATGTTGATGTTGAATAAGCGCTGCTTTTGCTTTTTTAATCTTTTGGGGTATTTTATTTTTAAATACTTCATACCATATTTGATTGCTAGCAACCGGTATGGAGTGAATTTGCTTTAGCATTAATCCCGCTTTTATTCCTAACTCATATTGGCTTTTTTCATCAAGTGTGGGAATAACTTCTAAAGCATCATCACCATGAACCCATGATAGCAACATATAAACTTGATTATCAAATGTTCCAAACTCAATTGGAACAGGGGCATTAATATTAAGCTTATTTATTTCTTTTAAATAATTATATTGTGCTAACTTAGTATCATATAAAGAAATATCCGATATCCGCAATATAAATTTTTGCTGCTGTATGTCTTCAATATAATATTTACAGTCATTGGACCATCCTTGATTTAACAACTTGATTTTATTTATATTGTTGTTGTTCAAAACTTTTTTAATTGTTTCTTTATTGATC
This sequence comes from Tenericutes bacterium ADurb.BinA124, assembly GCA_002068415.1. GTDB lineage: Bacteria > Bacillota_I > Bacilli_A > ML615J-28 > CAG-698 > UBA2253. The sequence continues at coordinate 5,815 of MVZM01000005.1, forward strand.
ATGTTTTGACTCCAATTAATATATTTTTTGAAATATACCATAGACTCATTATCTCTTTTCTCGCTCTTTATTTTAGCAAATGTCCTAGCAAATGTCCACCCAATGTCCAGGCAAATGGCAAAGCATTTTATTAAAATCATTTAATAGAAAATAAAAATAGCCCAAATGAGCTATTTACTAGTCAAAGTTGGTCTAAACCAACTAAAATATTTAAATGGCAGGGCTAGGTGGATTTGAACCACCGGAATGACGGAGTCAAAGTCCGTTGCCTTACCGCTTGGCTATAGCCCTAAAACATCTTCCAAAGTTAATCTTGGAAAAAATAAAATGGTGGTGGGGAGTGGATTCGAACCACCGAACTCGGAGAGAGTGGATTTACAGTCCACCGCGTTTAGCCACTTCGCTACCCCACCATATAATCTCTTTTACCGTCTTAATATTCTACTACAAAAGAAGATTAATTGCAAGGATTTTTACAACTTTTCCCCCTGCCATAAAAAGCACTCTTCGGTAAGAGTGCTTAACAATTATTGTTTGGGAACAATAATTCCAACTAAGCGAATGTTTTCACGCATAATGGAAAAATAATTAAATCCGTTTTTTTCTTCTTCGCTGGTGATTGTTCCTAAATGATGTAGACAAACTTTGGCACTTTCTGTTAACTCTAGTTCCGACAAATATTGATTAACAATCGAAGATTCCATTTCATTTTTAGAAACAACAATATATTTTATTCCTAGTTCTTTCGCAAGCGCAATTTTTTGTTTGATTTCTTGGGGAACGACATCGGAGCTTTCATTATCATTGCGTAGTTTAATTCTGTCAATACCATATCGAATCGTCCAATAAGCATAAGCATCATGATCAACCATAATCGTTTTGTTGGCAATGTTCGGATTATTTAAAGTATCTTTAAATTCCATATCAATTAAAGTTAATTCCGTTTTCAAAGTATTGGCATTGGTTGTGAAAAAATCGATATCTTCCGGCGTGGAAGCAAATTTTTCAATCACATGTTCTAAAACCGTATCGGCCATGATGATCATCTTATTGGGATCAAGCCAAATATGAGGGTCGTAGAAAACATTTTCTTCCGTTACATCGCCATGCATCATTTCCACTAAATCGGTACTGTTAAGTAAAACAACTAAAATGTTATGACTTAGGGGGACAATCGGCACATCTTTCAAAGTCGATGTTTTAGCTCGTTCGATGAATACTTCCAATCCCAAGCCAATATGGAAAATCAATTTGGCTTTGGACATCTTAATCAAATCTTTGGGGCTTGATTCAAAATCATGAACATCTTTCCCACGAGGATAAATAGACTTAACACTTAAGCGGTCCTTAACAATTTCTTTAACCAAGAATTCAACCGGATAAATCGTCGTATAAATATCAACTTCTTCATCGTCGTTATCACAACCAATAAAAATAATGGCACTAAATAATAATAATATAATTAAGCACTTTTTCATAATATCCTCTTAATCAAGTATTTTTTCTTTAAAGTTGTTCTTGCTGACAACTTGATAGTCGTAAACTTTTTCACCTTCCGGAACCAAAGCAAGTTCGGATTCATTTAAATATTTTTGTATTTTTTCTGTTGACGGATCAAGAACGACCACTTTGCGAAAGGGTTTATCCATATTTGGTTGCCATTTTAAAAACGATTGGACTTCCGTTAAATAACGAGAATACGGATAACGCCGGCCTGGGCGTTTCGATAAACCACCATAAAACAAATGGAAAGTAAAGGCGTTGTTAATCGTTAAGGCGGATTTACGGGGAATCATTACCATCTTCACAAAGATGATTTCTTCATCGTCTTCTAAAACAAAATCGGCTTTTTTTAAAAAACTTCTGGATAAACGATAATCATTATCAAAGGTACAAGCTTCTAAATGCTTATACATTTGCTGGTTTTTTACAATCGGAATAATGATTTCCCAAACCAAAAATAAAATGGCGGCGGTACCAAAAAAAAGAATAATGAGCCAATAATCAGAAATAAAAGATAAAATATTCATCACTTTCACCTTGGTTTATTATACAATATTAACTTAATTTGTGCAAACAATATCATTACAATTTGTTCTGTGTTATAATTGATAAAAAGTAGTTTGCTTGGGAGGATTATTATGTTAAAAGATATTATCTTACCCTTATTTATTGTCTTTCTCATTATTGTTTCCACTTTTTTTATTTTGTTGTTAATTTATATCACCAAGTATTTGCGTATTTCCATTTACCAAAAAGCCCGGCAATATACCGAATTAAACCACCGGGTACCGGAAGGCCAAATCGTCTTTGTCGGTGATTCCTTAACCGAATTCTTTAAAATAAATGAGTTCTTTCCCAACATCGGTGTTTACAACCGCGGTATTGCTTCCGATACGACTACCGGAGTGTTAGAACGTTTGCATGATAATGTCATCGTTTTGAAGCCAAGGAAAGTATTGGTCCAAATTGGCACAAACGATTTACGGGCAAGAACCAAAATCCCGGTCATTGTTAACAACATCCAAAAGATTTTAAGTGAATTAAAAACTAAACTTCCCAAAGCCCGGATTTATTTTCTATCACTATATCCGGTTAACCCGAAAGCGGTAATTTTTTCACCCTTCTTGGTTTTTCCAAGGAAAAATAAGCAAATTAAAAAAATCAATGCCCTTATGAAGGCCTACTGCGAAGACAATCATTTTCCTTTTATTAACATCTACGACCATCTAACGGACCAAAAAGGTAATTTAAAAAAAGAATATACTGTGGAAGGTCTTCATATCAGTTATAACGGTTACTTGGTAATTGCTAAGCTCCTTGAACCGCTTTTATGTGACAATGATTAGTATTCATTGTCTTTTTTATTTTTTTTTGGTATAATTAATAATCAAAATCAGAGGTGAAATTATGGATAATCAATTAAATTTAAGCGATCAAGAGTTGGTTAGAAGAGCCAAAGCGGAAGAATTACGCAGTCGTGGCATTGATCCCTTTGGGGCCGCTTTTACCAGAACCGCCAACTCCCAAACGATAAATGAACAATACCAAAACCACACGAAAGAGCAATTACTGGAGTTAAATGTGAAAGCCATCGTCGCGGGCCGCATTATGACCCGTCGGGTCAAAGGCAAAGCCGGTTTTATGCATATTCAGGATCGTTATGGCCAATTGCAAATTTATGTTCGCAGCGATATGCTTTCGGAAGAACAATTTGAAACTTTCAAAAAAGGTGATATCGGCGATATCGTCGGTGTTGAAGGTTTCATCATCCGGACGGATACCGGCGAATTAACCGTCAAAGCCAGCAACTACACCCATCTATCGAAAGCTTTGCGACCGCTTCCGGAAAAATTCCACGGTCTTCAAGATAAGGAAGAAGCCCGGCGCCACCGTTATGTTGATTTAATCATGAATGAAGAAGCTAAGAGAATCGCTTTTTTAAGGCCAAAAATCATCCGCGCTTTTCAAAAGTTCTTTGATCAAAAAGGATTTGTGGAAGTGGAAACCCCGATTTTACAACCCATCCTCGGCGGTGCCAATGCGCGGCCGTTCATAACGCATCACAATGCTTTAGATATGGATTTCTACTTGCGGATTGCCACCGAACTTCCTTTAAAACGCTTGATTGTCGGCGGTATGGAAGCCGTTTATGAAATCGGCAGACTATTCCGAAACGAAGGCATGGATGCCACTCATAATCCGGAATTTACTACCGTTGAAGCTTATTTAGCTTATTCGGACATGGCCGGGATGATGGACTTAGTTGAAGAATGTTTCCGCTTTCTAACTAAAGAAGTTTTAAACAAACAAGTAATTACTTATCAAGGTCATGAACTCCGCTTTGATGTTCCCTTCCGGCGAGTGCATATGGTTGAAGCCATCAAAGAACAAACCGGCATTGACTTCTTTAAGCTAACTTCCTTGGACGAAGCAATTGACTTAGCTAATAAGCATGAAATTGAACTAACTAAACACGAACGGGCCTTTGGCCATATTGTCAATTTATTCTTTGAAAAGTATGTGGAAGATACCCTCATTCAACCAACCTTTGTTTTCGGGCATCCCTTGGAAATCAGCCCTTTAGCCAAAAAGAGTGTTGATCCGCGCTTTACCGAACGCTTTGAATTATTTATCAATAAAAAAGAATTCGCCAACGCTTTCTCGGAATTAAATGATCCGCTTGACCAAAGAGAAAGATTTGAAAATCAAATCAAAGAAAAAGCCCTCGGAAACGAGGAAGCTGCAGAAATGGATGATGATTTTGTAAAAGCCTTGGAATACGGAATGGCTCCAACCGGCGGATTAGGCATTGGCATTGACCGCACGGTTATGTTATTAACCGGCGCCGATTCCATCCGTGATGTCTTGTTATTCCCACATATGCGACCAAAATAAAAAACCACCACGGCGGTGGTTTTTTCTATAGTTGCAGTTCTTCCACAATCATACTGAAGATTTCCATGGTCGTCATTAAACCGTCGGGAATAATCCCTTGTAAGCGAAAATCAAAATCATCAAATAGCGAAATGTCGAACGAAGTTTTGTTAATTAGTTTTTCTTCGATAATTCCGTACATTTCCCGAATCTCTTCTTTACGCTCATCAGTTAATAAGTCTTTATCCGCTAAGGTTTCTTCCAAATCATCAAGGTAAAGTAAATAATTAATTAAGGGACTGTAGATATTAAAACTGATTATATCATGGTGGAAATATTGCTGATAAATCATTTGTAATAGTTCCCATTGTTCATGGAAATAAGAAAAACCGGCATCGAAAATGACTTCCAGTTCTTCATCAATGCGGGAGTGCTCCCTCACCAGCTGATCAACATAGTCTAAAACCAATAATACATCACTGATGCGCTCATAAAGGAGGGATTGATTATCCTTTAATAACTTTATCAAGTTTTCGTTTTGTTTTCGATAGGCCCGATAGTCATCGGTATTAATCATGGCTTTTTTCCTTATACATTTTGCGGAAGTTCGGTTGTCCTTTTTTGTTTTTAGGGAAGTTTTGATTAATTAATTTACGGAATAATTCCACTCCGCCTTCCGTAATATCATCCTTCACAATCACCAGTCCATGCTCTTTATCAATATAGAAGAAAAAACAATCCTTCATTTCATAGGCGCTTTCAAAGTTCTCCCATCCCAAAACAACTTTGTTTTCCTGCCCTTCAATGATTCTCACAATTTTGGCTTTCGTAAACTCCAAGATTTCCAAGCTTTCGCCCCGCTCTTTCTTTATTTGTTTTACAATTTGAAAAACTCTTCCAAAGAGGAAAACCGGAATCATTAAAAAAATCAGCACCGCAAAACTCCAGGAAATCATTAAATTGGTGACCGTAGCCGCATCATCAAGGGTATTTTGAATCGCTAAATAAAGGGCAAAGGCTCCGGCCAACAAATAGAAATAAACCGTTGCTCCTTTACGGAACATGTGGAAATAATAAAACTTCTTATGAAACTGTGGCTTATACTTGCTTTTTACAACGACTTTATCCATATTCTTCTCGCTTCTTCTTTTTAAGTATTATACCATAGAACTAATCATTAATAAACTATTTTCCTATGTTTTTTCCTAACTTGTGCTATAATATACGGCAGGTGAGGTTTATATGGATTATTTATTAAAAGCCCTAATTTGTGATAAGCGGGTCCGGGTTTATCTGGGAAAAACAACGGCGATTGTTAATGATGCCATTATCATTCATGACTTGTGGCCGAGTGCCGCCTCCGTTATGGGAAAAGCTCTAACTATGGGGGTTATCATGGGCGCAATGCTCAAAGGTAAGGAAGCCTTAACGATTAAACTAAACGGAAACGGCCCTATCGGCAATGTCGTTGTTGATGGTAACGCCTATGGTGAAGTTCGCGGTTATGTCGATTATCCCCATGTCCATTTTTCTAAACAAGATGCTTTGGATGATAAAGCAACCCTCGGTGATAATGGGCATCTGGATGTTATCAAAGATTTACAACTTAAAGATTTGTTTGTTTCGAGCGTCCCTTTACAGTCCGGACAACTGGCAAACGATTTTGCTTATTACTTTACCAAAAGTGAACAAACACCGTCCTTAATCAGTTTGGGAATTACCATCAAAGAAGACAATACGGCTTCTGTCAGTGGCGGTTTGTTGGTCCAATTATTACCCGACGCCTTGGAAGAAGATATCGTTTACTTGGAAAGTAAAACCGCAGTTTTAAAAAACTTTTCCCAATTACTTAAGCAATACGAACGCTTGGAAGATTTGCTTGATTATCTGTTTGATCATAAGGTCACCATTTTGGAAACCCTCCCTGTCACTTATGCCTGCCATTGTTCCAAAGAGCATTTTTCCAGGGGCATCGCTACTTTGGGGGCTGAAGAAATCGATAAGATTATCCACGAAGACCATCAAGCAGAAATCATCTGCCATTATTGTAAAACTCCTTATCTTTATAACATAGATGACTTGGAAAGCATTAAGAAAGGATTAAAAAAATGAACATTTTAGCTTTTGCAAAACAAATCTTAGAAATCCCCAGCCCCAGCGGCTATACCAAAAACGTTATTAACTTTTTAAAGAAACATTGTGAAAAGGAAGGCTTCCAGCACCATCTTACGCAAAAAGGCAATCTCATTATCCAATTTCCGGGCCTTGATCAATATCGCCTTGGCCTCAGTGCCCATGTTGACACTTTAGGAGCGATGGTCAAATCGATTGCTGCCGACGGCACTTTAAAGTTTTCGGTTATTGGCGGACCATTGCTTCCGACTTACGACGGTGAGTATTGTTATATTCTAACGAGAAGCGGCAAGCAGTTTACGGGAACCTTTCTATCCAATGCGCCGGCGACCCATGTTTACAAAGAAGCTTCAACCATGCCCCGCACTCAGGACACGATGCATATTCGCCTAGATGCCAAAGTGAAAAACAAAAGCGATGTGGAAAAACTGGGCATTGGGCCCGGTGATTTTATCGCCCTTGACCCGAAAACCGTGATTACGGAATCAGGGTTCATTAAATCCCGTTTTTTAGATGACAAAATCAGTGTCGCCATTTTGTTTGCTTTAATGGACCACATTAAAAAAACCAAGATGGTTTTAAAACATTCTCTAAGTATCATTATCTCGACCTATGAAGAAGTTGGTCACGGTGCTGCTTCCATCCCTGATTTGGATGAAATGATTGCTGTTGATATGGGATGTATCGGTGATGATTTAAGTTGTACGGAATATGATGTTTCCATTTGCGCCAAGGACTCGTTCAGCCCCTATGATTTCGATATCACCAACAATCTAGTGGCGATTGCTAAAAAAGAAAAATTATCCTTTGCTTTAGATATTTATCCGTATTACGGCTCCGACGTTTCAGCCGCTTTAAGAAGCGGCAACAACCTCAAAGGCGGTCTTGTGGGTCCGGGTGTGAGTGCTTCCCACGGCATGGAACGAACTCATGAAGATGCCGTCAACAACACTTTGAAATTACTGATTGCTTATTTACAAGCCTAATGAAAAACCTCTTAAAGACAAATTTAAGAGGTTTTTTGATTGAACTTTTGTAATTCACGATATAAACGGTTTAAAGGAAGACCCATGACATTATAATAATCGCCCCTGATTTTCTTTACATATTTTCCAAAGAAACCTTGAATGGCATAAGCACCGGCTTTGTCATAGGCTTCGCCCATCATAATGTATTGATTAATTTCTTCTTCTGACAGTTTATCAATCGAAACTTCGGTTTTCACAACAAACACTTTCTTTTTAGCACCGAGGCGTAGATATACTCCGGTCAAAACATTATGGGTTCGACCGGATAAAGTTTGTAACATCGCTTGGGCTTCTAGCGGATTATGGGGTTTTCCCAAGATTAATTCATCCAAACAAACAATCGTATCGGCACAAATAACCAAATCTTTTGGATGTCTGGAAAAAACATCCTCCCCTTTTAAGATGGCCATTTGCATCACATAATCTTGCGGATTTTGATATTCTTTCACAACTTCGGCGACTGTCGATTCATCAACAATAAAACTAATCCCGCATTGTTGCAAAAGCTCTTTGCGGCGGGGGGATTTGGATCCAAGAACAATCTTCATAATTAGCCCTGCTTATTCAGTTGCTCCAAAACATTATTAATGATAAGCTGTCGAAGCTTGGCAGGGGGAAATTCCCCACTAGCCAGTTCCATGGCCCAAATAATGGCGCCGGTGGCCGGTGGAGCCGTTAAGGTGATAATCTCGATATCTCTTTTAGTTAATTCTAAAACTTTCTTTTGGAAGGCTTCATACATCAGCGGTGATGCTCCCTTAACCCAAACACTTCCCGCCAACACGATTTCAACAGTTCCGATAAAATCTAAATTGCTGATACAACCGGAAACGGACCGAGCCAAATTTTCACCGATTTGTTTTAAAATCTCCTGGCTGACCAAGTCGCCTTTTTGGGCTTCCGAAAAGACCGCCAAAGTTAGGGCGTTATAGTCAATACTACGGGCTAAAAGATGGGCACTGATGGCATCCATCAAATAGTATTTATCGGTAACTTTCAATAAATCCATTACGATGGGGGAGAGTGTTGTTGGTTTTCCGAAGCGGTACTGTTCATCGTAACAACTGCGGATGGCCATGCGGGCAATGTAAAAACCGCCGGCTTCATCGCCAACAATACTGCCGATACCACCAACTTGCAAATACGAACCGAAAGAATCAATGCCGCCGCATGATGTTCCGGCTCCGTTAATCGAACAAACGCCATAACCTTTGGAAGTCGCCGCTTTAATCGGTAAAAAGGAATCATTGACTACTTTAAAGTTGGCAAATCCTAAATCGGCCACCACTTTTTCCATATTGCTTTTCTGAACGGGAGTATCAACCCCGGCCAAACCGAAAACGGCAGCGCTTATTTCCGATGCTTTTAAAGCGTTACGAAAAAAGAAAACATCTAAATTCTTTTTCAGGGCATTAAAAGCGCCCTGATAACTATCTTTAAACTGTTCATGACTGCAGGTTGGTCCACGATGAAAATCTAAAAAATTACCGTCGGTATCAAACAAAAAGAAATCGGTTTTGGAGTTACCGCCGTCAACACCTAAAATTAATTTTTTCATCATTTTTTCTCCTTAAAAAACTGCGGCAAAAACTCCTTATGCGCTTGCTTCAACTCTTGAAAGCACGGATAAGCTTTTTTATAATCAAACACTAAAGGATTAATGAGAAGAGCGCGCATGGCTTCGTCTTCATCACCGCTAATGGCGGCTTTAACGGCATGTTTTTCATAAGCTTTCATCATCAGCATATATTCTTTAATATGCTCATTATCAAAGTGGGCAGGAATGGGATGGGCGCCGTTTTTATCAATAACCGCACTGATTTCCACGGCATCGCTATCAGCCATAAAGGGAATCGCTCCTTTGTTTAGGGTGTTAACCACCTGAATATCGCCTTTATCGTTATAAATGGAATCCACTAAATTAATTGCCACTTCGGAATAACGAGCCCCCCCACGTTTAGACAATAATTCCGGTTTCACATGCAAAGCTTCATTGGCATATATTTCCAACAATTGTTCTTCTATTTCGCTGACAACTTCACCTCGTGTCTGTTTGGCTTCTTTGGCTTTTTGCAGTTTGGCATCTTTAAAATAATAATATTCTAAATAAGACGACGGAATCGCTTTGATGGTGCGAATTAAGTCCGCCGAAAAACCGCTGGCAGGAATGTTTTTCATCGCTTCACTGTTTAAACCGGCCGCTATTGCCGTTTGTAAATAATCTTGTTTTTGGTCAGTAATCGCCGTAATCCAGGTTAAGTGATTTAAACCGACATATTCCACTGAAGCATTGGGTAAATTTAAGCGTTTTTTAACGCTGTCAATCATATTAATGGGCACATTGCATAGTCCCAACATCTTGATGTTGGTATAATTTAAGACTGCTTCACAAATCATTCCGGAAGGATTGGAAAAGTTAATTAACCACGCTTCCGGGCATAATTGTTCCATTTTCCTAACAATATCCAAAATAACGGGGATGGTGCGCATCCCTTTAAAGAAACCACCGATGCCATTTGTCTCCTGCCCAATTAAATCGTATTTAAGGGGGATTTTTTCATCGAGAATGCGGGCTGGCAGTTTTCCCACCCTAATTTGAGCTAACACAAAATCGGCGTTTACAAGCGAATTTTCCAAGGACTTGCTTAACACCACTTGGCAATCAAGCCCGGCAGCTTTAATCATCCGCTCACAAAGTCCACCGACAATTTTAAGCTTGCGATCATCAATGTCCATTAAATATAATTCACCTAAGGGCAAAGAATCCTTTTTGTTAATTAAGCCTTCAATCAATTCCGGCGAATAAGTGCTTCCTGCCCCAATTAGGGCAATTTTTAGTTTTTTCATATTGTTCCTCCTTGTTAATCTCGATAACCCATATCTTTTAAAACATGATAGAGTAATTCGGGGTCATCGGTCATAATGACATCCACCCCTAGTTCAATCAAATGACGCATAGTTGCTTCATCGTTAATAGTCCAATACTGAACGGAAATATTGCGACGGTGGGCACGGTTAATATATGTTTTTTTATCTAATTTAATGTTTATATTAAAGGCTTTCCGACTGGTCGGAATCTGCAAGCAAACAAAGTTCGAATTATCCAATAAATTAACACCCAACATTTGGGTTAAAACAAATTTGGTAACTTCGCCAACACTTCCACCTCGTAACAGTTTGGGGTAAGTCGTTTTTAAATAAGCTTCAATTTCATCATGGAAGGTGCCGACGACAACACGATTAACTAAATCCGTCCCGGGATAGCGCTTAGTATCATTAAGGATGCTGTTTAAAACATCGCAAGCCTTTTTCCCAGTTTCGCCCCCATTTTTGATTTCGACCGAAAACAATAAATCAAGATTATAATAAGCATCAAAGACTTCGTCGATGGTGGCGATTTGCAAGCGGTTGGCAGCAATCACTTCCCGCCGGTCGGCTTGAAGCGGAGCAACTAAATTTTCATAGGGACGGTTATTGTTTTTATCTTTAAAAGCATAGCCGTAGTTAAACAAGCGTAATTCCGATAAGCTATGGTCGCCGACCAAATACTCGGCATTGGAACCGGTAACTAATTCAACATCGCTCACCGCATTAATCGATAAATTATGGATGACTACTAAGCGATTATCTTTGGTCAGGACTAAATCCAGTTCCAGCATTTCAATGTGAAACCGATTAATCGCATCATCAAAGGCGAGAAAGGTGTTTTCGGGATTGAGTTTTTTACCACCACGGTGGGCGGCAATCATCGGTCCTTTCCCTTTATCGACGATAAAAGGATTATCGGCCATTGCTTTCGCCGGAGGAATGATTGCGAAAACCGTCCAAATCCAAGCCACGGATAAAATAATAATTATCATAATTCTTAATCCGCGACATTTCCAAATTTTTAAGAATGCTTTTTTCATCTTTTTTTCTCCTGATATTATCATAGCACAAATAAAATAATAATTAAAGAATAATCATGGAAATGAAAAAGTGTTCGTGTCCATATTCTCATAGACACGAACATCCCGAACAATTAAAAACACTTTTCCATAACTTGATGCATTCTAAACATTGTTTTTGTCATAGACAAAACCATATTTTAAAAATAGCAAGTCCAATGCTTTTATAAATCCAGTCGCAATTCTTTCTTATATATCATTCCACATAACGCCAAAACAGCAAGAATATAAAACAGCACCAGAAAATAAAAGGGTAATTGATAATAACTGATGTCATTTACTTGGGCATTAATAAAAACAAAATATAGTTTTACCTTCGCCCTTACTGTATCATTATTAAGCAGTAATGAAATTAAACGATAGATTCCTAGCAATCCAAAATAACAACTAATGGCTAGAAAACCACCGCAATAAGTGTTCTTCACCAGTCTTTTAAAAAACACAGCCAGAAAGCCTAAGTTAAGACCAACCATTAAATTAAGAATCATTTTCGAAACAAAATAGTTATAAGTTTTGATACTTCTGGCTTTCCCGTGGCTAATGACTAAAACATTTGTGGATCCACCGTTCTTTGATCTCAATAAAGCGATTACGGTGATTGTAAGAACAAGAATAACAGTAACAATTACAAAAAAGATGGCTTTTCCAATCGTGATTTCACTTCTTTTTAGTTTGGCTTGCATCAGGTTCTTAATATGACCATTATCATAATCGGAAACACAAATCCTGAGTCCTAAAACAATGCTGAGAGCAGCGATTAAGTAAAAACTAATCTGACCAAGAATGATCATAAAAACGCCGTTTTCATAAATTAAGAATTCCGCATCAATACTGAATAAACCGCATAGATTGGCAACAATAAAGAAAGCTTTTTATTGCTATGGAATTTACGGCATTCAAAAATAAAAGTTTTCATTGTGCCTGACCGCTGTTTGATAATTTGGAAATAAACAATTGTTCTAAGTCGTCATCTTTTGAAACGCTGTTATCATAAATAACCACTCCACGATCAAGAATGACAACTTGATCACATATTTGTTTCACATCACTAATGACATGACTTGAGACAAGAACGGTACAAGCCTTACTTGCTCGTTCCTTAATTAAGTCTTTAAATAATTTACTGGTAACCGGATCGATGCCGTTAAAGGGTTCATCTAATACTAATATCTGAGGATCATCTAAAATGGCATAGGCAAAATAAAGCCTTTGTTTCATCCCGTGAGAATATTTCTTAACGGGAATATCTTTTGAATCTTGTAAGCCGACTTTATTTAAAACTTCTTCGATTTGCTTTTTACCGATATTATTATACAACGTGGCAAGAAGCAAAAGATTATCTTAGCCTGATAAATCATTATAAAAGGAAGGGGATTCAATCATATATCCAATCGTAAGAAAACTGGTATCCTTTTCATACTTTTCCCCGTGATATTTAATTTCTCCGGAATCCTTGAACACCAATGATGTGATAATTTTCATTAATGTCGATTTCCCGGCCCCATTTAAACCTAACAAACCACAAATTGAGCCCAGGGGAATATTAAAGGAAACATTATTTAACACTTGTTTATTACCAAATGTTTTATTGATTTTAATTATTTCTAACATTTAATTTATCCTTCCTAAATAAAATCGTGTTTATGATTGTGATAATGCCGTGTTTCCTCGCAAACTAAACTTTCTCATCCAATAAGAAATCAAACACATTCATAATTAATATCCCGTTATCCATATAACGGCTTTTCATCTTGTCTCTTGTGATAATGATTTTTTTAAAAGAATCATTCACATTGACTAAGGGGCGTTGTTCTTGATGCAATTTTTCTTGATCAGGAATTGACAATGTTGTTTGAAGATAAATTCTTTGATCCACTTTATTACATACAAAATCAACTTCTAAATAGCTTTTTGTTTTGTCTTTGTTATTGATTTCTACAACGCCGACATCAACACTGTAAGCTCTGATTTTCAATTCATTATATATGATATTTTCAAGCAAATGGCTATCTTCTAATTGCCTAAAATTTAATCTAGCATTTCTTAGCCCGACATCGGTAAAATAATACTTGGCAGGCGTATTAAGATATTTTTTTCCTTTAATATCGTATCGAATGGCTTTTTCAATCAAAAATGAATCTTCTAAATATTCTAAAAATGTTTTTATCGTTGGTTCAGTAATGGATACACCCTTGATACTTTTAAAGGCATTAGATAATTTTCTTGGATTTGTGAAGGAGCCGATATTAGAAGAAAGAATATTTAATAATTCTTCCAATTCCGTTGTTTTCATTATCTGATGGCGATTAATGATATCTACTAAATATGTTTCATCGAAAAGATTATTTAAATACCGCGCTTTTTGTTCGTGTTGAAGCATTTTGGTAATTAGTGGTAGTCCTCCATAGTGCATATAATCACGCAAGCCTTCATCTTCATTACCGGAATATACCGACATAAATTCCTTAAATGATAATGGATACACATGCACTTGGTCGCCACGTCCACGAAATTCTGTAATGACATCGCTGGACAAAAACTTCGCGTTACTGCCTGTCACATAGATATCAACATTGGAAAGTTTTAAAAAACTGTTTAACACGGATTCGAATTTGTTAAGCAATTGAATTTCATCTAACAAAATATAATACATTTGCTGATCTTTAATTTTCTCTTTGATATAAGCATAGGTTTTTAAAGCATCTTGTAAATACTCATTTTCAATGGCATCGTAATTAATTTCTATAATGTGGTCTTCACAAACATTTTGTTCTAATAAATATTGTTTGAAAAGTTTAAACAATAAATATGATTTACCGCATCGACGAATGCCCGTGATTACTTTAATCATTCCGTTGTGTTTTCTAACAATAAGTTTTTGCAAATATATATTTCTTTTAATTTCCACAGTAAGACCTCCATTTTATTTTTTTTCGGATTTCGTTGCTTTTATAAAATGATTATATCACGCTTTCCCACTACAATCAAGCATGTCAAGAAAGTTATTTTATTTTTTCGGTTTTTACATTTTCACTTATTTTTAATACTTGGTGATTTCCCTTAATTCTCCGAAAATAAATTGTTTATTAATTATTAAAAAAGCATTTCGTTTTTAAAACAAAATGCTTTTATTTATGACCCTTAACCAGGTTCCATTATTCATCATGAATTTCGATGATTTCATACATCATTTTCGCATCTTCCTTTTTAACCGTTGCTTGTAAGGAAACAACCCGAAAAACCAAGTGTTTGTGAAGATAACGTAAAGAAACAATGTCGCCAACTTTTAAAACAGTGCTTGGTTTAGCGATTCTATCATTGACCGTAATGCGGTCCGCATCACCGACTTCCTTCGCAACAGTGCGTCGTTTAATAATCCGGGCGACTTTTAAATATTTGTCAAGGCGCATAATTATTCTTTGTTGATGGATTTTTTCGCTTCTTCCATCGCTTCTAGCTGTTTGCGATAAATTTCTTGCAGTTCTTCTTCCTTTTCCTTTGCAAGCCGTTCCGCTTCAGCTTTGGCTTTCTTCTTTTCCCACCATTGTAATTGGCCGGTGTTAGCAAGTTCATAAATATCTTCCCGTGTTAAGGTTTCAATTTCCATTAAGTGGTCGGCAAGTAAAACTAACAAGTCTTGATTATCAGTTAACACCTGGCGGGCTCGTTGATAGCAGGTATCAATAATTTCCCGCACCGCTTGATCAATTTCCATCGCCACTTGATCGGAGAAATTTTTATCCTTCATATAATCACGGCCTAAAAAGACTTCCCGTGAAGTGCGTTCATATTGGATAGGACCTAATTTACTCATGCCATATTCGGTAACCATCGCTCTGGCAATGGCGGTTGCCCGTTGGAAATCATTATGAGCACCTGTGGTAATTTCATTAGTCATCATTTCTTCGGAAACACGACCGGCCAATAATCCGACAATCGTATCTAATAGTCCGTTTTTGGTTTGCAAGAATTGTTCTTCTTCGGGAGTCATCAGTGTATATCCGCCCGCTTCCCCCCGCGGAACAATTGTCACTTTTTGAACGACCTCCGCATTATCCAATTTCACACCGATAACAGCATGACCGGCTTCATGGAAGGAAACAATCCGTTTTTCTCTTTCGCTATATTTGCGACTGCGTTTAGCTGGTCCCATTAAGACGCGATCAATCGCTTCATCGATATCATAGATTTTGACTTCTTTACGATTTTCTCTGGCAGCTAAAAGCGCCGCTTCATTCAACAAATTCTCCAAATCGGCACCGGAAAAACCCGGCGTTCTTTTGGCTAAATCTTCGAAATTGATTTTCGGCGAGATTTTTTTGTTGCGGGCATGAACTTTTAAGATATCCACCCGCCCCCGAACATCGGGGTTGGAAATGTGAATCTGGCGGTCAAAACGGCCCGGACGCAGTAAAGCGGGATCAAGAATGTCAGCGCGGTTGGTAGCAGCCATAATAATGACACCGGAGTTTTCCGAGAAACCGTCCATTTCCACCAACAATTGGTTTAAGGTTTGTTCACGTTCATCGTGACCGCCACCTAAACCGGCCCCTCTTTGCCGGCCGACAGCATCGATTTCATCAATAAAAACAATGCAGGGCGCTGTTTGTTTCGCAACTCTGAACATATCGCGAACACGGCTGGCGCCGACACCAACAAACATCTCTACAAAATCACTACCGGAGATGGAATAAAACGGGACCTTAGCTTCCCCGGCAACGGCTTTCGCAAGTAAAGTTTTTCCCGTTCCCGGCGGCCCAACTAATAGGATGCCTTTCGGAACGCGAGCCCCAATTTCAAAATATTTTTTCGGAAACTTTAAGAAATCGATGATTTCTTCCAATTCCTGTTTTTCTTCATCAACACCGGCAACATCAGCAAAGGTGACTTTCGAATGACGGCTTAATCTAGCCCTAGTCTTTCCAAATTCAAAAGCTTTATTGTTGCTGCTGCCCGAATTACGGACAAAGAAGATAATTAAACCCGCAAACAAGAGAATCGGTAAAACAATTGCAATAATGCTCCACCAATCGGCCGGGTTTAAACCGACATATTCCATTTCAATATTATTAAGGGCAATAAAAGGTTTGACCTTTATTTCAATGTCGTCTTCGCTTAAAACAATAACGTATAAACCATCAGCATTCGTTTCTGTTTTATATTTTCCGGACACGGAATAAAGGCCGGGGTTTTCACCACCAAGCGGGGTAATCCGCATCGTTTCAATCCGGTCATTAGTGAGATATGTGAAAAAGTCATTGTATAGTAATTCATCCGGTTTTCCCGTTGCATTCCGCATAAAAAAGAAAATCCCGATAACCAGCAAAATGATGAAGGCAATGACCCCAACATCAGCGCGTTTTATTTTTTTAGGTTTTAATTGTGGACCTTGAGCCATCTAAATCCTCCTAGTGTTTATATATCGATTCTTTTAAAACCCCAACATAATCAAGGTTTCGGTAAATTTCATTATAATCCAAGCCAAAGCCAACCACAAATTTATTAGGGATGGATTTACCTATATATTTGGGATTAACGCCATTAACTGTTCGCCCTTCCGGTTTATCTAAGAGCGTGCAAATTTCAATGCTTGCGGCCCCGCGTTCCTTTAATAAATTCGTGACTTCTTTTAAGGTTAAGCCGGTATCAATGATGTCTTCCACCAACAATAAATCCCGACCTTCCACCCGAGTTGTCATATCTTTTAAAATCACGACGGCACCGCTGGATAAAGTGCCGACATAACTGGAGGCATGTATAAAATCCAGTTCCAATTCGCCGGGAATGTGTTTTATTAACTCGGCCAAAAAGGGAATACTGCCTTTGAGAAGGCCAACTAAAACCACTCTTTTGTTGCCATAATCAGCCCGAATTTGTTTTCCTAAGCGTTCGCAAATAGCAACGATTTCCTCATGAGACAACAATACTTCTTGTACAAAATCATCCATGTTTTTTTACCTCCATAATTATATCACAACTTTCCATTTCTTGAAGTTTGATGCTCTTGCGAACACCTAAAACAGCGAGAATTTCACCATCTTTTTCCAATATTAAAATTTGGTCACGCTTTTGTTTCGGGACTTTCAAATCAATTAATAAATCACTAACTTTTTTGGTCCCACCCGCTAATTTGATTTTATCACCGGGGCGTCGTGAACGGATAAGCACCGGCAACTTGTGACTATTATACCATATTTCTTGGTCATTGATAAGATTTTTTTCCTCGCCCGGCTTTACATTAACAGAGTATTTGTCATTTATCTTCGTTGTCCCCAGCCGGGAAATCACCACTTGCCCCTCCCATTTCAAAACGGGCGGAGCAATCCGAATTTGTTCATATTCTCTTCTAATTTGAAGTTTCCCTTTTAGGGTCATTTCCCAGTTGGGTTCAGGCGCTACTAAACCATCAATGATGGAAGTAATTTGGGCTTTGCTTAAGTCGAGAGCTTTGAAAAGATGGAACAAGACTTCCGTTTGAAGGTATTTTGATAAACTTAAAAATGCGGTTTTTGAAAACGATGTTTCGTTTTCTATTACCGTACATTGTTCACGAACAAAGCGCTTGACTTGATCACTAATAACTGCCTGAGCACCCTTTAAAGTATCGGAAAAGGCCTTGAATTTTTCCACATACTGTGGTTGTTCGGCTTGCAACATGGGCAGCAAATGATGGCGAAGACGATTACGAGTATAGTAATCTTCTTGATTCGAAGTATCTTCAAAAAACTTAATGGCTGTTTGTTTAGCATAATCAACTAAGGCTTGTTTCGTGATTTCCAAAAACGGACGTAATAATGTGCTGTTATGAAAGGGAAGGACGGCTTCCATGCCCGCATAACCCAGTAAATTACTACCCCGAAGCAAGCGCATCATAATTGTTTCCACATTATCATCGGCATGGTGAGCCAAAAGCAAATAATCGGCTTTCGTGCTCTCACAAACTTGTTTAAAAAACGCATACCGGCGTTTACGAGCAAGGGCTTGAAAATTACCACGATCCCGTAGCTTTAAATGACCAATGAAACAAGTTATTTTTTGTTGCTGGCAAAATTGTTCGATAAATTCTTGTTCTTCTTTTGATTGCGCACGCTCATGATGATTAAAATGGGCAACAATGATTTTAAAATGCTCCTTTTGGCGCCAACTCAACAAACTGCTTAATAAAACCATGGAATCAAGGCCGGTTGAGACCGCCACCACCATCGTTTTATGAAGATATGCTAATTGATGTTTTTCAAAAAACCCTTTAATGCTTGCTTCCATATTTTTCCTCATTAAATAATTATACACTAATCTACGCTACTTACAAGACCAAATTAAAAAGTCGTGACCCTTAATCACGCTTTCTTAATCGGCCTTTCTTGATTAAAAACTCCAACGGCACCAAAATTAATGCTCCCAACAAGACCATAAACGGCGTAATCATCATTAAGATAATCACAGAAACCGGCAATTGAGGAAGCGGAAGATAACGATGCAAAACGGTGGCTGTTACCGTATCAATTACCACCATCATAACGAACAAGCGTTTTAAACGGTTGCCGTAGGCTTCGGTCGGTTCGCTTTTTTGAAGCCACTTCCAAACAATCAAAAAACTTAAGTAGAGGCTCGTTAACAATTGTACATACCACCGGTCTAAAAAAAAGCAGGCAATAAGCAGGGGATAAAGTACTTGGGTGCGATCCTGAATATAAAAGAATTT
Source organism: Tenericutes bacterium ADurb.BinA124 (assembly GCA_002068415.1). Lineage (GTDB taxonomy): Bacteria > Bacillota_I > Bacilli_A > ML615J-28 > CAG-698 > UBA2253. The sequence goes on from MVZM01000005.1 coordinate 25,002, forward strand.
CAACATTTTTCCAAATTTATTTAAACGATATCGGTGTTTTTGAAATTCACGCAAGACTTCGTTGGTGATAACCACCAAAGTCCAAATGCTGATGAATATCGTGCCATATTCAATAATATTCTTAAATAAAGCCATCTTCATTCCTCGTTTTTACTATTATAACAAACTATCCCCCAATAGACAACAAAAACCAAAGACATTGAGGCTTTGGTTTAAGGGAGCTTTCTATTCCCGAGGCGGAAAAATTTCATATTTTAGGATTTTATCGTTTAAGTCCTTATGGCTTTGAAAAACCCTGAGAATCTCCTGCCGTTTTTGCTCGGTATAAAAGTCTTGGTAAGCATCATCATTGATAATGTATTCCTGCGAAGTCCCGGAGATGGTCATTCCGTCCACAAAAATATCATGGTTGCGGGGATTATAAGTAAAGGTCTTTTGCGAAGACAAGGCATCAACTCCGAAGTAATACTCCGTCGATAAGCCAAAAAGACTGGCTAAGGTCCGAACCGTTGAATTAGTTCCCCGAACCAAATTAATCGTTTGTGCCGGCAACAAAGCACTCTCCGCTTCATAATTTGGATTATAAATGAAAAAGGGAATATTGGATAACATCCGTCGTTCCAAGAGAATCTGCGTTGGTAAATCGGAATCGGTAATTATTTCATTAATCTCATTTTGGAAAAGAGCTCCGTTCTCATAAAACATTTCATAAATATTAAAGCCACAGCCATGATCGCCATAAAGCGCAACAATGGTGCTGTCGGCTAAACCTTTTTCATGTAAATATGCCATCGCTTGCCCAATGGCATAATCGGCATAACTGCAATGTTCCAGATAACCGATAAACTGGGCATTGAGGGTTTCATTCGCTATAAGGTGGAAATTACTAGGAAACAAGTTGGGTTTCCCAACAAACCAACTATCCCTTGCTTTAGATTCTTCCGGCTGACGATAAGGAATGTGGGAAGAAATGGTTAAAGCATAAGCAAAAACCGCTTGGTTTACAGCATCACTGGCCATTATATCAATGGTGTTTTTTAAAAAATCAGCATCGTTTAACCATGTATGAATCAATTGATCTTCCGTAATCGTAAAGTCTTCTTCCGCATAATGCTTATCAAAACCGAACAATTCCGGAAACAGCGTTGAGCGTTCATAGAATATTCCGGTGTTGGCATGGGAAGAAATAGCACGGTAACCTTCCGCTTTAAACATGCGAGGGAGGGTCGGATATAAAACATTGGCATATTCATAAACGGTATAAATAGGTCCCACTGGATAAAGTCCCGTCATATTTGTAAAATCCGAATCCGAGGTGTTACCAATGCCCACTGTCGTATAGTAATTATTGAAATAAACCGACGAAGCTAACATTTTATTTAAATTGGGGGTGACTTCGACCCATTGACCGTCAATCTCCACCTTTAAACCGATAACAAAATTATTCATCGATTCCATTTGAATTAACAATAAGTTTTTGCCGGCAAAAACACCTTCATAGGGGCTATTACCGACCAACTCTCCGTCAATCGGGCTTATTTGTTCGACTTCCCGGAAAGCATTAATTTGTTCGAGCACTTCCGTTTTCTTTTCCTCACTATAACCTTCTTTGTCGGTAAACAAATAGGAATAGGCATCATATAAATAATAATTTAAAAACCCGATGGTTTGGGTGCCATATAAGGGGGTGTTGTTATCTTCATACCAAGTATCGTCAATTTCCATTTGGTAAGCACTTAAACTGGAAGACATAATCAAAATCCCAACAACCAACAGTGATAAACCGATGGAAAAACGGTCCGTCTTTTTTAGAAAAGAATATTGACGAATTTCGGGGTTTTTACGATGTTTGCGAACACCGATGCAAAACATTAAAACGAGGATTAACGATGACAGCCAAAAGAAGGGTTTGGAATAAGTCAAAAGGGTTAAAAGTGAAGCAAATAGAAAACCGACCGCATCGCCGCCACCGGCGGAAGAAAAAGCGGCTAAATTGTAAAAAGAAAACATCATTCCGTAATAACCAAAGTAGATGGAAAAAGCAAAAAAAAGAAAACTAAGGCCCAGCGAAATAATCATTAAACAGCGCATGCGATTATAATCATTTTTATTAAGAATGAGGGCTAAACTGAGAAAAACAACCATTAAACCAAAATCACCAAAAAAACTATTAGTTACCATAAAGATATTACGCGGATAGGGGCTTAAATCACGGAATACAAAATTGGTGGTTAACAAATAGCAATTGAGGGTGTTTAAAAAAATAAACAAGGCCACATAGATGATTTTAAAACGTTTGGAAAGATTGTTTTTCTGCATAATTACACCTTAATTCGAAGCATTACAAAACGGTTAACAAAAACTAACAAACCGGCTCCCGCCAGCACAACTAAATTCCCGTAATAAGGAATCGGTAATAACAACACGATGGCAATAACTCCTCCAAAAAGAAGGATGAGAACCAAAAGCGCCACTTTCGAGTTTAAGCGAAGCAAGCCTTCCAAGAAACCTAATAAGGATAAAAAAAGCGTCACAATTGGCAAAAAAATGATGTTGGAATAATCAAAAGAGCGATTGACATACCATTTGAAAACAAAAATATAATAAACAACCAACAAACTTGATAAGCCCAAGGACAGGGCTAAGCGTTTAAGATAGCGATTATAAATTTGGCGGCGGGTTTTGCCGATGGCTAAGGACCATCGTAATTTCTTGCTCGTCAACTGATAACTCTGCCAATAGCCCAAAAGGGCTAGTGTTCCAAAAATGTTATAAATCAACATATTGGACGGAGCTTTAATATCATCTAAAAAAAGAACGGAAAATAAAATCAAAACTAAAGCTAACAAAAAGTAAAGGACAAGTATAACGACATAACGATCAAAAAAAGTTTTTATTTTATTCATATATTTACCTAAACACTTCAATATCAAAGACGGAAATCCGTTGATATGAACGCTTCTGTTTATCCCAAAGTCTCGTTACGGCTTTATCGTAAACATCCCTGGTAATATTTACTTCCCCCCGAAAAACGACTTCCTGTAAATTTTCTTCGCCGCTTACCGCCATCATTTTCTCCAGTTTCGGGTTGACAATAACGGTTTGTTCATTCCCAATTAATATCACATAATCGAGTTTACCAGCAAAATTTTTTAAATTTTCCATTCCTAAAAACACGAACGAAGAGGCGTTTTTATCCGTTAAACCACTAACAACCGGGTCGATTTGTTCGAAACTATTTAGATGAACAGTGGGGTTTTTAATGAGGAGAAGCGATTTATCTAAAGCTTTGACCGTCGCATAGTTAGTCAGCGTGTTTCCGGCTTTGGTAAAGCAATAATGATAATCAATGCTGACTTCCGAACGAATGCTTAATTCTTTCACAAGCTTCTTAAACTTGTTTTCATCAAAAGTAAGTTCCCAATTGGTGGCAATTTGGTCTTTTAAATAATTCGTTCTTAAAGTGGAAACACAGGGTTTTGCGAAATTAAAAAGGAGGCGTTTTTGGAAATAGTTGGCGTTATCAAAAACATCTTCGTTGTTGTAAGTAATTTTCCCTTGGGTCGGGTTTAAGCCGGCCAAAGCATCCAAAAACTCATCAACTAAACGATAATTTCTGGCATAAACACCAACAACAAGCGGTTCATTAAAAACGGCGCTGATGGCGGACTTACCAACTATTAAATTGTTAATTGCCACTGTATCCATATTTCCACCTTGACTTATTATACTAAAAATCAACAAAGAAGAAAAGATTAAATCACAAAAAAGACCTTATTCCTCGTCTTTAATAAAAAAGCCCCTTAACTAATAATCCTTGAGCTAAGAGGTTTTAATGTTAACCAATGGAACCTTTCATTTCTAATTTAATCAATTGGTTTAATTCAACAGCATATTCCATGGGCAATTCCTTCGCAAAAGGCTCAATAAAGCCCATCACAATCATTTCTAAAGCTTGGCTTTCGCTTAAACCGCGACTCATCAAATAATATAATTGTTCTTCACTGACTTTGGAAACCGTTGCTTCGTGTTCAATCCGCGCTTTTTGGTTTTGAACAATATTTAAAGGGATGGTATCGCTTGTGGAAAGATTATCTAAAATGATGGTGTCGCATTCCACATGACTTCTTGCTCCTATGGCTTGTTCACCGCAACGGACCGTCCCCCGATAATTGACTTTTCCTCCACCCCGACAAATCGATTTGGAAACAATCGTGCTGGTGGTGTTGGGTGCTAAATGTATCATTTTGGCACCGGCATCTTGAATTTGGTTTTCCCCGGCAAAACCAATCGAAATCGTTGTTCCCTTGGCACCCTCACCTTTTAAAATGCAAGCCGGATATTTCATATTAAGCATCGAACCGATATTGCCATCAATCCAATCCATATGAGCTTGGCGTTCACACAAAGCTCTTTTGGTAACTAAATTGACAATATTGGTTGACCAGTTTTGAATCGTTGAATACCGGCAATAGCCACTGTCTTTTACATATATCTCCACAACCGCCGCATGCAATGATTCTTTGGAATAAATCGGCGCCGTGCAGCCTTCCACATAATTTAGTTTCGCTCCTTCATCAACAATTATCAAAGTGCGTTCAAACTGCCCCATTTGGGCGGAATTAATGCGAAAATAAGATTGCAAAGGTTTATCCAAAACCACCCCTTTGGGAACATAAATAAATGAGCCCCCGCTCCAAACAGCCGTGTTTAAAGCGGCAAATTTGTTGTCCGTGTAGGGAACCAGTTTTCCAAAATATTGTTTGAATAAATCGGGATACAGTTTTAAAGCCGTATCGGTATCACAGAACAAAACCCCTTTTTGTTTGAGTTCATCGAGGGTGTTATGATAAACAACTTCCGATTCAAACTGCGTCGAAACCCCGGCTAAGTACTTTCTTTCGGCTTCGGGAATACCCAGTTTCTCAAAAGTGATTTTGATTTCTTCCGGAACTTCTTCCCAAGTGGTTTTAACTTCCTCGCTCGCCTTAATGTAATAAGTAAAATCCTGAAAATCTAAAAACGATAAATCGGGTCCAAACGACGGTAAAGGCATCTTCATAAAATGGCGATAAGCTTTTAAACGTTGCTCCAACATCCACTGAGGTTCGTTTTTATATTGTGAAATAGCCCGAATAACATCTTCGTTTAAACCTTTTCCAGAATTAAAGACCTCCGGATTGTCGGTAGTAAAGCCATATTTATAATCACCAATTATTTTATTAACATCATCATTCATCAGTCTCACCATTCAATATTTGTTCAAAAGCTTTCCAGGCAATAGTTGCACATTTGATGCGAGCCGGAAACTTGGCCACACCTTGGTAAACAATCGCTTCTTCAAGGGCTTCTGGATGATCAAGAGCTTCACCTTTAATCATCGCATAATATTTAGAAACTAAAGCTCTAGCTTCATCAACCGATTTATTAAGCATCAGTTCGGATAAAACACTGGCGCTCGAACAACAAATCGAGCATCCTGAGCCTTGATGACGGACTTGTTTAACTTGCTTATTTATAATCTCCGCTTCGACAGTAATATCATCTCCACAAGAAGGATTTTTGATATGCACATGGGGAAAGCCTTTTAAGCCCTTGTTGCGTGGATTTTTATAGTGATCCATAATCACTTGTCGATATAAATTCTCTAAATCATTCATGTTGTTTACCTAAAATATTTTCAAAAAAAGCGACCGTTTGCTTGACAGTCTCCACAAACAAATCAACATCTTTTTTGGTATTGTATAAATAAAAGGAAGCTCGAAGCGTCCCTTCACAATGTAGCCACTTGGAAACTAACTGGGCACAGTGATGGCCGGCCCGTAAAGCAATCTGTTTTTGATCAAAAAAGGTTGCCGCATCATGGGGATGAACGCCATTAATATTAAAAGTGATTATCCCAATATCAGCCTTGGGATTATAAACGGTAAGGCCGGAAATCTTGTTTAATTGGCTTAAGGCGTAGGCATGTAAAGCCCTGTCATGTTCACGAATCCTGTCATAAGCGATATCAGTAATTACTTCACAAGCTTTCGCCAAGCCAAGCGCCTCCGCAATGGCCGGTGTTCCGGCTTCAAAGCGATAAGGAATCGGCTTAACTTCCACCATGTGGTGGGAAACAGATTCGTTCATATCTCCGCCATAGGCTAAGGGCGCCAATTTCTTTAACAACTTAGCTTTACCATATAAAACCCCGATGCCGGTTGGTCCTAACATTTTATGAGCGGAAAAGGCTAAAAAATCCGCATCCAACGCTTTAACATCAACCGCCAAATGCGGAACGGCTTGAGCCGCATCAACGACCACGACCGCTTGTTTGGCATGGGCGAAACGAATGATTTCGGGAAGAGGCGTAATATAACCCATGACATTGGAAACATAGGTAAGGGCCACGACTTTCACTTGATTGTCAAAAACCGACAAAAAGTTTTCCACAGTAATTTGTCCATCATTATTTAACGGAACATACACCAATTGGGCCTGCTTGCGTTCACATAATTTCATCCACGGTAGTAATGAACTATGATGTTCCAATTCGGAAACAATTACTTTATCGCCTCGTTGCAAGTTGGTTTCGCCATAAGTTAAGGCTACCATGTTTAAACCAGCAGTCGCATTTTTAGTAAAGACGATTTCTTCTTCGCTGGCATTGATGAACTTCGCCACCGTCCGGCGGGCTTTTTCATATTCTTCCGTTGCTAAATAACTTAAATGATAAACACCGCGATGAATATTAACGCCATATTGTTCGTAATATTCCTGCATTTTAGCTAACACCGGTTGTGGCTTTAAGGATGTCGCCGCACTGTCCAAATAAACTAAATGCGGTTGTTGTTGATAGATTGGGAATAAATCCCGGATGTGAGCATCTATTTTCATAGAACCTCCTATAAGTGCTGATCAATCTCCTGTAATATATATGAACGTAATTTCCCGGCGGGAACTTCGCTGATTAAGGGCCAAATAAAACCATTGATAATCAGTTTTTCGGATTGTTCCTTCGTCAGTCCCCGACTCATCAAATAATATAATTCCTGATCGTCAATCGCTCCAATTGAAGCGCCATGGGAAGCTAAGCAATCATGCTCGTTGATTTCCAGCCAGGGATTGGCACTAATTTGTGATTTTTCATCTAAAATTAAACCCTTGGCTTTTTGCTTCAAGTCGGAAGCAATCGCCTTCTTAGCAATGATACCGTTGGTAAAAATCTTTAGTAAGGATTGATGATTAGCAATGCCATAGTTTTGTAAACTGGAAAGGGTTTTCGCTTGTTCATGGCTGACGGATAAATGAAAATCCTGTTCATAGCCCGAGCTGTTGATGATGACATTTTTATGATGAACGCTGGCAAGTTCACCCGCCAATTTCGTTTCTTGGTGAAAATTAAACGGCGTTTGGCCAATGAATAATTGACTCAAGCAAAGAATAGCACGCTTTAAAAGCTTTGTTTGCATTGTGATTGAGACTTTACCCGGACGCTTACTATTCATAAAGCATAAATGATGAACAGAAGCATTATCTTCAAGCACGACGGTTTTGTTGACATTCACTTGCCCTTCGATAATTAAAACTTCTTGTAAACTAACATCCGCATCCTTTTCAAAATGATAACTAAGGTCAATTGATTCATCAAGTATATGAACGATTTTATAATTTCCGGCTTTAAAAGACGGTAATTCTAAAGAACCGTCAAAGCTTTTCCAAACCCGACCGTTTTTTAAAAGATAAAAAGCTTCTTTACCATCAATTAACTTGGTTTTTAAAGTTTCCATGATCCTTATTCCTGTACTTTTTTAAAGCCGCACGAGCCTAAAACTGCCACCATTTTTTCATTTTCATCTTTTAAGTCGAGTTCCGCCCGCAACCAATCATAGCCTTCCGCATCAATTCTCGCAATCAAATCCTTGCCACCGCTCCTAACAATTTGGCCATTCATCATAATGTGAACATAATCAACATCGATGTAGTCGAGCAAACGTTGGTAATGAGTAATGACTAAAGCCCCAAAGTTTTCACCACGCATCGCATTAATGTTTTCGCCGACAATTTTCAGTGCATCAATATCCAGTCCACTGTCAATTTCATCCAAAATCGCAAAATACGGTTTCAACATTTTCATTTGGAGAATTTCATTGCGTTTCTTTTCCCCACCGGAAAAACCTTCATTTAAATAACGGTGCGGTAAATCATGATGCATTTTTAAATCGCTGACGGCTTTATCCATTTCGCGAATAAACTTAAACAGTGAAAGATGCTGTCCCGCTTCCATCCGCGCTTGCAAGGCCGTTTTAATAAAATCGGCATTGGTAATCCCCGAAATTTCGTTTGGATACTGCATCGCTAAGAAAATGCCTTTGCGACTGCGTTCATCCACGGACAGCGCTAATAAATCCTCGCCATCTAAAGTAATACTACCTTTTGTTACTACATATTTATAATGCCCCATAATCGTCGCTGCTAAAGTCGATTTCCCGGTACCGTTGGGGCCCATGATGGCATGGATTTCGCCGGTTTTAAGGCTGAGATTAACTCCTTTTAAAATCTCCGTATCTTCAACAGCGGAATGTAAATTGTTAATTTCCAAAATTTTCATTATATACTCCTTGATAGACATAACCCAGTGTTGCCACGGCTTCGTTAAAAACAAAAATATCTTTTAAGCCCTTAGAAATATAAACGGCTTTCTTTTGCCCTTGTTCAACCACCCAAACGGCTTCAAGATAATCTAAGGCATTGACGACTTCCATGCCTTTTTCTAAACCTAAAGTAAAGAGGCTTGTGGAAAAACCATCACCGACAATCGATTCTTGACAAATGACCGTTACCGAAATAACGCCGTTGTTAATCGGAAAGCCCGTGCGCGGGTCTAAAATGTGATGATACATCCGGCCTTCATCATCTTTAATATATTTTTCATAAATTCCTGAAGTGACGACGGTCACATCGCTTAAACGCATCGTTCCGTAAGTGCGCACCGCATTGTCGTCAAACATCCCCACAAACGGTGTTTGGACATCAACTTTCCAGTCCATATCTTGGCCATCGGGATTAATGCCGCTCCCTAACAGTAAGATATTACGTCCCACATCAATCACTGCTTTTTTATAGCCTAAGTCAACAAGGTATTTTTTTAATTTGTCGGCCGCATAGCCTTTCACAATCGCTCCTAAATCGAGTTTCATCCCCGCAACTTTTAAGAAAATAGTTTTTTGTTCTTCATTAATCTCGATATTTTCCCGATTAACCAAGGGTAAAAGAGCTGTAATCGTCGCTTCATCAGGCGCTTGGGCCCGATTGTCAAGAAAGGAATCATAGAGTTTGTCAATAAAATGCCAATTATCCCAAACTGGAGCAATTGTCGGGTCGAATAAATAGGTACCGTCAACTTGCGAATAATTACTAATTTCTAAAGTCTTTTTCACAACCATCAACAATTCATCACTGACAAGCATGGGAGCAATCCCCGCTTGGGCGTTTAAACGCATTAATTCCGTCACAACGCCATCCCCACGGTCCTGAACATTAAACATTAAATCCAGATTGATTAAGATTTGATCCAGTTCATTATATAATTTATTTAACTCAGCTTCCGTTTTCGTTTCACTAATCACAATCACTTTATTGGTGGTGTTGAAAGAATCACTTAAGTTTAAAGTATAAACTTGATAATCGTCCCCACAAGCTGAAAGACCCAAGCCTAAAGTCACAATTATCATCACTAAAATCCATTTTTTGGTCCACTTTAACATAAATAAACCTCAATTTGCTTCCTTTACATATTATACTCTTCTCTACAAAAAAATGCATTAAAAGTAATAATCAAAAAAGTCAACCCTAGGGGTTGACGGTCGAGGTCTTCTTTTTCGTCATGATTTCGGCTTTTTTACGCCTCATTTCCCGAAGTTCATCAAGATTGATGGTTGTTTGACCGGTTTTCGCTTTTCCCCAGGCTTCATAATAAGCAATCATTTCATCCGGTGCTAAAGTCGAACCAATATGTGTTTCCATCATTTTTGTAACTTCATCAAGCGTTTTTTGTTCATTAGTAGCAATCACATATAATATTTGCTCTTTAATTTCTGCCAAGATTTCATAAGCCGCTAATTTAATTTGGTAAATAACTTGATACTTTTGGTCCCAATCCGTTTTAAGGGTTTTTAGTTCTTTTTGGGTTTTAAAAACCAAAACTAAGCTGTAAACTAAAAGACCGCCGGTAATAATATAGAGTAAATAAATTAACTTAAGCGGTTCAATCGCCCCGAAGATAACCATAAAAGATAAAAACGCAAGCAAACAAATAACGACTCCCATTCCGTATAAGCGGTTCCCCCGTTCTTTTTTTAGGTTTGTGAAGAGGGGGAAATATTCATTATTGAGGGTATTTAATTCGCTGACAAACAATTGCGTTTTTTCATCATGCTTCGCTAATAAATGATTTAATTGTTCGTTATTAATGATGGTCATATTAATTTCCTCACTAGTTTTATTATAACACAATCACCTTAAAACCAAAAGAAAAAGTTAAGAGCGGGGGACTCTTAACTTTTTTGTATGTTTAGGGCTGGTTTATTTTCCCCACATACCATGTTTATTACCTTTATTCTCCCGGAATTGTTCGCGGATGGCATCGGCTTGACCTTTAACTTCAGCTTTCAAAGCTCCAAAATCAGCCTGACATTCAGCGCGAACTGTTGCCAACTGTGGTTCAACAATCTCCTCGAATAAAGCTTCTAAATCAGTAAGGCTAACTTTGATTTCTGCAAACTTAGCTTCATATTCAATTCTAATTGTGCGGAAGGCATTAATCCAATCAAAGCGGGCTGCTACGACAAATTCGCCCTTTCCGGCATGAATACCGAATTCATAACCTTTATGATTGCCTTTAAATTCAACTCGATATTGTTCTTTACAAGCTTGGATTTGCTCGTTGTTAGCTTGGATTTCTTTCCATTTTGCTTGTAATTGGGCCCGTAATTGGGCGGATTGGTCACTACCTTTTTTAGCTTTACCTAATTGGGCTTTGATTTGTAACATTTCTTGCATCAATGTTTGGTTTTGTTTTAACAAATTAGCTAAATCCTCATCCAAAGCGATTTCCAAAGTTGCTTCGGCTTCAATAATAACTTCTTCCGTTGGTTTTGGTGTTTCTATAGCTTTAAGAGCATTGAGATATTCTTCATAAAGAGCGATTAAATCAGCAGCGGTGGCGGTCGATTCCGTTAATACCGGAGCAAAGAAATCGGCTTCAGCAAGTACCATGGCATCATAGATAAATTGCACGCGCTTAACCCCAAAAGTTCCTCGGGCTTCTTGATGGAATTCCATAAAGCGGTTCCGCAATTGTTCGCCAACAAATTCTTTCATTTCCTGACGATTGGCTTTCACAATCGCATTAAGATCTTTAACTGCCATGGTTGCGCCAAGTTCAAGCGTTAAGGTTTCATCAAATTGCATGGCTAGTTGGATTAATTTTAGTTTTCCAATACTGATTTCCAACGATTCCGCTAAAGCAAGCATTTCCTCATCAGCTTCTTGACGGGCATGAATGACTTCCATCGACATCCCCTTCTTATCGGCATAACCCCGAATTCGATTATGAATCTTAGCTTCCAGTTTTTTTGTATTTTCATCATTTGAACAAGCAGCGGTGATCACGATGGCATTTTCAACATCAAAGTCTAAATAACCTAATTCTAAAGCTAAGGCCACAATCGCTTCCACCGTCTCATCAACGGTTTTGCCTACAAAATCAGTATCCACCAACAATGTTTCCGCATCTTCATTTAGGGGGTTAACCTGAATAACCAAACCTTTACCATCCGCAAGAATTTCTACGGATGGGTTGATATCTAAAACAACATAGGCATCGGCGGCATAAGCGGTATTAGCCGATCCTATCGTACAACCATATAAACCTATTGATAAAACCATCAAGAGCATTCCTAAAAATAAACTAAATTTTTTCATCTTTCTTCTCCTTTTCTTTTGGCACTAATATAACAATTAGCTATGTTTTTTTGCTAGTAAAATTTTTATTTTCCTAAATATTGTTGATATTTTTCTAAAAAGTCCGTAACCACCTGGCTTTGTTTGAAAGCATCCGTGACCAACGGCGAATCCATCAAAGCTTCAAACTGAGTCATCAACTTTGAAATAACGCGGTCGGAGCGTCCGTGCTGCTTGCCCGGGTTCATGTCGATAACGGAAATGAAGGTAGAAATTTGGTTAATGATTTCCAAAATTCGTTCCTCGGTTTCATTATAAATCGATAATTCGCCATCAGTAAATTCTTCTAGTTTAAAATCATTATCAAAAACAAACTCAAAATCAATCAATTCATCACCCAAACGACCTTGCATTTGAAAACGGAAGGCTTTAACTTGACTGTCATATTTTGTTTCAACCAAGTTCCCCATTCGCTCAACTTGAGCTTCGGTAAAATCTCTTAAATTAGTTAAGAAGACTTCATAATTGCTATAAGTGATTAAATTTTTGGGTTTTACATGCGGATAATAAGTAGCTAATAATTCATCAACTGCCGTTTTAATCGTCCATATCGGTTCTTTGTTATCAATCATGATTAATATTTCATCAATTGTTTCGATAATGGTCGCTTTTTTACTTTGCATTTGCTTTAAGACGGCTTCTTTTTGGCTAGTTAAATTAGCCAGTTTTTGTTCATAATCATTGGTAAATTTGGTGATTTTAGTTTGATTATAATTTTTCGCCATTTCGTTGAGTTCTTTTACGGGTAGTTTAGCGGCAACAGAAACGCTTAAATCCGGGTGTTGAGTGCGGGCACGATTGATTAAAATCATTTTCCCAACCGAGACTTTCATCGCTTTGGCTTCAGCTTTCATCCCTTCGTCAGCTTGTGCCAAGAGGACTTCCCCTTGTAAATTCTTCTTGACCGCTAAGGCCGTCATTTTGGTTTTTAAGCGTAAATTTAACTCTTCTTCAAAAGTGGTGTCACGATTAATTGCGGTCACCAAAACCGCAGCTTCGGGATTATCAACATCTAAATAACCGTATTCGATTGCTAAATCAACAATTAACTCAATGGCTTCATCGATGGTTTTACCATTTAAATTTAAACCATCTTCTTCGAGCAACAATTGGGCATCAATATTCATGGAACGATAAGAAACAACCAAATCATTACCATCAGCTTCCAATTCAATGGAAGGGTTAATGTCGACTGAAATATACGAATTTTCAAAGGTTTGATGATTAATACCCCTTAAGCCAAAATAAGCAATTCCGGTGATAATAATTAAGACGACAGCCAAACTAAAACTCCAAGCTTGTTTGATATTTAGTCTAAACCTTGGTTTTCGCTGTGCTTGCGAACTAGGAATTTGTGATAAAACTTGAGCTTTTAAATCGGGAACAAATTGCCGACTTTCAGCCCGTAATCTTGCTTTTAGTAAAGACTTTTTCATTTTCCATACCCCTCCTTTTCTGCAATTTTTCTTAATTTATCTAAGGCTTGTTTCAACTTCCAAGTAACGCCGCTTGTGGAAAGATTGAATATCTCCCCAACTTCTTTTCTCGTGTAACCTTCACCGACACAGAGCATAACAATCGTAAATTCATCTTCGGATAAATGTTTAGACGCCAAATCAATCAAGGGCGTTTCATAACGGGACGGTTTCTCATCCCTTAATAAATCAGCAGTATCGTGATCCATAAGCGGTTGTTTTACTCGCCTTTTATATTCATTGATGGCCATGTTTTTCGCAATCATTCCAATCCATGCTTTGGCGGAAACACTGCGGTTGTAGGTATCAATTTTTTCATATATTTTCATAAAAACGTCTTGCGTTAAATCTTCGGCTTTCCCATAGTCTTTTACAATCCCATAAACGATGTAAAAAACCATTCGATGCGTTTGCTCGTAGATTTCTTCAAAAGCCGAAGAATCGCCGTTTTTAAGTTGTTGCATACTTTTTTCTAAGCGCATTAAATCAAACATCGTTTCCCCCTAAAACTGGTTTAGTTTCTTGCTCGCTAATATAACAAACAACAATCCTTTTTTGCCAGTATTTTCAAATAATTATATCACAGAATTAAAAAACTCTCCCTTGAAAGGAGAGTTTTTCTAATTATTGTTCGTTGGAATAATCCATCGCTTGATAACGTTGATACATTCGGTAACGACGCTGTGCTTCTTGCTTATTGATGGCCAATAAGTTTTCCGCCGCTTTGGGATTAACTTCTTTCAATTGTGAGTAACGGGTTTCTCCCATTAAATACTCATCATATTTATTCCAATCCGGTTCTTTCGAATCAAGTTGGAATGGGTTCTTGCCTTCTTTAATCAAACGCGGATCAAAGCGGAAGGTTGTCCAATAACCGCATTCAACTGCTAATTTGGCTTGTAGTTGGGTTGTTCCCATGCCCTTCTTAATTCCATGAGCAATACATGGTGAATATGCAATGATAATTGATGGACCCGGATAGCTCTCCGCTTCTTTAAATGCTTTTAAAGCTTGAAGTTGGGAAGCACCATGAGCAATGGAAGCCACATAAACATGACCATAGCTCATGGCAATTGCTGCTAAGTCTTTTTTCTTACCCACTTTTCCAGAAGCCGTGAATTTCGCAATCGAGCCGGTTTGGCTGGATTTAGAACTTTGGCCGCCCGTATTGGAATATACTTCGGTATCTAAGACTAAAATATTGACATCTTCATGATTGGCAATGACATGATCGAGCCCACCATAACCGATATCATAGGCCCAACCATCACCACCGATAATCCATTGCGAGCGTTTTACCAAATAGTCTTTTAATTTAAACAACTCTTTTGCTTGTTCGCCTTTGGCTTTTTCTAATAATGGAACTAATTCTTGCGCAATCTTTTCGGTTTCCACCGTGTTGTCGCGCTTATCCAACCATGCTTGCAATAATTCATGCATCCGATTTGCTTGGCCTTCTTTTTCAAGAATCTTTTCCATCATCACACCCATACGATGGCGGATGGTTTCAGTGGCAATGCGCATTCCATAACCGAATTCCGCATTGTCTTCAAATAAGGAATTGGCCCAAGCTGGACCTTTGCCCTCCGCATTCTTGGTATAAGGAGTGGTTGGGAAGGAGCCACTATAAATCGAAGAACATCCGGTAGCATTAGCCACCATCATGTGATCCCCGAATAATTGTGTTAATAAGCGAACGTATGGAGTTTCTCCGCAACCGGCACAAGCACCGCTAAATTCAAACAAGGGTTTCGCAAATTGAGAATTCTTCGGGTTGGCAAATTTATCTAAAATATTGTCTTTATAAGAAACATGTTCGTGGAAGTACTTGGCAACTTGATCCTGGCCTTGATGCACTTGTTCATCAAGCGGCACCATCTTAAGGGCTTTTTCACCTTTTTTACCCGGACATTGGTTGACACAAACTTCGCAACCCGTGCAATCAGCAACGGAAACAACAATGGAATATTTTAAGCCTTCTAGGCCTTTGCCAACCGGATCCAGATATTTTGCTTGTTCAGGGGCATTTTTTACTTCATCAGCTGTTGACAAGAACGGACGAATGACCGCATGCGGACAAACAAAAGCACATTGATTACATTGAATACAGTTTTCTTCAATCCACATCGGAACAAAAGGTGCAATATAGCGTTTTTCAAAAGCGGCTGTCCCGTTTTCCATTGTTCCGTCTTCATAACCATTGAAAACCGAAACCGGTAAATCATCGCCTCGCAAAGCATTGACTGGATTGGCAATCTTCGTAACAAAAGGCGGCACTTTTAAATCAACAACTTTTTCTTCCGCCGGAAGTTTACTCCAAGCTGGATCAACTTTAATTTCTTTTAAGCTTTCAGCACCTTTGTCAATTGCTAAATAGTTTTGATTGACAATATGTTGGCCTCTTTTAATATATGATTTATGAGCATATTTCTTCATTAATTCCTTAGCTTCTTCATAAGGCATAATTTGCTCATTCAGTTTAAAGAACGCTGATTGCATAATTGTGTTCGTGCGATTTCCAAGTCCTAATTCCATCGCTAACGAAACAGCATCAATGACATATAAACGAGCATGTTTGTCAGCCAAGGCTTTTTTAAAGGAATTCGGCAAAAATTCAATTAAATCGGCATCGCTTTTCATCGTGTTGAGTAGGAATCGACCGCCGTCTTTTAATTCTCGCAACATGTCATACTTCTTAACATAAGTATCCAACGAGCACGAAATGAAATCGGCTTTCGCAACCAAATAAGTCGAGCGAATCGGATTGCGTCCAAATCGTAAATGGCTATGGGTGACACCGCCCGATTTTTTGGAGTCATAAGCGAAATAAGCTTGGGCATAATAATCCGTATTATCGCCAATTAATTTAATTGTATTTTTGTTGGCCCCAACGGTGCCGTCACTTCCCAATCCGTAGAAAATCAACTGGCTGACGCCCTCACCGGTAACATCGGTATGATTAGTTAAAGGTAGTGATAAATGAGTAACATCATCATTAATCCCCACGGTAAAGGAATCAAGCGCTTGTTCGCCTTTTTCCAAGTTCGCAAAAACCGCAAAAATTTGGGATGGATTCGTGTCTTTGCTCGATAAACCATAACGACCACCGATAATCATCGGCGCCTTGGCTTGATTATAGAAGACGGATTTAACATCTAAATATAATGGTTCACCAATCGAACCTTGTTCCTTGGTTCTTTCTAAAACGGCAATGCGTTGAACGGTTTTTGGTAAAACGCGGAGTAAATGTTCGGCCGAGAATGGACGATATAAGTGAACATTGATTAAACCGACTTTTTTGCCTTGTTTTCTTAAATAATCAACCACTTCTTTCGCACATTCCACCACTGAACCCATGGCAATAATGATATCGGTGGCATCGGGGGCTCCATAATAAACAAAGGGTTTATATTCCCGACCGGTTACTTTCGAAATCTCATCCATGTATTCTTCCACAATCCTAGGAATCTCTAAATAATATTTATTCTGAGCTTCCCGAGCTTGGAAATAAACATCGCCATTTTGCGCCGAACCGCGCGTAACGGGGTCATTGGGATTAAGAGCCCGTTTACGGAACGCTTCCACTGCTTTTTTGTCTAACAAACGCTCAAAAACGGCATAATCCATTACTTCAATTTTTTGAATTTCATGACTGGTGCGGAAACCGTCAAAGAAATGCAAGAACGGAATGCTTGATTTAATAGCCGCTAAATGGGCAATACCCGCTAAGTCCATAACTTCCTGCACGCTTGCGGAGGCCAGCATCGCCCAACCGGTTTGACGGACGGCCATCACATCTTGGTGATCCCCAAAAATTGACAGTGCTTGGACAGCCAAACTGCGAGCAGAGACATGAATAACGCCCGGTAACAATTCTCCGGCAATTTTATACATATTAGGAACTTTTAATAATAATCCTTGGCTGGCGGTATAAGTGGTGGTTAAAGCGCCGGCTTGCAATGAACCGTGGACGGTTCCGGCTGCTCCGGCTTCCGACTGCATTTCCACAACTTTTACGGGAACACCAAATAAATTCTTTTTGCCTTTGCTTGCCCAATCGTCGACATATTCCGCCATTGGTGATGACGGTGTAATCGGATAAATGCCCGCGACTTCTGTAAAGGCATATGATCCCCAAGCGGCCGCCTGGTTGCCATCCATTGATTCAAATACTTTTTTTGCCATTTTGATCCTCCTTGAATTTTAATCTATTTATTATAGCATAAGCACCTATTTTTCTCAAGGTCTTATTGAGAAATTGCCTATGAAAGCATTTTAGACCGTCCGTAAATATTCATACTGTTTTTGCATTTGATTAATCCGGGCATAGACTTTTTCTTTCACAATCTCCGGAATTATTAAATCCTGCCGAAACAACAGTTTCGTCACAATAGCCGTAAACGCCACGGCATCAATTTCCAAGTGTTGGTTTAAAAAAAGTTCTTCGTCATGAATCGGCTGAATGTAATGTGCAAATTCCTGCTGCCAAACCATGATTTGTTCCTCGGTTTCCGTTGCTTTTTCCGGATGGATAATTTGAAACCACTGATAGGCATGGCGCGTTTCATGAATCATGGCTGCGGTTATTTCCAAATCCGATAACTTCTTAATCGCATCTTCGTTAATATTGATTTGGTAATTGTCTTTAGAAAATAGACAAACCACTTTCCCATATTCATCGGGCATTCTTAAGTAGGTAATTTTGCAGAGCGGAATTTTCAAGATATGCGATGTAGTCGTAATTATTTCTTGAATTAAAGCTTTTTTACTGGTAACCATAGTTTTTCCCTCGGAGGCATTATATCAAATTTTTTTCAAAAAAGAAAGATAAGAATCTGGCAATGGCAACATCTTCCAAAACTAAATACAACGAGTAAGCACTTAAACTTACTTTAGAGTTATTAATTAAATTCTTAATTAGTCTTTTGGTCTCGTTGTGCTCTTCGTAAGGCATCCTTCTCGATTAAACGAATTTTTTTAAATATGTATTTTCTTGTTCTAAAAGAACTATTTTATTTTCCAAAAGGTTGATTTTTTCATCATCCGTAACTCTCTTTTTAAAGTCTTATTAGAATTTCTTTTTCCTTGTGTCAGTTAAACCTTTCTCATGTTTAACTTGTCTTATCCATCTATAGACTGCAGCTTTAACTCTTTTTTTCCCCAACACTTCATAAGGGAAAACATATTTTCAAATATGAGTTGTGGAAACAATCCTTTTTCATATTCACAAACGAAAATGTTTTTAAATTCTTTCGAATAAGTAATCGCTTTTTTAGTTATTTTGACGACATATTGATTATTTGATAATAGCTTGATTTGAGCTTTGGTAAAGTAATTGACACTTATATTCATCCCTCTTTATACTATTATAAAAAAGCCCTGTAAATCAAACAGATTTACAAGACTGCAGCCTTTTTTTATCATGTCCGATTTACAGGGTACATTTTATCTTGCATGGTCTCTTTAATTCGTGCTAGGTACCCTTGATTAATAAACCGGGTGGTTACAAATAAAAACGACTTCTCATTCCCTTTTGACTGCTTCCAAAATAGTTCATTAGAGGGCTCATAAGTATATCCTTCATGTAGAGCCGTTGCACTTGCAAGCATTTCTGGACTGTATTCTTTGCCAATCAACAGCTCTCGTAATGCCAACCTTTATCACTTCCATCAATAACCTTATCTAAACGAATTTTACAATGGCTGTAAGCATGGTCACCCATTTCAACACCAATCCATATGCGATTCATTTTATGAGCAACGGCGGCAGTTGTACCAGAACCTGTGACGGAGTCTAAAATAAAACACTGTTTTTGACTGTTTTTACATTCATAAAACCTCGTAAAATCAACCTTTGCCGAGTTTAGCATTTCTCTGACATCATGGTTATATACAATTTTAGGAAAGACAAACCGAAATTATTCATCGTCAGTGAGTATTTCCGCCAATACAATATATTCCTTCAGCTTTCTCTGTAATATTTTTTTGTCAATCAGCTTCAAATTGTATTCCGAAACCATTGTCGGCGATAAACTGCGACTAAGCGCAAATTCTACAACCTCGTCATCCTTGCTTGCACAGAGGATAACACCTACACTCGGATTTTCATTTTCTTTTTTCATTTCCCGGTCAAGGGCTTCCAAATAAAGATTCATCTTGCCTACATACTCAGGCTTGAATTCCCCTATTTTCAATTCAAATGCTGCAAGGCACGAAAGTCCTCTGTGGTAAAAAAGTAAATCAATATAATAATCGTGCTTTCCAACCTGAACACGATATTCTTCTCCTATAAAAGTGAAGTCTTTGCCGATTTCAAGAATAAAATTTTTCAGATTCCTTATAATAGACTTCTGTAAATCTCGCTCTGAAACAGTTTCAGGAACATCGAGAAAATCAAGCATATAATTATCGAGGAACACATTTCCCGTTGCCTCTCTTGATTCTTCTATGGCAGGTGTTATCGGTTTTTGGGATAACATATATCTTTCGTAATACCCACTGTCAATCTGCCTCTCCAACTCTCTTTTTGAAAGACGCTCTTTGATACACATATTCATGTAAAATATGCGTTCTTCCATCGTCTTACAGGCAGACATGATTTTGAGATGATTTGTCCAACTCAATTGTGTCACCAGTGGTGACACTTTTTCATTACCCTTATAAAGCTCATAAAATTGCTTCATTCTATAAAGCCCACGCCGGTTAAAACCTTTCAAGTCAGGATAATTTTCCGGTAACATTATCTCATATATCGGTTTGTTATTACCTAAAATCTTAGCGACATTGTAAATGATATTGAAGCATACTATAACAATTTTCGAATTTCGTACTTTGTGGAAGCTCTGAAACCCTTTTGCTTAATTAAGTTTTTCCCCTTTACCATTATTATGATAGCCTCCCCTGAAGAGAGGTCGTGAATAAAACGCCGTTTTTGCCTGTTTTTACATTCATAAAACTCAGTAAAATCAAGCTTTTCAATATGTAGCGTTTGTCTGACATCAGGGGTATACAGATACTCATGTGCTCTTGTTATTTGCAATTACAATTCGAATTTAAATACATTAGGAATAACTCTTGGCCCAAATGTCGCTATGCTCATCTTGTACATAGCTTTTGCGTGGATTCTATCGTGCCAGAGAAATCTTCTTAAAACTTTTGGAATCGACCATTCTTCCCCATAACTACCTTTATAAACTTTGTCTGACAAAAAATTTCCTCTCGCTTCCAATTCCTCAAAACCCCGAATTCGATTTTCTACTATTGTTCCATCATTTGAGACATCCAATCCGATTTCTCCCCAATAATACTCGTTGACATTTTTAGTGTGCACATACATTTCCGAAGCGGTTCTGGGAGCAGTGTCATAAAACGTTTTTCTTATGGGTAACACGCTTTGATCCTTATCATGGAAAGAACTATAAAGGTTTAAAAATCATTTGCCGATTTAAGCACAAGAGCTTTTAGTCGTTCATACTCTTCAACTGACAAATCCATTTTTTCTGTCTCAAATAAGACCTCTGAGTCTGCATCACTAATAGATAAATTTGTTGCACTTTCCTGAGTAATTATCATTTCAATGGAAGACGGCGGAATTTCCCCCGTCTAAAGAAAATACGACTCAATCTCGTACTCCATCTTTCCCAAAACTTCTTCTTTTGAAGCACCACGGTAAAAGCACCAATCACATTGCTTGAATATACCAAGCTGTCATTTTTATTATGTTCCCAAACACAGTGAACAATCATTTTGTCGTCAGTTGTCATCTTTGACCTTTCATTATTAATCTCAATTATATAATCTGTTGAGCATTTTTTATAATGTCAAATAATCTTTTCTTTTCAACTAGACATTTAGACTGTCGGATCAAACAAAAATCACTCCCATTAAGGCTTTAAACATCCTCTATAATAAATAATCTTTTCAAAGAATTAATATATGTATCAAAGGTTTTGGGATTTACAGCAACATCATAAGCTTGATCCTTATAAATAGTTGAATTTGCAGCTAAAGCGTAAGTGTTTCTGGCATAGCTTTTTACTATCTTCATTAATTTCTCTTTATTTTTTACTATTCCGTCAACTTCATCTATATCTCTTCTAATAATGCTTTCAAGCAAATCCTTAGGAACTTCTAATTGCATATCTTTACTCAAGTCTAAACTTCCCGGCCAACCTCCCCTATAGATATAATGTGATATATCGTCGATTGTAATATCAAACATAATAGGAATAAGCTTCAGCTTTGAAAATAATTCCTTTAAAGAAATTAGTCCGTTAGATTCTCCACTCTCATAACCTCTATGTTAGTTGCAATGTAATTAAAGACCTCCTCCAGTTTTTTATCCGTTTCGATTTGTTTTAATTTAACACAATCTAGCCTTTCAAAAAGCGCCGCATTTCAACAAAAGCATTCATGATTTTTATACTTACTTGAATCCCACATCACTTCTCAAAACTGCAGATAGCATGGCAATTCCTTGTTATGTAAACACATATGGATTACTGGTAGAATGCTTTAGTGTTTTGAAGCAGTCACAAATCGTGATCTCATGTTATAGAATCTTTAACTCTAAGGTGCCTTTTTGTCACCTTAAAGTAGTAAACCTCCTAAATGTTAATATGAAACTGGACCATTAAATATTAAATTTGTTACCTTTACTCCCACTCAATTGTTCCTGAAGGTTTATCGGTAATATCATATACTACTCTACTAACACCTTCAACATTAGCAATTCTTCTAGCTATTTCTTTTAACACGGGATAGGGTATTTCTGATATCGTTGCGGTTTTAGCGTCTTTGCTTAAAACAGCTCTTATAGCAACCACATATCCATAGAAGCGAGTATTATTTTTAATTGCTGTCGATTTGGTATTTGTGACAACCGTAAAATACTGAAAAAGATCTTTTTCTAAATTATTTTTAATTAATTCTTCTTTTAAAATATCATCACTAATTCTTGCTATTTCCAGCTTTTCTTTGCTAATCTCACCACTTACTCTAACAGCAAGCCCCGGTCCGGGGAATGGCTTTCGAAATAAAAATTCATGTCCCAAACCTAAGGATAAACCTAGTTCTCTTACTTCATGTTTATATAAATCTTTCAGTGGTTCTAACAGAATGTAATCCATTTTAGGCAATGCTAAATTATGATGGGTTTTTATTTTATCAATCAGCGATTCCGAAACATCGGTTTTAATTGTGCCTTGTGCAAAATAGGTGTATTCATCACTTAATACTTCCATAAAGGCATCGATAAAGGTCCGACCAATGATTTTCCTTTTTTCTTCAGGATCAATAACACCTTTGAGATTGTTTAAAAAAAGATTACTTGCGTCTATTTTAATAATGTTTAAAGCAAACTTATCTTTAAACATCTTCATAACTTCTTCGGCTTCATTTAATCTCAATAAGCCTGTATCAACGAAGACACAAGTTAAGTTTTTACCGATTGCTTTATTAAGTAAAAGCGCACAAACACTTGAATCTACTCCTCCACTTAAGGCAAGCAAAACTTTTTTATCTTTGATTGTTTCTTTTAATTTATTTATCATTATATCCCTACTTTGTTTGGTAATTTGGTGCCTCTTTGGTTATTTTTACATTATGAGGATGGTTTTCAGTAAGACCGGAGGCGGTAATCTCTACAAACATCGCTTTTTTTACAAGGTTTTCTAAGTTTTTTGCACCCAAATAACCCATACCGCTTCTAAGTCCACCTTCTAATTGATATAAAACATCTTTGACTGCCCCTTTATATGAGACCATTCCTTCAATCCCTTCCGGGACATATTTTTTCGTGTTTCCTTGGAAATATCTATCGCCGCTGCCCCGTTTCATGGCTGCAAGCGAACCCATTCCAACATATGTTTTATATTTTCTACCCTCAAATAATACCATTTCTCCCGGTGCTTCATCGGTACCGGCAAGTAAGGAACCCAACATGACACTTGAGGCACCGACAGCAAGGGCTTTTACAATATCACCGCTATATTTAATTCCACCATCAGCGATAATAGGAACTCCATATTCTTTGGAAACTTCAAAAACTTCTAAGATGGCGGATACTTGGGGCATTCCCACACCGCTAACAACTCTTGTTGTACAAATTGAACCGGGACCAATTCCAACTTTAAGGCCGTCAGCACCGGCTTTAATTAAATCCAGCGCTGCTTCTTTAGTAACAAGATTACCAACAAGAACTTCCAATTCGGGAAGTTCTTTTTTAACCTGTTTTAATGTTTCAATAACATTTTTAGAATGCGCATGAGCACTATCAATACAAATAACATCCACACCCATTTTATAAAGTGCTTTGGCGCGCTCATAATCATGAATGCCGATTGCTGCCCCAACTCTTAAACGCCCATGTTCATCTTTATTAGCATGGGGATATTCAATGACATTATCGATGTCTTTCGAGGTAATTAAACCTAATAGATTATTCTTTTCATCAACAATCGGTAATTTTTCAATTCTATGTTTCCATAAAATATCTTTTGCTTCTTCTAGGGTTGTTCCTAATTTAGCAGTAACTAGATTATCTTTTGTCATGACTGCAGAAACTAAGACATTAGTTTCTCTTAAATACTTTAAATCTCTATTAGTAACAATCCCTAATAGTTTATTATCATCATCTACAACCGGAAGACCGCTTATTTTATATATTCTTAAAATTTCTTCCGCCTCTTTGGCAGTAGCAGTCGGTTTTAAGGTGATGGGGTCTAAAATCATTCCTGATTGATTCTTCTTAACTAAATCGACTTGATGGGCTTGTTCATCAATCGTCATGTTTTTATGGATTATTCCCATCCCACCGTTTCTGGCCATAGAAATCGCCATTTGATGCTCAGTAACTGTATCCATGGCCGCACTTATAATCGGCAAGTTTAGCTTAATTTTCTTTGTTAATCGAGAAGCAACATCCACCTTGTCAGGTGTAACTTCACTATACTTTGGAACTAATAATAAATCGTCAAATGTGTAAGTTTTTTTCATCCTGTCCCCCTTTATTTATTAAAAAACCGTGCAAAAGGCACAGTTAAAAGTGCCGTAGTGCTATCTTAGGTGTAGCGTAGAAACATTTGGACCATAATCACCAAACATATACGGTTTAATGTATTTTAATCGGTATTATTACTTTTGTAAAGAGGAAACTTAAAAATTGTAAAAATGGTATGTTATTTTACAGACACTTAAACGACATATTGATTGTTTGATAATAGTTTGATTGGAGCTTTGGTAAAGTAATTGACACCCATATTTACACCTCCTTGTATCATTATAAAAAACAGCCTTGTAAATCAAACAGATTTACAAGACTGTGTCTTTTTTTATTGGGGCCGATTTATAGGGTATATTCCCGTTTTTGACTATACCACTAAAAAATAATCAATACAAAAAGCGATTAAAATCGGAGTAATGAGTAATAGAATTGTTTTAAATATATTTTGTTCTCTAAATAATTTATCAATCGGTTTAATCCATTGAACAGATAAGATTGTAAATAAAAATAAAATAACATAAAGACAATATATAAATGTTGAGGGTAATGGCAAAAGCAAATAGCGATATAAACTTGAGTATACTAAATTCATAAGAGTTACAACGAAAGTGGGATAACTATATGATCTTAACCACATTGGATTAAGTAGACCGCCCGAACCATCAATTTTGTATGCTTCAATATCTTTTTTTTCTTCTCTTATATTTCTAATAAAGATTATTACACAAGCAACAATAGACATACCTGCAAATATAAAATCTAAAATTCTTGACAAAGTTTTTAACTCTGATTGATAAACGAACTCGTAGTAATATGTATAAACTTTTATACCTAATGCTATTGATATGACAAAGGTTATGACTTCAAGTATACTAAAAATTGCACAATATGACTCATACACTTTTTGTCTCTTTTTTTTATCTAATTCTTGTGGTAAGGTATTATCCATTTTTTTCTGAATTTGATTGATAGATATTTACCAACATATAGCGATAAACATATATTTAAAAGGTTCGCGTAAAGTAGTATTTTAATCATTATTTCACCTATTAAGCGGGTTTATAACTTGCAGAAAACCATCCAATATTTGCTATATAGGATTTGCCTTTAAATCCATCAATAAACATATTAACTGATACTATCAATTTTGGTAGCCAAATACTTCCAGCACCTATTAGAAGTAATTTGAACACCAGACCAAATCCAAAAGTAGATGCATTTAATGCTAATATCATGCCTTGAAATGCCACGATGGCAGCCATAATTATAGAGGCAAAACCCCCATTTATAAATGTTAGTAATTGACTACCAAGTGATACTATTATCCCTGTTAAAACACCTTCACCTAATTTTGTCAATTTTTTGCTCACGTTAAAAACAACTCCCCAAATAATATAATCACCTTTATTATAATACTATAAATCAAAAATGAAAATACAAACCGTGAAATAAATTTAAAAAGTGTTCTTGCAAAAAATGAGGCGCTTGTTTCCGTCATCAAAAAAACATGGTATAATAATTCCGAGGGATATTATGAAAGTCTTACTAGTTGGTATCAATTCTAAATATATTCACCCCGCTATGGGGATTATCCAATTAGCCGCTAATACCACTTGGCCGGTAACGCTACGGGAATTCACGATTAAAGATGATCCTCAGCGGATTGCTAAGGAAATTAGCGATTTTCATGCCGATGTTGTCGGTATTTCCGTATATATCTGGAATGCCACATTGGTGAAAACCATCTTATCGCAACTCTCTCAACAATTAACGATTGTGGTAGGGGGGCCGGAAGCCAGTTATCGACCGGCGGAATATTTTGCTTTTTCAAATGTTGACTATCTTGTGAAAGATGAAGGTGAACAGGCTTTCCATTATTTATTAAACTATTTAAACGGTTTGATGCCCTTGGATGAAGTGCCCAATTTATATTATCGCGGCGAAGAAATCAAGTTTACTTTTAACGCTCTTCCCGACATCACTACCATCAAACATGATTATTCGTTGATGGGAAACCTCAAACATCGTTATCTTTATTTAGAATCCAGCCGCGGTTGTCCCTATGCTTGTTCTTACTGTTTGGCTTCCCTTGAAAAGAAAGTTCGCTTTTTTCCGCTTTCACAAATAAAAAAAGAAATCCTTTGGGCATTTCATATCAAAACTCCGACAGTTAAATTTTTAGATCGCACTTTTAATTGCGATTCTCAGCGAATGATTGAAATTCTGTCCTT
Source organism: Tenericutes bacterium ADurb.BinA124 (assembly GCA_002068415.1). GTDB lineage: Bacteria > Bacillota_I > Bacilli_A > ML615J-28 > CAG-698 > UBA2253. Next base: position 51,715 of record MVZM01000005.1, read on the forward strand.
CATTCAAGAACATGATACTAAGCAAACCGTCTTTCAATTTGAAGTCGTTGCCGATATTTTAAATGAAGAGACCGTCCGCTTTTTAAAACAATTGCGGCCGGGTTTAGTGCGTTTTGAAATCGGGATTCAATCAGCCAACGAAACCACGATGGAAGCCATCTCTCGAAAGCAAAATTTTTCCCAAATCCAAACGATTGTGCAACAACTAAAACCGACGATTACCATCCATTTGGATTTAATTGCCGGGCTTCCTTATGAAGATAAACCCTCGTTTATCAACACCTTTAATCAAACTTTGTTAATGTTCCCTGATGAACTGCAACTAGGAATCTTAAAAGCCTTAGCGGGAACGAAAATTGTTGCCGAGAAAGCTTTGCACGCCTATGTTTTTAATCCTTTACCGCCTTATGATGTTTTAGAAAATAAATATTTGACCAGAAAAGATTTAGCGGAAATTAAGCTTGTGGAAGAAGGATTAAACCGTTATTACAATTCCCATCGTTTTCCCAAAACATTGGACTATTTACTTAAAGATTGTCAGTTAAATCCCTACCAATTGTTTTTAACGCTCGGAACTTATCTTTCCTTACATCCGGAATGTCGTTTACAAATTAAAGATTTAGCCAAAGCCTTTTACAAAGCCATCACAACTAAGAACCAAGATTATTTTTTATTTTTATTAAAACAGGATTATTTGGATAATGCTAAACTTAAACCGCCGCTTTGGTGGGATTATGAGCTTACTAAAAGCCAAACCAAAGCCGTTTTAGACCTTTTTAAACAGCAATATCCTCAATTATCTAAGCAAAATTTAATGCATAATAGCCGCTTGATAACTTGGTCAAACAAAGAAACAAATCATTACTATCTGGTTTTATACCAACCAAAACAAAGCTATACCTTAAACAAAAAGGACTAGTTAATTAAACTGATATCAGTTCATTAACTTAGTCCTTTTTAAACGATATTTATGATTTATCTTGGTAAAGATATACAAGCGACTGCCAAAGTCGCCAATAACCCGAACTTCCTTATTAAAACCCGTTCCCATAAACTGGGGATTTAGTTTAACCCCGGCAGCAAAGAAAGCTTTCCCGTGAACAACATAGCGTTCTTTTTCCGCACTGGGGCGATAAATTTTGCTAAGTAAACGATGAATTTTACCGTTTACTTTTATATGAATCGGGGAAACAATATTAATTAAACCGCCGAAATCCAACACATTAAGTTTTTGAGGAAGATTATAAAAGACATAGTAATCATCACTTAAATGATTGATTTTCACAACATCACTACTCATATCTGGATGCACAAGGATTTGGAAAAAACCATAGATTCCTAAATTTTGTTGGTGGTCCATTACATATAAGCCGCTACGGTTATGATTAAAAATTGTCGGTTCGCTGCGATACATCCTCCCAAATTGCCATAAATGGCGATATTGTTTATAAAAAGCAATTTGCGTTTTAATCATTTTGACGGTGTTTTGATCTTCCTCACAAAGATTGAGTTCATATCCCAAAACCCCAAAACAAGCCAGGTTAAACCGTGAAGATAGCGGCGTCGTTCTTAAGGTTTGATGGTTGGGGACAGTGCTGACATGATTGGAGATGACGGAAAGCGGATACCCATAGGAAGTCCCTGTTTGAATGGCCAAGCGTTCCACATAATCGGTATTATCGCTTGTCCAAATTTGGGGAAAGAAACAAAGCATTCCTAAATCAAAGCGGTTCCCGCCGCTGGCACAACCTTCAAACAAAACCTGCGGGAAAGTTGTCGTTAAATACTGCAAAACATCATATAAACCCAAGATATAACGATGCATGAATTCGCTTTGGTTGCTTAAAGTCGTCCCGTACATATCCGTGATATTCCGGTTATAGTCCCATTTGATATAACTGATAGTCGCAGAATTTAAAATTTCCCTTAGTTTCGTTTTTAAAAAAGTTCTAACATCGGGATTCGTTAAGTCCAACACCATTTGATTGCGGCCGGTGCTCGGTTTTGCCTTAGGAAATTTAATCGCCCAATTTGGATGCTTTCGATATAGCTCGCTATCTTCGTTAAGCATCTCCGGTTCCACCCATAAACCAAATTTCATGCCCATGGCCGTGATTTTATCGGCTAGACCTTTTAAACCGCGGGGCAGTTTCTTAAGATTGACATCCCAATCACCTAATGATGAACGATCATCATTGCGCTTCCCAAACCAACCGTCATCAAGCACAAATAATTCAATTCCGACATCACGAGCTTTTTTAGCCAAGTCGATGATTTTACGTTCATTAAAATTAAAATAGGTTGCTTCCCAGTTGTTTAAAACAACGGGACGATTTTTAAAACTGAATTCTTTAGGAATAATATGATGATTAACAAAGTCATGAAAATGCTGCGACAATTGGTTTAAACCCTGATTGCTATAGCTCATAACCGCTTCACAAGAAACAAATGACTCTTGTGGTTGAAGATGATAATTAAAGCCGAAATCACTAATGCCCCATAATACTCGTCGTTGTTTGTTCGGCATTGTTTCCACAAGCGTTTTGTGATTACCGCTGTAAACAAGATTAAAACCGAAAGCTTCACCCGCTTCTTCGGTTGTCTGGGGATCTTTTAAAATCGTTAACGGATTATGGCGGTTGCTGCTGGCCCCGCATTTGGAATCATTGATGAAGATGCCGCCTTCAAGGCGGTGGATGTGCACATGGCGCTCTTTAGCCCAAGCACCGTCAAAGGTCATAATTTCCAATTGGTTTCTTTCCAAATCCAGTTGCCCGGAAAAGAAGCGATCGACAATCACGACTTGATCCGAATTATTGATTAAGCGCGCATAACGGCTGATGATATTGGCCTTTTCAAACACTTTATAAACCAAGTGTAATTCCAGTTGCCGGCTTTCATCTTTTAAGATTATCATAAGCACATCATCCGCTTGTCTGGCTTCTGGCAGCGGACCAAGCAATTTAGGATTAATTTCATAGCGATCAAATTTAAAATTGCTGTAAAAACCGCCTGAAGGATTATGTAATAACAAAGCCGGTTCCCGAAAATCACCGGTGCCAAACAAGGCATATTCTAAAGGTAAACGATCCACATATACTTGGGGCTTTCCTTCATACTCAACCGCTGTCCCCGCCCCACCCCTTAGTTTGGTGGTAAGATGATTAATATTTTCAAAAACGATGTTGGCACCATAATAATGATGAATTAATAAATCATGTTCGACGGAAAAAACATAGGATGTTTGCTTTGTTTGTAAGTGGAAAAGATGATCACGAATGCTTATCATCGGCAGTCCTCCTGAACAAGACCCGAGCTTGATAGGCTTGTAAAACAGGCCCTTTATTGTCATCATTATCAAGAATAACCGTGAATTCGGAAAAGTCATGCAGCGGTTTAAAGCTTAAGGGTTTGGTTGAATAATTGCATAAAACAATTAATTGTTGATCTTGGAAACATCGTTCATAATAAACTAAAGCCCGATGTTTGGGATAATGCAGTTTAAAATCACCTTCAATAATAACTGAATATGTTTTTCTTAAGGCAATCAATTTTTGATAATAATGGAAAATGGAATGTTCGTTGGCTAGATTATCTTTTACATTAATCGTCACAAAATTGGGGTTAGCTTCAATCCATGGGTTTGCATCCGAAAAACCGCCATGCTTAGAATCATCCCACTGCATCGGCGTTCTGGCATTATCCCTGCTCATGTATTTAATTTTATGCATCATTCGTTTGTGGGATAATTTTAATTGCGTGCGACCGATTTGGTAAATACGCTTGGTTTCCACATCCCGGTATTGATTTAAACTGGTGAAGTGGGCATTGGTCATCCCGATTTCTTGGCCCTGATAAATAAAAGGCGTTCCTTGTTGGAAGAAAACGAGGGTTGCAAGCATCGTCGCACTGGCATAATAATAATCAAGATTCCCAAAACGACTGACGGAACGCGGTTGGTCGTGGTTTTCCAAATAGAGGGAATTCCACCCGCGACCATTAATGGCATCCTGCCATTTAGCTAAAGCAAGTTTTAAACGATACGGTTTAAAGGGCCGTAAAAACCATTTAAAGTAATTATCAACAGCCATATGATCAAACTGAAACACCATGTTCAGTTCATCGACGCCTTCTTCAATATATTCCAAAGCCTTTGCAGGTGTAATGAAAACACATTCTCCGACCGTCATCATATCGTATTGATTAAAAACATCGCGTTTTAATTCCTGCAAATATTCATGAATTTTCGGTCCGTTAATATAATATTCCGCTCCTTTTAAAACTAAAAAACGGCGACTGTTGCGAAGTTTTTTTGGTTTTGATAAAAGATTAATAACATCACAACGGAAACCATCCACCCCCATATCCAACCAAAAACGGAGGATGTTTTTGATTTCCATCCGAAGCTGCGGATTCTCCCAATTAAGGTCGGGTTGTTCAGGGGCGAACAAGTGCAAATAAGAAAGATTTTCGTTAGGAAGATAGGTCCAAGCCGAACCGCCAAAAAAGGAAGTCCAGTTGTTGGGTTTCTTTTTCCCCGAACGAATAAAATAATAATCGCGGTAGGGACTTTTTTCATCACTAATCGCTTGTTTAAACCACGAATGTTCACTGGAAGTATGGTTGATAACTAAATCCATGATAATCTTAATCTGGCGACGATGTGCTTCCGCCAAAAGTTTTTGAAAATCGGCCATTGTTCCATAGTCGGGATGAATGGCACAATAATCAGCAATATCATAGCCATTGTCATAGAGGGGAGAAGCGTAAATAGGGGATAACCATATGGCGGTTACCCCTAAATGTTGTAAATAATCTAAACGGCTAATGATTCCCGGTAAATCACCAATTCCATCATGGTTTGAATCTTGAAAACTGCGTGGATAAATTTGATAGATAACACTCGATTTATACCATCTCATATCTTTCCTAACCCCCGAATTATTCTAAAATTGATGAGGTCAACTAGCCCTTCCATTTGGATGAGCGAAATTGCCCCACCACTCATCGTAGCAATGACTCTTAGCGGTGTTTGCGCAAGTGTTTTTTTCATGGCTTGTCTCATCCAATCATTGCTTGAACGCTTGCTTAGCTTCGCCGCCTTCCGCAAAACAACGCGATACATAATAAAACCTAAAATCGTATGTTTAACATCTTCCAAGGTGGAATCCATCGTATAGGGACGATGTTTGATAATGCTTTTAGGCGGTAATAAGCGCCCTAATAATTTTTGAAAATCTTCTTTTTCAATATGATATTCTTTATCATTGTAAGCGCTCGGATAGGGAGAATTAAAGCCTATTTCATTGTCTTGTTTTGTGACCGTTTTCTCCAAGATAACTTTGGAAGCATGTTTGCATATTTGGATTTTATATTTCCCGCGGTCGACATGATAAGTTTTCATATCGACATCATAATAAGCAAAGTCCTGATAATTGAGAACAAAAACAACTTCTTTTTGTTCATTCGGTTCCAAATAAACTTTTTCGAAAGCCCTTAACTCGCGTAGCGGTTTGAAAACGGGCGAAGTGTTGTTTTGTACAAACAACATGACGACTTCACTTCCCGGACGTTTGCCCGTGTTCTTCACTTTGACTTTAACTTCAATCGGCCCGGAAACACGAATTTCCGGAATCGAAACTTGTAAATCCGTATAACTGAAAGTCGTATAACTTAAGCCGTAACCAAAGGGATAACGAACCGCCTTTTTAAAGGTTTCATAATAACGATAGCCGACAAAGAGGCTTTCTTGATACCAAACACTGTGGTTGCCGTCCGCAAAATTGGCGGTCGTCGGATCATCATTGATATCCAGCGGAAAAGTTGTTGCTAAGCGTCCCGAAGGTGATGTTTTCCCGTATAAAATATCCAAGACCGGTTTTCCCGAAGCTCCCCCTAATAAATGGAGTGCTAAAATGGCACTGACTTCTTTTTCAAAAGGAAGAGCGACCGGAGCCCCCATCGATAAAGTAACAATAATATGGGGATTGACCTTCGCTATTTCTTCAATCAGTTTTAAGTGCCCATGTGGTAAATCCATGTGCTGACGGTCCACACCTTCAGTTTCGTATTCTTCCGGAAGACCGACCATAATGATGATTTTATCAAACAATAGGGCTTCATGCACAACTTCATCGATTAATTTTTGGTCATAGCCATCATTTTCCATGGAATAACCACGGAAATATTTGTAATTATCCGTATAATAATTGATTTCATCAATGACATTGCCGACCCGGATAGGATTGACATTGGAACTGCCACCACCTTGAATGCGAGGCGACTTGGCAAAAGCCCCAACCACCGCCACTTTATCGCCGGGTTTTAGTGGCAAAATGCCATCGTTTTTCAAAAGAACAATACTATCGGTGGCTATCGTTTGTGCTAGTTTAAAATGAGCATCTTTATCAAACGGTTCCTCGAGATTGTTTTGATATTTATCGACCAGTTTTAACATTCGGGAAACGGAAGCATCAATATCATTATCAATAATATATTCATCCTGTAAGGCTTTAATCAGTTTTTTAGAGTTATAATTCCCACTGCTGGGCATTTCTAAATCCAAGCCCTGTAATAAACTTTGGGGACGGTTGCTAACAGCCCCCCAATCGGAAACGGTGACCCCTTTATAACACCATTCCTTCCGAAGAATGTCCTTTAACAACTTTTTGCTTTCGGTGGCATAAACACCGTTAACTTTATTGTAGGCCGCCATCACGGTGGCCGGTTTTTCTTTAATGGCAATTTCAAAGGGCTTTAAATAAATTTCCCGTAAGGCGCGTTCATCAACAACGGCGTTGATGTTAAAGCGGTAGGTTTCTTGATTGTTAACGGCAAAATGCTTTAAACTGGCCCCAATGTTTTGGCTTTGAAGTCCTTTAATCCAGGCGGCGCCCATCGTCCCGCTTAAATAAGGGTCTTCGGAATAATATTCAAAATTGCGTCCGCATAAGGGATTTCTTTTAATGTTAACACCCGGGCCTAAAACCACTTGAACATCGGCGGCTTTCGCTTCTTTCGCAATCGCTTCCCCCATTTTGCTTGCTAAATCCTTATTAAAGGAACAAGCCACAGCACAAGCCGGTGGAAAAAGGGTGGCCGGATAACTGCTGTTTAACCCCAAATTGTCATTATTGTCCGTTTGTTTACGGAGTCCATGGGGCCCATCGGCCATCATAATTGATTTAATTTTTAATTTCTTGTGGGAAAAAGTTTGCCATACATTCTTCCCTGTCAACATGGCAACACGTTGCTTTAGTTTCATTTTCCTTTAACCTCAACTTTAATTGTTTTTGTTAATACCATTTCTTGATTAGTAATGGTGATTTTTCCGTCTTGGGCTTTACCCTTGGTCCGCACCCAAAAAGCCGCTTGTCCGGCTCTTAAAGCGATAAGCGCCGGCCCGATTAAACTGATTCCGCCTTGAACCGAGATTGTGAAAGCATCAAAAGCATAGGGGAGAACCTGATGATTTTGATCAACTTTTTTCACAACCACGCGCACGACATCATAAGTTTCCGCAATAACAAGTTTATCATCATCAGCTTCTAAAAGCCACTTACTGCTTGTTTGTTTTTCTTTAATGACTTGTTTAACCAAAGTCCCTTTTTGATAAGCTTCAAAGCGGAAAGTATTAGCTCCACCAGTTAGTTGATAAAAGACTTCGGTCGCCTTTTGACGGGAAAGGCGATATTTAAGCATAATATATAACATTTTAAGGCGGAAAATAAACGGCAAATTGGGATTTTTTTGAATTTGTTTGAAAATTTGCTTCGCTAAGCGCGCATCAAATTTCGTAAAATGGTACTTTTCAACTAAATAATTACCGATAAAATCCGTTACTTTCAATAAGGGTTTTAAAAACGCTGTCGGCTTATTTGGATGATATTCACCAAGAAAATAATCATCCTTATAGATTTTCACACAATCACAATTTGTGGCAATATAGACTTCATTTAAATAGCTTTTCGGATAATCACCGGGATTAAGGGTCGATAACACTTCCAAAACTGCTTGTTTATCCTGTTGGGCGGCATACAAAAAAGCCGCATATTTGGGGAGGCGGAACATATCTAACACACCGTGATAGCAAATTTTGTCACCGCTGCCAAACTGAGGATGGGTTTGATAATCATTCATGCACCAACCGATGCAACCGGCAATTTGGGCTTGTTTTTGAGCCGCTTTTAAAACTGCTTCATGCCTTAAAGCTTGGCTGACGCGATGTTTTTCATCATCGAAAGGTTTTGTTGGGAACATATGACCATTATGTTCGGTCACTAAATACGGTTTTCCCTTTTTTATTTTGGATGCTTTTTGGAGGGCCGCTTTTTTCCCTGCATGCGTAAAATCATTGAAAGTATAAACATCTTCAAACATGTGGCTGTTAGCAAAGTTGCGGACTCCCCCTGTTGGTCTGGTAGGGTCGAGTTTTTTCGCCAGTTTGTTTGTTTCTCGATATAAAGAATCTAAATCGGCGGATTCATTAATCCGCACCCCCCACAAAATAATAGAAGGGTGATGGCGATCACGAGTAATCATCGCCTGTGTGTTTTTTAAAACATTGTTTTGGAATTGTTCGCCGCCAAGATGTTGCCATCCGGGAATTTCTTCCATTACCAACAAACCCAGTTCATCACAAGCATTTAAAAAATGTTCGGAAACCGGATAATGGGAAGTACGGACGATGTTAACTCCCAATTGATTTTTCAAGATTTTCACATCCTGAACTTGTGCACTTTTCGGCATCGCATACCCGACATAGGGATAACTTTGATGGCGATTAAGGCCTCTTAGTTTCAACGGTTCATCGTTTAAATAAAAGCCACGCCTTGTAAATTTGATTTTGCGAAATCCGAAACGAATCCTTGTTTCATCAACAATGTTTTTATCTTTGATTAACTGTAAATGAAAATCATATAAATTAGGGTTTTGTAAATCCCATTTTTGTAAATTGTTAATTTTTCCAAAAAAGCTTGTTGCTGAGTTCCTTAGTTCAACTTGAAAAGTTTCCACCGGAGATTTGTGAAAAAAAACCGTTCCTTGAATGTAATCGGCTTGGCCATTAATTTCTGCCTCCAACACAAAACCATCCATTTGCTCATTGCTTTTGATGATGACTTCTTGAAAACAATCAGGATTTTTAGTAAGCAATTGCACTTCACGATAGATACCGCCATAACCCAAATAATCCATCATACCCCCAAAGGGAGGAATGTCGGGGTTTTCGCTTTCATCAACAATCACGCTAATCCAATTGTCGGTATCCTTCTTAAGAGCTTTCGTAAGATCAACGGTAAATTCATCATATCCACCCTGATGACAAATAAGCTTGTAATCATTTAAATAAACTTCTGCTTGGTGGGCAACCCCTTTAAATAATAACGAATAACAAACATCAGTAGATAAATCAAGTTCTTCTTTTTTTAAACAATATTTATATGTATATTTCCCAAAACAAGCTGGTTCGTTAAGATAATTGTAAGCATACTCTTGGCTGCTATGCGGAAGATCAACGACCAAAAAACCTTCATGGTTCGCATAATCACGCAAATGCTCATCTTGATAATAAGGGCAAAAGAGCCAATTAAAGTTTAAGTGTTTAACTTTCAACATGTATCACCTTTTCATATTATAGCATTAAATTAATGGTTAATAAAGTCAAAAATGCTTTCTTGAAAAAAACCATCACTTTGATGGTTTTAGGAGTTCTCGATAAATTTCACTTTTTGCCATTTGGCGGTCTTTTGCCACTTTCTTCATGGCTTCCTTCGCATCAATATTTTGATCTAGATAAAATTGATAATGTTCTTCTACAGTTTTTTTATTAAGTTCCACCGCCAGTAAAGCTTGTTTGCTTCCTTTAATCATCACCACAAACTCGCCTTTTAATTCCCATTCCCGATTAATAACATCCGCTAAATGGCCACGAATATACTCTTCATATTTCTTGGTCAGTTCTCTGGCAATCACAACTTCCCGATTGCCGAAGATGGTATAAGCATCGTTTAAAAAGGCCTTAATGCGGTGCACGGATTCATAAAAAATTAATGTTTCTTCCCGGTTAACTAATTGCAAGAGTGTTTTTTTGCGTAAGGATTGCCGATGATTTAAAAAACCGAAAAAAGAAAATTGCTCACATGGTAAGCCTGACGCCACTAAAGCCGGCACAAAGGCCACCGGGCCCGGTAAAGCAACTACTTTAAATCCGGCGGCAATGGCTTTCCTGGCAACGAGAAAACCCGGATCGCTAATCCCCGGCATCCCGGCATCGCTAACGACGGCAATATTATGCCCCTTACTAAGTAATTCTAAAATATCATCCCCTTTTTCGTCTTCATTAAAAAGATGATAACTCAAAAGCGGAGTCGCAATATGAAAGTGACTAAGTAAAACCTTAGTCACACGGGTGTCTTCAGCAAAAATATAATCAACCGCTTGTAAAGTTTCAACGGCCCGAAAAGTCATATCCGATAAATTACCAATCGGGGTTGGAACCAAATAGAGGGTAGGGCTTGCTGACAAATATGATGGCACGTTCTTCATTCAGAAATAACTCGACGCGCCTTTTCCCGAACATCGCGTTCAGCATAAACAACTTTCATTAGTTCAGCGCGTTTTTTATTCGTAATTTCAAATTTGTTTTGAATTTCTTCCATTAAAAAATGTTCTTCCGCACAATAAAATTCATCGTACAAAAATGAACTGATTAAATTCATAAAGACAATGTTTTTAGTTGATTTGGGTTTCTGCGCAAAATACTCAATTAATTTTTCTTTGGAAAGTGAACTTTTGCGATATTTAAGAATATCTTCGCCAATTTCAAATTTGAGTCGATTGACAATTTGTTTTTCCAATTCCGTGGTGTTGCCATCAACACTGACAATTAACGCTAACAAATCAATAAAATAATATTTTTCTTCCCGTGATAATAAACTTAAAAACATGTAATCAACTCCTTTTCTCTATTATAACATATTTTTTTATCAATTTAATAATTACTGAGGTTTTTTAAAATTAAAAATCGCTAAGGCTTCATCCGTATATTGTTCATCGGTCTTTAAAACATATAAGGGCGGCTCAACAACAACATCGTGTTTTTGGTTTTGCTTGGCTTCAAACAAAAATAAGAGCGCCGAAGCGGAATCCACCCGCGGATAAACAAAGCGTATTCGTTTAATCCCAAAATGATTTTCTTCAAGTAAAGAAACAATTTCCGCAAGTCGTTCACAACGATGAACCATATAAAGCGAGCCCTTGGTTTTTAATAATTTTCTTGCTTCGGTAATGATATCCGCAAGCGTGATTTTTACTTCATGGCGGGCGATTGTTAAAAAATCGCTTTGGTTGGTACGGCTGTGGTGATGATATTTAAAATAGGGGGGATTACTGGTAACAATATCAAAGGTATTCGCTCCCAGCTGTTGGTGAACATTTTTAATATCAGCCTGAAGAATGGTAATCTGCTCTTGTTTATGGTTGAGGGCAACACTGCGAACCGCTAAAGTAAAGGCTTCACTTTGTAATTCCACACCGATAATCGGTGAAGTGGTTTTAAGCGTTAAATAAAGGGGAATCGGCGCATTACCACAACCCAAATCAATAATTCTTTGGGGAATGTTTTTGGTAACAACAAAATCAGCTAAGAGCATGGAATCTAATGAGAAAGCAAACATCCCTTCTTTTTGAATGATTTTTAACTGGTCATGCCCCAATAAATCATGAATCATTTCCATTGTTGTCCACAACATCATCGGTTAAGTCTTCCGGTTTAACATCTTCTTCATGACCGGAAAGTTTAACTAAATCTTTGGCTTGCCAAACTTCAATATTATCGCCGTTAGCGGTTTTCACAATCTCCCTTAACAAATCAACACTGACAACTTTGCATCCATCGCAAGTTGGCGTCTTGACCATATCACCAACCAAAGGAATCCGAGCTCGCAACTCTTGATATAAATCATTTTCATAAGCAATGCAACACATTAATTTGCCACACAAACCGGCGACTTTTGATGAACTTAATGTCATACCTTGGTCTTTAGCCATTTTCATGGTCACTTGCCCAAATTCCCTTAAATGGGAAACACAGCAAACCGCACGACCGCAAGGCCCCATACCACCAATAAACTTCGCCCCTTCACGAGGGCCAACCTGACGCAGTTCAATCCGAATGCGAAATTCACTTGCTAAATCTTTCAACAATTCGCGAAAGTCAACGCGTCCTTCCGCTGTATAATAAATAATAATTTTTTGGCGGTCAATGGTATATTCACAATCCAGCAATTTCATTTCTAATTGATGATTTTTAATAATATGACGACATGTTTCCAAAGCTATTTTCGCTTTTTCCAAGTTTTCTTCATAGGCCAAAATATCCGCCTTGGTAGCAATCCTAACAATCGGTTTTATTTCTCTTTCAATTTCCGCATCATCGATTTCCCGAGCTTCTTGGATAACTGTCCCCAGTTCATACCCCCGAACCGTCTCCACAATAACTTTTTCGTTAAGATGGACATGCAAGGGAAAGGGATTAAACCAATATATTTTTCCGACTTCTCGAAAGCCGATTCCAACAACTTTAATCATAATTTCTTCTCTTTCTAAATCTGTTTTAATTCAATGAACAACTGCGCATAAAAAAGTTCCAAGTTGACATTGTAACGCAATCGCTGTTTAAATTTTAAAATCGTTTCGACCTCTTTAATTATTTTGTCTTGCTTTAAACAAACTTGATCACTAATAATTTGCATTAAATCACGAAACGCTATTTTGTTAATTTGATTAGTAATATAATATAATTTATCATTGGCCACGGACAATAATAAGTCAACAAACAATTGATGATAGCGTTTATTTGGTTCTTTCACTAAACTATCACCTTCATTAATTAGGGTTAATAAGGGATGCAAAGCGGGGTTACAGATGGCAACGGCGACTTTTTTGGCTAACTCATAAATCGGAAGAACTTTTTCATCTTGCAAGATCATCAACACTTCAGAAGCACTATTAGATTCCCGAGCAAAAACAAAAGCCGTTTCCGCTTCAATGCCCTTGTTAATTAATTCTGTCGCCACTTCTTCCACCGGAATCCGGTCAAAAGAAACAATTTGCGACCGCGATTTAATCGTTGATAACACATTGTTAATATTTTCTGTGGTCATAATAACATAGTTGTCGCCACTTAGTTCTTCTAATAACTTTAAAAGGGAGTTAGCGGCACTGGCATTGGCTTTATCAATTTCATCAATAATATAAATCCGCTTTCCTTCCGTTAAAGCTGTCATCGAAAACTCTTTTTCTAGGGCTTCCGCTTGTTCTTTTTTAATCATCCCATTATCTGGAGCAACATAAAAAACGCTCGGATGAATTTCTTTCATCACCTTATGACAGTTTTCGCACTCTAAACAAGGCTTTGAGACCCCGGTACACAGCATTAAAGCCGCAAAGTAGTACGCGGCTTCCCGTTTCGATGTCCCCTTAGCACCCTCAAATAAATAAGTGTGCACAAAGCGATTCTTTTTTAAACTGTTTTGAAAAAGTTTGATAACTTTTTTTTGATTTCTTAATACTGCAGCAAAACGCACCCTTATTTTCTCCTTAATTATCATAATTATTGTAACAAAAATAACGACAAAAAACAATAAAAACCCACTAATTGTAATGTTTTTGTAAGTTTAAGGTAATTTTTTATATTTTTAAAAAATATATGTTATAATATCTTATGAAGAAAGGAAGGTCATATGGGAAAATATTGTACAAACTGCGGAGCAGAGCTTAATGAAAACCAAGAAGTATGTTTAAACTGCGGTGTGATAGTTCAAAGAAAAACCGATTATCGCGATCCTTTTGCACCGACAACCGCCAACGGAAAAAACAAATATATTGCCGGCTTGTTTGGTATTTTCTTAGGTATCTTTGGCGTTCACAAATTTTATTTAGGTCAAACCGGAACCGGTATTCTTTATGCCTTTTTCTTTTGGACGGGCATCCCGGCCATTATCGGCTTGGTTGAAGGCATTTTACTGTTGGCTATGCCCGATGAAGAATTCAACAAACGTTACGGACATTAAAAAACAGACCCCACGGTCTGTTTTTTGTTGGAAACAACAAACTATGTTTGCACTTGAATGAGCATAAAACTGATATGATATCTCTAAATTAAGTAATTAAAGTGAGCTTTGATTATCCTTATTTTGCTTCCTTTGTGACCGCATTCATTTTCTCAAGAATAATGTTTTTAATTTCTTCATAAATTTCCAAAATCGGTCGCTTTCCGTCAATGGTAATAATGCGCTGGGGAAACATTTTCGCCACTTCTAAATAACCATTGCGGACTAACTTATGAAAATTGGCGGTTTCCAAGTCAAGACGGTCCACCGTCCGGTGGGCACTTTGAATCCGAGATAAACCAATTTGCGGGTCAACATCAATGTAGAAGGTTAAATCCGGAAGCAAGCCTTCCGTCGCATATTGATTAATTTGGTAAACTTGATCAATCCCCAAACCCCGAGCATAACCTTGATAGGCCAAGGAAGAATCTAAATAGCGATCGCAAAGAACTAATTTATTAGCTTTTAAGGAAGGAACGATAACTTCTTGCAAATGTTGACGACGACTGGCAGCATATAACAATGCTTCTGCCCGATAATCCATCGCCGTGTTTTCTTTATTTAAAATAACATGGCGAATTTCTTCCGCAATCTTGCTGCCGCCCGGTTCCCTTGTTTTCACAACATCAAAGCCTAAAGCCGATAAATCTTTTAATAAATTATCAATGATGGTGGTTTTTCCGCTGCCTTCGCCACCTTCAAAAGTTATAAATTTAATCATAATAACCTCGTTTTTATTGGACAGTTAATTATCTCATAAATTACCTCAAAAGGCAAATTAAATTCCCCAACGGAACAATTCCGGTTTTTCCTTGTTTTAGGGGTTCTTTTATGGTAAAATGGCGCTAGGTGGTAGCCTCATGAATATCAAAGTCAACAATTTAACATTTGCATACACCCAAAAAATCGTTCTCAACAAACTAACATTTGCGATTAATTCCGGTGACTTTTTAACCATTGTTGGCAAAAATGGTTCCGGGAAAAGCACCTTCATTAAATGCTTGCTCAAGCTTGTGAAAATAGCGGACGACACCATTTTTTTAAACGACCAAGATATTAATAAAATTCAACGCTTTCAAAATGTCGGTTATGTCCCGCAACGAATTGAATTCAGTTATGAATTTCCGATAACCGTTTCCGAAGTTCTCTCTTCCGCTTATCTTCATCGTAAAGATGCTTATTATACCTCGGTTATTAATGCTCTTGATTTAAATACCTTTTACCGAGAAAATGTCAACACCCTATCCGGTGGCCAATTGCAACGCGTTTTTATCGCCCGGGCTCTCTTAAACCACCCCAAACTACTTATTTTGGATGAGCCGACGGTCGGCGTTGATTTAGAGAATATTAAAGGGGTTGTGAAAATCCTCACCGAACTAAAAAAACAAGGCGTAACAATTATTATCTCAACTCACGAAATTGAATATGTCCGCGATTTAACTGATTATTTTCTGTCAATGAGCGATTTCGGTGAATATCGCTTTGTGGAGGCCGGAAAATGGAATTAATAATTCTTACCAACATTTTCCAAAGTTTAATTGATTCGCCGTTTTACCGTTATGCATTTATTGCCGGTATTTGTGTTGGCGTTCTTGCTCCTTTAATCGGGACGGTCGTCGTCATTCGGCGGCTTTCCTTCATTGCTGATACCCTCAGTCACTTTTCCTTGGCCGGGGTTGCTGTCGGTGTTTTCTTAGCAAAAATAATCCCCCCCAGCTGGTTTGGTCTTGATCCCATTTTAATGGGCGTGGTTTTCTCAGTCGCCGGTACCTTTATTATTGAAAAATTACGCGGTTTTTATAAGAATTACAAAGAGTTGTCCATGCCGATTCTCCTTAGTTTCGGGGTTGCGCTTAGTGGATTATTCATTTATTTAACCCCCGGTATCTCCACCAACTGGACAACAGGACTGTTGTTCGGTTCCATTTACAGCATTAACGCTCGTGACATTATTTTAATTCTCAGTTTAAGCGTCATTGTGATTACTTTATCCATTATTTTTTATAAGAAAATTGTGTCTTTGTGTTTCGATGAAGTCTATGCTCAGGTTTCCGGCATCAATATTCGCCTCTTCCAACTTGCCATTACCATTATTTTATCCTTAGTTATCTCCATTTTTTTGGATTTAGTTGGCGTTTTGTTAATATCTTCACTGATGATTGTGCCCGTAGCCGCCGCCATTCTTGTCGGTGATTCCTTCAAAAATACAATTGTTTCCGCCATTATCTTTTCTGAAATCTCGGTTATTGGCGGCTTTACTTTAAGTTACTATTTAAACTTGCCGACCGGTTCCACCATTGTCCTCATCAATATCTTGATTCTGTTGATTATTATGGGTATTTCTCGCATTCGAAAAATTAAATTTAAAAAAGATGATGATTATTTAACTCCTGAATAACAAAACGACTGATTTACTTTTCAATCAGTCGTTTTTTAATTATCTTGCTTTAACCTTTGTTTTAATTCTTCTTGTGAGTAATAAACCGCAAATAAATACAATCCTGAAGATGGCACAATTTTAGGCGATAAAAACCGGTTTTTTTGCTCCATAATGTATTTTAGTCTTTCAAAGGTAATTTTATTCCTCCCTACTTCTAAAGCCATTGCCACTAAAATACGCACCATGTGGCGCATAAAACCATTACCGACGATTTTAATCGTCACAAGGGCATTTTCCTGCTTGGCGCTAATCTGAAAAATCCTCCTCGTAGTATCACTTAATTGCTGGTTTTTTGTAAAAGAACGAAAATCATGCTCACCTTCAAACAACTTGAAAGCGGCAATAAAACTGTCAATATCAACATGGTGAAACGGACAATAATAGCGATAGTTTTTTAGAAGGGGGTCTCGTTCGGAAAAGTCAATTAAGTAATGGTATTCTTTCGCAATCGCACTGAAGCGGGCATGAAAATCTTCATCAACTATCACAACATCTTTAATATAAATATCTCTTGGCAACCGTGTATTAAGGGCATTTTTCATGTTTTGTTCCGGGATGTCAATTGCGGAATCAAAATGAAAGACTTGCCCATGGGCATGCACACCGGCATCGGTTCTTCCCGACGGATAAATCATTGTTGCTTCTTTGTTAATCGCCAGTAAAACTTGTTCAATTTCGCTTTGGACAGTTCGTAAATGACCCTGCGTTTGAAACCCGTGAAAAAGCGTGCCGTCATAAGCAACTATACATTTATAACGCATACCAACCCGTCACCCTTACCACAATCAATCCGGTTATCATTACAACACTCACAATTAATGTTAAGATATCAAACCATTTATAAGTTAATTGGTTAATGCTTGTCCGCGTTGCTTCCGGAATATAGCCCCTTGCTTCCATCGCATCGGCTAAATCGCCGGCTCGTTTATAAGAAATAACAAACATCGGCACCAGCAAAGAAACAATTTGGGTAATTTTATCCTTAAAACGACTTTCTTTAAAGTCCACTCCCCGTGAGGCTTGGGCTTTCAGGATTTTTTCGGCTTCGTTGAATAGTGTCGGAATAAACCTTAAGGAAATTGAAATCATCATCGTCATAATGCTGACATTAACTTTTAAAAGTTTCAGCGGTTTCAATAGTGATTCTAAACCATTATTTAAATCCGTCGGTTTCGTTGTTAAGGTTAATAATGCGGAAATAAAAATCAAAGAAACAATTCTTGTAATAATCTTGGCGGAGGAAAGTAAGCCGGCTTCATAAATAACGAGCTTATAATTGATAATTTTCGGTCCGATTATTAAATAATACTGAATCACAAATGATCCTAAAAACAATACCACAAACAGTAAAAACCGGCCTTTGCGAATAAATCGTCGCGAAAGAAAAAACAAAATAAAACTGATTAAAATAATACTACCGTTTAGAACATTGAGTTCCAAAGCAAAGGGGATGGCATTCCCGGCTTTACTTAGTAACACCTGAAAAATAACCGTGATAAACAACAGCATCGTTATCATTTTTAAACTGCCTAAGAATTTAGAAAACGGCACTTTGCTGCTGATAACAAGAACTGCCGTCACGATGAAAGCAACAAGAAGCGACACCAGCTGTCTAAGCAAAAACAAAGACACAATCATTAAAAAAATTACGACAATCTTCGTCCGTGGATCCAAACGATGCATCCAAGAATCGACATGATAATATTGACCAAAAACGACTTTGCTATTCATGGCGTTCACCAAAACAACGACAGATTTCCGCATAAGCAGCTTCAATTGAGTGTTGATTGACATCGAGCCCACAATGGAAGCGGGCTTCCAAAGCTCGCAAAATCTTAACCGTACTCGGATAATTGAGATTATATTTATCCATTAAATCGTCCTTCGCAAACAATTGTTTTTTTGAGCCGTCATAAATAATCTTTCCTTCTTTTAAAACAATTACACGTTTAATGTATTGCGAAACAACTTCCATATCATGGGTAATAATAATAATGGATTTGTGAAAATCATCATGGAGTTTTTGGAGAAAATCGAGTAATTCCCGTTTAGCTAAAGGATCCAAACCCACTGTCGGTTCATCTAAAATGAGTACATCCGGATTGGTTGCTAAAATGGAAGCAATCGCCACCTTACGAAGTTGCCCACCCGACAACGTAAAGGGGCTGCGCTCCAATAAGTCGGTAATGCCCATAACTTGGGCTGCTTCAAGAGCTGTTTGTTCCAAATTCGGCATTTTAAAGTTTTTCGGTCCAAACATGATTTCTTTTTTTACATTTTCCTCAAAAATCTGATATTCCGGAAACTGAAAAACCAAACCGACCTTTTGGCGAATCGGTTTTAATTTTACTGTCGGCGTGATTTTAGTTTTAAAAAGCGTCACTTCGCCCGCAGTCGGCAAAAGCAAAGCGTTCATCATTTGCACCAAAGTTGATTTACCGCTGCCGGTATGACCGACAATGGCAATCATTTCATCTTGTTCGGCAATGTTTAAATTGATATCTTCAAGAATATAACGAAGATATTGTTTCTTACGAGGTCGGTAATAGGCAAAAGCTACTTTTGAAAAGAGTATTCCCATAACATCGCCTCGATTTCCTGTTTATTTTTTAAATGCTCATTTTTTTCAATTAATTCCATTAATTTCATGCTTTCCAAAATATCCAAAGAACTGTTTTTTAGGAGTTCTTTGTGAGTAAAAACAACTTCAGGAGTATCATTTAAAATAACTCCACCTTGTGATAAGACAATGACACGGTCCGCAAAAACGGCTTCGTTTAAATTGTGAGTAATGGCAATAATCGTTTTGTGACCTTTGAGGGTGTTGATGATGTCGGTGACTTCTTTGACCCCCTTGGGATCAAGCATCGATGTGGATTCATCAAAAATGATAATTTCCGGATTGGCAGCCAACACTCCGGCAATCGCAACTCTTTGTTTTTCGCCACCCGATAAATTTTCCGGATTATAATCCAAAAAATTTTCCATATTGACTAATTTAGAATACTTATCAATTAACTCAAGCATCGTTTCACGCGGAAATTGGCGGTTTTCCAAACCGAAAGCAATATCGTCTTTGACGGTTACACCGACAAATTGATTGTCCGGATTTTGGAAAACAATGCCGACCTGCTGGCGAATTTCGTTAATATTGTTCTCATTGAGCAATAAGCCCTTAATATAAATCGCACCGCTGTCAACCGAAAGAAGTCCGGTTAACAATTTCGCAATCGTCGATTTCCCGCTGCCGTTATGGCCAAGAATGCAAACAAACTCGCCTTTTTTAATGGTAAAAGAAACATCACGAATAACCGGTTCGTTAGGGCGATATGAAAAATTAATGTGTTCTACTTTAATCATTTTAGACCTCGATAATGATTTCTTTTGTGACATAACGAACCATGATGCCGTTAGTACACACAATCGGTGACGGATAATTGGGACGCAGTTTCATATGCATGCAATATTGATTCTTGCAATTAGCTTGTGTCATTTCCACAAGCGGTTTGGTGATGTGGATAGTATTAATGAGATGCTTATCAGAAGTAATATCATAAGTTTTCGTTAAATCACCGATTTTTACTGTCAATAGATAATCATCCGCTGTGATTTCCACCGTCACATCCGTATCTTCATCAATATCGATGGAATAAATCACCATGTTGCGGTAATAAACTTCTACTGTTAAATTATCGGGACGCCCAAAGGAACTGAAATACATAAAATATAAAAAAGCGGCAAACAAAAAAACAATGGAAATAACGATGATGTCGAATTTTTTCATATTTTATCACCTTTTACAATGTCATATTTTACCAAATTTTTCCTCTTTTTACAAGTCAATCGCTAATATAGGATAGTGTTAAATTGTTTTGGCTAAAAATTATTAATTAAAAATATTAATTTCTTCCAAACAAAAAACCCCTTTTCAGGGGTTTTTCTCATACAAATTCAATAATAGCCATCGGAGCAGAATCACCAAGACGCGGCATAAGTTTTAAAACGCGGGTGTATCCGCCTTTGCGGTCTTTATATCTCACAGCGATATCGGAAAATAGTTTTTGAATTGCATATTGTTCGGTTTTCTCGTCAACAAATTCGAAACGAACCATCTGCGCTGCTTTGACACGGGATGATAAAGTATTGGCTTTACCAAGTGTCACCATTTTATCCGCTAACTTTTGAAGTTCCTTGGCTTTATGATATGTTGTTTCAATCTTTTCGTTAATGATTAAATCCGTAACCAAATCACGCAACAACGCTTTGCGTTGGGCGGAATTACGTCCTAATCGACGATATCCTAATGCCATATTAGTTTCCTCCTTCAGGAATAGTTTTAGTTAAGGTCATCTGACGAATCATCTGAATCATCATCAAAATCTGAATAATCGTAATCCGAATCATATGAACGGCGTAAATCAAGACCAATTTCTCGTAGTTTTTGTACAACTTCCTTCAGTGATTTACGACCTAAATTACGTACTCGCATCATTTCTTCTTCCGCCTTTTGGGCTAACTCACCAACGGTATTGATGCCAGCGCGCTTTAAGCAGTTATAAGAACGAACCGATAAATCCAACTCCTCAATCTTCTTTTCCAATTTCCTGTTCGTGATTTTTTCTTCGCGTTCGTACATATAATCTTGTTCAATGACAATTTCATTTAATCTTGCTACCACTACAAAATGATCGATTAAGAACTTCGAGGCTAATGATGCGGCATTAGCAGCGGTAATGGACTTATTAGTCCACACTTCCATGGTTAGTTTTTCATAATCAACATTTTCATCAACCCGGGTTTTTTCCACATCGTATCTTACTTTCGTCACCGGAGTATAAATGGCATCCGTGGCGATGCGACTGATGATGGTGTTACCGTTTTTGTCTTTGCAGAAAACTTTGTTTTCTTCGGCACCAACATAACCAACGCCCCGACGAGCAAAAAACTTAGCCTTAAAACGAGCATTTTTTTCTAAGTTAGCAATCACCTGCTCGGGATTGACAATCGTATATTCACTGCTGATTTCTAAATCACCAGCCGTAATGACGCGTTCGCCTTCCGCAACAATGCTTAACTCAATTAAATCTTGAGGATTATGGGGCATGGCTTTAAATAATTTGTCTTCGGAAACCGTAATAATAATGTTCTTTAAATTCAGGATAATTTCCGTAACATCTTCGCGAATTCCATCAATAGCCATAAATTCATGTTCGACGCCTTCAATTTCCACAGCAACAATGGCGATGCCGGGCATTGATGACAAGAGAACACGACGCAAAGCATTACCTAGGGTAATTCCGTAACCTCGTTCCAGAGGTGTAATCGTAAATTTCCCGTAGCCTTCGTTTTCATTACCTTCAACAATTGTTTGAGGTTTAATAAATTCGAATTTTCTCAATTCGTTTCCTCCTTATTGATTTTTAATTGTTTTTATCCGCGAGGTCGTTTTGGTGGACGGCAGCCATTGTGAGGAATGGGAGTCACATCTCTAATCGAAGTAATTTCCAATCCGGCGATTTGTAATGATCTAATTGCCGCTTCACGTCCCGGACCAGGTCCGCGAACAGAAACTTCAACCTTAATCATTCCTTGCGCTAAAGCCGCTTTAGCCGCAGCTTCGGAAGCCATTTGAGCAGCAAAAGGAGTCGACTTTTTACTGCCACGAAAACCGAGAGCCCCGGCACTGCTCCACGCAATGGCGTTACCGACGGTATCGGTAATGGTAATAATCGTGTTATTAAAAGTAGAATGAATGTGAGCCGCGCCGTTTGGGATATTCTTTTTAACTTTACGTTTAGTACGAGTTTTAGTAGTTGCCATCTTGCGTTCTCCTTTCTACTTCTTCTTGTTAGCCACAGTTTTGGCTTTCCCTTTGCGGGTTCGAGCGTTGCAACGGGTGTTTTGTCCGCGCACAGGCAAACCACGGCGATGACGAATACCGCGATAGCATCCGATTTCCATTAATCTCTTAATATTCATGGTGATTTCACGACGTAAATCACCTTCAACTTTATATGCAGCGACTTCTTTACGAATGGCTGCCAATTCTTCTTCAGTCAAATCGCGAACGCGTTTGTCCGGATTGACATTAGCTTTTTTTAATAATTCAATGGCGGTTGGTCTTCCAATTCCGAAAATATAGGTTAACGAAACATCAACATGTTTATCTCTTGGAATATCAACACCAGCTATACGTGCCATTTGTTTTGCACCTCCTATTAGCCTTGTCTTTGTTTATGTTTCGGGTTCTTGCAGATAATCATAACCCGACCCTTGCGATAGATCACTTTACAATGATCACAAATTGGTTTGACTGATGGTCTTACTTTCATTATGAATTTCCTCCTAATAATTGGAAAGCTTACTTATGACGGTAAGTAATGCGGCCACGTGTTAAGTCGTATGGCGACAATTCAACAGTTACTTTATCACCTGGTAAAATTGTGATGAAATTCATCCGTATTTTACCAGAAACGTGGGCCACGATTTGATGCCCATTGTCTAATTGCACCTTAAAAATGGTGTTGGGCAGGGCATCGATAACTGTTCCTTTTAATTCTATGACATCATTTTTAGACACGAATTAAGCCTCCTTCGTTAAAATCATATATCCGGTTTCCGTAATCACGATGGTATGCTCGAAATGAGCGCTGTCCGCCCCATCGACTGTCACGGTGGTCCAATCATCCGCTAAAATGCGGACATCTTCTTTGCCGGCATTGACCATCGGCTCGATGGCGAGAGTCATGCCTGGTTTTAAAATGGGGCCATAACCCGGTTTCCCATAATTGGGAATCATCGGGTCTTCATGCATGTTTGTCCCAATTCCGTGGCCGGTAAAGTCTTTTACAACACTGTAGCCATGAGCCAACACAAATTGTTCGATGGCATGAGAAATATCGGATAAACGATTTAATGGTTTCGCAAATTCTAAGCCCGCAAAGAGGGCTTGTTCGGTAATTGTCAGTAATCGCTTACGCGCTTCACTGATTTCACCAACTCCGTGCGTCATAGCGCTATCGCCGTGGTAACCTTCATAACAAGCACCGATATCGATAGCAATAATATCGCCATGTTTTAAAATAATTTTTTTGCTCGGAATCCCATGAATCACAACTTGATTGATGGAAGCACAAATGGAAGCGGGAAACCCATGATAACCTTTAAATGACGGTATTGCGCCATTTTCCAAAATCACTTTTTCCGCAATCTTATCCAATTCATAAGTTGAAATGCCGGGAACAATTGCCTCCTGGACTTTTCGATGAGCCAAAGCGACAATTCTTCCCGCTTCTTTCATCAACTCAATTTCTCTTGGACTTTTAATGGAAATCATGAAGCTCCTCCAAGATAGTTTTCACTTGATTAAAGGTGTCCTCCACATCTTTCGCTCCATTAATATGATGGATTAAACCGCTTTGGGCATAATAATCGAGGAGGGGTTGGGTTTGCTTATAATATACTTCCAAACGATTTCCCACCGTTTCAAGACTGTCATCTTTTCGTTGGTATAAGGAACCGCCACAAACATCACAAACATTCGCTACTTGCGGAGGAATGTTCGTGATGTGGTAGGAAGCTCCACATTGACGGCACATCCGACGACCGCTCATCCGTTGAATAAGAATGTCATCGGGGACGTTAATATTAATAACCGCATCTAAGCTAATATTCATTTCTTTCAAAATAACATCCAGCGCCTTAGCTTGAGCAATTGTTCTCGGAAAACCATCGAGCAAAAAGCCCGCTTGGCAATCCGGTTCCTGCAATCGTTCTTTCACAATATTAATCGTGACTTGATCAGGAACAAGTTCGCCTTTATCGGTATATGCTTTCGCTTGGATTCCTAAGGGTGTTCCCTGTTTAATCGCCGCACGAAACATATCGCCGGTCGATATATGAGGAATACCGTATGTTTTTTTAAGAAGCGGTGCTTGGCTACCTTTGCCCGCACCGGGAGGTCCCATGATTAATAAACGCATGCTTCTACCTTAATCAATGAAACCACGGTATTGTTTTTCTTGAGCTTGTGTTTTCAATTGTTTAGCTGTTTCAATAGCAACACCAACAACGATAATTAAGCTGGTTCCCCCAACTTGAACCGAAGCCGGAAGATCAAAAATAAAGCTCATAATAATTGGTAAGGACGCTACAATAGCTAAGTAAGTCGCACCAACCATCGTAATTTTAAACAAAACACGAGAAATATATGATGCTGTTTCCGCACCCGGACGAATACCGGGAACATAAGCATTTTGTTTCCGTAAATTTTCGGCCATCTTCTCAGGATTCATTTGTAAGAAAGAATAGAAGAACGAGAACACGAAAATCAATATAATATAAACCGCAAAGCCAATGGGGTTGGTATAATTGAAAATTTGACCAATCCAGTAAACGACATTATTGCTTTGATCTAAGAAGTTAACAATCGTCGTTGGTAAGCTCATTAAGGTACTTGCAAAGATGACGGGAATAACCGAAGCGGAATTAAGCTTAATGGGAATATTCGATTCCGATTTACCGCGGAAAGCTGCCGCCGCCGGACGATTAGCATATTGAATAGGAATTTTTCGTTGCGCAGCTTCCATAAAAACAACCCCAACAACGATGGCAATCATTAATAATAAGACCCCAAAAAAGATGAAAATATCACCAACGGAATTGCCTTCAGGAGCAGCAATAAATTTTTTAATTAAGTCCGAAATCATCCTTGGGAAACTGGCAACAATCCCGGCCACGATGAACATCGAGGTTCCGTTGCCAATCCCTTTCAAAGTGATTTTTTCCGCAAGCCACAAGACGAAAGCCGTCCCGGCTGTCATCACTAAAGCGAGATAAACATAGGTGAAGATATTAGTTTCCACACCGAGTTTGAAAATATCACCATAATAAGCGGCAATGCCTAAAGTAATGGTTAAGGCTTGAACAAAAGCTAAACCTAAAGCTAAGTATCTCGTCAGTTGGTTCAGTTTTCGTTTTCCGGTTTCACCTTCTTCCGCCCATTCTTTTAAAGCCGGAACGATATCCATTTGCAATAATTGAATGACGATGGAAGCAGTAATATAGGGCGAAATACCTAAAGCAACAATCGAGTAATTGGCTAGCGCTCCCCCGCTAAAGACATTTAAGAAACCGAAAATCGAGCTTTCTGTTCCTAAAAAATCACGGTTAATTAACGGTAGTTGGATATGATAAGCCAAACGCCAGATTAAGAGAATCAGGGCGGTAAACAAGAGCATTTTAATTACTTTTGCGTTCTTCAATGCCAATTAAATCACCTCGATTTTTCCGCCAGCGTCAACAATCCCTTTTTTAGCAGCTTCTGAAAATTTATTAGCAATGACGGTTAATTTTATTGTTAAAGTCCCATTTCCTAAAATTTTTACAATGCTTTCTTTTTTATCAATTAATCCTTGTTTAAATAATTTATCATGATTAACTTTAGTTCCCTCTTTAAACACATTTAATTGTGAAAGATTGACAATTTCATATTCCTTACGGGTATGATTAGTGAAACCGCGTTTCGGGAAACGTTTGAATAAGGGTGTTTGTCCACCTTCATAAGCCGGACGCACACCACCGCCGGAACGAGAGTTTTGACCTTTATGACCACGACCGCTTGTTTTTCCCATGCCGCTGGATGTCCCTCGCCCTACAATATTCTTGCTACGGCGCGCCCCAGGTACGGGTTTTAATTCATGTAGTTTCATGTCATCCTCCTATTGAACCTCAACCAAATGAGCAACCGTTGCAATCATGCCACGAATGGCATCATTGTCTTTTTTAGTAACAATTTGGTTGATCTTCGTTAAGCCAAGAGCTTTTAAAGTTTTGCTTTGATGAGGCTTGCGAGCAATAGCGCTTTTAACTAATTTGATTTTAATTTCTTTAGTCTTCATATTATCCTAAAATCTCCTCAGGTGTTTTGTTGCGAATCGCACTTACTTGTTCAACAGTCCGCAATTCTTGCAAACCTTTGACAGTCGCTCTGACGATATT
This sequence comes from Tenericutes bacterium ADurb.BinA124, assembly GCA_002068415.1. Classification (GTDB taxonomy): domain Bacteria; phylum Bacillota_I; class Bacilli_A; order ML615J-28; family CAG-698; genus UBA2253. The sequence continues at coordinate 78,265 of MVZM01000005.1, forward strand.
TATCGGCGTCGCTGATCCTAATGATTTTGATAAAATGTCTTGAATACCCGCTAATTCGACCACCGCCCGCACCGGACCCCCAGCAATAATGCCTGTTCCTTCTTTGGCCGGTTTTAAGAAAACGCGACCGGCGCCATGAACACCGGTAATTTCATGGGGAATAGTATTGTTAACAATGGGAACTTCAATCATGTTTTTCTTGGCATCTTCCACCGCTTTTTTAATCGCATCCGGAACTTCAATTGCTTTGCCAGTTCCTAACCCGACTCGACCTTTTTTGTTTCCGACGACAACAACGGCGGTGAAACGATAGCGACGGCCACCTTTAACAACTTTAGCAACGTGATTGATGCTGACAACGCGTTCTTCAAATTCTTTAACAACTTCAACGAACGCTTCTCTTTTTGGTTTTCTTGATTCTTGACGCATTCAATACCTCCTAAAATTTCAAGCCGGCCGTACGAGCTGCTTCGGCTAAAGCTTTAACCCGACCGTGATAAAGATAGCCACCGCGGTCAAAGACAACAGTAACAATCTTGTTTTCTAAAGCTCGTTTCGCAATGAGCGTCCCTACTTGGCGAGCAGCTTCGATATTGGAACCATTGGTTAATTTTAATTCTTTATCAATACTTGATGCCGCCACCAATGTTTTTTGAGCAACGTCATCAATAATTTGGGCATAAATGTGAGCATTGGAGCGGAACACATTTAATCGAGGGTGAGTCGGCGTACCCGAAATGTTCTTGCGAATGCGTAAATGGCGAGCCAAACGCATCTCGTTTCTTGATGTCTTTTTAATCATTTGTTTACGTCTCCTCCCTACTTCGCTTTCTTTCCTTCTTTACGACGAACAACTTGTCCTTTGAAGCGAATGCCTTTCCCCAGATATGGTTCAGGTTTGCGAACCTGATAAATTTCGGTGGCGAATTGTCCGACAACTTGTTTATCAACACCTCTAACGGTAACTTCCGTGGGCGTTGGTACCACAACTGTTATTCCTTCCGGAATTGGCATTTCCACTAAATGCGAGTATCCGGCATTCAAAACTAAAACTTTACCTTTTAAAGTTGCTCTGAAGCCCGTTCCTTGAATTTCCAAGGTTTTCGAAAACTCGTGGGTCACACCTTCTACCATATTGTGTAAAAGAGCTCTTGTTGTTCCGTGAAGGGATCGATGCTCAATGGAATCGCTCGGTCGGCTAACATGAACCGAATCTTCTTTGACTTCAATAATCATATCCGGATGAAAATCATAAGCGATATGTCCTTTCGGGCCTTTCACTTCAACATGATTATTGGCCCCCAAAGTGACCGTTGTCCCATGAGCTAATTTAATCGTTTTATTACCAACACGTGACATTTTAATCCTCCTTAATTACCAAACAAACGCTATAACTTCGCCGCCAATATTGTTTTGACGAGCTTCTTTATCAGTCATAACGCCATTTGATGTTGATACAATTGCCATCCCTAAACCATTTAAGACCTTGGGCATTTCATTGGCTTTTGCATAAAGACGCAGTCCCGGTTTGGAAATTCTTTTCAAACCTTGGATTACTCTTTGTTTCTTCTCAGTATATTTCATGGTTACTTTTAAAACGCCTTGCTTATCATTAGGGATAAGTTCAACATCATAAATATAACCTTCGCGCTTAATAACATTTAAAATCTCTAACTTAATTCTTGATGCCGGAATTTCCACATACTCGTGTTTCATTTGATTAGCATTACGAATGCGAGTAAGCATATCCGCAATGGGATCAGTCATTACCATTCAGATGGCCTCCTTCCAAGCTCTATTACCAACTCGCTTTAGTAACGCCCGGGATTTGTCCCTTGTTGGCTAATTCTCTAAAGCAAATACGGCATAATTGAAATTTGCGATAAACGGCATGTGGACGACCACAGCGCTCGCAACGAGTGTATTGCCTAACGGCAAATTTTTGTTTTTGTTTACTTCTAAAAACGATTGATTTCTTTGCCATAAATCCTCCTTACTTCTTAAAAGGCATTCCCATTTGGGTTAATAATTCTCGGCCTTCAGCATCAGTTTTGGCCGTGGTGACCACAACAATATCCATTCCCCGAACTTTCAACACTTTATCGTAGTTGATTTCCGGGAAAATCAATTGTTCTTTAATCCCAATGGTATAATTGCCTCTTCCGTCAAAGGAGTCTTTACTCAATCCTCGGAAGTCACGAACACGTGGTAAAGAAATCGAAATCAGTTTATCGAAGAAATGATACATTCTTTCCCCACGAAGAGTTACTTTACAGCCAATGGCGACATTTTCACGAAGCTTGAAGGCAGCAATGGATTTCTTAGCTTTCGAAATAACCGGTTTTTGACCGGAAATCGTCGTTAAGTCATCGACAGCCGCATCCAATAATTTAGCATTGCTAATAGCATCGCCAACACCCATATTAACAACAATTTTTTCCAGTTTCGGCACTTGCATAATGGAAGTATAGCCAAACTTTTTCATTAATTTGGGTTTGACATTTTCGATATAATCTTTTTGAACTCGATTCATCGTCTTCCTCCTACTTATCTAAGACATTGCCGGTTTTTTTGGCGACTCTTACTTTTTTGCCATCAACAAACTTATGTCCAACCTTGGTTGACACATTCCCTTTGGTATCAAAGTATTGGACATTGGAAAGATCAATGGCCGCTTCTTTTTTAATAATTCCACCATCGGGATGAGCGTTGGAAGGTTTGGTGTGGCGTGAGACGACCGCAATGCCCTCAACTACAACTTTATTTTCTTTCGGAAGCACTTGTAAAACCTTGCCGGTTTTGCCTTTGCTGTTTCCGGCAATTATTTTAACGGTATCACCTTTTTTTATTTTCATGAGGTCCTCCTTATAGAACCTCAGGAGCTAAAGAAATAATTTTCATGAACTCGGTTACATCCCGTAGTTCGCGAGCAACGGGCCCAAAAATTCGTGTCCCTTTCGGGGTTTTGTCATCACGAATTAAAACGGCGGCATTGTCATCAAACTTGATGTATGTTCCATCTTTTCTTCTTAATCCTGATTTGGTTCTCACAATTACTGCTTTTACTAGTTCACCTTTTTTAACCGCACTGCCGGGAGTTGCCGACTTTACCGTGGCGACAATAATATCACCAATGTTGGCATAACGGCGCGATGTTCCGCCTAAAACCTTGACCGTTAGAATTTCTTTAGCACCCGAATTATCGGCCACTTTCAGTCTTGTTTCTTGTTGAATCATGATTATCCTCCCTAAACAATCTCAGCGCGCTCGATAACTTCAAGCAAGCGGAAATGTTTTGTTTTTGAAAGCGGTCTTGTTTCCACAATGCGCACGGTGTCGCCGATTTTAGCTTCATTCTTTTCATCATGAGCCGTCAATTTTTTAGAAACTTCAACGCGTTTTCCATATAAAGGATGGCGATGAAAGGTAGTATAAAGCACTTTAATCGTTTTATCTGCTTTATCCGATACTACTTTTCCGATATATTCTCGGTGAATCTTTTTTTCTGTCGTTTCCATGTCTTGTCTCCTATCTCAAAGCCTTTTCTCGTTCCGTTAAAACGGTTTTCATGCGGGCAATCTGTTTTTTAACTTTTCCAAGTTGAGCGGTATTCTCCAGTTTCCCCACAGCGGCTTGAAAACGCAAATTGAATAATTCTTGTTTTAATTCCAAGATGTTTTTATTAATCGTGGCTTCATCCATTTTCCGGATTTTGGCAGTTTCGGATTCCCGAACATTCTTTTCAACAACAGCAGCTTTTTTTGTTTTTCTAGCCATTATTTCTCACCACTTTCTCTGGCCACAATTTTCGTTGTAATCGGTAATTTGTGCGCTGCTAAGCGGAGAGCTTCACGGGCTGTCGCTTCATCAACTTCACCAATTTCAAACATAATCGTACCTCTTTTTACAACCGCAACATAGTGGTCAGGAGCACCCTTACCACCACCCATGCGGACTTCCAGCGGTTTATGCGAAATCCCAAGATGCGGGAAGATGCGAATCCAAACTTTCCCGGCCCGTTTCATATAACGAGTCATGGCAATCCGCGCCGCTTCGATTTGTTGCGAAGTAATCCATGTTCCGGTTTCGGCCATTAAGCCATATTCACCGAAATTAATTTCTTTTCCGCCTTTCGCTTTACCTTCATAACTAACGCGATGAGGGCGGCGGAATTTTGTTCTTTTGGGCATCAACATAATTATTTATCCCCCTGCTTGTTTTTCTTTTCCGGTAAAACTTCCCCCAAGCAAATCCAAACTTTAACGCCTAATTTCCCATAAGTGGTTTTGGCTTCGTCACAGGCATAATTGATATCCGCCCGCAAGGTATGAAGCGGGACGGTGCCTTCACTGTAGCCTTCTTCACGAGCCATTTCTGCTCCCCCTAAGCGACCGGAAATTTTGGTTTTAATCCCTTTAGCTCCGGCCCGCATGGTTTTTTGAATGGCCATTTTTTGGACACGACGGAAGGAAGCTCGGTTTTCCAGTTGTTCCGCAATATTGCGAGCAACTAAAACCGCATCCAAATCCGGATTCCTGATTTCTACAACACTTAAGAAAACCGTTTTGCCGGTTAATTTTTGCAATTCTTCCACCGCTTGGGTTTTGGTTGCACCTTCACGACCAATGACCACACCGGGTTTAGCGGTATAAATCGTTAACATGATTTTGGTTTTGGTCCGTTCAATTTCTACTTTTGATACATAAGCTTTCTTATAAAAATTGCTTAAGTATTTACGAATTTTTAAATCTTCATGTAATAAGGCCGGTACTTCTAATTTATTAGCGAACCATTTAGAATCCCAATCACGAATGATGCCGACTCTTAAGCCAATTGGATTAACTTTTTGTCCCATGAGATTCCTCCTTATTCTTTCTCAGCCAGAACAACGGTAATATGACTCGTTCTTTTCAGAATGGCTGAGGCACTTCCCTTTGCTCTTGGTAAAAATCTTTTCATCGTTGGTCCTTCGTTAACATATGCTTCTTTAACGAACAACTTGCCTTGATCTAATTTATAATTATTAACCGCATTAGCAGCTGCCGATTTGATTACTTTTTCCACAACCCTGCTGGCGGCTTTCGGGGTCAGTCGTAAAATCGCATTAGCTTCCGCAAGCTTTTTGCCACGGACTAAATCGATAACGAGGCGAACTTTACGAGGAGCGATACGAACAACTTTCGCAATTGCTTTGGCTTCCATATTCTTCCTCCTTACTTCTTATCCGTGGCTTTTTTATCTTTTCCATGGCCACGGAAAGTTCTTGTAGGAGCGAATTCTCCTAGTTTATGACCGACCATATCTTCAGTTACATAAACCGGAATATGAGATTTCCCATTGTAAACACCAATGGTTAAGCCGATGAATTCGGGGAAAATGGTAGAACGACGCGACCATGTTTGAATCACTTTTTTGTTGGTGGCGGTTTGCGCAAGAACTTTTTTCATTAAGTGATCATCGCAAAACGGGCCTTTTTTTAATGAACGTGCCATAAACTTTTTCCTCCTAATTGCTTACTCGTCGTCTAATAATTAAATTAGAGGACTTTTTCTTGGTGTTTCTCGTCTTCACACCGAGGGCATTTTTACCCCACGGAGTTAATGGTGCTTTCCGACCGATTGGAGCCCGACCCTCACCACCACCATGGGGGTGATCGTTAGGGTTCATGGCCGAACCGCGGACCGTTGGGCGAATGCCTAAATAACGAGTTCTTCCGGCTTTACCGATATTGACAAGTTCGTGATCGGAGTTGCCGACTTCACCGATGGTGGCTCGGCACACACTTAAGATTTTCCGAACTTCGCCGCTCGTTAAGCGGATGATAACATATTTGTCTTCCCGCCCTAAAATTTGGGCGCTGGTTCCGGCCGCCCGGACTAATTGTCCACCGCGTCCCGGCGTTAATTCAATATTGTGAACAAAAGTACCAACAGGAATTTTCCCTAGTGGTAAACTGTTACCGATAAGAATATCCACATCATTTCCGGAAACGATTTTGCTTCCGACCGTTAAACCTTTCGGAGCAATGATATAACGTTTTTCACCATCGACATAATTAATTAAAGCGATGTTTGCGGAACGGTTCGGATCATATTCAATCGTCGCAACGCGACCGATGATATCATCTTTATTCCGTCGAAAATCAATAATGCGGTATTTGCGTTTGTGTCCACCACCACGATGACGAACAGTTGTATGACCCAAGTTGTTACGGCCGCCTGTTTTGGAAAGCGGAGCAACTAAACTTTTTTCCGGCTTAGTTGTCGTAATTTCTTGGAATGAAAGGACGGTCATACCGCGACGTCCATTGGTTGTCGGATTATATTTTTTAATTGGCATAATGTTTTCCTCCAGCTATTAGACTTCAAACACGTCTAAAGTTTGACCTTTCTTCAAAGTAACTACGGCTTTAAGTACCGCCGGACGCAGTCCGGTATACTTACCAACTTTGCGTTCCTTTTTGCGACCGGAAATCATATTAACCGCAACAACATTAACTTTAAAGGCGGCTTCCACAGCCTTAGCAACTTCAATTTTGTTGACGCCTTGCATGACTTCAAAAGTGTATTTCCCTTGTTCGACTAATTTGGTCGATTTCTCGGTAATGAGTGGACGCTTGATAACTTCAAAAGGATTTTTTGCTTTCATTATTTCAAATCCTCCTCATATTGTTTTAAGGCGGCTTCCGTCGCCACATAGGTATCGGCATTAATTAAATCGTATACGCTCAAATGTTGTTTGGTTTGCACATAAACATTAGGAATATTACGACTAGCCATGAATAGATTGAAATCTTCTTCCGGAATAATAAAAATCGTTTTCCCAACAATTTTTAAGTTGTTTAACACCGCTACAAAGCTCTTGGTTCGAAAATCGGCTAATTCAAGTTTATCTAAAACGATAATATTCTTCTTTTTAAAGCGGTCGGAAAGGAGTGATTTAACAGCCAATTGCACCACTTTGCGATTGACTTTCACATTATATTTCCTTGGCGTTGGACCAAAAACGACCCCACCGCCAACCCATTGCGGAGCACGAATGCTACCTTGACGGGAACGACCGGTGCCTTTTTGACGCCACGGTTTACGACCTCCGCCTCTTACTTCCGTGCGGGTTTTGGTTTTGCTGGTTCCTTGGCGCATGGCAGCTCGTTCGGCGTTGACAACATCATAGACCACTTGCATGTTGGGTTCAATTGCGAAAACATTCTTTTTAAGATTGGTTTTGCCGATTTTTTCACCCAATTGATTATATACTTCAATACTTGGCATCTGTTTCTCCTATCCTACGCTAATGCTTCAGGATTAACTTCGGGAGTGCGCGCTTTTACACCGTTAGTAACAACGACATAAGAGCGATTTGCTCCGGGAACGTTACCTTTTATTAACATAATATTTTTTTCTAAATCGATTTTAACGATTTCTAAATTTTGGATGGTAACTTGTTCACCACCCATGCGGCCGGCCATTTTCTTACCTTTTTTAATACGAAGAGCGGTCCGTTCGCCCATGGAACCAGCACCGCGATGGTAACCGGAGCCATGTGCCATTTGGCCTCTTTTAAGATTGTGGCGTTTGATGGCGCCTGAATAACCTTTTCCCTTGCTGGTTCCGGTGACATCAACAATTTCGCCTTCCTTGAATATATTTGCTTTAACCTCTTGACCGACCTCAAAGAAATTCATTTCCTCCCCAGCGATTTCTTTGATGAAGCGCTTAGGGTTGGCATTTGCCTTTGAGGCATGTCCGATTTCCGGTTTAGTGGCAAGTCGTTGTGGCTTGTCGCTATAACCAAGTTGAACAGATTGATAACCATCTGTTTCTTTTGTTTTCTTCTGTAATACCACATTGGGAGTAACTTCAATTACCGTAACGGGGATTAAAGTTCCTTCTAGGGAGAAAACTTGTGTCATTCCGACTTTTTTACCTAAGATTCCTTTGGCCATGAGTTTCACCTCCTACTTTACTCATTATTTTAAGATAATATCCACACCGGCGGGGATCTCCAAATGGATTAAGGCATCCATTGTTTTCGGAGTGGTTTCGACGATGTCGATTAAACGTTTGTGAGTTCTTCGCTCAAATTGTTCCCGACTGTCTTTGTACTTGTGCGGTGAACGAATAATCGTGAATACCTCTTTTTCCGTTGGAAGCGGAATCGGTCCCGAAACAACTGCTCCGGTCTTTTTAGCCGCATCAACGATTTTTTTTGCTGATTGATCTAACAATCGATGATCATAAGAAACTAATCTGATTCTTAATGCTTGTTTTGCCATTTTTTGGTCCTCCTTTTGCATCCATTTAAAATGTAGCTTGGCTCCATACGAATTACCTGACGAATAACGGCATTGGCAACGCAACCGTGAGTGTCAGCAACCTCGCATATCACTGCCTCTTTCAAAGCCTTGTATATATTACCAAAAACAGTTCTTAATGTCAAGGAAAAGATGTTTTTTCTCTTGGCAGGTAGATTGTAAATAGAAAGTAGAAAAAAATTTTATGATAAACATATTTGTAATTTAGATAGTTCTAAATTATAAAGGCTGTCAGAGTTTTTATAGTTTAGAACTT
>MVZM01000006.1 GCA_002068415.1 Tenericutes bacterium ADurb.BinA124
ATTTTAATATGTTTTTAAGCAAAAAACGTTCAGAAATGGACGTTTTCTGTTTTGAGGAAGTGGCAAACTCGGGTTTTAACATAAAGATATAATTTTGACTACTTCTTTTTCGGTTGAAGTTCATGTAATTTTTTAGTATAATTACAAGCAAAGGAAAAATACTATGCATTATGATTTGTTGATTATTACCAATGCCCCCATCCCAACTCACCTTTTTACCAATATTAACTTTCTAGTGGTTGGTGAAGAACAAATATTAGTATCGCCTTACGCGACGAATCATAAGCTAACTTTTGACTATTTAATCTTTTCTAATCCGCAAACGGTTGCGAAAATAGATTTATTAAGAGATAATACCACCATTATCACTAACTATTACTTGCAAACCAGCCTTAGCCACATTTTTGCAATCGGCGATTGCAATCAATCTTCGTTATCAAAGGAAGAACAATGGAAAAGGATTGTGGAATTCATCCAATGCGGAGAATAAAAGACCACTTGAGTATTAATAAATTCGCTAAAGAGTCGAACTATCAAAACTTAGAATGTCATAAAAAACAAACCCCATGCGAAAATGGGGTTTGTTTCATGATGACTATCAAAAAGTCAGTTATTATTAGAATATCAAAGTAAGGGTCAAAATTTCCCCGTTTCTTAAAACAGTAACTTCAATTTCTTGACCGGAACCAACGATTATTTTACCAAGTTCCGCTCTTAGAGCAAGGGATCTAAATAATTCAACACCGTTAAATGTCAAAATGATGTCATTCGGTAAAATGCCGCCTTTAGCACCGACACTATTAGGAGAAACCTCAGCCACAAAAAGACCAAAGGTCGCTTCATCGGGCAAAACTATATCCGGTTGTGGCGATTCACGAAGAGCAACAACTTCCATTACAGTGACACCAATTTTAGCACGCGTTGGTTTTAAGCCTTGTTCTAGTAAATCCACTAACCCAGAAACGACATTGCTGGGGATGGAAAATCCCATATTATCAATATCGGCAGCAGCGAATTTCATGGTATTAACACCGATGACTTCGCCTCTTAAATTTAATAATGGTCCACCACTGTTACCTGGATTAATGGCAACATCGTGTTGAATGTATTCAGCATCCCAATCATTAATGCCATCATCATCCGTATCATCGGATATATAACGTTTGGGATGGGAGATAATGCCGAAAGTGGCGGAAGAAGAATACTCATACCCCGAAGGATTACCAATAGCAATGGCAAATTCTCCACTTTGCATTAAATCAGAATCCCCTAAAACAAGCGGTTTGAGGTAACGGTTGTGTTCAAAATAAACAACTGCCAAATCAACTTTATCATCATATTGCATTAAGGTAGCCGGAATTTCTCTGTCTTCTTCCGATAAATAAATTTTTAATGCATCGGATCCTTCCACAACATGTTTATTGGTGACCAAATAATAGCAATATTTTTCTACATCGTCAAACGTGACCAAATCATCAATGCTATGAACAATACTTTTATCAGTTAATTCAAACCAAACTTCATAAACAAAACCACTACCAATGGAGCTCTTTTTATATTGGTTTAGAGTTGAATCAAATACATAATTAGAGACCCCAAGAATAGAACTTTTGGTTTGATAAATGACATCAATAACGGCTTGTTGAAAATCAATGCTAATGGAATTATCAATAATCCGAATAGCGAAAGTGGCCTGAAGCGAGTTGTTTAAAGTCGAAACAGCACTGATTTGCGTTGTTCCTTCCGATATTCCGTGCACTAAGCCGGTTTCTGAAACAGAAGCAACATCAGGGTTGGAGCTGGCCCATGTCACCGAATTGATACTGCCCACCGGTGTAGTTCTAACAACTAATTGCACCGTTTTGCCAATTGCAATTTCGTTTCTACCCAAAATAATTATTTCTTCTGGAGGAATAGTTCTCGCAAGAACATTAACTTGGTGGGTATTAGTAACTTTATTTTTGCTTGTTGCAGTTACTTTAACCAAGCCAACCGCTTTTCCAGTTAACTTGCCATTGGCATCGATTGTAGCCAAATCAGGATTATCGACTGACCAGGTGACTTCCGTTGTAGCATTTTCCGGAGTTAAGGAATAATTCAGTTTGATTGTCCCATCAACATAAACTTCAATTGGTCCACTAATCGTAATCGCAGTGACCTCAACAGGAGCTAAAACAACCTTGAAATAAGCATAAGCCTTTTTCGGTTTGGATGAATTAGCCGTTGCTGTGGCTGTTGCCGTAATTTTAACACGGCCAGGACCAACACCACTCACCAGCCCATTACTATCTATCGTCGCAACTTCTTCATTGTTGCTTGTCCAAGTAATCGATTGATCAGCAGTTTGCGGAGCAACGGTCGCTGTTAATTGTACTGTCTTTCCAACTTCAATGACTGAGCCATGAGGCGGAACAGTAATGGTTACCCCAGTCGGTTGATTGTCATCCACAACAATCGGATTGCCATTAGGGAATAAGGAACCATCACAACCGATTAACAGTGAACTTCCCAAAAGAACGAAAATGAAAACAAAAATTTTTTTAAATATATTCATATTTCCTCCATCATACAGGAATGTTGACCTTGACAATTTGATTGTCGCGATAAACTTCTAAATTTAAGGTTTGACCAACAGGAATACTGTTTAACAGTTTTCGAAAATCATATACATAATAAATTTTTTGCTCATCAACCGCTAAAATAATATCACCGGCAAATAAATAACCGGAGGCTAATTGGTTGTTAGCAACACTTTCCACATATAAACCTGATGTAATATTTTCAGGAATTGTATAATTTTTAAAGCTATCGGAATTAGTAAAATCTTCCGGATTTAAAATGGCATAAACATCCAAAATCGTGATTCCTAGTATTCGCCTAAACGGTTGTTTCCCTTTTTCTAAATCTTTAACAACTTCCGAAACAACATTGCTGGGAATAGCAAATCCCATATTATCAATATCTTCAGATACTAATTTTAAAGTGTTGATACCAATTAAATTACCTTCAATATCAATTAAGGCACCCCCACTATTGCCGGGGTTGATAGCGACATCATGTTGAATATACTCTTGTTCCCAATCGCCAATATTATCGCCATCAGTATCATCACTCAAATAGCGTTTGGGAAAAGAAATAATCCCAAAAGTCGCGGAACCATAATAATCATAACCGGAGGGATTGCCAATGGCAATGGCAAAACTCCCGCGTTTAATCAAATCTGAATCAGCAAAAGTAAGCGGTTGAATATATTTATGATGGTTAAAAGTAATGACCGCTAAATCAATTTTGTTATCGCTTCCTAACAGTGAAGCACTGATTTTTAATCGTTCTTCACCAAGATAAACTTTTAAAGCATTATTTTTTTCGATGACATGACGATTGGTGATTGCTAAATATTCATAGTGTTTAACATCGGAGCGATTTTTGGTGCTGGCGCAATCATCAATATACGAATCATCTTGCATTTGGGCACGGCATTCATAAATTACACCGCTTCCTGTCGAAGTGATTTTCATTTGAAAAGACCCAAAAGTTCTTTGATAATTACTAACGCCAATAACAGCCGGCGAGGCCTTTTCGACAGCAGCCACAATTAAATCTTCAAATTCATCCAAGTCAATGGAAACATCATAGGATTTATTGTAAATCTCATTAACAGCTTGGGATGAACAACCAAAAGTAAAAACACTCATAAAGAGAAATAAAAATATAATGATGCTTTTTTTCATATTTACCTCAAATATTAAACAAAATTTCCGCGTTTTTTTGCAGTTGTTTTTCAACTGTAGCAAACGAAAGCTGTTTCAAAGAAGCAATCGCTTCAATTATCAAGGGGAGATATTCCGGTTTGTTAAGTTTGCCGCGATAGGGAGTTGGGGCCAAATAGGGCCCATCGGTTTCGGATAACAAATGACTCAAATCAATTTCGCTAACAACTTTTTTGATTTCTTTACTGTTTTTAAAGGTAAGCACACCACCAATCCCTAAAAACAAACCCATTTTTACAAATTCTTTCGCCATTTCCAAACTACCAGAGTAGCAATGTAAAACCCCTTGAGGACGTTCTTGTTTGAGAATTTGGAAAACGTCATTCGTCGCCTCCCGATTATGAATAACCACCGGTAAGTGCAATTCTTTAGCAATTTGAATTTGACGAATAAATTGCTTTTGTTGTAAAAGTCGATAAGTTCGATCCCAATAGTAATCTAAGCCAATTTCACCAATGGCGACAACTTTGGGATTTTGCGCCAAAGTTTTCACCCATAACAATTCTTCATCAGGAAATTTATGAACTTCACTAGGGTGAAGCCCCACACTGGCATACAAAAAAGGAAATTGTTGGGCTAAAGCGATGGCTTTTTGACTAGAAACAAAATCAAAACCAACAACAATCATTTTTCCTACGCCTTGGGCTTGAGCTTGGCTGATTATTTCCATCAGTTGATGTTGATATTTGTCATCAAATAAGTGAATATGTGTATCGATTATCATTGGATCCTTAATACTTTCATAATTAGTTTTCTTCAATATATTATATCACATAAAACCAAGATTTGATGAATATTACTTTTTAACCAAGATCTTGTGATAAGCTTTGCGGAGGCGGTCTGCCATGCTAGGACGGTCTAAATAAATGATTCCACAATCCTGATAACCTAAAGAAAGAAGCAAGTGATTCATCGGTTCATTTTCATGGGTGGTATCACAACGAATGTTAAAAATACCTTCGGCAAGGCAAATCATTTCCATTTTTTGCATCAAGGTTTTTCCAAAACCTTTTCCATAAGCTTCTTTTTTAACTGCTAAACGATGAATGACATAAAAGGGGTCATCATTTAACCATTTTCCATCGTAAATTTGGTTGTACGTTGGTTCCCCGTGACGACCTAAAGAACAAACCGCCACAATCGGATTATTATCGACAACATATAAGGAGCCCTTGTCAACATCTTGCTGAAAGGTATTAAAATTAGGATATCCATCAGCATCTTGCCATTGCAAAGAATGTTTACTTTTTAATAATGATTTAGCATCAGCAATAATATTCAAAATAGCTGGTATATCATCCATGCTCGCTTTTCTTATCATGTTGAACCTCATTTAAAAGATTATAGCACAAAATAAAAAAAATTAAAATAAAAATTTCAGTCGAAGTTGGTTTTTTTGGTAAATTAAAACAAGATAAGCCCAACAAAGTAAACTATTTTTTATAACATCAAAAAAGGCCTATGTTTTCACTTAAATGTGATAGAACACAGACCTATTTTATCAACAAAATTCTTGATTTACCGATTATTTACTAATTTTGGTAACATTTCCGGCCCCAACAGTATGTCCACCCTCACGAATTGAGAATTTAGTTCCTAATTCAATGGCGATTGGGTGAATCAATTTCACAATTAAGTTCGCATTATCACCGGGCATAACCATTTCGGTTCCCTTAGGAAGTTCAATAACTCCGGTGACATCAGTAGTACGGAAATAGAATTGCGGACGATAATTGGTGAAGAACGGAGTATGGCGGCCGCCTTCTTCTTTAGTTAAAACGTAAACTTGCGCTTCAAAATCAGTATGCGGCGTAACAGTTTTTGGTTTCGATAAAACTTGACCACGTTGGACAGTTTCACGAGTGATACCACGCAATAATGTCCCAATATTATCACCAGCTTGAGCTTGATCCAATAATTTACGGAACATTTCCACACCGGTAACAACAGTTGACATCGTCGGACGAATACCAACGATTTCCACCGGATCACCAACTTTAACAAGACCACGTTCAACACGACCAGTAGCAACAGTGCCACGACCAGTAATGGTGAAAACATCTTCAACTGGCATTAAGAACGGTTTATCAATTTCACGAACTGGGTCAGGAATGTACTCATCAACAGTTTCCATCAATTGAACAATAACTTCTTCAGCCTTAGCATCACCTTGCATAGCTAACAAGGCAGAACCACGAATAACGGGGATTTCATCGCCAGGGAAGTTATATTCATTTAATAAATCGCGAACTTCCATTTCCACTAAGTCAAGTAATTCATCATCATCAACGGCATCGCATTTATTTAAAAAGACGACGAGACGAGGAACACCTACTTGGCGGCTTAATAAAATGTGTTCACGAGTTTGCGCCATTGGACCATCAGTAGCAGCCACAACAAGAATGGCGCCATCCATTTGCGCAGCACCGGTAATCATATTTTTTACATAGTCAGCATGTCCCGGGCAGTCAACATGAGCATAGTGACGATTAGCAGTCTCATATTCAACATGGGAAGTATTAATCGTAATTCCCCGTGCTTTCTCTTCGGGAGCACTATCAATTGCATCATATTCCAAAACTTTGGAAAGGCCTTTTTTTGCTAAAACTTTAGTAATAGCAGATGTTAATGTTGTTTTACCATGGTCAACATGACCAATGGTTCCAATATTAACGTGTACTTTTGTACGTTCGAACTTAGCTTTTGCCATTTTATTTTTTCCTCCTAATATTTTTTCTATATATATATTATAATAATTGTCTTTTTTTTGCAAGCATAAAATTAATTATTTATGAATTGCGTTTTTTTATGATTAATTCCGCAAACGATTTCGGGCATTCTTCATAGTGAGAAAATTGCATTGTATAATTTCCTCGCCCTTGAGTATTGCTTCGCAAAGCCGTTGCATAACCAAACATTTGGGATAGCGGAACCAAAGCTTTGACACTATGCAAATGATTATGGCTATCTTGACCCTCAATACGGCCTCTTCGACCAGTTAAATCACCAATCACATTTCCTAAATAATCATCCGGAACAACAACTTCGACGGCCATAATCGGTTCCAATAAAACCGGTTGACATTTGTCTTTCGTTTCGCGAAAAGCATAACTGGCCGCGATTTCAAAAGCAATTTGACTTGAATCCACTTCATGATAAGACCCATCAAAGAGAGTCGCCTTGATATCAATGGTTGGATAGCCGGCTAAATTACCATTTGTTAAGGAATTTTCCAAACCCTTTTTCACCGCCGGAATATATTCTTTCGGAACAACACCACCGATAATTGCATCAACAAATTCGAAACCTTTGCCGGGATTAGGTTCAAAGCGGATTTTTACATCACCGTATTGACCACGACCACCAGATTGACGAACAAAGCGCCCAGACACTTCCGCTTTTGTGGTAATAGTTTCCCGATAAGAGACTTGCGGCATCCCCACATTGGCTTCAACTTTAAATTCTCGCCGCATACGGTCAACAATTATTTCCAAATGTAGTTCACCCATACCAGAAATAATCGTTTGCCCAGTTTCTGAATTGGTATAAGTCTTAAAGGTGGGATCTTCTTCCGCCAATTTCTGTAAAGCGACACCCATTTTATCTTGGTCAACCTTAGTTTTCGGTTCAATAGCTACACTAATAACCGGTTCCGGGAAAATCATCGATTCAAGAATAACGGGGAATTTTTCATCGCTAATAGTATCGCCGGTCGTTGTATCTTTAAAACCGACGGCGGCAGCAATATCACCCGCAAAAACTTCCTTAATTTCGATGCGATCGTTGGCATGCATTCTTAAGATGCGACCAACACGTTCTTTCTGCCCCTTGGTCGAGTTATAGACATAGGATCCGGATTTTAAAGTCCCGGAATAAACACGGAAAAAGGTCAATTTCCCAACAAACGGATCCGTCATAACCTTAAATGCCAAAGCTGTAAAATATCCGTCATCAGTTGATTTAATGATTACTTCCTTCCCATCACGATGACCGCTAATCGCCGGAACATCGGTCGGAGCGGGAAGATAGTCAATGATGGCATCAAGGATTAATTTTAAGCCTTTGTTTTTAAAAGCTGATCCACACATAACGGGGAAAAAATTCACGCTCAATGTAGCTTTACGAATGGCGGCTTTTAACTTTTCAACCGGCACTGGGAGTTCTTCTAAATAAAGATTCATTAATTCATCATCAAAATCCGAAACAGCCGCAATTAATTCATCCCGTCTAATCATAACATCATCACGCAAATATTCGGGAATGGGGATTTCTTCACATGTTTCATGTTGGTCACCTAAATAGTGGTAGGCTTTCATGGAAACAAGGTCAACAATGCCGTCAAAAGCACTTTCCGCACCGATGGGTATTTGAATCGGGTGAGCATTGGCATGTAAACGTTTATGTAGACTTTCCACAGAAAAATCGAAATTGGCTCCCGTCTTATCCATTTTGTTTACAAAAACAATTCTTGGAACATGATAATCAAAAGCTTGACGCCAAACTGTTTCGGTTTGCGGTTCAACGCCCGCTTGACCATCCAATAAGGCAATAGCACCATCAAGAACTCGCAGTGATCGACTTACTTCGACGGTAAAATCGACATGTCCCGGAGTATCAATGATGTTAATCATGTGGTCTTTCCAAAAAGCACTGGTTGCTGCCGAAGTAATCGTTATACCGCGTTCCATTTCTTGCTCCATCCAATCCATGGTGGCTGCACCATCATGAGTCTCACCCATTTTGTGGATTTTTCCAGTATGAAAGAGAATGCGTTCCGTAACTGTCGTTTTTCCAGCGTCAATGTGAGCCATGATTCCAATGTTGCGGGTTTTGTCTAATGAGATTTCACGAGGCATAACTTAACTCCAATTACCACTGATAATGTGCGAAGGCTTTATTGGATTCAGCCATCCGATGGGTATCGTCGCGCTTTTTAACCGCATTGCCGACGCCATTAGCAGCATCTAAAATCTCATTGGCTAATCTTTCTTCCATCGTTTTTTCTTTCCGTAAACGAGAATATTGAACTAACCATCTTAAACACAAAGTCATTTTTCTTTCCGGGCGAACTTCGACCGGAACTTGATAATTTGCACCGCCGATTCGGCGAGCACGCACCTCCAATTGAGGCGTGATATTATTTAAAGCTTCATTAAAAACATCTAAAGCGGAGCGACCCGTTTTTTTCTCAATTTTTTCAAAGGCGCCATAAAGAATTTGTTGAGCGACGCCTTTTTTCCCATCTAACATAATGCCATTAATTAATCGGGTAACAATTGGCGAATTATAAATGGGATCCGGTAATACTTTTCTTTTTGGTATATGTCCTTTACGTGGCATAATTATTTCCTCCTTTCAAATATTCTTCTATTTAGGTTTTTTTGCACCGTATTTGCTTCGTCCTTGAACACGTTTTTCAACTCCCGTAGCATCTTGAGTACCACGAATGATGTGATAACGAACTCCAGGTAAGTCTTTAACACGACCACCTCTGATTAACACGACGCTATGTTCCTGTAAGCGATGACCAATGCCCGGAATGTAAGCCGTTACTTCGATGCCATTGGATAATCGAACACGGGCATACTTACGAATGGCCGAATTGGGTTTTCTAGGAGTCAACGTAGCAACACGTGTGCAAACGCCCCGTTTTTGCGGAGATTTAACTTCAGTATAAGTCTTCTTTAAAGTATTAAAACTAACACTTAGATGTGGGGACTTGGATTTACGTTTTTTACTTTCCCTTGGTTTTCTTACTAATTGGTTAATAGTCGGCATATCTTCTCCTTTCTAAAACTACCACATTACCGGGTGTTTCATATTTGCCTTAAATTAGGTCTTGGCAAGCCAAAACCCAATTTATTTTTTTTACTAGTATATTATACACTTTTTAAAATTAAAGTCAAGAGCGATTTTTAAATCTCCTCTTCTTCCTCTTCTAAATCAGGGACTTCAATAAAGTCAGCATCAATTAGCCCTGTTCCGGCTGGAATTAAACCACCAATGATAACATTTTCCTTTAAGCCTTCTAAAGAGTCACGCTTTCCCCGAATGGCTGCTTCGGTTAAGACTCTCGTCGTTTCTTGGAAACTGGCCGCCGACAAGAAGGAATCCGATTTTAACGAAGCTCTAGTTATTCCCAGTAAAACCGATTTTGCAATCGGAACATCTTTACCTTCTTTAATACAAGCTTGAACATAGTCATATAATTCGGCTTTGGAAATGGAACTGCCTGGAAGCAAATCCGTCCCCCCCTCATGAATAATGGCTACTTTTTGCATCATTTGTTTGATGATTATTTCAATATGCTTATCGGCAATTTCCACACCTTGAGAGCGATAAACTTTTTGTACTTCTTTAAGGATATAGTTTTCAACAGCTTCAACCGTTCCAACACGGAGCAATTCCTTGGGGCTGATTAAGCCTTCCGTAATTCGATCTCCCGCTTTAATGCGGTCTTTGTCGTGAACAATCGGCACTTTCCCAGAATCGGTTAAATATTTTTTCTCATCATTGACTTCTTTATTGGTAATCGTAACCTCAAAACGGTTGTCTCTTTCATGACGAATATTGGTGACAAGGCCGTCAATTTCGGAAATAATCGCCTTTCCTTTTGGTTCTCGAGCTTCAAACAATTCCTGAATTCGCGGTAACCCCTGGGTAATGTCTTCACTAGCAACCCCACCGGAGTGGAAAGTTCTCATTGTTAACTGAGTCCCCGGTTCACCGATTGATTGAGCAGCAATAATTCCGACCACTTCACCCGTTTCAACGATTTCACCCGTTGATAAATCCCCGCCATAACATTTAACACAAACGCCATTGCGTGAATTACATGTTAATAGGGAGCGAATATAGACTTCCTTGATGCCTAAACTGACAATTTTATCAGCTAATTCTTCACTGATATATTCATTGCGGTCAACAATCACTTCCCCCGTTTCCGGATGGAAAACGGGTTTACTGGCAAAACGACCACGAATACGGTCTTTTAGAGGAACAATCACTGAACCATCGCTTTCCGTAAATTCGAAAACACGCATTCCTTTATCGGTCCCACAATCATGTTCCCGAACAATCACATCATGACTGACATCAACAAGGCGGCGTGTCAAATAACCTGATTCCGCCGTTTTCAAAGCCGTATCCGTCGAACCTTTACGGGCACCATGGGTCGAAATAAAGAATTCGGACATGGTCAATCCTTCACGGAAGGATGAGCGAATGGGGATATCCATGCTTTCCCCATTGGGCTTAGCCATTAAACCACGCATTCCGGACAATTGAACAAAGTTGGCAATATTACCCCGTGCGCCACTGTCACTCATCATATAAATATGGTTAGTAGCAAAGTTAGTGGCAACTTCTTTTTTAATTTCGCTTTCCAAACTCTCCTTGGCTTCTTTCCAAACACTGATGATATTACTGCGCCGCTCTTTAATGTTCATGAAGCCGCGACGATACATCGTATCGTATTTATCAACTTTTGCTTGCGCCTTTTCTAAGATTTCTTGTTTGGTGCTAACTACTTTAATATCCGAGGCGGCAACGGTAATTCCCGAAATCGTCGAATATTTAAAGCCTAAATCCTTCATCTTATCAAGTGTTTTTGAGGTCTCCGCCAATTTAAATTGTTTAAAGACTTCCGCAATCACCACGCCCAAGAATTTTTTTCTAAAAGGGTGTGGTGAATCTATTTTTTTCAAAGCTTCTTTATAATTGGACCCCGGTTTTACAAAAAAACGATCATCCGTTTTAGTGGTTAAATTGCTTAATTCCGCTTCATTAACAAAAGGAACAAAGGGTTTTTCTTGAGGAAAAATCGAGTTAAAAATGATTTTACCATAAGTGGTCACTAAATATTTCCCTAATTGCTCTTCCGTAAAACGTGGATTGTTTAATTTTTTAGCCGGAACTAAAATCCGCGTATGAAAGTTAATTTCATCATTTTCATAGGCCATTTCCACCTCATTGACATCTTTGAAAACGCGTCCTTCACGGGGATCATCGCGATTTTCAATGGTTAAGTAATAATTACCCAAAACCATGTCTTGGGATGGGGTTACAATCGGTTTTCCATCCTTAGGCGCCAAAATGTTTTTTGAAGCCAACATCAATAAGCGACATTCCGCTTGGGCTTCTTCGGATAAAGGCACATGAACCGCCATTTGATCACCATCAAAGTCGGCATTGAAAGCCGGAGTAACTAAGGGGTGCAGGCGAATGGCTTTTCCTTCCACTAATTTAGGTTCAAAGGCTTGAATCCCCAAACGATGAAGCGTGGGAGCCCGATTAAGCAAAACGGGATGTTCGATAACAATCTTCTCTAATTCCGTCATCGCAATTGGATCACCGGCATCAATCATTTCTTTAGCTCGTTTAATGCTAATTTTGTTAGCATTAACATCATTACTGTCCGGTTCTTTATTGGTAATCGCATGAATAATGAAGGGTTTAAAGAGAATTAAGGCCATTTCCCGGGGAATTCCACATTGATACATTTGCAAGTCCGGACCAACGACAATTACACTGCGGCCGGAATAGTCAACGCGTTTTCCTAATAGATTTTGGCGGAACCGTCCTTGTTTTCCTCTTAATAAATCGGATAAAGATTTTAGGGGACGATTTTTTTCAACCACAATCTTCTTGTTCTTTTTGCCGTTGTCGATTAAAGCATCAACGGCTTCTTGCAACATTCGTTTTTCATTTTTAGTAATTAAACCGGGAGCTCGCTGTTCATATTGTTTGCGTAAGCGATTATTACGGTTTAAAATGCGGCGATATAAATCATTTAAATCCGTGGTTGCAAAACGACCACCATCAAGTTGAACCATCGGCCGCAAATCGGGAGGAAGGACAGGGATGACATCCATAACCATCCACTCCGGCTTATTCCCAGATTCGTTAAAAGCTTTAACAGCTTCTAAACGTTTAATTAATTTATCGCGTTTTTGCTTAGGAGCAGTTTTTAACTCCAAACGCAATTCTTCAATTATTTCCGGTAAATTCAATTCCTGAAGCAATTTTTTAATGGCTTCCGCCCCTGTTAGGGCTTTAAATTTGGATGAACCAAATTCACGTTGATATGAACTATATTCTTGTTCTGTT
This sequence comes from Tenericutes bacterium ADurb.BinA124, assembly GCA_002068415.1. Lineage (GTDB taxonomy): Bacteria > Bacillota_I > Bacilli_A > ML615J-28 > CAG-698 > UBA2253. The sequence continues at coordinate 12,879 of MVZM01000006.1, forward strand.
AATATTCTTCCTTTGGAAAGAACACTGACAATTCCCGGATCAACAACGATGTAAGAAGCTAAATAAACAATATCTTCAACTTCTTTGGTCTTCATATCAAGCATTAAAGCAATTTTCGAAGGACTGTTTTTTAAAAACCAAGTATGAACAACAGGAGCAGCTAGTTCAATGTGCCCCATACGTTCACGGCGAACTTTGCTTTCCGTCAATTCAACACCACATTTTTCACACTTGGCAGTGCCTTTAGGAGTTCGTTTTGATTTTCCACAGGCACATTGATAATCTTTGGTTGGACCAAAAATGACTTCACAAAAGAGGCCATCTTTTTCCGGTTTTAAAGTACGATAGTTGATGGTTTCATGTTTTTTAACTTCACCATAACTCCAACCGCGGATTTCGGCCGGGGAAGCAATCCCAATTTGCATATAACTATATTTTTTCTTTTCCAAAATATCACCTCTAATTTATCAAAGAAATGGTGGAATATTAACTAGCTTTCTTCGCAAGCGTGGCTTGGGCAATTTCCTCAACTAAACTTAAATTAGCAACATCGGTACCGGTTTCCGCATCAATTAATTTAACGCTGATTCCTAAACCTTGCAATTCTTTCACAAGAACACGGAACGATTCCGGAATACCGGGATTGGGAACATTTTCCCCATCGACAATCGCTTTATAAACTTTATTACGACCAACAATATCATCGGATTTAATCGTCAACATTTCACGGAGTGTATAAGCAGCACCATAAGCTTCTAGTGCCCACACTTCCATTTCCCCAAATCTTTGACCACCGTTTTGGGCTTTACCACCCATTGGTTGTTGGGTAACTAAAGTATACGGGCCTTCACTACGAGCATGAAGTTTATCATCGACCATATGGGCCAATTTAATCATATACATCACCCCAACCGAAATCCGGTTGTCATATTCTTTTCCTGTTTGACCGTCACGAAGAACGGTTTTTCCATCCGCATCCATTTGGGCTTCTGCCATTATTTCCATTAAATCACTATTTTTAACACCATCAAAAACGGGCGAAGCGATATAGGCGCCCAATTTCTTGGCAGCCATGCCGAGATGAATTTCTAAAACCTGGCCGATGTTTAAGCGGGAAGGAATTCCTTGCGGATTAAGCATGATATCAATGGGGGTGCCATCATCCATATATGGCATATCTTCTTGCGGTAAAATTCGCGAAATAACGCCCTTATTACCATGACGGCCGGCCATTTTATCGCCTTCCGTAATCTTACGTTTTTGGACAATGTAAACCCGCACGACTTCATTGACGCCAGGATTCAATTCATCGCCATCTTTGCGGCGGAAATGTTCAATCCGATGCACAATTCCTCCTCCACCATGCGGCACACGGAGGGAAGTATTGCGAACATCCTTGGAATTATCGCTGAACAAAGCATGGGATAAACGTTCTTCGGGCGTCGGATCTGTTTGACCTTTGGGGGTGACTTTTCCCACTAAAATATCGCCTTCTTTGACTTCTGCGCCTAAACGAACAATGCCCATTTCATCAAGATTGGCAATGGCATCTTTGCGATCATTTTCCAAATCACGAGTTATTTCTTCTTTTCCTAGTTTCGTATCACGAACTTCAACTTCATATTTTTCAATATGAATGGAAGTGTAAACATCATCTTGAACTAAACGCTCACTCATGACAATGGCATCTTCATAATTGTAACCATTCCAAGTCATGAAAGCGATGGTTACATTGCGACCCAGTGCCATTTCGCCTTGGTCCATGGAAGCGCCATCCGCTAAAATATCATCATAATGAACATAGTCGCCTTTTTTCACAATCGGCTTTTGATTGACACAAGTCGAATGATTGGAGCGCTCATATTTTAATAAGGGATATTCCCGTAAATGGCCTCCTTCTTCCCGAACAATGATTTTTTTAGCATCAACATATTCGACAACTCCATCACCTTGACAAACCACCGCTACTCCGGAATCTTTGGCGGCTTTGGCTTCAATGCCGGTAGCAACATAAGCCGCTTCCGGTCGTAATAGCGGAATGGCTTGCCGTTGCATATTAGCTCCCATAAGAGCGCGGTTAGCATCATCATGTTCCAAGAAAGGAATACAAGCCGTTGAAACCGAGACAATTTGCTTCGGTGAAACGTCAATTAAGTTAATTTTCTCTTTATTAACCTCGATAGTATCGCCGAAATAACGAGCGATGACAATGTCATCAACGATTTCGCGGTCATCATTGACATTAATATTGGCTTGAGCAATGTAATATTCTTCTTCTTTATCAGCAGTCAAATAAATCTTTTCATCAGTAATTATCGGGCGTTTTCCTTCTCTTTGAACAACTTTCAAATAAGGTGTTTCAATAAAACCATATTGATCAACGCGAGCATAAGTTGCCAGCGAGTTAATCAAACCGATGTTTTGACCTTCAGGTGTTTCAATCGGGCAAATGCGTCCATAGTGAGAAACATGAACGTCACGAACTTCAAAACCAGCACGGTCACGGGTTAAACCACCCGCACCCAAGGCACTTAAACGCCGTTTATGAGTCAGTTCGGATAAGGGATTAATTTGATCCATGAATTGAGATAACTGGCTACTGCCAAAGAATTCTCGAATTGAAGAAGTTAAAGTCCGAATATTAATTAAATTTTGCGGGATAATATTACGGTTATCACTCGAAGTTGACATGCGATCGCGGACATTCTTTTCCATTTTGGTTAAACCAATACGGAATTGATTCTGTAATAATTCCCCGATTAAACGTAAACGACGATTTCCTAAATGATCAATGTCATCCGTTCTTCCAATGCCGTCATGAAGATTAATAAAATAACTGACGGACGCTAAAATATCGGACAGCGTCACATGGTTAGCCGTCTCCCGTTGGTCGTTGCCAACAAGGCGAATATTTTCTATGACACCATGTTCCCGTTCATAATCAATGTCTAAAATTTCCAAATTAACAAATTGTTTTTGTTCAAACAATAAATCCGGATGACTGACTAAGAATTGGTAAGCTTCTTGATCAATGATATCACCATCTTCATAAATGACTTCACCGGTTTCTTTATCAACGACATTTTGGCGGATTTTACATTTCCCAAAACCAATTTCTAAAACCAAGGAAAAATCATTAATTAATTGTTTGGTTTCCGGATTACCAAATTCATTTTCGAATTCAATATGTAAGACGGGAAAATCAGCCATTAAACCTTCAATCGTTTGATCATAGAACTTAGTTACCCGCAGTAAGTCACGATTTTTCTTTAAAAAATCATAAACTTCAGCATTAATGATGGTCCCAGCGGGATAATGAACTTCGACTTCATTAGTTATCGGATTAACCGTTTGCAAATCTTTGGCCAAATGACATTTATTTAAACCAAGACCGACTAAGCGTTCTAAAACATCAAGTTTTTTGTTGACTTTATAACGACCTACGGAAGCTAAATCATAACGCCTTGTATCAAACAAACGACTTCCCAAGTAATTACGCGCACCGTCGGGAGTCGATTTTTCACCGGGGCGAAGTTTATCATAAAGTTGTTCCAAAGCATCATCGGAGCCAAAGGTATCATCTTTTTCAAAGGTATTCATCATAAAGCGATTTTTACCAAATAGTTCAATGATTTCTCTATTGCTATTTAAACCCATTGCACGTAAAAAAGTCGTTAAAGGAATTTTCTTTGAACGATCAAGTTTAGCATACCAAATATCCTTGGTTCCCATTTCAAATTCAATCCACGCTCCCCGCGTCGGAATGATTTGACCATAGTATTGAATTTGGCCGCTTTTTTTATCAATTTCACTGGAATAAAAGACCCCAGCAGAACGAATAATTTGAGTAACGATAACACGTTCGGCCCCATTAATAATAAATGTTCCCCAAGGTGTCATCATCGGAATTTCACCGAGGAAAATCTTTTGTTCTTTGATATCACCCGTCTCTTTGTTAACAAGGCGAACATCAACTTTTAAGGGTCGTGAGTAATTAACGTCATTCCTTTTTGCTTGAGAAACGGTATATTTTGGTTCATCAAATTCGAAACCTTCAAAATACAATTCGAGTTTTTCGCCATGGTCGCGAATTGGAGATAATTCTTTAAACAATTCTTTGATGCCGGTTGTAATAAACCAGCTAAATGATTTGGTTTGGACCTCAATTAAATCCGGTAGCTCAACATTAGTTTGCACTCGCGAATAATTTCTTCGCACACGATTTTTTCCATAAACCACATTTTTATAGCTCAAAATATTCCACCTCACTAAAATTTAAGCAAAAAAGGCGAATGTGAAAGAAATTTCCACATTCTTCCGCATTCTATTATGTTATCATATTCCTGTCAAATTGTCAAGTTGTTTTTTTTGGCATTTTTTCGCTCTCTAAAACCAAATATCCGCTTTTTTTATTAATAATTTCGGCATTCAAAAAGACAGTTTCCATTTTCTCTTTCAAGGACAAAGCACCTTGTTTTTTTTGGATGACAAACAATAATTTTCCCCCGTCATGAAGTTTATGATAAGCCTGGTCAACAATCGCATGAACCACTTTTTTACCAGCGCGAATCGGCGGATTGGAAATAATCATATCAAAGGAATTCAATACATTCGCTAAAAGATTACTTTCCATAATAGTCACATTAACGATGCCATTTTGTTTAGCATTAATTTGCGAAAGCTCAACGGCCCGAGTCACGACATCCACCATTGTAACCACTAAATCCGGATGCGTTTTCGCAATCGACAAACCGATAACACCATATCCACAGCCGACATCCAAAATGTTTTTTTGATTATCAAGACGCTCTTTAATCGTTTCCAGCAAGACATGGGTCCCAAAATCAATTTGTTGACGACTAAAAACACCCGCATCTGTTAAAAATGTGAGTTGTTCTCCTTGATACTGATAATTAATTTTCATCAGTTTTTCTTTTAAATTAGGATCATTAAGATAATAATGACTCATAACTTGTCCTTTCCCAAGAAAAAAGATCTCATGCAGCGAGATCTTTTCCTTTTCTTAATTGGATAATTAAGAGAGTAATCCCAGCTAAAAACATCACGGCGGAAAGAATTGCGGAAGGGGCGACGCCAAACAAGGAGCCACGGTTATCCCCGCGAAGAAATATTTCTAGAAAAAAACGGAAAACTCCATAACTAATCAAATAAATAGCAAACCGGAAACGGGCCCCTTTTTTATAAAAGTTTAGAATAAAAAACATTAAAAACAGAAAAAAGGCTTCGTATAATTGGGTTGGATGAATCGGTGTTCTAATCCCATCAGCGTAAGGGTTAGTTCCTTCCGGAAACAAAACTCCTAAAAAGCTATTTGTTGCCTTCCCGTAACAACAGCCGACCGAAAAACACCCCAAGCGCCCAAAGCCGTGGGCTAATAAGATCCCTGGAACAACAACATTGAGAATTTTTAAAATGTTGGGGCGTTCTTCTTTGACAAAGAAATAAACCAACAAAGTAAAACAAATAACCCCGCCCATAAATCCGGCAATATAAGTAATACCCCCGGAAAACTCCCCATCTTCAAAGTAGTGGAATAGTGCATCAAAAAAAAGTGCAAATCCATAAGTTACGGCTAACCCGATTCCAAATAGCAACAATAAGCGATTTGTTTTTTGTCTTGAAAAGCCAAGTTCTTTTTCAAAGCCATTAATGACAAAATTCAACAAAAAAACAAGGCCAATGCCAATAAAAAGGACAAAGGTGTCAAGACCAATGGGCTCCAAGAACTCATTCATTTTTACAAATATTTCTGGATACATACTATTCTCCTAAGCTTTTTCTTAATAATTATTTCCTCTATTTTTTATTAGTTTAGTATAAAAAGTCTAGCAACAATCACCTGATTATTGCTAGACATCACTTAATACGTTTCTAACGCCAGAGTAATCGACATCCCGTCAACCAAATCAATTTCACTGATTCCCACCATCGAATATTCACCATTGACTAAAATGCTCCAATAAGCCTTGGTGAAGGAACTAGCATTGATTCCCTTAACTTCTGTGATGTAAAATCCATACGACGAAGTTTCGCCCTTTAAAGCAATGGTTTCATGCTTTTGAAGAATGCCTAAGAGCGTATCATCCTTTTGATAATCGATTGAACCTTTAAAAATTTCTTCATCCTCCAAATCAAGAACAACAACATTGATTGTTCCTTCCACATCAGCACCACGATCACAACCAAAGAGGGTAACCGTAAATGTTAGTAATAATACTAACATCAAAAACAATTTTTTCATAATTTCTTTCCTTTCTTTAAAAATAGTAGTAGAAGACAGGAAAGTAATCATTCCTATCCTCAACCCCAGGAGAATTTTTTTTTAATACTTGGTAAGTCTTCCGGCTTAGTTTCACTTTACTTTCGATCCTTCCCATGAATAAACACAGTGGTCTTTCGATTTCATCAACATTACGGCTGCTGGGACAGCTTGGGATTAACCCAATTCCTTGTTATGCGTTAGCACCAAATATTTTGAAAAAATTACAATTTATTATAACCTCTTCTGTCTAAATAGTCAATTGCTTTTTTAGGTAATTCCCCTTCGCTCGCAATTAAAAAGTCATCGAACAACTTCGATGACTCCTAATCATATTACTTTAATTCCACAGTAGCGCCTGCTTCTTCCAATTTCGACTTAATAGCGTTAGCTTCATCAACGGAAACGCCTTCTTTAATCGCTTTAGGAGCAGCATCAACAAGATCTTTAGCTTCCTTAAGTGGAAGTCCCGTTAACTCACGAACAACTTTAATGACCGCAATTTTGTTTTGGCCAAACGAAGCTAAAATAACATTATAAGTTGATGGTCCTTCCTCTTCAACGACTTCAGCTGGCCCAGCCGCAGCAACAGCAACAGCCGCAGTTACGCCAAATTCCTCTTCAATAGCTTTCACTAATTCATTCAATTCCAATACCGACATTTCTTTTAATGCCTTTAAAAAATCTTGTACATTAAATTTTTCCATTTTAAATTCCTCCTTAAAAATTAAGCTCTTTGTTCAGCTACAGCTTTAATAGCTACGCCCAAATTTCTAATTGGGGCTTGTAATACACTGAGTAACATTGAAATCATACCATTTTTGTTCGGTAAATTTGATACCACCTTTAAATCAGCAGTGTTCATGACTTTACCTTCAACCACACCAACTTTAACGCCCAATTTATCATTATTTTTAGCAAAACTAAAAATTATTTTCGCTGCAGCGGTTGCATCATGCGACAAAGCAACGGCGCTTGGTCCCACTAAAATATCATCCAAGCCTTGATAACCGGCTTGTTTAGCTGCCCGCCGTAAAATGTTATTCTTAGTAACATATAGATGACAACCTTGAGCGTATAAGGATTTGCGAAGTTCGGATACTTCCGCAACGGTTAAGCCTAAAAAATCAACAAAGACGATTGATTTGGCATCATGGAATTTCTTCGTTAAGATTTCAACTTCTTCGACTTTCTTTTGCAATGTTGCTTCTTTCATTATTTAACCTCCATTGAAAAATAATAAACCTCTTTTACCATCAAGGAAAAAGAGGTCACAAAAACATCTTTAAACCTCGGTAGGAAATTAAGCTTACGCACCTACTGTCTACGGCAATAACTCACTCTATTTTATTGTTTGTGTTTTTTTTGTTAAGCGATTGAGTCTGGTAAAATTTTAACTCCAGGCCCCATGGTTGTTGATATCGCGATGTTTTTTACATAAATCCCCTTGACGGTCGACGGTTTTAAACGAATTAGAGTTTGATAAACAACACGAATGTTATCAGCTAACTTTTCCGTTTCAAAGCTTACTTTGCCAACAATCACTTGGATATTGCCGGTTTTATCAACGCGATAAGTAATTTTTCCTGATTTAATTTCCCGAACAGCTTTATCGATGTCCATTGTGACGGTACCGGTTTTCGCATTTGGCATCAAACCTTTTGGTCCTAAGATTTTGCCAAGTTTTCCCAGTTCTCCCATCATATCCGGGGTAGCGACAATGACATCAAATTCAAACCATCCGGCTTTAATTTTCTCAAGATATTCGGTGTCACCAACATAATCAGCTCCGGCTAACTTGGCTTCTTCTTGTTTAGCAGATTTAGTAAGGACTAAAACACGCGGATCTTTTCCCGACCCATGTGGCAAAACAATTGCTCCTCGCAAGTTTTGTTCGGCTTTACGAGAATCAAGATTTAACCTAAAAGCAATTTCAACGGTGGCATCAAATTTGGTTATGCTGGTTTTTTTCGCTAAGTCGACAGCATCCATTAAATTATAACGAACATTGCGGTCAACTAATTTGGCAGCTTCAGCATATTTTCGACTTCTTTTTGCCATTCTAATTTTTTCCTCCTTAAATGTGGTTTAGCGGAAATTCCTTCCACAGTTTAAGTTGTAATATTACAACTTCTTTGGTAAATGAATTTTCGTTGATAAGATTTTTTAGTCTTCAACAACAATTCCCATGTTTCTTGCAGTTCCTTCAATGATTTTTGTGCCGGCTTCAACCGTATAAGCATTTAAATCATCCAACTTTGTTTTCGCAATTTCGCGAACTTTTTCACGAGAAATAGTCGCAACTTTCGTTTTCAAAGCATTAGCGGAGCCGCTCTTAATTCCAGCCGCTTTCTTTAACAAGTCGGAAGCTGGTGGAGTTTTGGTGATGAAAGTAAAAGAACGATCCTCATAAACAGAAATGATGGCCGGAACAACATTGCCAATCATGTCTTTGGTTCTTTCGTTAAACTGAAGACAGAATTGTTGAATATTAATACCCGTTTGTCCTAAGCTGGGACCAACAGGTGGTGCTGGTGTTGCTTTTCCGGCAGCTAGTTGCAATTTAACGACTTTCGTAATTTTTTTCTTTGCCACGAGACACACCTCCTTTTTGTCCGTGATGTGGTTAATTGTGAGTTTTTTAACTCTCCCACGAATAATAAAATAGTGATTGCGATTATTGCACGCTAGAGTATTCTATCATATTTGCCCTTTAATGTCAATCATTTTAAAGCGAATTACAGCGGAGGCTTTTTCCAAAGCAAAACATGAGCAACAAGCAATTAAAAAGGCCCAAAGAGCCAATATTAGCTCCTTGAACCATCATCTCATTTAAAGAATTTTAACTTCATTAAAGGATAACTCCGCTGGAGTCGCTCGACCAAAAGCATAAATCAAGACCTTCACAATCCCTTTTTGGTTATCGATGGCATCGATAATACCTTCTTGCTGGGCAAAGGTCCCAGCAGTAATAATGACTTTGTCACCAATTTTTCCTTCAAAAGCTTTTTCCGTGGCAAGACCGCACATTTTTAAAAGCGGAGCCATTTCTTCTTCCGTTAAAGGAACCGGTTTAGCACCACCACCGGATGAACCTAAAAAACCGGTCACCATAGGTGTATTACGAACCATAAACCATGATTCATCGGTAACAACCATGTCGATAAAAACATAACCCGGGTAAGGTTTCACAATCACTTCATGAAGTTCGCCATTTTTCTTTTTTTCCACTACTTTTTCTTCGGGAACAAGGACACGAAAAACGAGATTCCCCATATCCATCGATTCAATACGACGTTCAATGTTTTTTTTCGCCGCATTCTCACAACCCGAATAGGTTTGAACAACATACCAAGCACGTTCGTTCATAAGCACCCTACATTTTCCCGGCTAACCAATTAAAGAACTGTAGTAAATAGCCCAAAAGAAAATCAGCAAGCAAGAAAAATAACGACATAATTAAAATGAAAGCAAAAACAATGGCTGTATTTTGGAACAATGTCCCTTTTGTTGGCCAAGAAACTCTTTTTACTTCCGCAATCGACGGACGGAAGAAAGGCCATACCGCTAAAACTAATGACATAACACCAAGAATAATCAAAATCCAAGCAAAGGCCTTCGGATAGTCACCAATCAAAAACACATTTTCATTAATTGATAAACCCTTGGTTCCACCGGAACTTTCACCGATTAAAACCATCGATCCAAGAACAATCGCAATAATGGATAAGAACAAGAGAAGCAAACCTTCATATTTGTATTCTTTTGTAAAAATAGCTAAAATACTATTTGTTTTTTTTGTTTCTTCTGGCATAATACCCTCCTATTTGGTTTCTTTGTGGGTTGTATGTTTGTTGCATTTTTTGCAAAACTTCTTAATCACCATGCGTTCCGTGTTAGTCAATTTATTACGTTTAAAGGTGTAATTGCGAGACAAACATTCTTCACAAATTAAGATTACTTTTTCAGCCATACGACTCCTTAAAAATCACTAATGTATTTTATCAAAATTTTCCTTGGCTGTCAAGTCAATTGTTACTGGCGCGAATCTTTCGACGAATGCGGTCATTAGCATCATAGACTTGTTTAACCGAAACATTTAAAGCCGTGGCAATATTACTAATTTTTTCACCTTGAGTTAAATAACTTAAGACGCGGGCTTCAAATTTACTGAAATGACAGCGAGCAATAATTTCTTGATAATCAATAATCGCTTGGGGAATAGTCGGTGTTTCCATCAGCATTTCGCCAATGCCGACCAAATCAACATTGTAAAAGTGATAACTTTCTTTTTTAAGGATTTGAATAAATTTCCTTTGTAAAATTAAGTCAAAATATTTGTTAAAAGTTTTTCGAGATTCCGGATTAAATGTTTGAATGGCGCGATGCAACATAATTAATCCTTCTTGAAAAAAATCGTCATAATTCCAATATTTAATTTTAAAACTACGAATTCGTGCTTTTATTAGAGGGATGTATTTTTGAAACATGATATCCAATGCCCAATCATCGTTTTCACTGATCAAATATAACAATTCATAATCGTTATATTGATACATATTTTTACTCCCATTGTTGTTTTCTTATTTCATAAATTAAGATTCCCGCCGAAACAGAAGCGTTTAAGGAATTAATCACTCCCATCATCGGAATCGAGACTAAATAATCACATTGTTCAAGAACTAAACGCGAAATTCCCTTGCCTTCACTGCCAATAACGAGAATCATCGGGAAATCGTATTTTAAACTTGAATAATTAATTTTTGCAGAAGCATCCGTCCCCACCACCCAATAACCTTTGGTTTTTAAATATTTAAGCGTTTGGGTTAAATTGACGACTTCACTACACTTAACATTAAAGATTGCTCCCGTAGAAACTTTCGCAACCGTCGCATTTAATTTCACACTGCGGTTCTTGGCAAAGATAACACCATCACCGCTAGTAGCTTCAACCGTCCGAATAATCGCTCCCAAATTATGTGGATCTTCAAGACCATCTAAAGCAACAATTAAGGGGAGGGATTTTCCTTTTGGTTTTTCACTAATTAATTGATCGAGAGTGTAATTCGGAAACCCGCTAATTTCCGCAATCACCCCTTGGTGATGGGGAGTGATTCGGTTCAGAATGTCCTTGGAAACAATTTGGTAATTTATTTCGTGGGTCTTGAGAAAAGCGATTAGCGCTTGATTTTCCGCCGTTAAACGCACATTAGCGATAGGAAAACGATTTGTTACGGCTGTTTGGATAACTTTTTTTCCATAAATTACTTCACTCATTACTACCCTCAATAATCGCAATCGCTTGATTCAAAATGACGGATAAACGCGCAAAATCCTTTTTTAAATACAAAAAACCAATTAATGCTTCCAAACCCGAACTGCTTAAATACTCACCCATTTTGACATTTTTGCGGCTGAAGTGATATTTGTGATTACGGCCACGTTTAAAAATAGTCCGTTCTTCTTCCGTCAACATCAATTCCAGTTTTTCAACTATTTTATGGTGAGCTGAAGCACTAACATAGCGAACTGCCAGTTTATGCAAATCATTTTGATTAGTAATCTGTTGATTGATTAAATATTCGCGAATAAATAATTCAAAATAAGCATCGCCAATAAAGGCCAAGTTAGCGCCGTTTAATAACTCCGGTTTCACAGAATAATGCCTTTTTCATTAATTTCTTGACGAAGGGAATCGGCTAAGTTAAAATTCTTGTCTCTTCTTGCCTGCTGCCAACGTTTAACCAAGTCTTTATCAGCATCATCAAGAGGCGCAAGATTAATTTCCATTCCTAGAACCCACAGCATTTCCGCAAAAGCTTGTTTAAGGTGCAACAAACGACTAACACTGCTATCTTTATCTCGCAAGCATAAATTACTTAGTTTGACCATTTTAAAAATGGCAGTAATCGCATTCGCAGTGTTAAAATCAGCGGCCATCGCTTCAATGAATTCTTGTTTGATGGCATCAACCTCGAAATCAACTTCAAGTTCTCTAATTTGACTAAGTTCAATTTGCCGATATAAACTGACATAGGAACGATAAATCTTTTCAAAATCATTTTTCGCTTGTTCAAGTAGTTCTGGCCGATAAGTTAAGGGTTGTCGATAAGGAACATTGAGAATTAATAGGCGATAAATTTGATAATTAGCTTGTGCGAGCAAATCGTTAGCCCAAACAACATTCCCGAGCGATTTGCTCATTTTTTCACCATCCAACTCAATTCGACCATTATGCATCCAATAATTAGCTAAACTATGATTAAAAGCACATTCCGCCTGAGCGATTTCATTTTCGTGATGGGGGAATTTCAATTCTGTCCCGCCCCCATGAATATCAATTTTGCCTTTAAAAATTTTATTAATCATGGCCACGCATTCCGTATGCCAACCCGGACGCCCTAAACTCCAGGGTGAAGGCCATTGTTTTCCTTCATCGGTCGCTTTCCATAAATTAAAATCAATCGGATGGCGTTTGCGCTGATTGGGATCGATCCTTACTCCTGTTAGGATATTATCGATGGATTGTTGGCTAAGTTGACCATAGGAGGGAATCTTCTCAACATCAAAATAAACATCGCCATCAACAACATAAGCTCCGTTTTTATCAATTAAAAGTTGAATGAAATTAATAATCCCCTCCATGTTCTCCGTCACTTTCGGATTGGCATCATGTGGAAGACAATTGAGAGCACGAACCGTATTGCTGATTTCAGCAATATATTTCTCGGAAACTTCCGCTTCCGAAAGCCCTTCTTCTTTAGCTCGATTAATGATTTTATCATCAATATCCGTATAATTGGAAACATAGGTAACTTCAAAGCCCAGGTATTTAAAAAAACGAGCAACCACATCAAAGAAAATAATGGGGCGCGAATTACCAATATGAATATGATCATAGACCGTTGGTCCACAAACATACATCATAACTTGATTCTCATGAATAGGCTTAAATTCTTCGATTGTTCTTGTTAAACTATTGTAAATTTTAATCATTTTATCCATCTCCAAATTATTAAATACGCATTATTATTATATACATTGCCATGTTTAAAGTAAAGAACAAAAGCTTTTTTTCAAATTTTCGCATAACTAAGCTAAGAAAAAAGCAAGCCCATTGACTTGCTCTAGATCCGATTAACGTTTTGAATATTGTGGTGAACGACGGGCTTTCTTCAAACCATATTTTTTGCGTTCTTTGGCCCGCGGATCCCGCGTTACCAAACCGGCTCGTTTTAAAACAGGCCGAAAATCGGCATTGACTTCCATTAACGCTCGGGTAATGCCATGACGAATGGCTCCGGCTTGCCCACTAATTCCTCCGCCATTGACATTAACAACAACATCATAACTTGTGGAAGTATTGGTTAAAACTAAAGGTTGTAAGACATCCAAACGAACAGCAGCTGATGGCACATAATCGTTAAAACTACGATTATTAATGGTGATGACACCACTTCCAGGAATTAATCTTACGCGGGCAACGGAACTTTTACGTCTGCCCGTTCCATAATAACTTACTTGTGACATTTTTTAACTCCTATCCTTTCAAGGTATAAACTTCCGGTTTTTGAGCTTGATGTGGATGTTCAGGCCCTACATAAACGAAAAGTTTTCGATACATGTCATCGCCTAATTTTGTTTTAGGAAGCATCCCGCGGATGGCTTTTTCCAAAACTTTTTGCGGCTGAATGTCTAACATTTGTCTAGCACTCCGACTTTTAAGACCACCAGAATATCCTGAATGGCGATAGTAAAATTTATCATCGAGTTTATTGCCGGTTAAAGCAACTTTTTCAGCATTGACAATGATGACATAATCACCACAATCAACATGGGGCGTATAGGTTGGTTTTCCTTTTCCGCGTAATAAAGTTGCCACTTCCGTCGATAAACGTCCTAGAACTAAATCAGTTGCGTCAACGACGAACCATTTATGTTCAACGGTGTTGGCATTAGCCATATAAGATTTACTCATTTTGTCCTCCTGTATATGATTAAACAAGTGTGGATTCTTGAAATCACAGGGCTTTGTGTGGGTTTAAAATGTACCTTGTCTATAATACTACATTGACCAAAAAAAGTCAAGAAAAATAAGAAATTCCTCCCCTCAATCTAAGGAGCCTAAATCGGTAATCATGTAATAACATTGCGGTTAAAAAAACCATAGATTTGTTTTACCGAAGTGTAGGTAATAAACGATTTACTGTCAATTTCCATGGCTAAATTTTTGTATTCTTCAGCCTCATAACTGGAAACAACGGTTTGTAAAACCCATTTTTCTTGATTGGAAAAACCACCAACAGCAGGGAAAATAGTTATTCCATGATTAAAGCGACTAATTAAAGCCAGCCGCATAGCTTCTTTTTCAGTCGTCACAATTTCCACACGCAGATAATTATAAACTGTATGAATTCGATCAAGAACTAAAACCGTAATAATTAAACGAATAACGGTGTAAGCGGCAATTTCAACGCTCCCAACAAAGCCGGAAACAACGATAATTCCTAAATCAACTAATAATGAAAATTTAGCAAACGAAATATTTTTCTTAAAGGATACATATTGACTGATAATATCCATCCCCCCGGTTGATGCTCCGGCTCGCAAAGAAATCCCTGAACCAACACCACAAAGAAGGCCACCTAAAATAGATAAAGTAATCATCCCTCCTTGTTTGGGGCTGGCATCAGGGTTTTGGATAATAATTAAAAAGGGATTGAAGCCTTGGCGAGCAAAGTATTCTAAAGACGCAATCGTAACCACTTGTAATAATACCGATGCTAAGCTAAGGACGGCAAAACGCTTGCTAACACCCTTCCACCCGATGACGAAAAGTGGGATGTTAAGCAAACTAATGAAAATGGTTTTACTGATGTTAATCCCCAATTTACTTAAAGAAACCGAAATTAATTGCGAAACCCCGGTTACTCCTCCGGCATAAAATTCTCCCAAATCCAAAAACCAAACAACGCTTATACAATAAATAATGGTTCCGATAATCATCCCCATAACAACATGAACATTACGTTTTTTAAAGAAGGCAAACATCGTCCTTACTTCCTCCTAATTCTTCTTTGGCGTATTCATTGAAAGGAAACTTGATTTTAAAAAAATCGTTCCTATCACACATAATAAGATACTCGCTAAGATAATCGCTTCCTCAAAATAAAGATAAAAACATGGGGGAAAAAACACTGTAAAAAATTTGGCTAATTCCGGAAACAATTTTGCGAGAAAAACCGGAATAGCGGACAAAGGTTCCGATTATAAAAGCTCCTAAAATATATTCTCCACCCGATAAATCACTCAAAAAACCATGGACAACAAAAAACAAAAATAATCCGTATCAGTAAATAATCGATTCCTTCGCTGTTTTTTTCAAACATTCTCCTAATTTTGTTTTAAATAAGGCGAAAACAGGTAAAAACTTTAAATTTAACACCTTAATTAAGAAAGTAAAGATAGTCGCTATCCCTAATAAGATGATGATGGGAATAAAAAACTCCGTGGAAAATGTCGTACTTAAAAACAACTTAGCTCACCTTAGAATACGAATCGTGGTTTTGCAATTCCACAACCTCAAATGGAAGTCCATCACCACTGGCAGCCAACAACATTCCTTCCGAGATGGCACCGCGAACTTTAGCCGGTTTTAAATTGGCAACAACAACAATTTTTTTACCAATAAGTTGGCTTGGATTGTAGTCTTGGGCTATTCCGGAAACAATTTGCCGGATTTTATCTTCCACTTGCACTTGTAAAACCAATAGATTATTCGATCCCTCCAAATGTTTAGCATCAACAACAACTCCAACCCGCAAATCGACTTTATTAAATTCATCAATCGTGATTTCTGCTTTGATGGGGCTTGTTTTCCGTATAGGGGTTTGTTTAGAGGCTTGGAATTTTAACTCTTCTTCAATATCCAAGCGCTTAAATAATACCCTTGCCTTTTTTACAACTTGAAAGGTATTCGTTAAACCAAAACTTAATGTAGAAAAATCGGATTCCTCTAAACCTAATTCATGGAAAATGATTTTGGCGGTATCAGGGATAACGGGTAGTAACATTAAGGCTATCACTCGAATACTTTCTAAGAGATGATAAAGAACAGAATTTAGAACATCTTTTTTGAGGGGATCTTTGGCTAAATCCCACGGTAAAGTTTCATCAATCAATTTATTGGTGCGATTAATTAAATTCCACACTTCCATCAAGCCGCTCTGAAAACGAAAGCCGGAAAAGGCACTTTGGTAATTTTCAAACACTTCCTGAGCTAATTGTTCCAACTCAAGTTCAACATCCAAGGGATGAATAATCGGTTTTTCAACTTGCCCATTAAAATATTTATTAGCCATGGCAATCGTTCGACTGACTAAATTTCCCAAATCATTGGCTAAATCAACATTATATTTTTCAAAAAAACGCTCATAAGTAAAAACCATATCATTACCCAAGGGCATTTCTTTGGTCATAAACAAACGAAAAGCATCCAAGCCATAACGATCAATTATTTCATGCGGATAAATAAAATTCCCGCTCGATTTTGACATTTTTCCTTCCTTCATTAAAACCCATCCATGAACCATTAATTTAAAACGAATGGGAACTTGGAGAGCCATTAATAAAATCGGCCAATAAATCGCATGAAAGCGTAAGATATCCTTGCCGACAACATGAATAACGGTATCCCCATTGACCCAATACTTTTGATAATCGGCATCGTTGTCGGAATAAAAACCTAAAGCAGATAAATAATTGGCTAAAGCATCAATCCAAACATAGACCACATGCTTGGGGTCGCTTAAAACCGGAATACCCCATTGAAAAGATGTTCGGCTGACGCATAGATCTTCTAACCCTCTTTCCACAAACGCGACAACTTCGTTTTTTCGAGTGGCCGGTTGAATAAAGTCCGGGTGAGCTTCAATATAATCCAACAAAGCTTGTTGATACTTGGTTAATCTTAAAAAATAACTTCG
Organism: Tenericutes bacterium ADurb.BinA124; assembly: GCA_002068415.1. Taxonomy (GTDB): domain Bacteria; phylum Bacillota_I; class Bacilli_A; order ML615J-28; family CAG-698; genus UBA2253. The sequence goes on from MVZM01000006.1 coordinate 30,144, forward strand.
GTCTTGAACAACTCGTGTTGGTTTTCCACAATCGGGACAAGTATTGGCTTCTTTCATTTGGGTTTTTGTAAAGAAAGCCTCGCAAGAAACGCAATAATCACCTTCATAATTGCCTAAATAAATATCTCCCGAAGCTAATAATTGTTCAAATATTTTTTGGACAACTTTTACATGGCGTTCTTCCGTAGTTCGAATAAAATCGTCAAAAGATATATTTAATTCTTGCCAAAGTTGTTTAGTCTCACCGGCAACCAAATCAACTAACTCTTGGGGTGCCAAGCCTTTTTTTAAAGCTGCCTCCGCTATTTTTTGTCCATGTTCATCCATCCCCGTTAAGAATTTAGTATCGTGACCTAACAAGCGATGAAAACGTGCAAAAGCGTCACAGACAATAGTCGTATAGGAATTACCAATGTGAACATTGCCACTGGCATAATAAATAGGAGTTGTTACATAACATGTTTTTTTCATAATTTACCTCGATTAATTGATATTCATATTATACTAAAAATTTTCCAATAGATAAAGAGCATTTTGATGAAAACAGTTTATTGGAAAAAGCCCTTGTTTCCAGGGCTTTCTTTTACCAAAGGACTTTAAAGACGGCGAATTTATCAAGAACTTGTTGCGTGTCATCACCCAAAGCTTCTTCAATTGGCATTGAAACAATTTTCCCTTGCCGATAACAGATGCAATGGTGAGTATCGCCATTTAAAAGGGCCTCAATGGATTTGACTCCCATTTCTGAAGCCAAAACCCGATCACGAGCAGAGGGCGATCCGCCCCTTTGAACATGACCTAAAACGGTCGCTCGTGCTTCGAAAGGGGTGTTGAGGGTAACTTGCATGGCCAGTTCTTCTATCTTCACCATGTTTTCCGCAACAATAATAATCGCATGGCGTTTGCTTTGGGCGGCTTTGCTAACATTCTCCAAAATGTCTCCCAAATCAAAACCGGTTTCTTTCGCAATGCATACTTCCGCGCCAACGGCAATCGCCGTCCAAACAGCTAAATCACCGCAATTTCGTCCCATAACTTCGATTATGCTACAACGACGGTGGCTGTTGGAGGTATCGCGTAGTTTGTCAACCGCCTCCACAACCGTATTAAGGGCGGTATCAAAACCAATTGTAAAATCAGTCCCCGCAATATCATTATCAATGGTTCCGGGTAGACAAACACAAGGGACGCCCATTTGACTCAAAGCTAAAGCCCCTTGATAAGTACCATCGCCACCAATACATACTAAAGCATCAATGCCATATTGTTCAAGGTTGGCAATGGCAGCAACGCGGACCTCACGCTCGGTAAACTCGTTTAAGCGCGCCGTTCCTAAAAAAGTTCCCCCATGCCCCATTTTTTCCGACACCGACTTCCGGTAAAGGCGTTCAATTCGACCTTCATACATTCCCAAATATCCATCATGAATACCATATACTTCTAAACCGTTTTGAATGGCGGTACGAGTTACCGCTCGAATAGCGGCATTCATGCCGGGGGCATCGCCCCCTGATGTTAAAACACCAATTTTCTTAATCATCTTTTCCTCTCATTCTAAAGTCCGCAAATTTCGCAGAACAAATTGTTTTTTGTTTTGGCGTTCTTCCAAACTACCTTCACCAAGAAAAATCCGTCCTTCGTGAAGAAGGTTTTGATAGCGCTCATAAACTTTGGGAAATAAGACGCCATCCATACGGCCATTGTCATCGTATATTTCTAGAAAAGCCATCGTCTCATTATTTTTAGTAATGATGGGTTTAACTCGTCTTATGGCAAAGACCGCCCTGACCTGAGACGAAATGGATAGTTCATTTAAATTGACTAAATTATTTTTCGCTTTAAAATCCAAATACTTATTAAAAATACTATATTTTAAATTAAAACCTAAAGCTTCTTTTTCCAATTTAGATATTTCTTCGAAAGAATATTCTTCATCTTGAAAAGTTCTTTTTGTTAAACGACCATGGAGAAGCGACGAAAAAGTAGCAAAACTGAGGCTGTTATCATATTCTAAAACCATTTGTTTGCGGGGAATAGCAAACTCATCAAGGGCACCCGCAAAAATCATACTCTCAACTACCCGCCGGTTTAAAATATCCTTGGTCCGGCCAATAAAATCATCATAGCTTTGGTAAAGGCCATTGGTCTTGCGTTCATTGAGGAAGTTATTTAAGGTCAGGACGCCCAAATTTTGAATCCCCAGTAGTGAATAATAAATGACATTATTCTTGACAACAAAATAATCTTCACTAAAATTGACGGATGGTCCTTTTACAACAATTTTCTTTTTGGCGCAATCATCGATATAACTCTTAATCAAAGCAACACTACCGATACTGTTGGTCATCAGTTCGGACATAAAATGTTGATAATAATGGCGTTTTAAATAGGCCATTTGGTAAGCAATTAATGAATAAGCCACCGAATGGCTTTTATTAAACCCGTAATTAGCAAATTTAACAATGTAATCATATACTTTTTGACTAGTTATTTCATCGTAACCTTTTTTTAAAGCACTTCGCACAAACCGCTCGCGTTCATTTTCCAAGACAGAAGCTGTTTTTTTGGATACCGCCCTTCTTAAAATATCAGCCATTCCTAAAGTATAGCCGGCAAATTTTTGCGCAATTAACATAATTTGTTCTTGAAAGACAATAATACCATAAGTCGGCTCTAAAATCGTTTGTAAATCAGGGTGAAGATAATCAATCGCTTCTTCATTAAATTTCCTTTTGATGAACGAAGGAATCATTTCCATGGGACCGGGTCGAAATAAAGCATTGGCATTGACGATGTCCATAAAATCACTGGTCTTTAGCCCCACCAAAACATTACGCATGCCTCGCGATTCCAGTTGAAAAATCCCATCCGTATCGCCAGCGGCAATCATTCGATAAGTTGGTTTGTCATCAAGCGGAATCTTCAATATTTCAAAATCCGGATTGGTTTGATGGATTTTATTGATAACATTATCAATAATCGTTAAGTTTCTCAAGCCTAAAAAGTCAATTTTTACTAAACCGATTTTTTCTAAATCCATGGCTTCATATTGTGTTTGATATAAGCCATTCATCCCGACCTGCAAAGGCGTAAACTCCACAAGGTCTTCTTTGGTCATAACAATCCCCGCTGCATGAGTCGAAATGTGGCGCGGTAGTCCTTCCAATTTTGCAACCAAATCAATCAACTTTTTTACTTGAGGATTTTCCTTGACCAGATTAGCAAACATGGCATTTTCTTGGAGAATATTCTCGAGGCTTGCATCCGCCGAAGGAATAAATTTCAAAACTTCTTGTAAAACGACATCCGGTAAACGAAGAACCCGAGCCACATCCCGGAGGGCTAGGCGCACACCAAAAGTACCAAATGTGGAAATATGAGCAACCTTGGCGGTCCCATATTTTTCTTTCACATATTGAATGATTTCATCACGCCGATTGTCCGGAAAATCAGTATCAATATCCGGCATGGAAATCCGTTCCGGATTAAGAAAACGTTCAAATAGTAAATCAAATTTCAAAGGATCAATATCCGTGATTCCCAAAACATAACTAACGAGCGAACTCGGACCGGAGCCACGACCCGGACCAACTAAAATCTTATTTTTTTTCGCAAATTTTATAAAGTCGTAAACAATTAAAAAATAGTCACAATAGCCCATTTTATTGATGATTTCCAGTTCATAAAACAATCTTGCTTTATACTTCTCAACATCAACGCGAGTATTTTTTAGGCGTTTGTTCAAGCCCAGTTTAGCTAAATCCGTCAAGTAGGAAAATGATTGACCCAGCGAATCCGGAAAGACAGGCAATTGATACCGACCAAATTCTAAGCGTAAATCACATAATTGAGCGACAACTTCCGTATTACTAATTAATTCTTCATAAGCATGGAATTTATCAAAGGCTTGTTCCTGAGTTAAAAACCACTGCGATAGTTCTTTTTCGGAGTATGGATATTCATTCATCGCTAAATCAATGCACCTTAATGTTTGATAAGCAGAAAAATCGTCGGGTTCTAAATAAGATGTTCGATGGATGGCCACGGGACGAATTTGATATTGATGTGCAAAGGAAAGCAAACTAGGGATTAAAACCCGATTCGCCTCCGTTTGTCCGTCGATTCCGAAAAACAAATCTGCAAACATTTGTTTGTATAAATGTAAACGTTCGCCCGCCAATTCGGGTTTATGCGGCAATAAAGTCATCAAGCTATTTTCATCACTCGGAAGAATAGCTAATAAGCCCTCAGCATTTTGGCTTAAAGTTGAAACATCAAGGGGGCCATTCGTTTTTAAATGGGTTGATAATTTCATTAAATGGCGATAGCCGACAATGTTTTTCGCATATAGCAATAAGGAATCACTTTTTCCATCCACTACAAGCGTTATTTTTAAGCCAATTATCGGTTTTAGGCGATTATCCAAACATTGAAAATAAAACTTCATCGCCCCATGCATTACTTCAAAGTCGCAAATGGCCAAGACTTGCTGATTATCAGCTTTAGCTTTGTGAATTAAGCTGTCGATTTTAACCAAACTTCGCAGCATGGAATATTCCGTTTCGATGTATAAATTGACAAACTTCATAGCGTTCACCTTGACTAATTATATCATAATCACCCGGTGTTTTCTAGACAAAGATAAAAGTGCTAGCAAGCTAGCACTAAAAGTAACGGCGTCTGGTTTTATGTCGTATTTTTTTAAAGCCCCACATGAGAAAATAACTAACGGAAAAACATAAGCCGCCCACCAACACTACGGAAAAGATATTGTTTACCGGTTTTTGGTAAACAAAATGATTGTTAGCGATAATTTCCGTAATACTATCTTTACTTTCCAAAAAGGATAGGGTTAGTTTTTTAAGTTGGTTCGTTTTTTCAAGAATGGTGATTTCACCAAAGTCACTGGCGTTTTTACCGCTCATTTTCGCACTAAGTAGTTCAATTGAAGCGATTTGATGATTGCCGATATCATAATTTAAAAAATAAGTAAGTTCGTAATTTTGCTTTTTGTTTAAGTTAGGGAACACAATATTACTGTCCGATAATGGCAAATTGATGACATAGTCATCTAAATTGGAAACAGCATGAACGCTAATGGAGCGAGCACAAGCATCATCGTCATTAACTTTGATTAAATATTCAAAATCGTTTATTTCTTCAATGACAATTTCCGGTTCAAACCCTAGGACATTGACGGTGAACATATACTTAATGGGATATGACAATCGATCATTATCTTGCCGATAAATGATACTATCAATAAAATAGTGATAAATACCCATCTCGTCAGGAGCTTTAAAGCGAACAAGCAAACGCTGATTAACTTGGTCAAACAAAAAATCATCAAAAGCTTCCCCATTGATAATGACGCCTTCCAAATTGCTCCAATCTCCTTGTAAACTCAAATCAATTTGGACAATCCCACTTCTTCTTGTTTCAAAATGCCAATTTCGTTCAGGAAGTTCTTCAAAAGGGATTTGCTCTCTTGCAACAGCAAAGGAAAGCGAATATTGTTCATTATTAGCCCCTATCAATGTCAGTTGATAAATTCCGCTTTCATTGAGAGCATAATTGTTAACAATGGCTTGACCATTCAAAAGAGCATTCCCGGTAAAATGCAAATGATAACCTAAGGGGTAAATATTGTTTTCACTCACATTGACTTCTTTTTGAACAAGCGTTTGTCGATTAATTACATACTCAAGCCCAAAACTTGTTTGTAAGTTGATGTTCCAAGTATAAGTACCAAAAACCAGCGGATTAAAGAGCGGAAGTGAGGTTTTATCCTTAATCGTCACTTCCCCAAAAATACTTTTAATGGGACCTTCAGCTGGTAAATTATCATAATGAACAGGAGGAAAACGAAATGAACGGAAATCAAAAACATCTAAATAAGCAGTTTCATATCCATTGATGATTTTAATGACGGAATCAAGTTGTTGGTATTGGGTATCTTCATTGATTTCCTCACAATAAATATCCGCAAGCTTATTTAAATCAAGAAGATTGACGATAGCAATATTTTCAATTCCGAAACCAAGAAAAGTATGGAAGGCGCTGATAATGCCAAAAAAGATGGTACTTTCAAAAAGTCGCTTCTTTATTATTGTTAAATGGTCATCAAATTTGTATAAAGCAGTGTTAGTCCAAACAAAGACGGATTCTTTTATAAAATCAACATCAATTAAAGAATTATTATTATCAAAAACAAAATAATCACCTAAATTAAAATGGTAATCCAAAGAACAAATAAAATTGTTGTTTTTTAATAGCCCGCCGTTGCCAAAGTCCCCACCCGAATAAGGATCTTTCTTCCCAACCAAATAAATCTTTTGATCCGAAACAGCCATGCTCGTAAAACTTTCGTTTTCTCTTCCACCAAAGATTTTCCAGTGCGTCATCACCAAATTGTTATTGAAAGCCATGATGATAGCATCCCTTTTATTTAATGAACGCGTCGTTTTCGCTTCTTTAAAAGCGACATCTTCGTAGTTTTCAATGCACCCACAAATAAAGATTTCGTCGGTGATTACCACATCCCAAACAGCCCCCAAACGATTGGGAACAATCCGGTTGGAAAAAATCAAATTTCCGTTATTATCAACCACAAGAGCCATTAAATAGCCGTCAACTTGATAGATAATCATCATCTGGTTACCTCGATTAATCATCTTCATGGCTTCGTTCTCAGGAAATAAAATTTCCCAACTGGCGTTTTGATATTTAAGGGCTAATTGACCGACTTTTTTCAGAACTAAAAAACTTCCATTTTGATCAACAATCTCATTATTTTGTTCTGCTGTCACCAAAACTTCAAAAGAAGGTTCACTAGGAGCAATTAACGACAAGAAAGAAGAAATTAACAACACCGCTTTAATCATGTTTTTTCCTAAAAACTTTCTTTGATGAAACAAAAATGCTCAAAATTATTCCCCCCATAATACCTATTAAAACCGCATAAACTTCCATAGAAGCCCCGGCAGAAGAATCATTTTTCGCAATCAATTGTACAAAATGGGGATTTTGTTTCGAAGAAAGAATTGTTTCTTTAACTGTGTAATTTTTGGGCTTGTTATCAATAACCAGTGGTGTTTCCGCTTCACTTAACTTTTCAACCGTAAAAATAAGGGTCGTTATTTCTTGCTGATGACCGATAATCTCCAAAAAGTAATTGCCGGAAAGCGCAACCACTGTTCCCGATGACACTTCGTTACCATTTAATCTTCCTTGACCATTGAAATAAAGAGTTGTTCCCTCGTCATAGGTTTCCATATTACGAATATTGGTTTGTAATAAAAAAGTCGTTGTAAAAGGAATGATGATTTGATACTCATCATTAGCAAATAAATAAGTATTCGTGTAAAGTCCATAGGGATTAGCACCGATACTATTGGTCTTGAGAACGCCTCTTTGGTCAATACCATTGATTAATAAATGCCATTTTTTGGTAATGGCCATGTTGGTGCCAAGCGTTTCCTCGCGAATGGTAATCATTGTTAATTGTGTCATGGTAATTTTGTTTTGATTGACAACCGTTCCAATATAAATATTATGATGATGATCAAACATCAAGGTTTGACATTCTTCAAGATTGTGCCAACAAGCAAAACGATCTTGGTTAAGCAATTGGTGATTTTCATCAAATAAATGAATAATCCATTCCATGTTGTTCGGCCCCAGCACCTTAGTCAGCGTAACAATCTTTTGATTTTGAAAAACAACTTGACATTTTTTGACTTGATAATAACCTTCGCAAAGAGCAATTGTTTCATTGCGTAAATACAATAAATCATGTGAAAAATAAAATATTTGCATTCGATTCGTTGCAAAGTGAGCGGAGGTAATGCCGATTTGCGGGCCGGCATTATGAATTTGGATCATTTCTCCTAATGATAAATTTGACAAACTAAGCCAATCAATCACGCTTAATTGCCAATTAACAGCTATAAGGCCTAAATAATCCTGCTCGGGCAAGTTGGAACAAAAATAACCATCGCCGACAAAGGAAATCAATAAATAAAAACTACCATCCACAAAAACAACATCCACTAAATGGTTATAGCCTTGATTGCCAATTCCTATTAGGCTAATTTGATAATTATTTTTCCCGTCCAAAAACCCAATAATAATATTATTGTTTGCTAAGAGCACCCCTGAATAATCAAATTTAATCGATTGACTACTGGCAACAAAATAAAAGTTTTGATTAATATAAAAGAGTCGATGGGCGAAGTCATCATTTTCACCATGAATTTCTTTCTTTAAAAGCAATTGCCCAGCAAATGAATATTCATGAATAAAAACATTTCGTCCTTGATTGGGAGTATCATAATCACCAATAATCGTAATTCCCCGTTCAGTAACCACAGCATCCTTAATCATTCCATAATATAAATCACTAATGGTCCTTTCCCAATAAACCTGACCATTGACATAAAGCACAAGATAGGGAAAAACCGTTTCGTTTTGCGTTTGATAGGGATAATAACCCGTATTTTTTCCTCCAAAGGCCAAGGTTTTTTGCGAGTCAATTTTCATTATCCCTTGAACCGAATAATCAATATCCATGGTTTTTTGTGAAAGAAAACTTTGACCTTGTTGTAAATTATCAAGATTGGTAATAATCACATCCCTTGTTTCATATAAATTGTCAAGATAGTTAAAATATTCAACTTGATACTGGCCAGGAACATCCCAAGACACTTTGTTTTCCACAAGAGTATAATTTTCTTCAATTAAATCTTCATCACTCCCCAAGCCTTCCACCGCAACGATTGTTTCTAAAGCATTCACTTTTAGCGAACTAATGGCCAACAATCCCAAAATACCGATGATAATCTTTCTCATTTCAATCCCTCCACCAATATATTATTATCATCATCGGCCTTTTCGTTAAAAAAGGTCTTTTCGTTTAAAAAAACCAAACGGTTAGTTTGGTTTAGTTGTGGTTTAAGTAGATAGGAATTTGCTCTTCCAAAATATAGAAAGGAGCCGGGCCAGTTAACAAATAGAATTTATGAAATTCCAAATCCGGGTTTTCATAATTTTTATCGGCGGCTTGGACCATGAAATTATCCTTTAAGGCCATTAATCGGTAATAACTGAAGAAATATTCAAAGAAATTAGTTGGTTCTTCAACTAGTTGATAATACATTTCTTCGAGATCTTCTAAAGGCAAGTCGCCAAAATAAGTCGCCAAATAATTCCCAAAATCCGTTATAGAATCGCCGAAATAATTGATTTTAATATCCGCAACACATAAAATGACATATGTTAAGCGTTTATTAATATTATATGCTTCAATGAAGTCGGGATCAACTTTGGTATATTTACCAACAAATTCTTCAACATAAACGGCCCACGCTTCGGCGTAACTCGTAAAACTAAGGTATTTTCGTAAATTACATAAATCGCTGTTTTTTAAGACCACATGCTGCAATAAATGGCCCGGGATGGACTCATGAGCGATTGTGAAAAAAGCATAGGTGGGATTTTCCGAAAAGGTGGTATTATTAACATAGATGACCTCCGGAACGGAAGCATCAATTGGCGATAAAAAGTACATAGCTGGGGATGAATTTTCTTCCAGTGATGGATGAATAGGCTTAATATTGACAACTACCTCGCCAATACTTGGAAAATCATTGACATAGCTTTCTAAAAAATGATCATAGGTTTGTTGATAAGTTCGCGCTGGTAAAAAAGTAGGTGAATTAATGATATTAAATAAATTAGGATTTTTTTGGTAAATTCTCATCAGTTCGGCATATTCGGAATCAAGGATAGAACGGAAATAATTATAAGCTTGGCCAACCGTCATATTGGTTCCGCTAGCTTCCGTAAATAATAATTGATAATATTCTTTACCGTTGGCAAAGTGCGCTAAACCTTCATTATTAGTGGCTTTACCTTTTAACTTAGCAAGCTCTGTACTTAAATATTCATAGGCGGGCACAAAATGATTATTGATATAATTTAAATTGTTTGCCTTATATTCATCTTTTTCCGAGGCTGTTAAAAACGCTAATGTATCAACTTTATCATTAAAAACAGCAATTAAATAATTTTCTTCCGCATCGGCAAAAGTATCACATTGTGTTATGATGCCGTCAATTAAATAATCATTTAAGCCAAATCCTTGATTAGCACGATCAACTTCAAAAGCGATAAAATTTTCAAAAGTTTCTTGGGTAGTTAATAAATAGTCAAAGTAATCTTGCAAATCTTCTTTGGAATAAAAATGATATTCCGCCAAAATAAAGGGTAGTTGTGCTTGATAGCCCAAATAACTTCCTAGTGGCGTATCATAATAATAATAGTTTTCATAAGCAATGGTTTTATTTAAATAATCCATCGTTACATCGTAGGTTAATTCTTGTTCTTCAGTTAAATCAACACTTATATAGTACTCTAAACTTTCTTTCAAAGCTTTCGCTTCAGCAATAACGGTTTGATGGGCTTCTAATGAAACATCGATTGCTTCCACTTTCCTTTCACCAAGTTCAAAATTTTCTGGATAACGAAGGAAAAAATTGACATTCACTGGGTCATCAGCAATCATATCAAGGAAAATATTTTCAATGAACACATCAAAATCTTCTAAGTCCGTAGGAATGGACACAGGTTTAATTTTAAGAGTAATTTTATTACTAATGGAAGTTGATTTAGTACTGGTGGCGGTAATGGAGACTTTTCCGGGGCTGATGCCTAAAACTTTGCCGGTACTATCAACCGTCGCAATGCTTTCATCGGAGCTTTTCCAAACAACGCTTTGTTCCGCTTGGGCAGGCAAAACAACAGCCGTTAACTGTAAAGAACTGTCCACATCCAATTTATTTTGGGTGCTATTAATCGTAACTGTTTCCGGAAGAACAACAAGGGCTTTGATTTTAAGGGAAATAGAATTACTGATGGAACTTAATTTTGTGCTGGTGGCGGTAATGGAGACCGTTCCCGCACTGAGGCCTAAAACTTTGCCGGTATTATCAACCGTCGCAATGCTTTCATCGGAACTACTCCAAACAACGCTTTGTTCCGCTTCCGCAGGCCAAACAAGCGCTGTTAATTGTAAAGAACTATTAACATCCACTTCTTTTTGGGGGCTGTTAATCGTAATGGAGCTTGGATGAACAGTGGCAGTTTTAACTTCCAGCGAAATAGACTTACTGATGGAACTTAATTTCGTGCTGGTGGCGGTAATGGATACCGTTCCCGCACTGAGGCCTAAAACTTTACCGGTATTATCAACTGTCGCAATCGTTTCGTCGGAACTACTCCACACAACGCTTTGTTCCGCTTCCGCAGGCAAAACAAGCGCTGTTAATTGTAAAGAACCATTGACTTCTAATTCGCTTTGCTGGCTGTTAATCGTAATCGATTCTGGATTAACTGGGGTTTTTTCAGGTTTACAAGCCGTAACCAATCCCAATAAAACAAAAATAATTATTAATAATCTAAATTTTTTCATAAATTTGCTAACCTCACTGTATCCCGAGCGATCATCACTTCTTCATCAGTTGGAACAATGAAGGCTCGAACTTTCGACTCCGGTTTGGTAATTTCCTTAATCTTGCCACGAGTATTATTGGCTTCTTCATCAAGAACAATCCCCAAAGCTCCGAGGCGATTGATAATATCTTTGCGGAAAGAAATGCTGTTTTCACCAATTCCAGCCGTGAAAACAAGAACATCCAAGCCGCCCATATAAAGGTAATAACTACCAATATAATCAACAATCCGTTTATATTGGACATCTAAAGCCAAGCGACAGCGAGCATTTCCTTTCGCAACTTCTTCTTCCAAGTCACGGGAATCATTCCAAAACCCGGAAACACCTAAATAACCGGATTTCTTATTCAGGATGGCTAAGACTTGGGAAACTGATAAATGCTCTTTATTACAGATAAACTCCACAATGGTGGGGTCAATATTGCCACTGCGCGTTCCCATCGGAATTCCTTCTAAAGGCGTTAATCCCATTGAAGTATCAACAACTTTTCCGTTTTTAATGGCGGCTATCGAAGCCCCATTGCCAATGTGCAAAGTGATAACTTTTAAATCGGCCAATGGTTTTCCCAAAACTTCCGCAATTTTATGTGAAACATATTTATGACTTGTTCCGTGGAAACCGTATTTCCGAATATTGTATTTAGTATACCATTCATAGGGAACGGCATACATATAAGCTTCCGGTTCCATCGTTTGATGAAATGAGGTATCAAAAACGGCGACATTCGGCACTCCAGGAAGAGCGTTTTGGAAAGCTTCAATAGCAATTAAATTGGCCGGGTTGTGAAGTGGCGCCAGCGAACAATAATCACGAATTATCTCAATAGCTTTGGGCGTAATTAAAGCGGAATCGGAGAAATAAGCACCGCCTTGAACAATCCGGTGACCAATCCCTTTGATTTCCATTAATGAAGCAACAATGTTTTTCCCAACTAAATCATTAAGTAATAAGTTGACGGCTTCGGAATGATTGCGAACGGGTAAAACTTGTTTTTGTTTATTACCATTTATTTTAATCGTGTAGTACGCATCTTCCGCACCAATTCTTTCAATAACACCCTCGGTAATTACTGATTCTTCCGGCATATTCATTAATTTAAATTTTAGTGATGAACTGCCGGCATTAACAGCCATAATTTTTAACATTTTTTTCCTCCTATAATTTATCGGTAAATTGATCAAGTTTAGCAAGCAAAGTGGGCAATTGCGACTTTGATAGATTAGCAATCGGGAAAATCAATAAATCCCAAGCATTTAAAATGGTTTTTTTACCGATTAAAATACTTTTGCGTTGTTTTTCCGATTGGAACATCGTTTCCGGCAAAACAATTAAGCCTAGCAAAGTAGCCCAATTGTTAAGAAAATTTCTAAACAACTGAGCACCTGGTTGATTGAAAAAATCGTTGTTCACCAAATAGATAAAGTATCCTTGATCTTTGAGATTGGCAAGTTGCGATGAAATCGCTAAATAGGGATAATAAGTAATCTTGGTGGTGGCTAAGGGATGCGATGGCGGAACCGTTTTTTCATAAATGCCATCATCCAAGTCACCAATTTCCAAATCGACGAGATCATGAATCGGAGTCATGACATCTTGCCAATAAATCTTTAGCTCATTGTTTTGCAAATCCGCCCAACTAGCAGCTAATTGCACCAAAACGGGATTTAGTTCAATGCCGATTAACTCTTTGTCACCGGGAAAATGATTAGCAACAGTTTGTAATAAATTACTTGTTCCTAAATTAATATCTAAAATGGTTAAACTTTGACCAGAAAACTTGCGATTGATGATGCGGGAAAACAAATAATTAACCGTATCGGGCGTCATCAATGACAATTTTTGATTCATTGCTTGATAAGCTTTAACGGTTAATAATTGCAGGGCTAAACGAATATCTTCTTGAGTAAAAGTTTCCTTATTGAGGGCTTTAGTGAGCGTAGTAATTTTTACAATCTCCTCATGGGGAAGATTTAATTCCCAATCATCTTCTAAGATAATTTCTTTAGTTTTGTGGAAGGCTTCTAAATAACTTAAGCCTAATTCACTGACTAAAATCATGGCGATTTCATCAAAAAAATCAAAATAAAGCTCTGTTTTATTGTTCATCATTAACCTTCATTATTTTTACAATTACCTCTGCTTCCGTTAAGTAAATAAGGGCATAGGTCGCACCTAATTTAGTTCTTGGAAAAACGGGCGAACCGGGACATAAAATATGAACACCTTGATGGTATAAATAATAGGGGCGATGAGTATGACCATGAATGATGATATCGCAATGATTCTTTTTGGCTAAGGCCGCTAACGAATTAGGATTGAGAGGGAAAAAGTGCCCATGAAATAAGTAAATTTGATGATTGCCAAGCGGAATAATGCGGCGCTTGTTTTTAATAAAAAAATCACAGTTTCCCTTGACTGTCACAAATGGCTCAAGCTCAAAGTCATGGCGTTCACTGTCCCCCGCATCGAGAAACAATTGAGCTTGAGGATGTCTTTTCATTAATGTAGCCAAAATATCAACTTGTCGATGAAGATCACTTGTGACTAGTATTTCCATCGGAGCACCAACTTTTCTAGTGAATATCTTATCATATTTCAAGCCTTTTTTCAAGCCATTCAATGGAAAGATACCGATAATCTTTTTCTAAAAAAGTAAATTGTTAATTATACTTCCTTATGCTATAATCTTAGTGAGGAAATAAATATGAATAACACCTTGATTATTTATGGAACCAAGTTCAACTCAACGAAGAAAGTGGCCGAGATTATTAAGGACAAAACCCCTAATTCCACAATCATGAGTAAACTGGAATTCCGAAAACTAAAAAATTTAAATGATTACTCGCGAATTATCATCGGTACCAATGTCATCATGGGAACATTTAATGGCGCCATTAAAAAATTCATTCGTAAACACCATAAAGTATTAATTACCAAAACGGTTTATGGTTTTATTTTAGGATCAAATATCGCGATGGCAGCCAAATATGAAGCTAAACTGCAAAAAATCACTAATGCCAAGCAAGTCGTCTTTGTTGGCGGAATCATCAATCCCACACTTGCTAAGGGATTGTATAAGAAAATGATGGAAGGGGTATTGCTGTCCTTAAAGGAAAACAAGCAACCCGTTCCATCAATCAATTACTCGATGCTTAACCAATTCATTAATAGAATAAATCATGAATGAGAACAATATGAATAAAATCCCCATTAAGTTAATCCGTTGGTATCAAAAAAGAAATTTCGAAAAAGGAACTCATTGTCGGTTTTCGCCAACTTGTTCCCATTATAGCCTCCAAGCTTACCAAAAATTCCCCTTTATGAAAGCATCCTTGTTAAGCCTTTGGCGAATCATACGATGCAATCCCTTATCAAAAGGAGGATACGACCCCGTACCCCCCACCCGTATAGAAAAATTATTTAAAAATGATTTCGAATAAATTAATGAAAAAACCTTTAATGACCTGCCATATATGGCTGAACCAATTGATAATTCTTTGCCATAGATTAGGATTAGCATCTTGCAATTGTTCATATAAACCTTCAATCACATTGACCTCGAGATCCATTTGATCATCCCCCACTCCCAGAATGATTTTATAAGTTCCGGGGGTGTTTTTATTATCCGAATATTCATCCGCAATTACCGATACTACCGCTTCTTCACTAATTGCTTTGGTTTTAACCAAGACTTTAATAAAGTCTTGAACCCCTAAATGATTATCGCTTAATTCAATGGTGATTACTTGCTGATTAATCATAAAAAGGGGGTGAACCACATCAGTCACATTGACCGTAATTGTATAATAGGATGTATTTAGTAAATTATCTTGACAGGAAAGTTCAATTTCCCAACTGCCAACGCGATTGCTGTTACGACTGTAATTGTCGCTTTCCACAACAATCTTGGAACTTACATTCCCATCAACACTATCAAAGGCGGAAATCTGACTGATAATGGAAGCCAAAGTTATCGTCGTATTATTTCCTTTATTGATACTTTGGGGACCGGAAAAAACTGGTGGCGTACCGTCTTGGACCACAACACTAACCGTATAAGTTCCCACATTATTCGAACTATCGCTGACCGAAAAAATAATTGTATGCGTGCCTAAAACATTATAATTACTCGAATAATTATCGGAAGAAACCGTAATATGATTAGTTAGCACACCATCATAGTTATCGGTAGCTGTTAAAAAAGACTGAAAATACGATAGCGGAACTAATGATGTTTCTTTAAAAGTATGACTGTTCTTACCACTAATGACAGGGTCGTCATTGTCCACAACAATGACATAAACCGTAAAATTCGTTGTGTTTTGACTACTATCCGAAACTTGAAAAACGATTGGATATTCGCCCAAGGTGTTTTTATGAGCGGTATAACCGTCACTATGGATGATGATGCTGGAAGTGATATCACCATCCACATCATCCATTGCAATTAAGCCGCTTTTAATGGTTGCTGCCGAAACGGGGTTGTTAACATCCGTATAGTAATAACCATTGTTCCCGGAAATGACTGGGTCATAGTTGATATCCGGACCTTCATAAATAACACTTTCTTCTTGGGTCCCCGGATAAGATGTACCTTCCCACAAAACAATATATTCATCCAGCGGATAAAAATCACAGGGCTCCGAACCATCATAAATAATCTCAAAATCGATGTCTAAATATTTAGTATTGGCCGGAGTCGTAAAGGTAATGGTCGAGTAATTACCGTCATAATGCGTGTATTCGAAAACAAAATCGGAAGTAATAAGAACGGAGTTGGCGTCATAAGCAGTTACTTGATGATTCCCGAAAAAAGTTTCCGTAGGAAAGGTTTGAAACAAAGTGTATTCCGTATTAGGTTTAACTCGGAAAGAATTGAAGTTAGATACTTCAAAGAAGGAATACGACCCACTGACATTAAAAT
The DNA here is from genome assembly GCA_002068415.1 of Tenericutes bacterium ADurb.BinA124. Lineage (GTDB taxonomy): Bacteria > Bacillota_I > Bacilli_A > ML615J-28 > CAG-698 > UBA2253. The sequence continues at coordinate 46,580 of MVZM01000006.1, forward strand.
TATCGGGATCTAAATAATTATAGCCGAGCGGTAAAAATTCCCAATTAGGAATGTTTTGAGCTTTGAGGGACAAACTTGTCCCAAAAGCCAATAAAATGCTTGTAAAAACAAATAATAGTTTTGTAATTTTTTTCATTATTTTCTCCTTTTCGAAAATAATTCAAAAAATTAAACACGCCAATAAAATTATAACAAAAAGCAAGACGAAAACAACGAGAAAATTTATTTTTCAAACAAGCAAAAAAGACTTACTTACGCAAGTCTTTCAGGATATTTTGAATTATTTCTTCTAAATCCTCATAATCATTTTCAATCTCTTCGACTAGTTTGAATTGTGTCCGCGCTCGATCCAAATTATGAGTTTCATAATGGATGCTGAAATAATTATCGCCTTCTAAATAATCCGTCAAAAAGCGCATTCCACACTCTAAAGTGATAATTCGCGCCGATTCAACTAAATTTTCAATCTCTTTTTCAGTTAGGATATCATGAGTTTTCTCTAAAAAACCTTGGCTGAAAGCTTCAAATAAAACATGATTAATTTTTACTTTACTTAAATCTTTTTCGTCCTCAAGGGCCGTCGATGCCCCGACACGAATAGCATCACCAAAATCATATAACACCGAGCCCGGCATAACAGTATCCAAATCAATTACACAAATGGCTTCATTGCTTCTTTCATCAATCATGATGTTATTTAATTTGGTATCATTATGAGTAACACGGGTTTTGATTTCCCTCGTTTCTAAGTGCTTAGTAATGTTATTGACATATTCTTCACGGTTGTAAAGAAATTTAATTTCATTGAACACTTCCAAAGCTCTTCGTTTCGGATCTTCATTAACAACTTCTTTAAAACGATGGAAACGAGCCGGGGTGTTGTGGAAATTGGGAATTGTGATTGACAATTTTTCAATCGGAAAATCCATTAATTGCTTTTGAAAGGTCCCAACGGCTTTGCCAACCTCGAAAAATAATTCCGGGTTTTCCACAATTTCATAAGTTTTAGCTCCCGTCACAAAACGATAACAACGCCAATACATATCATCAATGTGAACATAGGATTTCGCATTAACAGCAGGAATGATTTCCAAGACAGCACGGGTGGGATCATTATTTTGTTGGGTGACGACTTCCCGAATATAATTGGTAACTAATTCAATATTGCTCATGACTTCACGAGGCTTTTTAAAGACAGTTGTATTTATTTTTTGAAGAATGTATTTTTCATCATTATTGGTAATGACCATATAGGTTTTATTAATATGACCATTACCAAAAGGAACCATCTTAACTGCTCTTCGACCAAATTCATACATATCCAATACTTTTTGCATTTACTTATCGCTCCTTCAACTCGCCTACATATTATTGATAAATAGAAATCGTCAGTTAATTACTCTTTTGTAACAATTAATTATACCATAGCAAAAAAAAAAAGCAAGAAAAGGACGATAAATTAAGTGTTTTTCATCAAAACTTGCTTTTTTAAGAAATTATTTTATTCGGTTTTAATTGTTTTCAAAAATAAATAATCATGTTAATGCTTTTTTCTCGGAAACCGGATTAATTGCTCATGGAAAAACTGGGATATAGTTTTCAAACTAATCATTTTCTTAAGAATAAGCATTAAATTGTCTTTTGAATTATTATAATCGTAAATGAATAATTATCCCTTTTGATAAATTTTTGCTATTCACAAACAAAGTAATTAATATTTAAGAAAAGACAGTTATAAATCTTTTCCCATCATATTCTCAGCTTCAATTAATTCTAAAAAACCAGGATTTTGCGAAAGCCGATGGAATAGCAACACACCAACGACCGAAACAACCGCAAATTCTCCTAAAGCAACGGAAATAATCGTAGCGAGCAAGGGTAAATCAAAAACAATCATTAATTCAACGCCCACAACTAAGGCATTTATTAACACCGGAAACAGGGACGCTCCAAACAAATGGTGACTTTTACTAATCAAAAGGCATGCCAAAAAGGTAGCTAAAGATCCTAAAACAACATCTATAATCCCTAAAGGAGAGAAAAAATTGGCGATGATACAAGCAATGGTTAAGGCATAAATATAATCCTTACGATAAAAACACAACAAAACTAAAACTTCCGAAATCCGAAACTGGATTTCCGTGTAAGAAAAAGGATTCCAAATAGTTAGGACAACATAAATTGACGCCACCAGCGCCATTTTAATAAAAAAGCGGACTTGCATTGTTTTCTCCTTGTTTTTTAGAGATGGTTAAGCAAGGAACATCTCTCTTATGATATTATACCATAATCATGTCGTAACAGAATTATTTTATTAAAATAAACCAAATTTATTTTTGATTCTTTCTAACACCTTGGTTAGAGGTTTTTCGAGAATTAATAAGAATAAGCAATTAGAAATAACATAAATTATCATCATGGGAAATGATGCCGCCACAAAACCAAGATAACGAGCAAAAACGAAGCCGTCATCCACGGATAATGTCGTCCAAATATCCAAAATGAGGGAAAAAACAACGCCGCTTAAAGCCCCATAAAGGACAACCCACCAAAGGCGTTTAGTGGGCTTGCCACTAAAAAATAACCCGGCAAAAAACCCGATTATTCCCCAAGCAAACATTTGAAATGGTGTCCATGGACCGTGGCCAAAATACATGTTTGATAACACAGCACTTAAAGCACCGACCATAAAGCCCATTTCTTTCCCATATACCATGGCAACAATAATCGTAAATGCCGCTACCGGTTTAAACCCGGGAATGGGAGCAAACAAAATCCGACTGACAACGGAAATAGCAATAAAAATGGCCACCAACACTAATTCGCGGGCATCGGGTCGTTTTTTTTCAAAATGAATAAAGAAAGGAACGCAGGCCAATAAGGCAATAATAATCGAAATGATTTCAAATTGCGAGTCCTGATACAAAAAATACCCCAGGAATAAGACTACCGGAACTAAAACAAAAAGAATTAAGTAATTAATTATTCTCTTCATTTGGCACCATTTAATTGAGCCATCATGATGACTTCTTCTTCCGTAATTAAACTTTCATACATGTGGCGTGACAAACGATTGGCATTAGTGGTATAAAAAGTATTCCCGGAAAAAAATGAATGCGGATGGCCATCCGCAACAATGGTCCCATCAAAGAGCATGGCATTTCGATGGCTCACTCGGGCAGCGAACTCAATATCATGACTGACAATCACAATTGTTTTTCCGGATTGATGTAAATCATTTAAAATATTCATAAGATTTTTTTTAAACGACGCATCTAAACTTTTAGACGGTTCATCTAGCAACAAAAGATCGGGATTTTTTAATAAAATTTTTGCAAGCGCTAATTTTTGTTGTTCACCACCACTTAAATCGTATGGATGTTGATCTAAAATATTTTGTAAAGAAAAAAGGGCAATATTTTGTTGTAATCGGAGAGAAAAATCGGCCTTGGAAAGTGCCAAGTACGGTTCCATATCCTTTAATTCCGCCATTACGGTATCAGCAACAAATAAAATTTGCGGATTTTGGGGAAGGAAAGAGATGGAGGGCGGAGTTTTTCCTAAAAATCGCACTTTTCCTAAATAGGGTTTAATTAAACCAGCTAAAATTTTTAAAAGGGTGGACTTCCCACTACCATTACCGCCAACAATGGTTAAAATTTCCCCTTTTCTAACATCCAAATGAAGATTACGAAGAATATCGTTGGCCTTTTTTTCGTACCTAAACCAGATATTTTCTAAATTAACCAAAGCGGGTTTTTCTTCACAATTCTCATTAAGGGTCATTTTTTTTACATGATTGTGGAAATGGTGGGACAGCCATTTTTTGGCTTCATTGATGGTCTGTGGACATTCATCGGTAAAACTAAACTCCCGATAGATTTTTACCGGACTGGGAAAAGCAAGACCGGGAATAGTAGTTTGTTTACTGATAATCCGCGGAGGATTATCGGCGACAAGCTCACCTTGATCCAAAACCAACACGCGGTCAACCAAAGTCCAAACTTCTTCCAAATGATGCTCCACAATGATAATAGTTAAACCCAATTCACTATTTAGTCTTTTTAAGGTTTGTAAAAAATCCGTGGTTGCAATCGGATCCAATTGACTGGTCGGCTCATCAAGCAATAATATTTTAGGTTCCATGACCATAATACTGGCAAGGTTCAACATTTGCTTTTGCCCACCGGATAATTCGGCAGTCCTATGGCGGAACCACGAATTAATCCCAAAAAAACTGGCCATTTCACCGACACGCAAACGAATAACATCGGAGCTATAGCCTAAATTTTCTAAACCAAAGGCCAATTCTTGATAAACAAAATCGGAAACAATTTGGCTTTCCGCGTTTTGGAAAACATAACCGATTTCTGAGGCCCGCTCTCGTGGGGAAAGAGACAAAAGATCACGATTTTGATAGGTAATTGTTCCTGTCATTTTTCCATAGGGAGCTAGTTCTTGTTTAATCAAGCGCAATAATGTCGTTTTCCCACTACCGGTGGAACCGGTCAATAAAACAAATTCGCCTTCTTCTATTTGAAAAGACACATCTTTAAGGGCCTTTACTTGATTAGCAAAAGTAAAACTTACATTTTTAACATCCAATAACGCCATATCAAGGCCTCCTTGATAACTAAAATTAAGGGGAAAATCCCTAATAAGGAAAACGAAAGATATCCTATCAACTCGCGAATACCAAATTGGAAATTTGATAGATTAGGGAAAAACGAAAACGCATAAATATTTAAGAATTCTCCGGAAACAACAATTGAAAAAAACAATAAAAGATAAATTAAACTACCTAAATCTTGACGATGAAAGGAAAAAGAAGAAAAGGAGGTGCGGGGTTTCAGTCCATAACCTCGTGATTTCATGGCATCAGCCGTTTCAAGCGCATGCTCTAGTGACCAAGTGAGGAGGATGGAAAACATTCTTAAATAATGCTTAAGTTTTTTTAAAAAGGATGTTTGCGTCAATAAACCGAGCCCTTTTTGGCCTTCTTCAATATTGCGCATTTGTTTGACCATTAAAGGAATAAAGCGTAAGCCCATAGTTAAAACTAAAGTAATGGTTGGGGCTACCCGACCAAATAAATAATAAAATTTATCCGCCGTCATAACTTCGTTAAAAACATTGAACCAAAGAATAACTGCTCCTAACATCAAGCCAACGGAAAAACCTTTAATTAAACTTTCCTTGGTAATAGCTATTCTACCAATATTGAATAAAACCGTCGCCCCGTGGCGATTAAACAAGGGATTAGTTATTGTTATAAGGATTATCATAAGAATAATCGTCACAAAGGAAGTTAGAAACCGCTTTGGTTTTTGAAAAAACGCATTACTCAAAAGCGCACAAACGAAAGAAATAACAAGAAAAAGGGGATTTGCTGTGAGCATGGTTAAAAAAAGGACAGCAGTAAAAAAGATTAATAAGACCGTCGGATGTAATTTTTTAAATAAATCCATACTTCCTCCCATAAAAAAAGCCACCAAGGGTGGCAAATAAGAAGTCCAAATAAGCCATCTCCCACCGAAATGTTTTGATTTTATTTAATGGCAGGTCTCCTGACTTGGACATCAACACAAACTCCACCTTCCCGGTTTCCCAGTGGCATTTCGAAGTTTATTATTCCTTACAGTAGCGGGGGCTGTTACGGCTTTGACCGTATTCCCTTTTAATGCTTACATTAAGCAACCAATGAATATTAGTATTAATTTTTTTTAAAGCCGATTCTCACAAAATCAATATAATTATTGTAATCATGTTTAATTTTGTCTTTATCCGCCCGTTTGGTTAAGAAAATCTCTAAACAATTTTTACCAATCATTTTTATAATACTTAACAATTTGGGAAAATGCTGGGATTTTTTAATTTCATCCGGAAAATAGGTTTGATCAATATCGACATCCGGTTCCACAATCTTTGGCAACAATGATTCATACAAAGAATTTTCATTAAAAACCGTTGAAATAACATTGAGGCGGAACTGCCGATTTTCTTTGTTGGTTAGTTTATCAATGGTATGAGAAAACTTAATTTTAAGGGCTTCATAAACATCGTTATCCGTTTGTTCGAGATATTGGGTAAACTTACGTTTATCGATACCATACAAATAATGAAGCAAATAAACAAATAAATCTTCCACATTTTCAAAATATTGGTAAAAACTGCCTCGAGGAATATCCGCATCCTTCACAATATTAGCGATGATGGCCCGTTCCAAAGGAACTCGCGAAAATTCTTTTTTGGCAGCTTTCAAAATGCGTAGACGTTTTTCTTTAGGTAAACAAAGAAATGTTTTAGTTGGCATGTTTTTCCTCCTTACTCATCGTCATTAATTCCATTTTGTTATGTTATTTTATCACAAACAAAGTTAAAAGTCAATTAATCCGATTGGCTAAAAACAAAGCGAAAATAGCAATTATTATGAGGATTTTTCCAACAATTAAGAAATTAAACCTTTTTATTAAACAACGCTTGTTTATTGATAAATCCCGAGCAAAAATAAGATAATCGCCTGTAAACAGCCCTTTTTAGGTCTTTTTCAGTGTTTTTAAGCGAAAAAATGCCTTTTTAAGCTCTTTTTTTCCAAAAATGAAGATTTTTATATTTTTAAATCACCTAATTGAATCCAACCCATTTTTCGGAATATGAGATCAATTAACCACACTAAAAGGATGGGAAGGGCGATTTGTAAGACGAAAACGCTTAACCAAAACCATAATTGATTACCCATGGCCGAATAAGTAGCAAATTGCCCAACCAAACCGGAAGTTCCCATACCGCTGCCATAAGCATCCGTATGGACATGGAAAACTAAAGTCGCAAGCGGTCCTAAGATGGCACTGACGATAATGGTTGGTAACCACAGCAGTGGCTTCTTTAAAATGTTTTTAAATTGTAGCATGGAGGTTCCGATACCTACGGAAATAATGGTTCCCAAATTATTATCTTTTCGAGACATCACCGCAAATCCGACCATTTGTACACAGCAACCTACCACCGCTGCCCCGCCGGCTAAACCCCCAAGGTTAATCGAAATAGCGATAGCGGCTGACGAAATGGGGGCCGTTAGTACCATCCCCATAACCACGGAGATGATGATTCCCATAATGAATGGTTTTTCAGTGGTCGCCCATTGGATGAAATTACCAATGGCCCGCATCATTGAACTGATGGGCTGATTAATCAATAAAAACAAGCCATAAGCAACCGCCGCCGAAAAAAGCGGAACAATGATGATATCAACCGGCGTCTTCTTCCTTAACACTAAGCGAACTACTTCAATCGCACCAATAGCACATAAGTACTCCACAAAGGGATCACCCGGCCGACCAAAGCTCAATGTTGACGCAATGCCACCTGCGACACCGGCCGCAATTAATTTCAAGCCCTCTAATTGTAAACTCCAAGCGATGCCCACACCGATACCGATTCCCGTCATCGTTTTTAAAAGATCGGCTAGGTGAATTATCGCAGGAACATTAACTAAAGTGCCAATCGTGCCAATAATCGTCCCAATGATTAAAGTTGAAAACAGACCATAAGCCATGCCATTTAGGGTCTTTACAAAATAGTCTAAGATTTTTTTAAAAGTCGTTTTGCTTTTATTATTCATTTTTATTTCCTCAATTTTGTGTTACCATTCTACCATAAATTCTCCCAAAACACAAAAATTTTGGTTTCATTAAACAAATATCCAGCCGATAACATATAAAAAGCCGAATAAGACAATTTGATGGACAAAGTAAAGCCATAAAGCGTTTCTTCCCAAATAATTAAGGGGCTTAAGATTATAATCTTTTTTAAATAAGCTTTTCTTTTGGGAATATAAATATTTACCCACCACAATTCCGACCATATAAATTCCCATATAGGGAATTAAAGGATAGTAATCTCCGGAACTAAAATTATAAGCATAAATATTAAAAGGTACTAATAAATGATAGCGGTTTAAAAAAACGACCAAAGGGGAAGAAAACGATAGAAGCCCCAATTCCATTAAAGCCCCAACACCGATGACAACCGCGCCTAGTCCCAATAAAACATAAGGATTCATTTTTAAAAATAACGGTGTTAGCAACATGGCGATTGCTAAACAATGAAGGATGCCAAAATAAACAGTTGCGCCAACAAAACCAAAAGCTATTTCTAGTAGTGATGTTATTCCGGTTAATGCTAAAGCAATGAAGAGGAGTTTTAAACCACGACGAAAATTACTACGCGAAAGGTTGGCGGATATTCCCGAAACAAATAAGAACACTCCGGATACTAGCAAAACCCGCAACAAGAGTGCGATATCCAAATCACGATAATCGGCACATGCTTTGCATAAACGGTAAAGCCAATGATTACTCGGTCCGTCAAACCAAATATTAAGAAAGATACGACCAAGATCATAGGTCAAATGGTCGAAAACCATTAATACAAAAGCCCAACCCCGTAAAGCATCAAGTTCCCATATCCGTTGTTTTCTCATTTGTAGCTCCTCTTTTGTTAGCTAAGTTATTATAACATGAATGATTGATGATTTAAATAGTCAAAAAAAGCCGGAAGGCATTTCCGGCTTGTGAAGATTATTTTTTAGCGTGGACTAATTTATCCATCAACACGAAGATAAGATTTAAAAGAATGCCCACAATCGCTGCCGAAGCAATGGCTGGAGCTTTCATCCCAAAAATAGGAATCATTCCGCCCGCATAATTGTACGATCCACCAAGCCCGATGATTAAAATGGAAGCAATAATCGCTAAACTCTTAGGATCGAATAAACTCACTTCTTTGTCAATCATAATGGCAATGCCTTGAGCACCGATAACGCCGAACAAATAAATCGAAAGACCACCAATGACAGCACCGGGAATTGAATAAACCGCTGCTGATAGTGGTGAAAAGAAGGAAATAATCATGGTAATAATGGCTGCTGCCATTAAGACACGAACGGAGAAGTTTTTGGTAATGGACATCGTACTAATATTTTCACCATAGTTAGTTCCGGCCGGACCACCGATAGCACCACTAATCATATCACCAAGACCATCACCAATTAAATTCCAACCGAGCAAATCAGCGATGTTATAAAGTTTTTCGCCTTTTTTCTCTAATGATAGATTATTTACATAAATATCTAATTGATGCAGGTGAGCAGTTGATTCCGGAATCGTAGCAATCGCAATCGGCATAATAGCGACAACTGCCGCCCAAGAGGGAATCGGAAGCGTGATGTGGGGAATAGTGATAATTGATTGTCCACTTAAAGTATCGAAATTCACAAATTTATGACCGGAAATCCAGCCAACGATTAAAGCTACCACATACCCGCTAAGTAAGCCTAATAAGATGGGGATTTGTCCCCAAGTTCCTTTTTTCAAATAAACCGAGAAGAGAATCGTTGATAATAAAGTCACTAAAGCAATCACCCAACTTAAATGCTGAACCGTTCCCGCTGCTGTATTGGTGATGTTATTTAAAGCTGTTCCCGCTAAAGAAAGCCCGATAATAATGGCAACCGGACCGGTAACGGTTGGTGGTAAGATTTTTTCAATGGTTTTCATTGAAAAACGCGTGACAATCAAACCGGCAGCAATGGAAACAAGACCGGACATAATAATCCCAAACTGAGCTTGACCGATTAAGGCATCCGGAGCCACACCATTGGTCCACTCTTCCGTCATCGTTATCGAACAAATAGCTGCAATATAACTAAAGCTCGATCCATAATAAAGGGGAATTTTCCGTTTGGTAATGAGGATGAAGCAGAGGGTCGCTAATCCACTAGCGAAAATCGTTGTTGATACATGAAACCCGGTTAAGATAGCTACGAGAACGGTAGCCGGGAACATGACAATAATTTGTTGAAAGGCAAACAACACCAACTTTAGAAAAGTGGGATTTTCATCAGGTAAGTAACCAATGATTTTTTCTTGTTTTTCCATTTTTTTCTCCTTTTCTCTTGTTTAAAAAAACTTGTTTCTAAAAAAAGACGAATCATTAAATGATTTCGTCTTGATTTTTTTAAATAACACCAATGACATTTAAAGCGTTAAATACAAAGTAAATAACGAATAATCCGGAACTGCCCCAAACGATGGGGTGAATATCTTTAGCTTCTTTCTTGCACAATTTTACAACAATATAGAAGATGAAACCAAAGGCAATCCCGATGGAAATATTATAAGCTAAAGCCATTAAAACGGAAGCAAAGAAAGCCGGAATTGCTTCCGAAAAATCACTCCAATTAATATCTTTAAAGCTAGCAAGCATCATAACACCAACAATGACTAAAGCGGGCGCAGTGGCAGCGGCCGGAATAACACCAACGATTGGGGAAATAACAATGCAAAGCAAGAATAGGACAGCGGTGAAAACACTGGTTAATCCGGTTCTTCCACCAGCTTCAATGCCAGCGGCACTTTCAACATAAGTTGTCGTATTGGATGTTCCTAATAAGGCCCCAATGGAAGTGGCAATGGAATCCGCAAATAAGGCTTTTTCCATTTTAGTAGCAAAGCCTTTCCCATCTTCAACAGCTAATAAATCTTCATCGGTAAAGATCCCCGAACGACGACCAGTACCGATAAAGGTGCCAATGGTATCAAAGGTATCCGTTAAACTAAAAGCAAAAATAGCTAATAAAGCCATGGGCCAACGCTTAACATCGCCGATTAATGTTCCCAAACCTTTCGGGCCAAACGCAGCTAGGAAAGTATCGCCTAAATCTCTAAAAGGCGCCGCAATATCAAAATTAATGCCCTTTAAATTGGTTATTCCCATGGGAATACCGATGATTGCGGTTACAATAATACCAATTAAAATAGCACCTCTTACTTTTAATAACAATAAAACTACCATAATAACAATTCCAATAATTCCTAAAACAGGAACTAGAGTGTTAAAATCGGTTAAAGCAGGGACAACACCAGAATCAATAAAAGCGGTGCCGAATGATTCCGTCCAATGACCCGGATCAGCAGTGAACTTTAAAAGCCCGGCATTTTTAAAACCGATGTAGGCAATAAAAAGACCAATCCCGCCGCCAATGGCATGTTGCAAACTCTTGGGAATCGCGCGGATGATAGCTTTTCTTACTTTAGTGACCGTAATGACGATGTTGATTAATCCGCAAACGAAAACCAATAGCAATGCTTCTTGCCAAGAAAATCCAAAACCAAAACAAACTGTATAAGTGAAAAAGGCATTTAATCCCATTCCTGGGGCTAAGGCATAGGGGACATTGGCGAATAAACCCATTACTAAAGTTCCAATAACCGTTGCGAAAATCGTTGCTAAGAACACACCACCAATAGGCATTCCGGTTTGTTCAAGCATGGCAGGGTTAACAAAGATAATGTAAACCATGGCAAAGAAGGTGGTTGCACCGGCAACTAATTCTTTTGACCAAGTTGTTCCATTCTCTTTCAACTTGAAAAAGTTTTCCAATTTGTTCATCTAATCTTTGATGACCTTTCTCTCATATTTAGTTTTGAGCGTAAAAGAAAAAGCAAGTATATTTCTATACTCGCCAATAAAACCACATGCCAAAACACTGTGGTGAATTAACCAATAGTCAAGCAATTTAAGGTCGCTTGGTAGAAACTCTGGAACCATATTATCCATATTATATTGGCGAATGCTATTAAATTCACGGTCACAAAACCATGTCTAGATAATACTACAAAATCAGCAATAATGCAACCCTAAGTAAAGGTTTTCATTGGTAAAAAAACAATAAACAAGCTTAATATTAGCATTAGCTTTAAAAGAATCAAAGCAATTGATCATCTAAAAACAAAGCATTTTTAGGGACCAAGTACAGCTAATAACTAAGATGGGATAAGCCGTTTTGATAAACCGCTGCTAAAGCAATGGAATATAATTTTGATTGGGCGGAGTCGGCCCGACTGGTTAAGACAATCGCACACTTCGCTCCTAAAACGAGACCGGCGGATTCCGCCCTTCCTAAAAAGACGGAAGTTTTATAAAAGACATTCCCCGAATCAATCCCCGGAAACACCAAAATGTCGGCTTGCCCCGCCACTTCACTTTTAATGCCCTTATGTAAAGCTGCTTCCTTAGAAACCAAATTATCAATCGCAAAGGGTCCATCAAGCAAGCAATCTTTTATTAAACCTTGTTGATATAAATTAACTAAAGCCTCGGCATCAACGGTGGAAGCCATTTTCGGGTTAAGCTTTTCCACAGCGGCCACTAAACCGACTTTGGGTTGTTCATAACCCAAGGTTTTCGCAAGCTCAACAGCATTGGCGATGATGGCCATTTTTTCATTGACATCGGGAGCAATATTCATGGCTCCGTCCGTTACAAATAATAAACGATTAAAGTCTGGATAAGAAACAATCCCAACATGGGATAATAAGGGAGCTTTGCGAATCCCCCTTTCCTTATTGACAACCGCTTTTAATAAAATCTTCGTATCAAGTAAACCTTTCATAATGAAATCAATTTGATGGCGATTGACTAAATCCATGGCTATTAATGATGCTTGTTCGTCGGAACAAGCATCAATGATTTCATAATGTGGTAAATGATATTTCTTAGTAAGGATTATTGGGGAGATTTGCTCTTTCGGACCAATTAAAACCGGACGAATAAAGCCCATTTGCCTGGCTTGTTCAACAGCCTCAACAACGGCTTCATCGTTAGCACTTACAACGGCGATTTTCTGACAAGCTAAATTCTGGGCCGCCAGCAATAAATCTTTTAAACTTAGCAATTTATTTCACCAATTTAGCGATATAATCTTTTCCTAATTGAATAGCTTTAATATTGATATCAACTAGGTGTTGTTTGTCTTCACCAAGAATTTTCTCTAAAACTTTTTTAATAATTTCATCATTGAAATCTGGATTTAAATATAAATAAGCTCCTAAAATAATCATATTGGCAACTTTAACATTCCCAAGTTCAAGCGCTAAATCCACCACCGGAATACCATAAACTTGGCAATCATTACGCACAACGGGTTCGGTAATCAAGGATGAATTATAAAGTAAGGTTCCGTTAACAATAATTTTATCCCAAAACTTAGTTAAGGATGGTTTATTCATAATGATTAAGGTATCCGCTTTCGAAAAAACCGGCGAATTGATTAAAGTTGGTGATAAAGTAACGGAACAATTGGCCGTGCCGCCTCTGGTTTCCGGTCCATAGGAAGGAAACCATAAACTATTTAAATCGGCTTCATTGCCCGCATAAGCCAACATTTGGCCAATCATCATAACGCCTTGGCCGCCAAAACCAGCAATCGTAATTCGTTTAGCTTTATTCATGTTGTTCACCGACATCCTTAAACACTCCTAAAGGAAAATATTTAGCCATATTTTCATCAACCCATTTCATCGCTTGAAGGGGTGTCATGCCCCAGTTAACAGGACAAGTTGACAAAAACTCAATCAAGGTAAAGCCCTTCTTTTCCATTTGGTAAGTAAAGGCTTTGCGAACAGATTCTTTAGCTTTTTTCACCGCTCGTGGCGTGGTTAAGGCGACTCTTTCAATGTAAGCGGCTTTATAGATGGTTGCTAACATTTCGGAAATTCTAATTGGCATTCCATGATCAGCTTCATTACGACCAAAAGGTGAAGTTGTCGTCTTCTGACCAATTAGGGTTGTAGGGGCCATTTGCCCACCCGTCATACCATAGATGGCATTATTAACAAAAATAACGGTGATATTTTCGCCTCGATTAGCTGCATGGATGGTTTCCGCAATCCCGATTGATGCTAAATCGCCATCACCTTGATAAGTAAAAACAATATTATCGGGATGAACACGCTTAATTCCCGTCGCTACCGCACAAGCCCGGCCATGGGCAGCTTGTTGCATATCACAATTAAAGAAGTAATAAGACATGACGGAACAGCCGACACTGGCAACACCAATCGCTTTATTCAAAAGCCCCAATTCTTCCATGACTTCCGCGACCAATTTGTGAATGATTCCATGGGTACAACCCGGACAATAAGAAAGAGGAGTATCCGTTAAGCCCGTTGTTTTCTTATAGATGATTTCATTCATGGTTCTTGCCTCCCATCATTTTCTTAACTGCTTGCACGATTTCTTCCGGCTCCGGCAACATTCCTCCGACACGCCCAAAGAAATGAACTGGATATTTCCCGTTATTGGCGATTTTTACATCATCAATCATTTGGCCAAGACTTAATTCCGCCACCAAGATTCCTTTTAAAGATGAAGGTAATTCTTGGAAAGCTTTGACCGGAAAGGGCCAAATGGAAATCGGACGAAGTATTCCCACTTTAATCTTGTCTTTTGCTAAAATTTCCAAAGCGGAACGGCAAATTCGTGACATCGTACCATAAGCAACAATCACATAATCGGCATCTTTCACATTGATTAATTCATAGCGTTGTTCGTTATTGATAACTTTTTGGTATTTAGCTTGCAGTTTTAAATTATGTTGTTCTAACTTTTGCGGATCAAGATGCATTGAATTAATGACATGACGACCACCGTGTTCTTTCCCAACCGTCGCCCAATCCTTTTTTGCTAGTGCACGTTTAGGGTTTTCTCGGTCTAAATCAACTGATTCCATCATTTGCCCAATTAAACCATCAACCGCAATCATAACGGGATTGCGATAACAATCGGCAATATCAAAAGCGCCCTTAATAACATCGACTGTTTCCTGTAAGTTCTCCGGAGCAAAAGCAATCACATGATAATCGCCATTGCCGCCACCACGAGTAATTTGATGGTAATCAGCTTGAGACGGTTGAATGCCGCCTAAAGCCGGGCCCCCCCGCATAACATTAACAATAACACAGGGCAGTTCCGCACCTGCAAGATAACTAATCCCTTCTTGTTTTAAGGCAATGCCCGGTGACGATGAACTGGTAAGCACCCGAGCGCCCGCACCGGCCGCACCATAGACCATATTAATGGCCGCCACTTCCGATTCAGCCTGAACAAAGACTTTGCCGGCAAGCTTCATATGTTTGGATAAATATTCGGGAACTTCATTTTGGGGTGTAATCGGATAACCAAAGAAAGCATCACAACCGCCTTTAATGGCCGCTAAAGCGATGGCTTCATTTCCCTTCATTAATACTTTACTCATGGTTTCACCCTTTAAACCTTTCTACGGTGATAACTGAATCAGGACACATGATGGCACAAAAAGCACATGCGAGACATTTTTCGGGTTCCGTTACCCGAATAACATTGTATCCTTTTTCATTGGTATGCGTTTTATCCATTTCTAGTATTTTGGTCGGACAAAAATTAACGCACAATAAACAACCTTTACAATTTTCATAGTCAAAATAAATTTTTCCTTTGGCCATTTTTACCTCCTATAACCAGTTTTTTCGCAAATATAATTTTAATTTAATCACTTCACCTTGTAAAAGCCCTAATGGAAAGGGGATTTTTTCCCAAATTCCTGTATATTGGATGGACAATTTAGTTTGTTCTGCCACTTGTTGGATCATCTTTTGACCCTTAAGGATATCTTCCAAACTTGTTTCTCTTAAAAAATTGCTGTTATTGATTAAACCCGTGACCTTAAGACCACCTGAACTTTCAATTTCATTAATCATTTTGATTATTTTAGCCACATCATCGGTTTCCTCGCGGTAGATGTTGATGCATAATAACAAATCAGTTTCTTCCTTGTTGATGAAATCAAGAAATTGCCTAATTAACTTGGCACCGACTCCATTCCCTCCCAAATCATAGATGGCCGTTACTTGGGGCTGGGAAAAAGGACTAAAAGCCTGACTTGAAATAAAAGGCAAGTCGCTTCCCAAAGCTTTTTCCAAGGGTGATGATACCATCTTAACATGGTTTTCGTTCAAGAGTTTTTCCAGTTCTCTTGAACGAAAGTAGGGATTGACAATATCTAAATCAACAAGCGTGGACACCCGTTTTTGGATTGCTAAATTCAAAGAAAATTCTGATTTTCCGCTTCCATAATGCCCAGCAATAAAAGTTATTCTTTTCATGGGGAAAATTATCTAGGAATATAATTACTATGAAGTTGATGAATGGTTTGCATGCGTTCTTCCGCAAACTTTTTAGCGGCTTCTTGAGTAGAAATATTATCTCGATCGGCAATTTTGAAAATATCCAGTAAACGATCATAGATTTTTTCCACTGTTTTAATCACTTCTTCGCGATTATAGTTGTGCAGTTCATGGTAAACATTGATCACACCGCCGGCATTGATCACAAAATCCGGGGCATAAAGGATGCCCAAATCTTTAATCATGCGGCCGTGTTTATTTTCATCAGCCAAAGCGTTATTAGCTGTTCCAGCGATGATTTTGGCTTTAATTTGCGGAATCGTAGTATCGTTTAAGATGGCACCAAGGGCACAAGGAACAACGACATCAACATTTAAGCCAAATAAGGAATCCGGCTTAACAAATTCCACTTCCGGATGTTCACGATGCATTCTTTCAATATGGCGCGGATTAATTTCCGAAAAATAAATTTTTTTAGCTTTGGCTTCCAATAAGTAATTGATTAAAAAATAACCGGTTTGTCCTGCCCCTTGAACAGCAAAACTGTATTTGGAAATATCATCATTATTAAACTTGTACTTCAAAGCGGCCCGAATCCCGTGGAAGGCGCCTAAAGCGGTAATGGGCGACGGATTGCCGGATTTTCCCTCCAAGCCAACAACATATTTGGTTTCCATGGAAACATATTCCATATCTTTAGTACTGGTGTTAACATCTTCGGCCGTAATATAACGACCGTTTAAAGTTTGCACATAACGACCTAAAGCTCGAAAATAGGCTTCGCTCTTACATTGATCCGCATCGCCAATCAAGACGGTCTTGCCACCACCTAAATTAAGACCAGCCGCGGCGTTTTTATATGTCATTCCCCTAGCTAAACGAAGAGCGTCTAAAACCGCTTCTTCTTCGTTTTGGTAATTCCATATTCTCGTTCCGCCTAATGCTGGTCCTAATGTTGTGTCATGAATACAAGTTATTCCTTTTAAACCGGTGGTCTTGTCATAGAAATAAATCAATTGTTCATAACCATTCTTTGCCATGTAATCAAATTTTTCCATACTTTGTTCCTTTCTTCGTTTTTGTGATGTTTTGTAAAAACGCTTACAAATTATTATAACACCTAACAATAAAAAAAGGAAGCATAAAATGGTAAAAAAAAAGAAACAAAAAAAATTAATTTCTTTGTTTCTAAAGATGTTTTTAGATTATTTCCTCATGCATTATTTTTATCGCATTTCAAATTAGAATCTCCAAAAAAACATTATCCCTTGTTCTTTTTTTGATACCTATAATTGTTCACAAATGGACTTACCTTGCATATGAAGGACCAAATAATCAGGTCCGCCAGCTTTGGAATCAGTTCCGCTCATGTTAAAGCCGCCAAAAGGTTGATAACCGACAATCGCTCCCGTACATTTACGATTGATATAGAGATTACCGACATGGAAATGTTGGCGAGCCATTTCCAAATGATGGCGATTGTTGGAAAAAACAGCTCCGGTTAAGCCATATTCAGTGTTATTGACAATCTCCAATCCTTCTTCAAATGATTTGGCAGAACAGACAGCTAAATAAGGACCAAAGATTTCTTCTTGCATGATTTTACTTTGGGGAGAAACATCACAAACAACGGTCGGATTAATAAAGTAACCATGTTCTTTGGATCCCGTTCCCCCAAGCACTAGGCGACCCTCTTTTTTACCGATGGCCATATAAGCCATGATGCGATCAAAAGCCGCTTCATCAATTACCGGTCCGACTTGGGTATCGGATGATTCCGGATTGCCCACTTTTAAAGCCTTCGTCTTTTTAATAATCAAATCCAAGACTTCCGCATACTTATCTTGATGAATAATGGCACGTGAACAAGCACTGCATTTTTGGCCGCTGAAACCAAAAGCCGATTTCACAATCGCATCAGCTGCCGCCTCGGCATCAACACCGGCATCGACTAAAATAGCATCTTTGCCGCCCATTTCCGCAATCACCCGTTTCAGCCAAATTTGACCCTTTTGAACCTTCGCGGCTTTTTCATAAATAGCGATTCCCACTTCTTTCGATCCTGTAAAGGAAATAAAACGGGTTTTAGGATGATTCACAATCCATTCCCCAATTTCAGAGCCTCTTCCGGGGATGAAATTAATGACCCCAGCCGGTAACCCGGCTTCTTCCATCACTTGCACAAAATGGTAAGCGATGACTTGTGTCGGGGAAGCCGGTTTTAAAAGAACGGTGTTGCCGGATACGACGGCCGCCGCTGTCATACCCGTCAAAATCGCCAAGGGAAAGTTCCAAGGAGTAATGATAGCACCGACCCCCAAAGGAATATAACGGTATTCATTGCGCTCCATTTTGGGCCGGCTTTGAACCTTAGCATCAATATGCTGTAATTCTAAAATTTGACGACCATAATATTCTAAAAAATCAATGGCTTCGGCGGTATCGGCATCCGCTTCCACCCAAGGTTTGCCCGCTTCTTTAGTCATTAAAGCACTAAAGAAAAATTTGCGTCTGCGAATGATGGCCGCCGCTTTAAACAAAACATCGGCGCGGAATTGCGGACTGGTTAAACTCCATGTTTTAAAGCTTTCTAAAGCCGTTGCCATTGCCAATTCGGCTTCTTTTAAGGAAGCTTGATGAATGATGCCAATAACTTCGCTAATCAAAGCCGGATTAATGGAAATCATTTGGCGGCTAGTTTCTATCCTTTTACCGCCAATAATTAAAGGATATGTTTTTCCTAAAGGAAGGGATTTTAAAGCTTTTTGATAAGCTTCTTGATTTTGGGAAAGCGAAAAATCAAGCAATTCTTCCGTTTTATATTCATACATTGCCATATTAATTTCCTCCTACACAACTAATTTTTCATATGCTACCACCGTAGCATTTTTAAAGCGCTCTAAACTCAATTCGGAAATGTCAATTGAAAGCGGTTTTTTCAAAATGATTTCCGTCAATAATTGGCCCGTCATGGGGGAAAACATAAAACCATGACCACTAAAACCACAAGCCATATAAAAGCCCGGTAATTCCTTGGCTTCATCAATAATCGGTTGGCGGTCAGGCGACATATTATATGATCCTGCCCACTGACGAACAACCCGCAGATTGCCAACTAAGGGTAAGATTTCCATAATCGTTTTCGACATTTCTTCCAAAAACGACCAAGAACTGGCGATTGAATGACTAGGTTTTATTCCCGGCGTACTACGACCCATAATAAAGTTTCCGTGCGGAACCTGTTGGCAATACAAATTTTTACCAAACGACATGACCATCGGTCCTTGAATCTTCTCAATCGGTTCGGTCGCCAAAATTTCATGCTTTTCCGCATACACCGGAATATCAAGGCCGGCTAGTTGTCCAACTTCATGAGCAAAACCACCCGCAGCATTAATAACATTATGTGTTTCAATCGTCTGTTTATTGGTAATTACCTTTTCAATCCGCTGGTTAATAACAACAATCTCTTTAACTTCTTCAAAGAAATAAAATTGCACACCCAAAGCCTTGGCCGCCCGATAAAAGGCATCATTCATTTTAAAGGGATTTAAATGTCCATCACTTGGACAAAAGGTGGCACTGACAATGGCATCCGTATTCAAGTGCGGAACAATTTGTTTGGCTTCGGCTTTAGTTATTTTCCGTGAAGGAATTCCCAAAGCATTTTGCAAATCAACACTTTTAGAAAAGTGCTGGTCTTCTTCGTCATTGACCGCAACAATCAAATATCCTTCTTGTTGAAACTCGAGATCATCCGGATAATTTAAAATGTTTTGGGCATTTTCAAAAAATTCAACACTGGCTTTGGCTAATAAACAATTCATTTTCGTCGCCCATTGTTGGCGAACACCGGCACCACATCTTCCCGTTGCTCCATTGCTTAAATAAGCTTTGTCAACAACAACAATATTGGTTTCCCCAGCTTTGGCTAAATGATAGGCGATACTTGTGCCGCTGATTCCGGCTCCAATAATCACATAATTAGCTCTCATGCTCTTGGCCCTCAAAAATATCTTTGATTTTTACCCCGATTGAAAGAGGGCGAACTTTGGTGGTCGGAATCTCTTCTAATGGTTTCTTTAAATATTTGCTTAACTCCCGTTGAATGATTTGCCCACAAGTATTGCCTTGACAAGGGCCCATTCCCACGCGTAATAAGCGTTTGATTTCTTCAATATTGGTATACCCAAGGGCCAGCAAATGTTCTAAATCTGCAAGGGTGATGTCCTCACAGCGACAAATAATAATATCTTTTTTGTTCATATCTTCTTCCCAACCGTTATAAAATCATATAATAAGGAACTATCAACAAGAACTTGAATTAAAGCAGTTTTATCCTGGACTTTGGTCAAAGTAACTTTTTCAATCTTCGCTTTCCCAATCATTTGACCCGAGCGGTTGATGGCCGTCCAGATTTCACCGACTTGGGGAAGCGGCAAGAATTCATAGGATATTTTAAAGCGCACCTCTTTTCCAACTAATTGGGCCACGGAAATCGCTAAACCCGGGCAACTGTAAACACACACGCCACAACCCGTACATTTATTAAAATCGACTTGGGGACGCTTATTAATGTTGGGGCCAATATAAATCGCCTTAAAAGGGCAACTGGTACTACAAGGATTGCAGGGAATTTCCTCATAGCATTCAATGATGGCTTTAGGCTTTTGTAAGCTCTCTAAATTAGGAAAACAAGTTTTGATTTGATCTAGGCTTGGAACACCATCTTTATTTAACATCTTCTAAACCTCCCAGTTTGGCCAAGCCTTGGCGAATTTTGACCCCAAAAGGTCCTTCCCGAAGGATGCGAAGTTGTTCTTGATAGTCAGCAACTAATTTTTGATGATGAGGATGGCTTTTACCGAGTTTATAACAAGCTGCTAAACCGGCTAAATTTCCCTCGACAATCGCACTGCTGGCTTCTTCAATGCCCGCGGCATCACCACAAACAAATAAATGGGGAATGCTGGTTTCATAGTAGTCATTGGTCATCGGCACTAAGCCACCAAGTTCACTGACATATTTCATCTTCACACCCATCATCCCTAAAACATTGGTGAGTGGCGTCAAACCAACAGCAATACAAACCGCATCCACGGCGAACTCACGCTCACTTCCAGGAATCTCTTGCCACTTCTCATCTAAGGCAACCGTGATTATTTTCTCAACAGCTTCTTTGCCAAGGGCTTTTTTAATAGTTCGTGAAGTATAGATTTCCACACCCAAGCGTCTAAGTTTCGAAGCATGGACTTTATAGCCGCCAATGGTCGGCGCTGCTTCCAAGATACATACTACCTCAACACCGGCTTGCAATAATTGATAACTGACAATTAGGCCGATGTTGCCACTCCCCACCATCACCACTTGGTGCCCCGGTTTAACCCCATAGACATTCATTAAGGTTTGGACTGCACCAGCGCCATAAATTCCCGGTAAATCATTATTTTCAAAAGCCAGCACTTTTTCACTGGCACCGGTAGCGACAATGATGGCTTCCGCTTGAACTTTCAAATATTGATTATGGCGATAAACCGTTACAACAAAATCAGGATATAAACCGACAACCGTGGCATCGGTCCAAATTTCGACCAATTGCGAGGCTTGTTCCAATTCCGCTAGGAAGTTTCGCGCAATTTGAAAACCTCTTGTTTTAGCATATTGTTTTTCTGAACCAAAAAACATATGCGTTTGTTTGATTAACTGGCCACCTAAATAAGGATTGCGATCAATTAACAACACCGGTTGACCGGCTTCAGCAGCAATTTTGGCTGCACATAAGCCGGCAGGACCACCCCCAATGACGACCAAGGCCCGTTTAATCATGGAGTTCACCACGGTTCGTCTGGGTTTGCACAATCATTCCCGGTTTTAACAAGGTAATGCATGTTTTCACATTAGGGACACCGTCAACAATCATCTGACAAGATGAACAATTACCAATAGCACAATAAAAACCGCGGGGGCGCTGTAAATGAATACTTGCGCTGAGCTTTTTAATATTCAAAGCTTGGAGAGCGGAAGCAATGGTGTCACCATCATGACCATAAACGACTTGCCCATTAAATGTAAAGGCAATTAATGGTTTTTCCGGAAAGTCAAGAATCGGATGTTGTTTAATTCTCACAGTTAATTCACCTCATTTTTCCATAAATATTATACCATAAGAACTGATGCTAATAAAGACACTTTTTGCTTTTTAGCGTTGAAAAAGCACCCGCTTGGGGTGCTCATTTTTAGTCATTTAAGCAATCATAAACAGTATTTTCATAGTTCTTTTCCTAAATAGGGATATCAGCGATTGTTCACTTGGGAAAATAAAAACCCACTATCAAAAGTAGGTTTATTTTGTGAAACGACGCCAGCCCGTTGATGAGAAATAACCACCCATTGTGGAAACCTCATTGGTAACAATCATCGCATGTTCATCCATTTCATGGATTTTTTTCACAATTAAATCTTTACCGCGACGATTGGCATAAATCATAATCACGGCTTTCTCGTCATCTTTGCCACTGCCTTTAACAGTCGTAACGCCAAAGCCATCGGCCCGCATAACATCGGTAATGATGGTCCCCATGCGCACATCGGTAATGACTTGAACTAAAACTTTACCGAAAGCTAAATAATTTTCTAAGCGGGAACCAACATATACACCCGCAGCGAAACCAAAGCTGTAGACAACAGCCTTAATTGGTTGTTCGTTGATGCCGGCAATAACCTGTGACGCCACAAAAACCCACATCAAAACTTCAAAAAAAGCTAACACAACGCCGGGCTTGCGAAAACCTTTATTAATAAGAATAATCCGTAGTGTGCCCATTGAAACTTCAATGATTCTGGCAACAACAATTAACAGACATTCCAAAACTAATTTTAAAACTGGTTGATCATTTAAAGAACTAAAAACACTATCCCACATGTCAATATTACCTTCATTTCACTATGATTATTATACCATATTCTTATTTTTAATCAAGCCAAAACCAATGAAAGCATTCTCTAATCCTCAAAAACAACGACTTCTTCCATTTGCGCCACTTTGCTGATGGTTTCATGAATGGAGCAATACTTGGCCCCTAATTCCACACTCCTTAAAAATTGTTTTTCATCACTCGGCTTCCGAATCGTAATTTTTATTTGCACATATTCTAAGGTGCCGATCTGATCATCACGATGACGGCCCGAGACTTCCACGCTTGCACTAGCAAAGCTTAAGCGTTTCTTTTCCACAATCGATAAGAATGTCGCATAAAAACAAGCTCCTAAAGCACCGAATAATAAATTGTAAGGACGCATGCCGCCTTCTTGAGTACCAATTAAAATCTGCCCTTTTGGAGCAATCATCGTTCCGTTAAAAGTATTGGTAAAATCAAGTTTAATGTTATCTGCTGCCATATTAATCTCCTTTATTTTTTTTATAATATCGTTCACTAAAAACATAATTTATTATAACATAAATAAAAGAACAAAGTCATAAAATGCTTGGAGATGAAAACGATTAATCATTTTCCTGTTTCTAAGAAAACGCTTTTATGATATAATAAAAAAGGATAAAGTGACCAAAGAAAGGACGGTATCATGAAATTATTAAATGTAAAATCGGAGATTGGTAAATTAAAAAAAGTCCTTGTTCACCGACCGGGTAAGGAGCTCGACAATTTAACACCTAAAATGTTGGAACAATTACTCTTTGATGACATTCCTTGGTTGGATATGGCGGTTTCCGAACATAATCATTTTGCAGCACTACTCCAAAATAAAGGGGTTGAAGTCCTCTACTTATCGGAATTAGTCGCCCAAACACTTGACACCAGCCGAGAAATTCGGGATTTGTTTATCAAACAATTTATTACGGAAGCCAATGTCACCAGTGAAACCCTGGCATCGGTTTTAACGGATTACTTAAACTCGTTTACCTCAACCTTGGCAATGGTGGAGAAAACAATGGCGGGAATTCGCAAGGCCGAGGTTCCCAACTTCACTAAAAGAACATTGTCCGATTATATCAAGGATTACCCCTTTGTTACCGATCCCATGCCCAATCTTTATTTCACGCGTGACCCCTTTTCAATAATTGAAAACGGACTTGCCATTAGTAAAATGTATACCTTAACACGAAGTCGGGAAACCATTTATGGCGATTTTATCTTTAAATATCATCCCCTTTATGGCAAAGCAAGCATCGATAAATATTACGACCGCCATTTTTTGTCCACCATTGAAGGTGGTGACATTCTCGTCTTAAATGATCATACCTTGGCCGTTGGTGTCAGCCAAAGAACTCATCCGGCCGCCATTGAAAAATTAGCGAAAAATTTATTTTACAACAACAAAACCAATTTCGAAACCATTTTAGCCTTTGACATTCCAAAAAGTCGCTCTTTCATGCACTTGGATACAGCCTTTACGCAAGTCGATTATGGCAAATTCACCATTCATCATGAACTAAAGAATGCCATTAGGGTTTATGAAATCACCAAAGATGTTAATCGCCCCACCAAATTATTAGTTAAACAAATTGAAAAGAAATTAGAACCCCTATTGGAGCACTACTTGCAGTGTGAAGTGACCCTTATTCCTTGCGGTGGTGAAGACATTGTTTCTTCGGACCGTGAACAATGGAATGATGGCGCTAATACCCTCGCTATTGCTCCGGGTGAGGTGATTGTTTATGAACGGAATCACATTACCAATGCGATTCTTGCCCACCATGGTATCAAAGTTAATACCATTCCCTCCAGTGAACTATCCCGCGGGCGGGGAGGTCCACGGTGTATGAGTATGCCCTTTTACCGCGAAAATATCAAATAAAAGAAAGGAACATCTATGAACATTAATCTTAAAGGCCGCAGTTTATTAAGCTTGCGTGACTACAGCCCAGAAGAAATTGCTTATTTACTTGATTTATCGAAACAACTGAAGAGCGAAAAAAAGCAAGGAATTTACACCTTTCCTTTACGAGGCAAAAACATCGTTATTATTTTTGAAAAAGATTCAACTAGAACCCGCTGTGCTTTTGAAGTCGCGGCTTATGATTTAGGAATGAATGTTACTTATTTGGGACCAACCGGTTCCCAAATGGGAAAAAAAGAAAGTGTTAAAGACACGGCTCGCGTTTTGGGAAGAATGTATGACGGCATTGAATATCGCGGTTTCCAACAAGAAACCGTCGAAATATTAGCCCAGTATTCCCAAGTTCCAGTTTGGAACGGCTTAACGGATAGCTATCACCCTACCCAAATATTAGCCGACTTTTTAACAATCCTAGAACATAAAGGTAAGTTAAAAAAAGTTAAAATGGCTTATTTAGGAGATGCTCGTTACAATATGGGCAACTCATTAATGATGGGAGCGGCCAAAATGGGGATGGATTTCCGGGCCGTCGCTCCCAAAAAACTATGGCCAAGTCCCCAGTTGGTAGAGTATTGCGAAAAGGTCGCCCAAACTACGGGCGCCAAAATTACTTTAACTGATGATGTAGCGGTGGGAACGAAGGATGTTGATGTTGTGTACACCGATGTTTGGGTTTCCATGGGTGAATCCGAAGCCGTTTGGGAAGAACGAATTCGCATGTTAATGCCTTATCAAGTAAACAGCGAGCTAATGAAAAACACTTCCCCACAAGCGATTTTTATGCATTGTTTGCCAGCTTTTCATAATTTAGAAACCACCATCGGTAAAGAAGTTTACCAAAAATATCAGCTTAACGGCATTGAGGTTAGCGAAGAGGTTTTTGAAGGTCCGCAATCAGTGGTCTTTGATGAAGCCGAAAATCGTCTTCACACCATCAAAGCTATTATGTATGCGACCTTAGGAAATTTAAAATGAGTCGAATTGTTCTAGCCCTTGGAGGAAATGCTTTAGGAAATACACCCCCTGAACAACAACAACTAGTTAAGGATACGGCCCAAGCGCTAGCCGGAATTATTGCTGGCGGCCATGAACTTATTATCACTCATGGTAACGGACCACAAGTCGGGATGATTAATTTAGCCTTTGAAACAGCAGCTAAAGTCAATAACAATATTCCGGAAATGCCTTTTCCGGAATGCGGGGCGATGAGCCAGGGTTATATTGGCTTTCATTTGCAGAATGCTTTACAAAAAGAACTCACTAATTTAAACTTCCCCCATCAAGTTGCCACAATCATCACTCAAGTAGTTGTCAAGCAAGACGATCCCGCCTTTTTAGCACCAACTAAACCGATTGGTTCTTTCTATACTGAGGATGAAGCTAAGCAAATAGCGAAAGAAAAAGCTTATGTGATGAAAGAGGATGCGGGGCGGGGCTACCGTCGGGTTGTTCCCTCTCCCAAACCCGTAGGGATTGTGGAACTGGATACTATTAAGACGCTCGTAGCTGCTCATCATCCGGTGATTACAGTTGGCGGGGGCGGGATTCCGGTTATTTGGGATCACGACCACTATCGTGGTGTTGCCGCCGTTATTGATAAAGATTGGGCCAGTGCCGTTTTAGCGGATGAATTAAATGCTGATTTATTAGTCATTTTAACAGCTGTCGATTTTGTTGCCATTAATTATGGCAAGCACAATCAAAAAAATCTACAGGAAATCAAACTGGCAGAATTAAAAAACTATCTTGATGAGGGGCATTTTGCTAAGGGCAGCATGCTTCCAAAAATTGAAGCAGTAATCAGTTTTGTAGAAAAAAAGCCGCATCGTCAAGCCATCATCGCCTCTTTACAAAAAGTGGCCTTGGCATTATCTAATCAAAGCGGCACAAAAATTGTTAACTAAAAAAAGGAGAATGTATGCGTAAAGAAAATGTGAAAGTCGTTATTTGGGGCTTTGGAGCCATGGGAAGTGGCATGGCCAAGTTAATTCTATCCAAAAAAGGTTTTACGATTACCGGTGTCTGTGACAAAAACCCCCGCTATGTCGGCAAAAGTATCTTTTCAATATTGAAAGTTGATCAACATAAGCATCCCGATGTCATCATCAAAGCGAATATTGAAGAAATTATTACTAACAAAAGCTGTGATGTTGTTCTGCTAGCAACCGATTCCTTTACCGCAAAAGCTTTCCCCAAAATTAAATGCTTACTTGAGCATCAAGTCAATGTTATTTCTACAGCGGAAGAAATGGCTTATCCCAAAGCTAATGAACCGGCTTTAACGAAAGAATTGCATGAATTAGCTTTAAAAAATGGCGTTACGGTTCTCGGAACAGGCATCAACCCCGGCATGATGATGGATTTGTTAGTCATTGCCATGACGGGGGTAATGGAAAAAGTTGAGGAAATTTCTGTCAGTCGGGTCAACAGTTTATCACCATTTGGCGAAACCGTGATGGAAGAGCAGGGTGTTGGTTTATCCATTGCTGCTTTTAAAGAAAAACAACAACAAGGTTTATTAGCTGGCCATGTCGGTTTTCGAGAATCGATTACGATGATTGCTGATGCCCTCGGTTGGAATCTAAGCAAGTTTTCGCAATCCATGGAACCGATTATCACCGAAGTGGACCGCAAAAGTGCTTTTGGCCAGGCCCTTTGTGGGCATGTGGCCGGCGTGGATATGATTGGGGAAGGGGAAGTCGATGGGAAGCCTTTAATCCACATGCGCCATCCCCAACAAATTGAACCGGGGAGCGCTGGGGTCATCACCGGTGATTACATTACCATCCTCGGGACGCCACCGGTTAATTTGCGCATTAACCCGGAAATTGACGGCGGAAAAGGGACGATTGCCATTTGTGTCAATATGATTCCCCATGTTATCAACGCAAAACCAGGCTTAAAAACGATGCTCGATTTACCGGTTCCCCGCGCCATCATGGGTGATGTCCGCCAAATGATTGACGAGGAGGAAAGATAGTGATTAAGAAAAACACATGGGTACAAATTGAAAAAGTCGTTTTAAAACCGGAAGAGCGCGCCGCCAATGTTCCCCTCGATACGAAACAAGTTCCGCTTTTAATGTGGGTCAAAGGCTATTTGCAAAATGATGCCCAAAGCGGTGATTTAGTCAGCATAACAACTCTAAGCGGACGAACTGAAGAAGGTCTTCTTGTTGCGGAAAACCCGGCCTTCAAACATAATTATGGCGATTTCGTGCCTGAAATCTTACAAATCAACCAAATGGTTAAAAAAATATTATTTGGTGATTCCCATGATTAATCAAAATTCATATCAAGCCGTTATGGCTCGTAAAAACGAAATCATGAAAAAAGCGGTGGGCATTGATTATTCATTATACGAAACTGGAAAAATCAGCTTTGATTATGAAAAGTTAATGCGTGATAATGGCTATCCGCTCTCTGGAATCGAAGCCATTCAAAAAGCTCATGGCGTCGGCAGTACCCCGCTTAAAGAACTTCATAACATCACCGCTTTAGCACGACATTATTGCCCCAAAGGATTTGGAGCCCGCATTTTTATTAAAGACGAAGCTTTAAATGATTCGGGAAGTTTTAAAGCGCGCCGGGCATCTGTTGCCGTTTACCGGGCTAAAACTTTAGGTTACAAGGGTGTTATCGCCGCCACTAGCGGTAACTATGGGGCGGCGGTCGCCTCACAAGCCGCCAAATATGGTTTAAAATGTATTGTCATCCAAGAATGTTATGACAGCCATCAAGTTGGTCAACCGGAAATCATTGAAAAAGCTCGCGCTTGCGAAGCTTATGGAGCGGAAGTTATCCAATTAAGTGTTGGTCCGGAATTATTCTATACCTTTTTAAGACTGTTAGAAGAAACAGGTTATTTTAATGCTTCGTTATACACCCCCTTTGGGATTGCCGGAATTGAAACTTTAGGAAGCGAATTAGTCCAAGATTGTTTAGTGCAAACAAAAAAACTTCCCAATATGGTTGTTTGTACCAATGCCGGTGGGGGTAATCTTAGCGGAACGGCCCGTGGCATTAAGAAAGCAACGGACAAAGCGATTACAATTGTCGGCGCCAGTGTCAACCTTAAAGGTTTACACATGGCCAGTGACCATGATTTTAACCGGAAATCATTCACAACCGGACATACGGGTTTTGGAATGCCTTTTATGACCAATCCCGACCGCAGTGATGTCCCACGTTCTGCTGCTCGCCCCTTACGCTATATTGACCGCTATGTGACGGTCACCCAAGGGGAAGTCTTTTTTATGACGGAAACCTTGGTTGCTTTAGAAGGAATTGAACGAGGTCCCGCCGGGAATACCTCCTTAGCCGCGGCCTTTAGTTTAGCCCAGTCCTTGCCCGCCTCACAAATAATTGTCGTACAGGAAACAGAATACACGGGTGCCGGAAAGCATCATCAAGCACAGCTTGCTTTCGCAAAACAAAACGGCATCAAAGTTGATTTCGGAAATCCGCAGGATGAAATTCCCGGAACATCGATTATTCTACCAAGTCATCCGGGTTTAATCAAAGCCCAAGAAGTTGATTTAAACCAGATTCGTCAATCGCTTGTAAAAAACAGCGTTAAAAATGAACAATTCATTACCGAAGTTGATTTAGATTTTCTCTGTCAAGAGACGAACCAGGATTATCCGTGGCTTAAAAACGAATTAAAAAAATTAGGAATAGGAGTGATTAAATAAATGGACAAACCACAAATACGACCGGATGATTTTGAACAAAGACGAGCTCATTTGCGCACTTTAAGTGACGAACAATTATACGAGTTGTTTTGGAAATATGCCGAAAAAACCACCCAACCACTAATTCAGTTGGCTTATAATCATACCAGTCCGGCAATTGAGCGCTCCGTCCTTTTACGGATGGGCTTTTCCAGTTTGGAAGCCAAAGTCTTAGTGGAAAAAACGATTGACCATCAACTGATGGGCAAAGGGGCGGGCCATGTGGTCTTTCGCTATGCTAAAATCACTGGCCAATCCCTCCGTGAAGCCGGTCTTTGTTTGATGAAGGACCAAGGCTGGGCGGAAGTTCTGGCCAGTTTTGGAGGTAAACCATGCTAAAAGCCAATGAGAAACTCAATCTTCATGAAATTTTAAAAGATTTAGATAAGTACGAACCAAGACGGCGAGGTTGGGTGTGGCGAAAACCAAAACCGCATTTAGTCTTAGACGGTTATGAATATCGCGATGCTTCCACTTCGTTAAAGCAAAGTATTCCTTTACCCGCTGCTAAGAATTTCAACCAAATTGATCCGCAACCGGTGCAATCAATTACGACCGAAATTGCTTCCGGTCGTTTTGAAGATGATATTCGGCGAATGCGGATGGCCGCTTGGCACGGTGCGGACCACATTATGGTCATTAGAACCGCCGGACAATCCCATTTTGATGGTTTGATTGAAGGGACTCCGCAAGGCGTTGGTGGCGTCCCCATTACCCGCAAACAAGTTCGCGCCCAAAGAAAAGCACTGGATTTAATTGAAGATGAAGTCGGACGCCCGATTAATTATCATTCCTATGTCTCCGGCGTTGCCGGTCCCGACATTGCCGTCATGTTTGCGGAAGAAGGCATCAATGGGGCCCATCAAGATCCGCAGTATAATGTTCTTTATCGTAACATCAATATGATTCGTTCGTTTGTTGATGCAGCCGAATCCAAAAAAATCATGGCTTGGGGCGAGATTCTCCAAATCGATGGTGCTCACAATGCCAATGCTACCGCAAAGGAAGCTTGGAAAGTCATGCCGGAGTTGATGGTTCAACATGCCATCAACTGTCAATTTTCTGTTTTTTCCGGAATGAAGAAAAGCAATATTGCCCTGTCAACCGTTCCGCCAACCACCGCTCCGGCTCCTGATTTAAAAATTAATTTGCCTTATGCGGTTGCTCTCCGTGATTTCTTTAAGGATTATCGCATGCGAGCACAAATGAACACGAAATATATGGAATCATCAACACGGGAAGCGACTGTTACCCATGTTTTAAATATGATGATTTCCAAACTAACCAGTGCCGATATTCAATCGACCATCACTCCCGATGAAGGACGCAATGTGCCTTGGCATATGTATAATGTGGAAGCCTGCGATACGGCTAAACAAGCCTTAATTGGCATGGACGGATTACTGGATTTAGTCACAGTTAGAACTGACGGCTATATGAAAACCCGCGTTCGGGAATTAAAAGAGCGCGCCGTCCTCTTCTTTGAAGAATTACTAGCCACCGGTGGCTATTTTGAAGCGGTCGAAAAAGGCTTTTTTATTGATTCGGGAATTTATCCGGAGCGCAATGGTGACGGAATTATTCGAAAAATCCATGGCGGCATTGGTAATGACAGCGTTTATGAACGCGATTATGATTATTTTGCACCCGTGACGGCCCATTTTGGCTATAACAATGTCGAACAATATGACATCAAAGCCCAAAACAATCCATCATCACTCATCAACGGTTGTACTTTTGAAGACCGAAAGAAAATTCAATTTATTGATGAACTTGACCCCAACGATAATGTTGATGTGCGCATGCAAGAAAATGCCGCTTACCGTAATACTTCCTTAATAAAACCGGAAGTTGAATGGCTAGCGGATGGTTATGTCGTTGTCGATTTAACCGTCCCCGTTGATGTGAAAACAGCGGCCGTGGTCGGTTTGGAAATTGGCAAAAAAATGAATTTACAAGATGTGGAAGTTATTCATAAAGAAATCCTTCATCCCAGTGAAGCAACTCGAATCCAAATCAAAGGTCGCGTTCCTTTTGATATTAATCTTGATGATTTGGTGATTCCGGAAGATCCGATTACCTTATCCGACCAAGAAATCAGTGATTTTGTTAAGGAACACCCCTTTGTGATTGTAGCCGGAACCGTTGGTGAAGATGAACATTCTGTCGGATTACGAGAAATTATCGATATCAAACATGGCGGTATTGAAAAATATGGGATTATGTGTGAATATTTAGGCACCTCGGTCCCAGTCGCAAAATTAGTTGATGCGGCGATTGAACTTCATGCCGATGCAATTTTAATGTCAACCATTATCTCCCATGATGATGTTCACTATAAAAACATGAAGAAAATTCATGAATATGCTTTAGAAAAAGGCGTTCGTCAACAATTAATCATCATTGCCGGTGGAACCCAAGTTGCTTCCGATTTAGCCAAAAAAGCGGGTGTCGATGAAGGCTTTGGTCGGGGAACGAAAGGTGCACATGTAGCAACTTTCCTTGTTCAAAAGAAAAAGGAAATGATGAAGCATGAAAATTGATGCCCTCGTTTATGAAATTGGCTCAACAACAACAGTCGTTAATGCCTTTAATCATTTAGATAGCACCCCGGTTTTTCTCGGTCAGGCTTATGCCCCCACTACAGTCTTGCAAGGTGATGTCCGCATCGGTATCAAGCAAGCGCTTGACCATTTACAAAATCAATTAAAGACTATTTTAGAACCAACGCATAGCTTTGCTTGTTCATCAGCTGCCGGTGGTTTAAAAATGAGCGTCCATGGTTTAGTTTATGATATGACGGTGAAAGCGGCCAAAGAAGCCGCCCTTGGAGCCGGAGCCAATATTCGTTTTTTAACGGCCGGTCCTTTAACCAAGACGGATGTGGAAAAAATAAAAACGCTGGGATTAAATATTATCCTCATTGCCGGCGGTGTTGACTATGGCGAAACCCAGACGGCCTTATTCAATGCGCAAACCATCGCTAAGTTGCAACTCAACATCCCAGTCATCTATTGTGGCAATATTGCCAACCAAGATGCTATTAAAACCATTTTTACCGAACATCATCAAAGCCAATACTTATTTGTAACCGAAAATGTCTATCCCAAAATTGATGTTTTGCAGGTTGATGAAGTGAGAACGGTAATCCAAAATGTTTTTGAAAAACATATTACCAATGCTCCCGGCATGGAACATGTCCGCGATGCTGTTTTCGGAACCATTATCCCTACTCCCGGTGCAGTAATGGCAGCGGCTCTTTGCTTACAAAAAGAACTGGGTGATTTAGTTTGCATTGATGTCGGGGGGGCAACTACCGATATTCATTCGGTTTGTGAAGATAACCCTGAGCATGTAAAAATGTTACTTAATCCGGAACCGTTTGCCAAGAGAACGGTAGAAGGTGATTTGGGGGTCTATATCAATAAAGACCATCTAATATCTTTAATTGGGATGGCTAAATTGCAAAAAGAACTACAGTTATCCGAATCACAACTTTTAGGATTACTTAAAAACTATCAATCAATCCCCAGCGAAGAACAAATTCCCCTTGTTAGGCGCTTAAGCCAAGAAGCTTTATCACAAAGTTTAAACCGTCATGCCGGGAAATATATTACTGTTTACGGCACATCGGGTAAAAGTAAATCCATTGAAGGAAAGGACTTAACAGCTATCAAATATGTCATCGGCACGGGGGGCGTCCTCAGTCGAATCGCAGGTGGCAAAGCCTTGATGGAAGATGTTTTTAAAAACAGTTCGGAGCAAATCCTCCTGCCAAAAACAAATCTCCAAATCCTCATTGACCACAATTACAATATGGCCACTTTGGGAGTTTTATCAAAGACATTCCCACAAGCTGCCCTAGTTTTATTAAAAGAATCCTTAAGATGGAGGTAGGAATGTACCCTTGCATTGAAATCAATTTTCCTAAATTAAAACAAAATGCGACCACTTTACTAGAACTATGCCGCAATAACGGTATCGACAGTTGTTTTTTGGTTACCAAAATGTTAGCCGGCGACTTAAAAACGGCTTCGTGGTTAGCCCAGTTTGGTTTTACCCATCTTGCCGATTCCCGGCTGGAAAACCTCATCAAATTTAAAACCATTCCGCTTCCGAAAGTGTTGCTTCGTTTACCGATGAAATCGGAGGCGACTATGGTTGTAAAAAACGTTGATATTTCATTAAACTCGGAATTATTAACTATTTTTAAATTAAATAAGGCCGCCATCAGACAAAATAAAGTTCACCAAATCATTTTTATGTTTGACTTGGGGGATTTACGTGAAGGTCATTTTTTCAAAGATGACTACCTCGAAACTATCAAAATAATTAAGCAATTAGTCGGTATCAAACTAATTGGCATCGGGACCAATTTAACTTGCTATGGGGGTGTCATTCCCACCCATGATATCTTGAAGGAATTGGTTAACATTAAAAACCGGATTGAAGAAAACTTTCATATTAATTTGCCAATAATCTCAGGCGGTAATTCTTCCTCAATTATGCTTTTGTTGCATAAAGAGTTGCCTCAAGGCATCAATAATTTACGCTTGGGCGAATCAATTGTTTTAGGCCGGGAAACAGCCTACGGAAACAAAATCCCCAATACCTATGCCGATGCATTTTTACTAAAAGCGGAAATTATTGAAGTTAAAACCAAACCAAGTTATCCCTTGGGAACCATCGGCATGGATGCCTTTGGTGAAGTGCCCAAAATAAAGGACCAAGGTTTAATGAAACGGGCTTTGTTAGCAATTGGCAAACAAGATATTCTTCCCGAAAATATGCAACCTTTAGACTCCCAACTGAACATTATCGGAGCCAGTAGCGACCATCTCATTCTTGATTTAGGAACAAGGGATTATCAAGTCGGTGATATCATCACTTTTACAATTAATTATCCGGGCTTATTGCAATTGATGACCTCTAAATATGTGAAAAAAACGTACCTCATTTAAAAAACCGCCAAAGGCGGTTTTTTACTTGCTCACTTTATCAATTGCTTTCGTAATCTTTTTTATATTGAAATTTTCAATTTTCTTTTTAATATTATCAAGTAAAGTTGTCGCCAGTTTATCAGTCGACTCAATGATTTTTTGCGACAAATTAGCAATTTGATTGGCATTGGTATTGATAGCCTTAATTTCTTTATCAAGTCTTTCTAATTGTTTATCCAAAATATCACTTTTCATCTTTTCAAAAGCATCTTGAATTTCTTGGATTTCTTGGAACTGAAGGACTTCTTGATTATGAGCAAGGAGTAATTCTTGATATTTTACTCCTAAAGAAACAATAATACTTAAAAAAGTAATAAAGTAGGGCGGGCGCACCAAATACATTTTTTCATATTCCATAACTTTACGAATCGGCACATCATTAGCCTGCTCCCATTCCAATTCACTAATTAAAAGGGCATATTCACAGTTTTTCTTGTTGCGATCCTTATCAAGTTTAGCATAATGCTCAGCATTTTTCTTTTTATTCTGTGAAGACGGATCTTCGCTTTTCATTTCACAAGCCACTGAAGTTAATAAATTAACTTCTTGGAAATCATCATTGGCATAAACTTTAAAAATATAATCCGCTTTCGTGCCTCTAGCTTCACCTTCTTCTTTGACGGCAATGTTGTCCTTTTCCCAAGTGCAGTTTTGAAAACCGGACAAAGCATAGGCCATGTATTCATTATTACACCAATTTTCTAAATCTTCTCCGAGTTTTTTCACATTCGTGATTGATTTAGTGAGTCGCAAATTGCTGATTTCTTCGTCTTTTTTGTTGATTTCTGTTTGCAATTCCGTTTCTTTTTTTAAAACTTCCAGTTCGATTTCTTTGGACTTCGTTTCCTGCAAACGCTCTATTTCGCTATTTTTTTCTTGAATTTGGATTTTTAACTGATTAATATCCTTAGTTAGAGCTAGTTCTTTTTGGATAAGGGCTTGTTCCATTTGCGATTTAATTTCTTGATTGCTGTTTTTAAGTTGATGGCGCTCTTTTTCAAATTGTAATTCCAAATCAGCGCGAACCTTTGACTCCAAATCTTTTAATTGTTGTTCAAGCATATTTTTTTCTTTACTCAAGGTTTCCGTTGCTTGTTTGATTGCCAATAACTTGTCTTTTTCAAAATTGTCTTTAGCTTGGTTTAAGAGTTTTTCGTATTCTTGGTCTTGAGCAGCTTTAATTTTGGCTGTAATAATGGAGGTATCGACTTTGCTTAAAGAAAGCAAATCGATTTCATCGCCTTGCTTGGCATCGGTATTAAGCCGTAAAGTTTTCGCATCAACAATGGTAACATCAGTTAGTTTGGCCATCTTTTTTCTCCTTCAATTATTTTTTGGTTTCATCAACGGCGGAATAATGAAAAGACCTATTCCTCTTAAACAGCGGTGGAATAAATCATCAATGTTTTTTAAATTGACGCCTATCTATTAACACCAAAATTAAATACCAGTTGAAAACCAAGTATTTTTTCTATTTTATTATACCATTTATTGCTCTTTTTATAAACAAATAGTTGTAAAAACATGGGTATTATGAAATCTAATTAATAGGCAGCAAAAATAATACGAATATTAATGATGATGATAATACCAAAAAATCGTCAATTGCATTCTTGCCATTTGACGATTTTTGCTTGTTCATAAATTATAAAACAATAAAATTGTGTTCAAAGAAATAATTGATGATGTTTTTTCTCGTTATAATCCCGATAAAAAGGTTATGATCATCAACAACCGGAACAAAATTCTCCGTAGTGGATTTCATTATCAACTCATCCATTTTAGAATTCATATTAATCGAGACATAATCACGGAAACGACGAATTTGGGAAATTAAAATCGTCTCCGCCTTTTTAAAATCAAAATTAGTTTGATTTTTTATTGCCCATAACAAATCTCCCTCAGTGAGAGTGCCAAAGTAATTGCCATCACGGGTGAGAATCGGGATGGAAGAAAAACGGCATTGCTCCAATTTATTAAGTGCTTCCTGGATAGTATCATCATCATAAACAAAAACAACTTCACTCTTTGGTTTAATAAAAGCTAAAATATTCATTTTTTCTCCTTTCCAAGTATAGAATCAAGACGGATCCATATTTTGCTATCTTATATTATAGCAAAAAAGAAGCGTTTTGTAAAATAATTTTTTCTACTTTCTATTTACGGTAGATTGTAAATAGAAAGTAGAAAAAAAATTTATGATAAACATATTTGTAATTTAGATAGTTCTAAATTATAAAGGCTGTCAGAGTTTTTATAGTTTAGAACTT
>MVZM01000007.1 GCA_002068415.1 Tenericutes bacterium ADurb.BinA124
TAGTGATTTAAATTATACTGATTTCTATGAACTTTTTCAATTGTTTATTTGTCGCATTTAGGCTTGGAAGATGCCCAATATTTTACTAAAAACATTTTCATTGTTTTTTTCTCTGTTTTGTAGTAAAATAATAATCACAAAAAAGGAGTGAAACGAATGGTCAATTTAGCGTGGTGGGCTTTCACCTTAATTCTTTTAGGAGTATTAATCGTTGGATTAATTGCCGGTTTTTTTATTTCACGAACTGTGTTTACTAAGTACTTGGAAAAAAATCCCCCAGTTAATGAAAAAATGATTCGGGCAATGATGCAACAAATGGGCAGAACCCCTTCGGAAAAACAAGTTCGCCAAGTAATGGCTTCCATGAATCAAGCCAAAACAAGCAAGTAAGACGCCAAGCGGCGTCTTTTATTTTTTAAAATGAAATGGTTGTTCCTGGTGTTTAACTAGTCGTTTAATGTTTTCGTTGTGTCTAATAACAATAATGAGATAGATTATTCCAGTACACAAAGGAAAGAACCAGTCAACCGGAAGATTAAAAAGCGGATCATAACCTAATAAAAATAAACCTATAGATCCGATAAAAGTTAAACTTGAACTGATTAAAGAGCTGAGTGAAACTAGTTTTGTTGAAAAAAATAAGATAATAAAAACAACTAAACCAAAAAGAAAGAGTCCAGGAGCAAAACCCAATAAGACTCCCCCCGTGGTAGCGACTGCTTTTCCGCCTTTAAAACTCATAAAAACGGAAAAACTATGCCCGAGGATGGCGGCCAAACCATAAGTCATTGGGGAAAGAAAACAATATTCTATCGGGATAATGCCAAAACGAAAAAGAAACACAATAACTGCTCCTTTTAATAAATCGAGAGAAAAAGCCACTAAACCGCATTTAAAGCCTAAAACACGACCAATGTTAGTAGCGCCGATATTTTTACTTCCATACTCACGAATATCGATGCCCCGTAATTTACCGATTAAATAACCAAAAGGAATGGAACCAAGAAGGTATGCAATAACTAATAAGCCATATTTAATAAACTCCATCATAGGTGCCTCCGACTGCTAATAAATAAAACTATTATTATTATACCTAATTTTTAAGTTTTTTGTAAAGATTTAATAACAAAAAAACCTGATTTGTCATTTTTAAATATAGTCATGTTTTTTCAAAAAGTGAGCTTTTACTTGTATTAAAAGCACTCAAATATAATAAATGAATATAAAAAAATAAAAAAAGTAAGCATTTACTTTTTATTAAATATATGCTATAATAAATTATCAATATGAAAGGAATATCAAAAATGGCTAAGATAGTTAATAATGTTTATGATGAGTCGAAAATTCAAGTAATGCAAGGACTTGAAGCCATCCGTAAGCGTCCCGGCATGTATGTCGGGAGTACGGACTCCCGCGGGCTTCATCATTTGATTTGGGAAATTGTCGATAATTCCATTGACGAAGTTTTAAGTGGAAATGGCAATTATATTAAAATCATCATTCATAAAGGTAATTCGGTCGAAGTTATTGACAATGGCCGTGGTATTCCTATTGGGATGCATAAAACAGGTGTTCCTACACCCCAAGTTGTTTTTTGCACTCTTCATGCCGGGGGAAAATTCGATTCCACTGGTGCTTATAAAGTTTCTGGTGGTTTACACGGCGTTGGTTCCAGTGTTGTCAATGCTCTAAGTGAGTGGGTTGAAGTAACGATTGCTCGGGAAGGAAAAATCTTTTTTCAAAGATATGAAAATGGTGGTAAGAAAATTAACAAATCAAAGATCATTGGTGAAAGCAAGAAAACCGGAACAACCGTTCATTTTAAACCGGATCCAACCATTTTTTCAACCACGATTATTGATTACAAACAATGTGTGCAACGATTCAAAGAATCTGCTTATTTAATTAAAGGGTTGAAAATCGAGCTATTTGATGAACGGACCGGTGCTTCCAATACTTTCTTTTATCATGAAGGAATTGCGGCGTTTGTGAAAAACATCAACCAAGATAAAACGACTCTCCATGAACCGATTTATCTTGAAGGCACATCCATGGATATTCAAGTCGAAGTGGCGATGCAATATTGTGCTAAAACTTTTACCGAAAATATCTCTTCCTTTGTTAATAATATCCGCACTCGCGATGGCGGAACTCATGAAACCGGATTCCGCACTGCTTTAACCAAAGCTTTTAATGAATATGCGCGCATGAAAGGAATATTAAAAGATAAGGATCCCAATTTAGATGGTGCGGATATCCGTGAAGGTTTGACTGCGGTTTTATCTGTACGCATTGGTGAGAATATTCTTCAGTTTGAGGGACAAACCAAAAATAAATTAGGAACCGCAGATGCCAAAACGGCTGTGGAAAATATTGTTAGCGAAAAGTTAAAATTTTATTTAAATGAAAAAGGTGAAATTGCCAACCTCTTAATTCAAAATGCTTTGAGAGCTTTTCGGGCTCGTGAAGCTGCTCGTAAAGCCCGAGATGAAGTGCGAATGATTAGACAAAAAATCACCAAAACTGCTAACCTTACGGGAAAATTAGCTCCAGTTCAAGAAAAAAATCCCCAAACAAATGAATTATTTATTGTGGAGGGGGATTCAGCAGGAGGTAGCGCCAAACAAGGCCGGGACCGTCGATTTCAAGCAATTCTACCTTTACGCGGAAAAGTTATCAATTCTGAAAAAACAAAGACCGATGAATTGTTAAAAAACGAAGAAATAATGTCCATCATTTATTCCATTGGCGCTGGTTTTGGGATGGATTTTAATGCTAGTAAATCAAATTATAGTAAAATCATTATCATGACCGATGCTGATACCGATGGAGCTCATATTCAAATTTTGTTATTGACCTTTTTCTTTCGCTATATGCGTGAATTAATTGAGCGTGGACAAATTTATATTGCTCTTCCGCCCCTTTATAAAATAACTAATAAAAATAATATCGATTATGCGTGGACGGATGAGGAACTTAGAGAAAAAGCTGCCAATCTCAAGAATATTATAATTCAACGCTTTAAAGGTTTGGGTGAAATGAATCCCGAACAACTATGGGAAACGACGATGAATCCGATGACTCGAACATTGATCAAAGTCAATATTGAAGATTTTACCGATGCTGATGATCGAATTGCCACATTAATGGGCGATGATGTTGAGTCGCGACGAGAATGGATTGAAAACAATGTTTCTTTTGAATATGAAGATAATTTTACTTTAGAAGAGGTTGAAAGCGATGAATAGTAAAAATACGAAAAAGAAGAATTTAAGCACTCTTATTGAAAAATTCGTCGATGAAAAAATCATTGAAGATTCTTTGGAGGAAATCGTTAGTCAACGGTATGCGCGCTATTCCAAATATATTATTCAAGATCGCGCTCTCCCCGATGCTCGTGATGGCTTAAAACCTGTTCAACGTCGTATTTTGTTTGCGATGTTTAAATTAGGAATGTTTGCCAATAAACCTTATAAGAAATCAGCGCGTATTGTCGGTGATGTCATTGGTAAATATCATCCTCATGGCGACAGTTCAGTTTATGAGGCAATGGTGCGCTTATCGCAAGATTTTAAAATGCTCTTACCATTAATTGATATGCATGGAAATAATGGGAGCATTGATGGTGATCCTGCCGCTGCCATGCGTTACACCGAAACTAGATTATCTAAATATGCTGAATTTCTATTGCAAGACTTAAACAAAAAAACTGTCGGTTTTGTTCCCAATTTTGATGATGAAGAGTATGAACCAACGGTTTTACCGGCTAAATTCCCTAATTTATTAGTTAATGGTTCATCAGGTATTTCTGCTGGTTATGCAACCGAAATTCCTCCCCATAACATAGACGAAGTAATTGATGCTGTCATTTATTTAATCGATCATCCTGATGCTAGTATTAGCGATTTAATGAAAATCATTAATGGTCCGGATTTCCCGACGGGAGGAATTGTACAAGGAATTGATGGAATTCGAAAAGCTTATGAAACAGGACGGGGAAAAATTAGTCTTAATGCGAAAATCGAGATTGTGGAAGGTGACAACCTCAATCAACTAGTCATCACAGAAATACCTTACGAAGTTAACAAAGCCATGCTTGTGAAAAAAATGAGCGAGGTTTATGTTCAAAAAAATGTTGATGGCATCATGGATATTCGTGATGAATCCGACCGCCAAGGATTAAGAATTGTTGTCGACCTTCGGAAAGATGCCAATCCGGAATTTATTCGTAACTTTTTCATGAAATCCACGGAACTTTCGGTAAATTATAATTTTAATATGGTAGCTATTGCCAATAAACGACCAATGTTGATGAATCTTCGCGATTTACTTTCAGCTTACATTGATCATCAACGAGAAGTAATTACCAACCGCAGTAATTTTGAACTCAATCAAGCAAAACGTCGTTTACATATTGTCAGCGGTTTAATTGCGATGACTTCCATAATGGATTCCGTTATTCAAACCATTCGTAATTCTGCTAATAAAAAAGATGCTAAAGATAATTTAGTAAGTAATTATAATTTTTCGGAAGAGCAAGCCGAGGCGATTGTGATGTTGCAGTTATATCGGCTTACGAATACCGATATTGTCATGCTTCGTGAAGAAGAAGAAAACTTAAAAGCCTTAGTTATAAAATTATCGGAAATTCTATCCAACGAAAATATTTTACTTAAAACTATCAAAGATGAACTAAAACAAACCAAACAAGTTTTAACAACCCCAAGGAAATCAATAATTGAACATGAAATTGAAGAATTAAAAGTCGAAGTTAAAGAATTGATTGCGAAAGAGGATGCTGTTGTAATCATCACGAATGATGGTTATATAAAACGCATGACTCCTAAAGTTTTCGCCAACAATGAAGAAACGAAACTCAAAGATGAAGATGTTGTTATTGCCACCTATAATGTAACGACCACGGATACTTTGTTGTTATTTACAAATTTGGGAAATTATGTTTTTTTACCGATTACTAAAATTCCTGAAGTAAAACATAAGGATTTAGGTTATAATGTTAGTACTTTAGCTTCCATTGAAGCTAATGAAAAAATTATTTTTACCGTACCGATAGATGATTTTGAAAAAGAACGTTATTTATTGTTTACAACTAAAAACGGTTTAATTAAACGAACCTTAGTAAGTGAAATGAATGCCAACCGCTACTCTAGAGCTTTAAAAGCGACTAAAATCCGCCCTGAAGATGAATTAGTCAGTGTTGACATTTCATCGGAAGAACGAACGGAAGTAGTTGTCGTTACCAAAGAAGGATTTATTAATCGTTATGATGCCAGTGAAATCAGTATTATGGCACCACCTTCGTTCGGTGTCAAAGCCATCGAGTTGAAGAATCGGCCTTATGACGAAGTGGTTGGCGGTCATTTTGTTTGTGCGAAAGATATTATTGTTATTTTAACTTTAAAGGCTGCAATTAAACGTCTCCGTCCCGAAGAAATTGTTAAAGGGCGTAAAAACAATGTTGGGAAACAGTATTTAACAATCACGAAAACTTCGCCTAATTTTGCCTTGTCTTCACAAATCATTCATCGTAAAAATGCCAATCTCAATTTAGATTGTTACTTATTCGGCTTAAAGGGTTATGTGCCGGTTGATTTTAATACAGTTAAAAATGCCACTGCGCAATCCGGCAAAAAAATAACGAATAAAGACATCGGAAAGCCGGATAAACTGATAATTGTCCGCAATAACAACGATTTTGAGTAAAAAAAGCATTATCAAACCCTCCTGTAAAGCGATTATCTTTTAAAAGTTGAATAATAATTCATCGTGCGATTTAAGGAGGGTTATTTTAAAAGAAGGGAAGAGAGAAATGAGCTCAATTCTAAATATTAACCGATTTATTATTCCTAATGATGTTATTGTTACTATTGCTAAACTAAATCGTTGGATTGGTCAAAACCAAAAATTTCTCGATATTGTGAAGACTGATGTCGAGCGAATTGTTGAACAAACGATTGAAAGGGATAGCTATTTCTTATCAAAAATCCTTAGCTTAGATATTAGCGATGCCAGGACTCGTTTAATTATTACCAAAAATTCGGCACCAAGAACCAAAGATGAAACAACGCTTTTTAATGTGAAAGAAATGCTAACTTTGTTTCAACAAAAACATGCTACTTTAAATTATCAAAGTAATGATTTATTGAATTTAGTCAATAGCCTTTTTCCCCATTATCCAACTGTAAAATTTGACTATTCATCAACTGACAAAAAGGCTCTCTTACAAAGTCAGGCTATTCGCAGCAAGCGCATTATCTTAGATGAAGTTGTTGCCCATATGGATGTCTTAATCCAAAAAGAAGCTTTTGAAAAAATCACTTTATTTTTACATTTCTTTGTCGATTTTTACAATATTGCTCCGTTTGTTAGTAATAACGAAATAACAGCTTTATTTTTGCTTTATTTATTAATTTTAAAAGCCGATTTACATTGTTTTCGCTACATTAGTTTTTTTGAATTATTATACGAAAACTTTGAAGAATATCAAATTGAATTGAACAACGCTAGTTTCAATTGGAAAGAAGGCTTTTCCCAAACACAAGGCTTTGTCCGTTTTATGAATAATTTGTTTTTAAAAGGCTATGAGAAAACCTATCACATTATTAAGGAGTACAAATTTGATGCCAACCTCAATAAAGGCGATAATATTGAAAATACAATCAGTAAATTCAACGATGTTTTCACAAAAGAAGATATTCGGCTCATCCATCCCTATGTTAGCGAGTCAACCATCAATCGTGCTTTAATCAAATTACGGGATAAAGGTTTAATTAAACCAACCGGCAAAGGCAGAAGTGCTAAATGGATGCGCATTTATAAAGGTTTTAATCATGAATAAGATTAGTTATCATAACCATACATATTTATGTAAACATGCTATTGGTGAACCAATGGATTATATCAAAAGAGCTGTTGAACTTCATTATCGAGAATTTGGAATGAGTGATCATGGTCCCTTAGTTCCAGGATGGGGACTAAGGATGACCATGAAGCAATATCGTGAAATTTATCTTCCCCAAATTGCGAAAGCAAAAGAAAAATATCAAACACAAAT
Source organism: Tenericutes bacterium ADurb.BinA124 (assembly GCA_002068415.1). GTDB lineage: Bacteria > Bacillota_I > Bacilli_A > ML615J-28 > CAG-698 > UBA2253. The sequence continues at coordinate 7,076 of MVZM01000007.1, forward strand.
CCAAATTTTCCAAGGTTTAGAATTGGAATATTTAGAAGAATATCAAGAACATTATCAAAAACTCCTCCTTGACCTTGATTATTTAATCCTCGGTCAACATGTTTGCTATTATAAAAACAAAATTCACGATATTTATCGTTTTATGAACGACGAAACGCTGGAAAGTTATAAAGACCTAGTTATCCAAGGGATGGAAAGTGGCTTTTTTAAAATCTTAGCTCATCCGGATGTATTTATGTATAAACACCCAAAATGGAATCAAAAAACAGAAGAAATTTCTCGACAAATCATCGAATCGGCGATTAATAATCATGTTATCCTTGAGATAAATGTTAATGGCATTAGACAAAAACCTTTTTTAAATGACAAAAACCAAATTACTTATATTTATCCGAGACTTGAGTTTTGGTCCTTGGTAGCAGAATACCCCACCGCTTTAACTATGATTGGCGAAGATAATCATGATCCGGCCTTAATAGGCGATGAAGCGTGTGTGATTGCGTGCAATATGGCACGCCGTTTAGGTTTAAAACCGATTACTAAGTTGCTTGGTGATTAAGATGAGCAGAATTCGGCTGTTTTACACGATTATTTCGCTTATAATCGTTTTGTTTTGCTTTTTAATGATAATAATCGATTATGTCAATTTCTCATTATATTTGATAATATCTTTAAGTGGTATCTTTTTGATTTTCTACATGAGAGTAATTGAGCTTGCGAAAATCAACCGCGTCAAAAACATTTATTTTCAAAAATGCTACCCACAAAAATTTTTAACAGAACACGATGAGCTAATGAATGGATTTATATTAAGTCAAAAACAAATTCACAAAAATCAACTTTTTAAAATTACTGTTTATTTAAATTTAGGCAATGTTAATCAGGCCAAACAAATATTGGATGCATTAACGGTTAAAACTGCCCAATTATCGATTGCTGAATTGTATTGGTTATTAATTGGTTGGTTTAATTATTTTGAAGAAATTGACGATTTGGAAAAGATGGAAATCTTTTTTGAAAAAATAAAAATGTTAAATAATGAATTACCACAAACATTTAAACAAAAGACGCTAAATAATTATTTAAAAATTCAAGCTCGCTATTTTATTAAAAGTGGAATTTATCTTGATAATGCGGAAACGGTTTTTATTGATTCGTTAAAGAATCGAAAATATTTTATTAATGTTATTGACGCATTGTATTATTTAGGAATTGTGGCTTTTAAACAAAATAAAAAAGAACTTGCTTTGGAAAGGTTAAATTTTGTTGTACAAAGCCAATTAAAAGAACTAAGTATATATCATAAGTCCTTGGATTTAGTAGAACTAATTTCCAACGAACCAACAATCTAACGGCTTTGATGCCGTTTTTGTTTTATCTAATAACTAAATTTAGTGCCGATAATATATATTATGTTACTTTAAATATATATAGGACAGTGGCAAATATAATACTCCAAGGTTGATAAGTTATTATTGTTTAAAACTTTGACTTTAGTTTGTTGTAATTGATTTAGATCAGGTTTCATTTTAATTATCTTTTACAAATTCTTTATTGCTATTAATTGGTTGTTATTTGCTATAAACAATAAATAATGATAATATTTGTAAATTTCACTTTTATGTTAATTATAAAAACTTAGCTTGTTTTTTGTTTAGCTTTGTTGCTAAAATATTTTTAACTTATTTAAATTAGTTTTTTAACTTAATTTATTCATAATTTATTTATAACTACATTATCATAAATGTGCTTTTTTACATAAAATAAATAATCTCATTTGCTATTTATGATTATATTTAAATAACATTAACCTAAAATTTACTTGTTTTTTTATGATTTAAATTTTCAATATTCGTTAAAAATCGCTTTATTTCGCCTTTTGCTCATTATCTAATTAAATCCTTCTTAAGAAGATAAAAACGATTACAGCTTAAATTTGGGGGCCATTTTAAGCATATTTACAGCATTGAGGTGTTTTAATAAACAATTAACCTTTATGCATAGACAAACAAAAAAAGGATGTTTTATATCCTTTTTTTGAATTTAACCATTTTTTAGATGGTTTAATTATGGTTTTTTATGATGAAAAGTTTGTAGAAGGTTATTATTTGGGCAGGTGTCTTACAAACCAATTAACAAAATCGCTTCTTACTTCCTCTTTGCATAATTCTAAGAGAATTTCATGACGAGCTTGGTCGTAAAGTTTAAATTGCAAATCTTTAATTTGAATCTTTTGGTACTTTTCGTAAAGTTTGCTAATATCTTTTCCATAATTACCAACAGCACATTTACTGCCGCTAGCAATAAAAATTGGTAAATTTTTAGGAATTAATTCATAATTACGGTTAATCGTTTGGAGTTCGTGAAAAAAAGCCTTCCAGAAAGCCACAGTAAACATTCCGCCACAGTATTCATCGTCTACATATTTATCAACTTCTTTTTCATCACGATTTAGCCAGTCATAAGGTGTGCGGTTCGGCTTAAAACCTGCATTGTATTTTTGGAATGTTAGTTTATCGATAAATCGACTGCGATGTTTCATACCTTTAAAAGCGCCAATAAGAGTTGTAAAAAAGGACCCCATTTTTAAAAGGAACATTGAGTTTTTCATGGCTCCTGACAAAATAACACCATTGATTTTTTTGCCATGTAATTGACAAAAACGCTGTACAATAGCCGAACCCATACTGTGGCCAAGTAAAAAGGTAGGCAAATTAGGATATTCGCTTTTAACTAATTCAACGATTTCATTTACATCAGATACTAAAGTCTCAAATGAGATGAAATCACCCAAATAACCATAGTTTTCTTTCGAAGAAATTGAGCCTTTATGTCCGCGCTGATTATGACCAAAGACAACAAAACCTTGATCGGTTAGGATTTTGATAAAATCAACATATCTTTCAATATGTTCAGCCATACCATGAACGATTAAAACGATTCCTTTGGGGTCTTTTCGTTGTGTATTTTCCCATTTATAGCATTGAATCGCTCCATCTTTACTTAAATTTAAAATGCGTTGTTCCGTTTTCATATTATTCTCCATCAATATTTAATACTTCTTTTAAAAAGCTTGTGCCGATTTTCGGCTTGGGAACGACAAAATTTTCAGCAATTGTTGCACCGACATCCGCAAAAGTTTGGCGAATGCCAAGATTAATGCCAGGCAACAAGCGATTGTAAACTAAAATTGGTACAAATTCGCGGGTGTGATCAGTACCTATATGGGTGGGATCATTCCCATGATCGGCACAAATCATTAATAAATCATCATCGTTTAAAAACGGTAAGAGCTTGTTTAAATAAAAATCAAACTCTTCAACAGCTTTCGCATAGCCATAAGCATCACGACGGTGACCAAACTGGGCATCAAAATCGACCAAATTAACAAAACATAAGCCTAAAAATTGTTTTTGGGCTAAGGTGAGTGTTTCTTCCATCCCATGAGCATTGCTTTTAGTTTTGATAGCGTGGGTAATTCCTTCACCATCGAAAATATCATTAATCTTTCCGACGGCCAAAACATCGAATTTTGCCTGTTTTAAGGCATCCAAAACTGTTTTTTGAAAAGGTTTAACGGCATAATCGTGACGGTTAGATGTTCTAGTAAAAGTTAAAGGTGTTGAACCAATGAAGGGACGAGCGATAATGCGACCAACCATCCAATCGGGGTTTTCTAAAGTAATCCGCCGAGCGATTTCACAAACCCGATATAATTCTAAAAGCGGGATTTTATCTTCATTGGCCGCAATTTGTAAAACGGAATCAGCGCTCGTATAAAGGATTAAGGCGCCCGTTTGTAAATGCTGTTCTCCTAATTCTTTGATGATTTCGGTTCCGCTAGCGGCAATGTTACCGATAAATTCATGATTTGTTTGTTTTTCAAGTTCATCAATCAGAGCCTTGGGAAAGCCTTTTTCCGTATAGGAAGGAAAAGATTTAGTGACATGAATGCCCATTAATTCCCAATGTCCGGTTAAAGTGTCTTTGCCAACGCTAATTTCCCGCATTTTGCCATAGGAAGCTAGTGCGTGTTTGGTGGGGGGAGTATTATTAACATCGGTGATGTTCCCAATACCCATTTTTTGGAGGGTCGGGATGGCGAAATCGGGTTTCGCATAACTCAAATGCTTAAGAGTATTGGTATTTAAGTCGTGGTATTTCTCGGCATCTTCTTGGGCGCCGACACCGACCGAATCAATAACAATTAAGAAAATGCGCTTAAATTTAGTCATGCTTTTCTCCTTGCGGGGCTCGGGGATGAGCTTTTAAATAGAGTTCTTTAATGCGGGCGTTGTTAATGTGGGTATAAATTTCGGTTGTGGAAATATTTTCGTGACCTAAAAGTTCTTGAATATACCGTAAATCTAAACCGCGGGCCAGTAAATGGGACGCAAACGAGTGCCGCAACTTATGGGGAGAAACTGCTTTATTGATTCCCGCCTTAAGAGCACATTCTTTAATAATGACAAAGAAATTTTTTCGGGTCATCGGCTTTCCTAAATGCGTTAAAAAAACAAAATCCGTTGGAACGCTCGTTAATAACTTAGGACGAGCCGTCATTAGATAAGTTTTTATCGCATCAATTGCTTGATCACCAATGGGGACAATTCTTGTTTTTTGGCCTTTTCCTAAAACATCTAAAAATCCCATTTCTAAATGAAGGTCTTTAAAGCGCAGACTGATTAATTCACTGACGCGTAATCCCGATGAATATGCTAGTTCAATCATCGCTTTGTTGCGAAGGCCGATGGTAGTATCCGTCGTTAATTGATTTAACAGTTTTTCTACTTCTTCAACGGAAAGAACAATGGGTAATTTCTTTTCCGTTTTGGGACTTTTAATGAGCTTGGCAACATTCATTTTAACATATTTTTCTTTAAAAAGAAATCGATGAAAAGATTTGATAGCGGAAAGTTTCCGCGCCATCGTAATGTTGCTTTTTTGTTTTCTTTTTAAACTGCTTAAAAATTGACGAACATCTTCGACGGTTATTTCATCAGGTTCTTGGCGTAGGCGGTATTTACTTAAATATTCCAAATATTGTCGCAAATCGCGTTCATACGCTCTTTTCGTATCAGTGCTTAAATTAAGTTCGCCGGCAATATAATAAAGATATTCACTTAAATAATTATTCATAACTACCTCAGTTAAAAGAAACGAACTAGGACTTCATTGGATAAAAATAACTTGTCTTGGGGAATGAATAAATGGTTGTCTTTAAGAATCAGCATTTTTTTGCTGATTAACTCATTAATAACGGGAAACATGCTCAAAACATCACAATGATAACGTTCTTTAAAAGATTTTAAGTTAATTCCCGTGATTTTACGAAGGCCGAGCATTAAATGTTCGCGCATTTGCTCGGTTTTGGAAAGGCGAATTTGTTCATCAAAGGGCATTTTTAATAAGTCAACACCATGAAAATAGCGCTCTAAATGATGAGGATTGGTATAACGGGTCTGAGCTAGATAATAACTGGCGCTGGCCCCTAAAGCTAAATAGGGTTCGTTATTCCAATAAACGAGATTATGACGACTTTGATAGCCGTCAAGACAAAAATTGCTGATTTCATATTGTTTGTAAGATTGCGAAGATAAATAATGTTGGGCTTTCTCATATAATTTACTTTGTTTGTCATCGCTCATTTCCGAAAAAAGACCCTTGGCTTGCCAATGAGCTAGAACAGTTTTTTCTTCCAAAATCAGTGCATAAAGTGAAATATGTTTGGCATGATGGCTAATGGCTTGTTGTAAGTCGCTTTTTAAAATTGAGAAACTTTCTGTTGGCACACCGAAAATGATATCAACATTGACATTTTCTAATTGATATTGATGGCAAAGCTTTAAAGCAAGAATGGCTTCTTCACGAGTATGCTGACGCCCTAAAAGTTTTAGTTTATTTTCATTAAATGATTGAATCCCTAAACTTAAACGGTTGATGTGATATTTGCTTATCAAAGTTAAGAAATCAGCGGTAATATCGCCGGGATTAGCTTCAATGGTAAATTCTAAAACATGGGACAAATCCCAATAATCATGCAGGGCGGATAGTAATTTTTGCAATAGTGGTAATGGTAAAGCACTCGGCGTTCCCCCACCAATATAAACAGTTGTTATGAGAGGATGAAGAGGAGCCCATCTTGCCATTTCTTTGATTAAATAATCAATATATTTAACTTTAACTTCCGGTTTAGCTCGCATTTTATAAAAATCACAATAATGGCAAATAGTTGAACAAAAGGGGATATGAAGGTAGAGGGCTCGTACATCCTCACTAAATTGCTTATTGGTCATCATCAATACTTAAAACTGCCAAAAAGGCGGTTTGTGGGACTTCAACACTGCCAATGGTTTTCATGCGTTTTTTACCTTCTTTTTGTTTTTGTAACAACTTCTTCTTACGGCTAATATCACCGCCATAACATTTCGCCAAAACATTTTTGCGTAAGGCTTTTAAAGTAGAGCGGGCGATAATCTTTGAACCTAAAGCTGCTTGAATAGGAACTTCAAACATTTGGCGTGGCAAAAGTTCTTTTAATTTATCCGTAATGGCTTTCCCTCGGCGGAAAGCAGTATCTTTATGAACGATAAGACTGAGGGCATCGACTTTTTCGCCGTTTAATAAAATATCCATTCTTACTAATTTTGACGACAAATAATTTGAAAGTTGATAGTCAAACGAGGCATAACCCTTGGTTGCCGATTTCAAACGATTAAAGAAATCATAAATGATTTCAGATAAAGGCATTTCATATTCCAAAGTTACTCTAGTTGCTTCAATATATTTCATGCTTTTAAAAATAGCTCGTTTGTTTTGACAAATCTCCATAATGGGTCCAATATATTCTGCCGGTGACATAATTGTCGTTAAGACATATGGTTCTTCTATGCTTTTAATAAAATTAGGTTCCGGCATGAGGGAAGGATTATCAATCATAATCGTCCGGCCATTTTCTAAGTTGACGCGATAACTAACACTGGGAGCGGTGGCAATTAAATCGAGATTAAATTCTCGTTCAAGTCGTTCTTGTACAATATCCATATGGAGTAAGCCTAAAAAACCGACTCGAAAACCAGAACCGAGAGCTTGCGAACTTTCCGGTTCAAAAATTAAAGCGGCGTCATTCAATTTTAATTTTTCTAAAGCTTCTTTTAATTCCCCAAATTTCGTATTATCAATGGGGAACATTCCACAGAAAACCATTGGGTTTAGATGACGATAACCGGGGAGCGGTTTAGCGGCGGGTTTATGTTTACCGGTGATAGTATCACCGACGCGGACTAAATTAATATCCTTAATGCTAGCCGCTAGATAACCGACATCACCAACGGATAAGAATTCCCGTTTGACTTCATTAGGAGTATAAACGCCGACTTCCGTCACTTCAAATTCTACACCATTGGCCATGGAGATAATTTTATCGCCTTTACGAACGGTGCCATTAATGATGCGGATGGAGGGAACAATCCCGCGATATTGATCATAATAGGAATCAAAGATTAGGGCTTGTAAAGGAGCATGGGGGTCACCTTGGGGACAAGGGACTTTCTTTACAATGCTTTCTAAAACTTCACGAATGCCAAGTCCTTGTTTTGCGGAAACTAACAAGGCATCTTTGGCATCCAAACCAATGACATTTTCAATTTCCTTTTTTACAAATTCCGGATTAGCATTGGGAAGATCAATTTTATTGATAACGGGAATGATTTCTAAGTTATTATCAATGGCTAGATAAACATTGGCTAATGTTTGGGCTTCTATTCCTTGAACGGCATCAACAACTAAAATAGCACCTTCACAAGCTGCTAATGAACGGGAAACTTCATAGGTAAAGTCGACATGTCCCGGTGTGTCAATTAGGTGTAAAATGTAACGATGGCCATCTAAAGCTTGGTAAACAATTTCCACTGCATTTAATTTAATCGTTATCCCGCGTTCTCGTTCAATATCCATGGAATCAAGCAATTGTTCTTTCATTAACCTCGCTTCCACTGTATGTGTTAATTCCAAAATGCGGTCGGCTAATGTGCTTTTACCATGATCAATATGGGCAATAATCGAAAAATTGCGGATGAATTTTTGTCGTTCGTTTAAATCGTTTTGCTTGATATTCATATTTTTCATTTCCTATAGTAATTATTCTACCTTATTTCGCAAAAAAAGGCAATATAATTAAAAAACGGCTTGGTTTGAGTTTTCTCAAAAAAGATTATCCGAGAATTAATGAAAAAATAAAGATAAAATGCTATAATAAAGGCATGAAAAAGGAAAACAAGGATTTATGAAGGTAAAATATCCCAATCCAAGCATCAAAATTGAAAAACCAAACAAAAGCAAGTCCCATGGAATGCTGTTTGAAAATGGTCTTAATATCTCTAACGAATATTATCGCATCCATAATCGTGCCATCATTTATAAGAAACCAACTCCCATTCAGGTTGTGAAAGTTGAATACCCCGCCCGCAACAAAGCCAGGATTGCGGAAGCTTTTTACCGTGTCCCTTCAACCACTGATTATAATGGGATTTATCGTGGTCAATATCTTGATTATGAGGCCAAAGAAACCAATAATTTAAGTTTTGCCTTCAAGCACATTTACCCTCATCAAATTGAGCATTTAACTAAGGTTGCGGAAATGGGGGGGATTGCTTTCATTATTATTTTTTATCGAAAAGTCAATGAAATCTATTTAATTGACATTAAAGTTTTTAATGAATTGGTACAATTGGGAGAAAAAGGCGGTTTAAAAAGCATTCCTGTTGAGGTCGCCAAAGCTAAAGGCCAATTAGTTACTCAAGGTTATACACCGCCGATTGATTATTTGGCTGCCGTTGATTTAATTTATTTTAAGTAAAAAAGCCTTGCTGCGTAGCAAGACTTTTTTAATGGACATCAGTAATAATTGTTTTCATCGATAAACCCAACACCATGGCTAAAACCGTCGATATGGCATTATATGGTAAATTGTAAATGATGAAAGAATAAATAAAAATTGTTTGGTCAGCAGGAGTATTATTGGCAAAAAACATAACTCCGCTTAAAGAATGCATGATATACTTCACGAAACCACCAAGGAATAAGGCTAAAAGAAACCAAAAAGTGTTGGTTCGTTTCTGATGAAAAAAACCAGTAAGTCCAAAAGCTAAACCAACAAATAAATAATCAAAGAAAATAGAGCCAAAATGTAAAACATATCCATCAAGTAACCAATGATTAAAAGCAAAGATTAAACCGCCTAAAAAACCATATTTTAGACCTCTTCTTAAACCAATGGCTAAAATGGGTAGATAAGCAAAAGAAACACTACCACCTTGAGGCATTTGAAAAATCGCAACTAAATTACTAATGATTTGCAAGACGATTCCCAAAGCCACCAATATTGCTGTTTCCGTAATCGCTTTAATGTCTTTTGTCATAAAAAACTCCTAGAGTAATTCTAGGAATGCTCGTTAAAAAAGGTTTCCTACGCTAGCATTACCTAGATCAGGTTTAAGGGTCGTTGCCCTGACGCAACCTCTCAGCCGAAGCTCCCCATTAATGATTATATTACAAATTTATAAAAAATGCCAGCCTTTTAATAATTAAGATTCCAATCAATTTTTTTAATCCCTTGGGACGCTAAAAATTGATTGCATTTGGAAAAGTATTTGCCACCAAAAAAACCACGATAAGCCGAAAGGGGGCTGGGATGCGGACCCGTGATGATAAGATGATGGGGATTGGTCAAGAGGGCCGCCTTATTAATTGCATATTTCCCCCAAAGAATATAAACAACCGGTTCTTGTTTGTCATTGATTAATTTTAAGATGAAGTCCGTAAATTGTTCCCATCCCATATCTTTATGGCTCGTTGCAAAACCTTGGCGAACTGATAACACGGCATTTAAAAGTAAAACGCCTTGTTGAGCCCATTTCGTTAAATCACCACTTTTAGGATAAGAAATTCCCAAATCATTTTTCAATTCGCGAAAAATGTTTTGTAAGGAGGGGGGAAAAGGAACATTATTTTTAACAGAAAAACATAAGCCATGAGCTTGTCCTTCCTCATGATAGGGATCCTGACCCAAAATGACGACTTTTACATTTTCATAAGGAGTCAAAGTAAAAGCATTAAACAATTCGTGCTTTGGAGGAAAGACGCGATAATTTGCATATTCTCTTTCCAAAAAACGCACTAATTTTAAAAAATAAGGTTGGTAAAATTCGGTGTTAATTTTCCCATCCCAACTTTCGCTAATAATCATGATTTTTCACCAACTTAATTTTTTTCCTGGGTGGTTTTCATAAACAGCTCATACCATCCATTGACACAAGCACGATTAAAGGGGTCTTTTTTATTTTCGATAAATTCCATTAATTTCGTAAGGTTTTCTTTAATGATGCCCTTTATTTCTTCGGGGTATTGCATAACTTTCGTATTAAAATCATATTCATCACGATCAAGCAACAAAACTTCACCATCAGGGAAAACTTTAACATCTAAATCGTAGTCAATGTATTTTAAACCTTCTTGATCAATGACATAGGGAGAACTTAAATTACAATAATAATAAATGTCGTGGGTGCGAATCATGCAAATAATATTAAACCAATAATGTTTAAAAAAATAGCAAATCGCCGGTTCCCTTGTTTTCCATTTTCGGCCGTCGCCATCAATAACATCGACTTTGTTGTTGACAATAACGACTAATTCATCCGATTCAAAAATTTTGTAAACATAACGCCAGACACGATGTAATTCACCATCGTGTTTGTAACTAATGATATCCAAATGTTCCATGGTTTCACTTCTTTCATAACTTTATTATAGCAAAAAGACATTTTTATGTAAATTGATTTTTCAAAATAAGCTCATTAAAAGTAAAAACTTGTTAGCAAAGTAACAAGTTTTTAAAATTAAAGGTAAGAATTAATCCACTCAATTAGGGCTTCTTTAAAAATAAAACCTTCTTTTCGTCCTAATTCTTGATTGTTTTTATATAAAATTAATGTTGGAACACTGGTAATATTAAGAGTTTTTATAAGATTACGATGTTGATCAACATTAATCCTCTCAACCTTAATCTCTCTTAATTCATCAGCAATTTTGTCGACGATTTTGGTAACGAATTTGCAAGGGCCACACCATTCCGCATAAAAATCAATTAGATGTAATTTTGATTTTTCCATTTTCCCTCACTTTAAGTAAACAACCGTTACCCCTTGACCACCTTCACCCGCTCCCCCAAAACGAAAACTGTCAACTAAGGGGGAAGTTTTTAAACTGTTGGTGACTAATTCGCGGAGCACCCCGGTGCCGAAACCATGAATTATTGAAACTTGTTGAAGCCCAGCATAAGTGGCATCATCTAAATATTTATCTAAAACATCTTTGGCTTCTTCATAACGCATTCCTCGTAAATCTAAAGAAAGGGAAACTGCTTTTTTCACATTTAACTTAGTTGAAGTTTTAAGGATGTTTTGGTTTTTAGTGTTTTCTGCAATCTTTAAAAATCGTTTGTCAACCATGATCTGCGCATTACCAATTTGGACATCGTATTTGTTATTTTGCCGTTTTTTTAAAATAACGCCATAACAAGCATAATTTTCGACATAAACTTGCTGGTTGATTGCTAATTCGATGTCTTCAGGAATAACTTCGATTTTAACTTTCGCTTCTTCTTTGGCTTCCTTGATTTGATGTTTGATGTCGGCAATTTCATGAAGTTTAACTTCTTTTAATTTCATTTGCTCGAGTTCTGCAAGAATCATATCCATTTTCTTGGTTGTTCGAACAATGATTTTACGAGCTTCTTCTTCGGCACTTTTTAGAAGGCGGTTTTTTTCATCAAAAAGGGTTTTTTGTAGTTGATCCGTGCTTTTAATTTTGTCCATTAAGACTTGGTTTTTTTCTTCAGCCAGAGCTAATTTTTGATCGAGCTCGCTTGTTTGCTGCGTCAATTTCGCAATAATCTTATTTAAATCCGTGTCCTTGGCTCCAACATATTTTTCTGATTGGGAAAGAATTTCCTCAGGTAAACCTAAATGCTTGGAAATATTAAGGGCATTACTTTGACCTGGAATTCCTAAAAGCAATTTATAAGTTGGCATTAAGCTTTGGCTATCAAATTCGACGCTGGCATTAATAATATGATCGGAATCGTAAGCGTGAATTTTTAGTTCCGAATAGTGGGAAGTAGCAATTACTAAGCAGTCTTTACTAATTAAATAATCAAAGATGGCAATGGCTAAACTCGAACCCTCAACAGGGTCAGTTCCCGACCCTAACTCATCAAGTAGGACTAATGAATGATTGGTAACACGATGAATAATGTCAATGACATTGCGCATATGGGATGAGAAAGTCGATAGGTTTTGCGAGATACTTTGTTCATCACCAATGTCGGCAAAAACATTATCAAAAATCATAATGTCACTGTCTTCATCACAGGGGATTAACATCCCCATTTTCACCATTAACGAAAGAAGGCCGATGGTTTTAAGGACAACGGTTTTTCCTCCTGTGTTCGGTCCGGTGATAATAATCCCTTGATAATTTTTACCAATGGCAATGTTGTTAGGAACGACTTTTTCAACATTCAATAATGGATGACGGCAATTTATTAAATCAACATAAGCTTGATTATTTATTTTCGGCTTTTTGGCATTAATATTTAAAGCATATTGTGCTTTCGCAAAAATTAAATCCAAATTAACAAAGATGGAAAAATTGTTAAGTAATTCTTCATAGTAATTATCGATTTCAAAAGCAACCTTTCTAATTATGAAAGCAATTTCGTTTTTTTCCTCTTCTTTTAAAGCATTTAAACGATTATTGATTTCTAAGACTGCTAAAGGTTCAATAAAAACTGTTTCTTTTGAGGCCGATTGATCGTGAACAATTCCGGGAAAACCCCCTTTTTGGTCGGCTTTGACCGGTAAGACATAACGGTCATTACGCATGGAAATCGTTGCTTGCGAAAGCTTTTGGACATTTTTAGCTAATAATTCTTGGAGTTTATTTTGAATGGAGCGCTCACAATCCTTGATACTTTTCCTGATTTTTCGTAAATTTTCCGAAGCGGAATCGAGGATTTCGCCATAGGGATTAATAATTTCTTTTAGGCGAAGATTTAGCTCTTTGGGATAAAATAGTTGTTTTATATAATCCTCAAACAAAGGGCAATAGATACTATGACTCATCAATGTTTCCAAAAAGATTAAATTGGCTTTGGTAGAGTCCAAAAATTTTCCCATTTCAGCTAAATCTAATTCATCAATGGATCCACCTTTGTGATTTAATTCGAGGATAAACGAGATGTCTTGATTAAAATAAAGGGGAAATCGTCCCATTCTTTGGATAATAATCGTTGCCTCATCGACTTCATCGAGCATCCTTTGGATTATCGATAAATCATTATGTAAAACAAATTCATTTAAAAACAACTTGTTTTGTTCTAACACAACAAGTTCTTCTAAAAGGGCGGTTATCTTGGGAAGTTCTAAGAGATGGAGATACTTATTCATACAAATACTTCACTTTTGTTGATTTTTATGATAAAATGAAAGGAGAGGTTTTTTGATATGAGCTACACTTTAAATCTAACCAGCTCGCAAGCTGGCGAGATTATCAGCAAATACCATGAATATTCCGTTTCACACACTAATAATTATACACTATTTAGGGCTAAATACAAGCGGACGGTTGTGACAATTTTTAAAACCCTAACCTTAATAGTCCAAGGAGCAAATACCCAAGAAGTTTACAATGAAATTTGTGGATTGCTCGATATGGATAAAGCCCAAGAAACGAATATTAATTCTTCTGCAGCCGTTAATTTATCAGTTGTGGGAACTGATGAAGTCGGAACAGGAGATTTTTTTGGTCCCATTGTTGTTGTCGGTGCCTTTGTTCCCAAAAACAAAATCCTTAATTTAATGAAATTAGGCGTTAAAGACTCTAAAAGCATTAACGATTCCAAAATCATGCAATTAGCCCCGCGATTAATGAAAGAAATTAAGTACAGTGCCTTAGTAATGGATAATGTGAAATACAATTACCTAACCAAAGTTCATAACTTCAATATGAATAAAATCAAAGCTTTATTGCATAATAATGTCATTTATAATTTATTACCAAAAATAAGCGATTATGATGCGATTATTATTGATGGCTTTACGAATAAAGATAAATATTTTGATTATTTAAAAGATCAAGAACATATTATTACTAATGTGCAATTAGAGGAACAAGGCGAAAGTAAATATATTTCCGTTGCAACGGCTAGCATTATTGCTCGTTATTTATTCTTAGTCAATTTTGAGAAACTTTCTGAAATGGTTGGATTTGAATTGCCGAAAGGAGCCGGACCAAAAGTGGATTTGGCGATTATAAAAATAATAAAGGAACAATCGGAACGTTATTTAGAATTAGTGGGGAAAACCAATTTTAAAAATCTGGAAAAAATGAAAAAGAAGGACAATCATCTAGCCAAAAGCTAATGCTTGTCCTTTATTTTTTTAAACTTTCCATTTTTTTAACAAAATAATCCGGGAGGGGCGAATCCCATTCTAAATATTGATGGGTAGTGGGGTGAATGAAGCCTAAGGTTTTAGCATGTAAATACTGTCCATACATGTCAGCGTCTTTTTTAATCCCATAGTTTGGATCCCCTACGACGGGAAAACCGATATATTTCAGGTGGACGCGAATTTGGTGGGTGCGGCCTGTCTCCAAAGCTAATTCGACTAAAGTAAAATCAGTAAAACGCTCTAAAACCCGAAAATTAGTTACGGCTTGTTTGCCATCTTCCATAATAGCCATCATTTGCCGATTAAGACGAGACCGCCCAATTGGGGCATCAATTTTTCCTAAATTATGGTTGATAACACCGTGGACTAAAGCATAATAAATACGTGTTACTTCTTTATTCATAAATTGAAGACTTAAGTGACGGTGAGCTGTATCGTTTTTACAAGCCACTAATAAGCCTGAAGTATCCTTATCAAGGCGGTGAACGATTCCAGCTCGTAAAACCCCACCGATACCGGATAAATCTTGACAGTGATAGAGTAAAGCATTTACTAAAGTTCCGTGGTAGTTCCCCGGAGCCGGATGAACGACCATCCCGGAAGCTTTATTGATGACAATTATGTCCTGATCTTCATAGTAAATATCTAAGGGAATGTTTTCCGGTTCAATATCATCTCTGGTAGGTTCAGGGATACAAACTTCAATCAAATCATTTTCTTTTAATAAATAACTAGCTTTAACGTGGGCACCGTTAACGCTGACTTGGCCATCATTAATTAACCTTTGAATTTGATTTCGGGTCATCTCATCTAATTCAGAAACAAGATATTTATCAAGTCGTGAATTTAGTTGACCTTCATATTTTAGGAACTTTTGGTCCATTTTACACCGGTATTTCCAAAGAGAATGTCCAAGGTTAGAAAAAAGACACCGACCGTTAGGCACATATCCGCAAAATTGAAACTCGGAAAATTCATAAAATCAAAGGTTAAAAAATCACGGACTAAACCATTATTAAAAAGACGATCAATGAAATTACCAATGGTACCAATAACAATGAGAATGTAAGAGGCACTAAAAATGGCATTTTCTTTTAAATCGAAATCCTTTGCTAAATAAGCTAAAAAACCTAAAGCGACAATGGTGATAATAATGAAAAACCACAGTTTGCCTTGCAACACACCAAAACCGGCCCCTTCGTTTTCTAACAAAACAAATTTAAATATTCCGGGAATAGCTTTGCGATTTTGCAAATCTGCAAAATTTTTAAAAGCAATTAGTTTTGTGATTTGATCAATAATGATTCCCATAACAATTAATGATAAACCAATTAACATTTGTTTTCCTTTCATCATCGTGCTCCTAAAATTTGGATGGCACTAATAATAATTATTATTAGGCTGAACAAACCAAAGCCAATGTTCAATAATTGATACCAAAAAATATAACCTGCTTCAATGGCTTGTAAGTTTAACATATCTTTAACACTGGCTTGAGCAATTTTAACAGTTAAATAATTGGATAGTCCATTAAAAAACATTAAAGCTAGCCAAATAAGCGTTAAATATAAACCAAAAACCGCTAAATTATAGCCAAAGATAACTAAAAATTGATAAATTAAAATGCCAATTGGTAGAACAATCACCGCCGCTAAAAGAAAGCCAAAGATAAAAGTGGCTATTGAAGTGGAACGATTCAAACGGATTTCATAGAATTTTTTGGTTTCTCGCTTTCCGCGTAGCCAAAAGTTAGGTTGTTTTTGATTATCCATGCTTTTCACCCTCGAGATATATTAAAATGTCTTGAAACGTATTAACTTTTACAAGTTCAAAAGACGGATTAATGGTTTGATATTTTTGGTAAGCTTCCTCATAATCTTCTGGGTTAACAAAAAAATAATCCACATTAAATAAACTCGCCGTCACAATTTTTTGGGACACTGCGCCGATGTCACCTATTTTCCCATCGATGTTAATCGTGCCCGTCCCCACAATAGTCTTGCCCATAGTGATATCTTCCGCTAATAACGAATTATAAATAGCCAAAGCAAGCATCGCTCCCCCTGAGCCACCAATAGAATCAATTTTATCGTTTAATTTGTATTTAGGGAATTTATCAATAATTTTATAATCTGGGAGGGCTTCAACGCCCAAACGGTAAATGGTATTTTGCTGTTCATCCACAAGGGCAATCATCCGTGATTGAATAACAACTTCTTTGTTATTTCTTATAACGCTTAAACTAAAAAAATCGGAATTATTTTGGGCATTAAGTAAAGTCATAAACTGATTCAAATCGCTTAAAACAGTATCATTAAATTTAATAATTAAATCACCGATTTTTAGATTCGATTGCGATTGTTTTGTGATTGCGGAAACCTTGATTCCTAAAAATTCTTTATCAATCACAATACTGGGGTCTTTTTTCTTGGCTTCTTCATAAGCGACAATGATTGCATTGTTGATACTGATTTCTTTATGAATTACGCCTCGTAAATATTCTTCATCTTCACTTAAATCATTGTTTTGATCATAAGTGCTGATAGCAACATCTTTAGATAGCAAAGAAAGAAAATATTGGAATAGCGAGACTCGATAATGGCTATAAACACCGATGGTATAAATTTTGCCTGAAGAGTTGGTGGTATCAATCGTTAAAGGTACAATCCCTTTATTTTCATTGGCAGACTGCGCCGTATTGTTAATAACACCGGGAGTCGTCACAACAATATTAGTTTTAACAAACGCCATCAGTAGTAAAAATAGATAACAAACGATTAACAAAATGGTAACGATTTTCCGTCTTAGCGTCCCATGCGCAAAGCGGTGAAAAAAATCTTTAATAAAGGCAATCATTGTTCATCATCCAGTTTTATGGAAAAAGGCGCCAATTTCCGATAAGTAACAAAAGCGGCGTCAAACATCTTTTTAGCGGCCAAGTCACTAGGAGTGCCTAAATATTTTTCCGATAAAAATACCACTTCTTTAATTCCGCTTTGAATGATTAATTTGGCACATTCATGGCAGGGAAACAAAGTAACAAAGATGGTACAATCCTTCAAAGTCGAGATGGCATTTAAGATAGCATTCGGTTCCGCATGAACCACATAGGGATATTTGGTATCTAAAAAATCGCCCTCATTCTTCCAAGGAAAGACATCGTCATCAATGCCAATGGGAAAGCCATTGTAACCAATGCCAACAATACGTTTTTGCGGATTAACAATGCAAGCGCCCACTTGTGTATTCGGATCTTTACTACGCATTTGGGATAAAATGGCCACACCCATAAAATATTTATCCCAAGATAAATAATCAGTTCTTTTCATTTGGAGAATCTTCCTTTTCACAGTTTATTATTTCTTTTAGTTCTTCTTTAGTTTTTTTGGCTGTCATTTCTTTCATTAGGCAGGATGTGGAAGGACAAAATTCACATTTTTCCGGGATAACAACATTTTTAGGTGGTTTCGTCCGTTTGTTGAGACTATAAGTAAGCACAAAAACAACCAAAACAACAAAAATAATTGCTGCTTGTAAGAGAATGCTTGATAAAATCATTGTGAATTTCCTTTCCAAATTGCTTTTAAAATATAGTCCGCAAGCAGTAAACCCGCTGTTGAAGTAACCGGCATATAGGACCCCAGTTCTTTTAAAGCGGGAATGGGTTCCGTCGATGAAACAACCATCACCGTTTGAATAAATCCATCATCCCGCAAACGCTTGCGAATGATTTTAGCCAGTGGATCATAGGTGGTTTTTTTTATTTCTAATACACTTAGTTTTTGTAAATCCATTTTCTTGGCTGTACCCATTGCAGAAATAAGAGGAATACCATGTTGTAAACAAGTTTTTATTAATAGGTACTTGTCAGACACGGAATCAATAGCATCGACAAGGTAATCAAAGGAATGAGAAAATAATGAAGAATGTTCATCAAAGCGTTCATCCAAAACCGTTACTTGACATTGGGGATTGATTTTCTTAATTTCTTCCTCAATTAACTTTGTTTTCTTTTGACCCAAGCTTTGATAATTGGCAATGATTTGCCGATTAATATTTGTTTCTTGAACAACATCAAAATCCTGAATAAGCAAATGACCAACCCCGGATCTTGCTAAGGTTAAGGCACAAACTCCACCAACACCACCAAGACCGACAACCGCCACAGTGGCCAGCTGTGCTTTTTGGAGATTATCCTTGCCAATTAAACATTCGAGCCGTTCAAAGTTATTCATTTGCGGATATCCAGTTTTAATTCATTCAATTGTTGTTCCGTCACGGGGCTGGGAGCATCGCTCATTGGATCTAAGGCATTAGCGCTTTTCGGGAAAGCAATTACATCTCGTAAAGAGGGTGAATTGGTTAAAATCATTGCTAAACGATCCAAGCCGAGGGCAATTCCCCCGTGAGGTGGGGTGCCAAATTTCAAAGCATCAACAAAGAACCCAAATTTAAATTTAATTTCTTCATCAGTTAAACCAATGGCTTTAAACATTTGGGCTTGTAAATCTTGATTATGAATCCGAATCGAGCCGCTTCCTAATTCATAGCCATTGAGAACAATGTCATAACATTTGGAATGACAAGTTTCAGGATTAGTGAGAATCTTATCTTGATCTTCATCTTTAGGCGAGGTAAAAGGGTGATGGGCCGCAATATAGCGGTTTTCATTTTCATCGTATTCAAATGAGGGCCAGTTATTAACCCAAATGAAATTATATTGATTATAATCAATTAAACCCATTTCCTTCGCAATTTGGTTACGTAAGAATCCAAGAGCTGAATTAGTTGTTTTAGTTTGATCCGAAACAATTAAAACCAAATCATTATCTTGAATGTTAAGAAGTTTAATTAATTGAGTTTCCGCTTTTTCATCAAGATATTTGACGATGGAACCTGAAAATTGTTGATTTTCGTATTTTAACCACATCAATCCTTGAGCTCGGTATTTTTTAACTTCTTGCGTTAAACGATCAATTTCTTTGCGTGAATAGACCTGAGCCCCGTTTTTTACATTAATGGCTTTGATTAAGCCTTGCTCTTTGAGAGTGTTTTGGAACACTTGAAAATCAAGATGGTTTACTGCTTTATGAATATCAACTAACTCCATAGCAAAACGGGTATCCGGTTTATCTGTTCCAAATCGGCTCATTGCCTCTTCAAAAGTAAGGCGTGGAAGCGGAAGCGGAAGATTGACATTTTTGATGTCTTTCATGACTTTTGCTAACATTCCGTCAATGAGCAAATAAATGTCTTCTTCGTCCACAAAACTCATTTCCATGTCAATTTGTGTGAATTCCATTTGGCGATCAGCCCGAAGATCTTCGTCACGGAAGCATTTTACGATTTGGTAATATTTTTCAAATCCGGCAATCATGAGTAATTGCTTGTATATTTGTGGTGATTGTGGAAGCGCATAGAACTTCCCAGGATGAACGCGGGAAGGGACTAAATAATCACGGGCTCCTTCTGGGGTCGACTTCCCAAAAACAGGCGTTTCCACATCAACAAAACCAAGATTATCAAAATATTCACGGATTGTTTTGGTTAAGCGATGGCGAAGCATTAGATTTTTTTGCATAATCGGTCGTCTTAAGTCCAAGTAGCGATATTTCATGCGTAAATCTTCCAAAGCATCAGTTTCATCAGCAATAATCATTGGTGGTTGTTCAGCTTCACTTAAAACTTTTAATTCACTAATTTCTACTTCAATTTCTCCGGTTGGTAAATTAAAGTTTTTACTTTCACGCTCAACAACTTCTCCTTTCACAAGAATTACAAATTCATTGCGAACTTTTTCCAAATGAGCATAATTAGGGTTATTAGGTTTGCAAACAATTTGGGTAATTCCTTCACGGTCTCGTAAGTCCACAAAGATTAAACCGCCTAAGTGGCGCTTTTTTTGGACCCAGCCCACCAAAGTAACTACTTCACCAACATTTTGCATTCTAAGTTGATTGTTATGATGCGTTCTCATTTTTGATTCTCCTTTAAATATTTAAAAATATCGCTTTGAGCAATGGAAACTTGTGTTTTTAAGATAGTGTTCTTAATAGTATAGGTATTATTTTGTAATTCTTCTTCGCCAATAATGATGATGAAACGAGCATTTTTCGTTTCTGCAAGCCTAAATTGGGGTTTCATGCTGGTGTTACGATAATCGATTTCAACGACATATCCCGCTAGTCTTAAATGAGTTGCTAATTCTAAACTGACGGTTTTCGCAATCTGATCAAGACCAATAATTACAACATCGGCATTTTGGGAAAAATCAGGCATTAAATCCTGTTCATCCAAAATCGTCATTAATCTTTCAATCCCAAAAGCGTAACCGATGCCGGGTAAATCCGGTCCGCCAAAAGATTTGATTAAATCGGAGTATTTGCCACCACCACATAAAGTTAAATTATTCGTTTCATCCGTTGATTTAATCACAAACTCAAATACGGTATCGGTATAGTAGTCCAAGCCCCGAACAAGGGTTGGTGTGACTTCATAAGGAATCTGTAAAACATCGAGGATTCCCAAAACTTGCGAGAAATAAGTTTTGGCTTCATCGGTTAAATAATCATTTATTTGTGGAGCCTGTCTTACCAATGGTTGATTTTGGTCGACTTTACAGTCTAAAATGCGCAAAGGATTGCGATCAAGACGGCTCTGGCAATCTTCACAAAAACTTTGAATTTGTGGACGGAAATATTCCTTTAAAGCTTTTGCATAATTTTGACGAGAAGCAAAATCACCAATAGTATTAATTTTTAAGACGATGTTACTAATACCTAATTTCTTAATGATTTGAAAAGCTGAATTGATGACATCAGCATCAAGTAGGGGCGATGAATCACCAAAAGCTTCAATTCCAAACTGGCTAAATTGGCGGAAACGTCCGGCTTGGGGTCGTTCATAACGAAACATCGGACCAAAATAATATAGTTTAGTTAGATTAGTATTAACATACATTTTATTTTCTAAAAAACTGCGAACAACAGCGGCGGTTCCTTCCGGTCGAAGAGTTACGAAACGATTGCCTTTATCCTTGAAAGTGTACATTTCTTTCTTGACAATATCGGTTTCATCTCCAACTCCACGCACAAACACTTCCGTATTTTCAAAAATGGGAGTGATAATTTCCCGATAACCAAATTTCTTGACAAGTGAAGTCATAACTTCTTCAAGATAGCGATATTTTAAAACTTGTTGATTAAAGAAATCTTGGGTTCCCTTAACTTTTTGATAATTCATTTTAACCTCCTGAAAAATAAAAATCCTTAAAAGAATACTTCTAAGGACGATTTACCGTGGTGCCACCTTATTCATCAATTATTGATGCACTTAATTCTTTAACGCAAGAAATACGTCCACTAAGGAATCTCATAAGTGTCTTTCATTAACGGAATATCAAGTGCTCACACTAACCACTTTCGCTGAAGATATTTAAACATCAATTACTTTTCTTACTCACCGAATTATGAATTTAAGTTATTATAATTGAAAATTGACAGAATGTCAATACACTGATACACTGGCCTTTGGTGGAGCCTTCCCAAATCGCGCAAAAGATAATTCTTCGACATAAAAAAGATAATCGTCTCAAAAATCGTCGCCAACATGCTTAATTATACTCAAAAAAGCAGATTGAGGTTGTTTAAATTACAATAAAATGATTTTATCGTCATGAATTTCAATTAATCGATCTTTATACAAATTACCGAGAGCGGCTTTGAAGGCTTTCTTACTCATGTTAAAAACCTTTTTGATGGCCTCAGCATCACTCTTTTCAGTGATTGCCATGACCCCATGATGTTTTTTTAGATAAGCCAAAAGGACATCACGATCAGTTTTAATCATAATTTCTTTTTGGTCAATCAAAGTACCAGTATAGTCAGTTTCATTTTTACTTAAGACTTTTACCATTACTTCTTCACCTAAGCGATATTTTTTTCGAAGATTAGTATGGTAAACAAAAACAATGTTCCAGTTCTCGGTGACTAAATTAACTCCATCCGGAGTTATCCGATAGACGAAAGCTTTAACTTTTTCGTTAAGTGGCAATTCCTTTGCTTGCTTTTGTTTTAAAATTTCCTCTTTGCTTGCCATTTTTAAAATAAGTTTTTCGGATTTCACTCTTAATTTACCAATGATATAGTCACCACATTGGGGCCATTCCACGTGATTAATTGGCAAGTCGTCTTTGGAAAGTAAGATATCCTTACTCGTCCCGATGTTTAAGAAAACGCCAAGTTGTTGTTTGACATCTTGAACGCGAGCAAAACCGATTTTATGAACTGTTGCAGTCGGTTTAAAGAGCGTTAACGCTAAGCGACCTTTTTTATCAGCATATAAAAAAGCCTCAATCTCATCATCAAGAGCCAATTTTTGGAAATTCGTCTCATTTCGATGGAGAAAATATTCATCGTTACCGTTGAGCGTTAATACATATCCTAGTTTTGTTTCTCGTAAAACTCGATATTTTTGAATGGTCCCTAAATAATTATTCATTTTTATCCTTCTTCCCTCGCTCGTAATATCCAAATTTAATAGTATCTTTCCCAAAGGTGTTTTGAACACCAAGGATAATTTTTTGAATTTCGTTTTCTTTCTCGATTTTTGTTAAGTCATCAAAAAGAGAAACTTGTTTTTCTTTGCCTTCGTCTTGAGAAAAACGATTGGCAAAGACGCCAACTAAACGAATTAAATCACCAGTAACGAATAAATCATCAAATAAATCTTCAACAATACTATAGATATCAACTTCATTTTGGACAGGTTTATTTAAACTTTTACTACGGTTAATTTGATGAAAATCAGCATATTTAATTTGAATGCCCACCGTTAATGCTCGGTATTGTCTTTTTTGTAAACGATAAGAAACGGCATTAGCTAATACTTTAAGGGTTTTTTTAATAATCACCGGGTCATACAAATCATGATCAAAGGTATGAGCATGGCTGATTGATTGGACCGAATCATCATTGGAATAATCAACGAATGTATCATCAATGCCCCAAGCTTTTTCCCGTAAACTTAAAGTATTAACTTCACCAATAGTTCGTTTCAATAATTCAACATCGGTAAAATTCGCTAAATCCCCAATCGTATTTATTCCAAGCATTTTTAATTTAGGGGCAGTTTTTTTCCCAACACCGAGCATATCTTCAATTGGTAACACCCATAAAAGTTGATCGATTTCGCGTTTTCTTAGCACGGTAATTCCTAGGGGTTTTTTCATATCGGAGGCCATTTTAGCAAGAAATTTATTTGGACCAATCCCGATACTAACAGGAAGTTTGAATTTTTCAAGTAAATCCTTTTGAATTTGCTCAGCCAGGATTAGCGGGTGAATGGTTGAAGCTTTATCCGTAACATCTAAATAAGCTTCATCAATCGAAGCTCTTTCCACAAACTTCGTTATTGAAAGTAAATATTCATAGAACAATTGTGAGTATTGTTCATATAATTTCATATCCGGATCAATAACAACTAATTCTTGACATAATAACAAAGCGTCACGAACCAACATCGTCGTTTTAATGCCAAACTTCCTCGCTTCATAATTAGGTGAAAGAATTATACCTTTACGTAAAGGATGGTCATGAGCCACGGCAATGGGCTTACCTATTAACTCGGGGTCTTCCGCCATTTCACAAGAAGCAAAGAAACTATTTAAATCGATATGGAAAATAATTTTGGGGCTTTTCATGTTTTTTTATTTCCTTTTTGGGGATTGTGTGATACAATAAACATGTTATTATTATATCATAAATGTCGAGGTGAGAAAAGTGAAAAAAGTGAAGAAGACGGAAAAAGCTCCAAAAAAAACCCCGTTTATTAAAACCAAAGTTAGACCGAATAATTCTGTGGAAGTAGAAATTCAGAAAAATCCCGCACAAACTTTACTCGGAAAAATCTTAATTTATGTTTTGGTAATTGGTATGACCTTATTAGGCGCCGTAGCTCTAATCTATCTAATGATTCAAGTAGGCAAAACAATTTAATAATTACCAAAGATTGGAGGAATTATCATGGAACCAAAAGAACAAGTATATCAAGCCATGCAACAAGCTAAACAAGCTGTTAGTGTCGGTGAAATAGCAAAAGCGACTGGACTAGATCGTAAAGTAGTTGATAAGGCTTTTAACGATTTAAAAAAGGACGGCAAAATTGTTTCCCCAATCCGTTGTAAATGGCAAGCCAAATGAGCAAACAAAACGAATCAAGTTATCTTGATCCGTTTTTTATTTGGTGCGAACATAATAGTTCTTTCGCAAGATTAAGACTGGCCGTTGTTGCTATACCATTAGAAATCATTTTTGCAATCTCTAGCGTTCGGTCTTCATTATCAAGTTGCGAAATTTTGGTTAGGGTTCGACCGTCCTCCAAATGTTTCGTGATATGCAAATGTTGATCAGCAATGGCCGCTACTTGCGGAAGATGAGTGACACAAAGAACCTGTGCATTTTTTGCAATGGTTTTAATTTTATTAGCAATACTAAAAGCAATCGCCCCCGAAACACCATGATCAATCTCATCAAAAATAATAGTTTGTAAAGCTAATTTGTCACAAACGATAGTTTTTAAAGCTAACATGAAACGGGACAACTCACCACCGGAAGCAACTTTAGAAAGGGGTTTAAGTGGTTCACCAGGATTAAATGAAACGAGAAAATCAACATTGTCAATTCCGTCTTGATTAAAGACAAGGGTTTTCGGATTGGAAAAAATAATTTCAAAAGAGGTATTACGGAGTTGCAAATCATTCAAATTAGTAATTATTTGCGCAACTAATGTTTTTGCCAATCCTTGGCGAAGGACGCTAATGATGTTAGCTTGCTTTAAAGTTTCCTGATAAGCCTCATCCATCTTTGTTTTAGCTTCAAGCAACAAATCATCAAAGTTTTCAATTAAATTGATTTCTTCACTGATTTGTTTTTGAAAAAGTAATAAATCAGTTAAATTCTTCTTGTATTTCCGTTTCAATTCGGAATATAAACCCAAACGCTCATTAATGCGGTCTAATTCCGCTGGATCAAAATCAAGCGATTTAGATAATTTATTGATTTCACCGATTTGATCGCTTAAATTATAATAAATTTCTTCCATCTTTTTTTGGATGATATCATAACGCTCATCAAATTGGCTGACCTTTTTAAGCAAAGAAAGAGCTTCGTATAAATGGTCAAGGAGTTGTTGTTCAGAAAAAATTTCTTTTACATCATTAATGTTTGTGCTAATTTGTTCAAAATTACTTAAATAATTAGCTTGTTGTTGTAATTGTCCTTCTTCTTCTAGTGATAATTGTGCTTGCTCAAGTTCTTTAATTTGATATTTTAAAAACTCAAGACGCTGGGAATCATCAATACTGCGCTTTAATAATTTCTGATAGTCATTTTGGAATTCACGATACTTTTTTAGGTTTTCTTGATAACTGGGAATAAGTCCTAAAACTTCCGAATTATCAATAAATTTTAAGTAATTCTTGGGGTTGAATAAACCTTGAGTATCATATTGGGTATGAATATCGCCAATTAGAGCTGCTAAATCATTTAATTGATTTAATGTAACCGTTTGGTTATTAACTTTACACAAACTTTTCCCGTTGGCATAGATTTCTCTTTTAATGATGAGAACATCATCATCAGGATTAAGCTCGATGATTTCAGTCATTTCCGGTTTTAATTTTGTGAATACACCTTCAATCGTGGCTTTAGTTTCGTTGAATCTAATTAAATCAGTAGAGGCACGTTTTCCAAACAATAAGCCAATAGCGTCGATAATCAAAGATTTTCCCGCCCCAGTTTCTCCGGTCAAACATGTCATGCCATCTTGGAATTCAATTTGCATGTTATCAATAATCGCAAAGTTTTTTACATTTAATGAAATTAACATAATTTATCCTCTTAAATGTGTTTTTAAAATATCCCGAATGTCTAATCCTAAATCTTTTTTTAATGATTTAACCGATCCGGCACTAACAAATTGATTAGGAATGGCAATCGCCTGAATTTTTAGCTCTAAAGCATGTAAAGTATTCGCTTCAATTATTAATGACGCTAAAGAGCCGTTTAAAACGACTTCTTCATAAATGATTACTCTTGTCTGTGATAATGCTTTTAACGTTTCTAAATCTAAAGGTTTAATAAATCGAGCATTGATAATCCCGACCTTTAGTTGTTCCTCTTCAATAATGCTGGCAAACTTATTGATAACCGGACCATAAGAAATAATATTAATATCCGCAATCGGTTTAACAATTTCCCATTGGCCATAAACAACGGGAGAAGGAACTTCCAAACTTTGCTTGATATCCCCTCGGGGATAACGAATAACGAAAGGACCTTTAAAGTGATTAATGGCGATATCAATTAATTGGGCGGTTTCTGCTAGTGATCTTCCCATGCTAATGGTGAAATTGGGGAGGTGGGATAGAAAGGCAATGTCAAAAGTTCCTTGGTGAGTATCACCATCAGCGCCCACAATTCCCGCTCGATCAACTAAAAACACTACATGGGCATTGGTTCTCGCAATATCGTGATTAAGGGCATCGTAAGCGCGTTGTAAAAAGGTTGAATAAATGGCAATCACGGGAATATGATTCGTCCTAGCCATGGCGGCTCCCATGACCACACTTAATTCTTCCGCAATCCCCACATCAATAATTTGTTTGGGGAGTCGTGCCGCAAAATTGTCCAAACCGGAACCTAAAATCATCGCCGGACAAATGACGGTAATTTGCGGATTAGCTTGGGCTTGTTTTAAGATAATGTCTCCGACACCTTGACTCCAAGATATTTTATCCGCTTTGGTTTGCTGGATTTGCTTTCCCGTAGCAACATCAAAGGGACCAATCCCGTGCCAAGCACCAATTTGGTCATTTTCTGCAAACCGATATCCCATTCCTTTAATTGTTTTCACATGAATAATAATTGATTGATTGCTCTTTTTTGCATATTCAAAATAACGGATTAAAGTTCGAAGATTATGACCATTAATCGGCCCAAAATAGCGGAAACCGAGGGAATTCATAAAATTGTTTTTATAGACAAAATTTTTAATTCCTTCTTTCAAATCATAAAACAGGCGATGAACAAATTTGGGGGTAATCTTCTTAAAGAATTGATAGGATTTTTTTATTCTAATTCGGTTAAAAATCTTTGATAAAGACCCAACATTTTTAGAAATCGACATTTCGTTATCATTAAGGACAATTATCGCTTTTTGACCTTTTTTTGAACCTAAATAGTTTAACCCCGATAAAGCCAAACCGTTTTGAATAGCTCCATCGCCAATGATAGCAATAACTTCCCCAATATCTTCGCCTTTCGCTTTCGCTTCCAAAAATCCTGCCGCCGCTGAAATGGATGTGGCCGCATGGCCTGCTTCCCAAACATCGTGAGGACTCTCCGAATATTTCAAAAAACCGCTTAAACCGTCTTTTTGCCGGAGAGTAGCAAATTGCGCGCTTCGTCCCGTTAATATTTTATGGGTGTAAGTTTGATGTCCGACATCGAAGATTAATTTATCATGAGGGCTGTTAAAAACATAGTGCAAAGCAATGCTTAGTTCGACAACCCCTAAATTAGCTGACAAATGTCCACCGGTTTTGCTGACATTCTCAATAATAAATTGGCGAACTTGCCCCGCTAATTGTTCTAATTCTTTAATATTCATCTTTTTAATGTCCGATGGGCAAGTTATCTGTTCAATGTTAATCATAAAATCCTCTTTGCAAAATCGTAAAGATTATTTTCTCCTAAATAGCTTTTAATTCTTTCAAAAGTTAGTTCTCGGTAATATATGAATAAATCTCTGGCTTTGGCTTGACCAAACAAGGCCACAAAAGTATTTGGTTCAAAAGCTTGCTCGTGGGAATAATCATCAAGATCATCTTTAATTTGAAAAGCCAAACCCAAAGATAGAGCAATTTCTCCTAATTGAAGATAGAACTTCTCATCCACCTTCGCAATCAACCCCGCTCCTTGCAAAGCCACCATGAATAAATCACCGGTTTTCCGTGAATTCATTAAAGTAATAAATTGTTCATTTAAAAGATGATTATCGGAAATGTCCATCATTTGACCTTGAACCATCCCGTTACTACCGGTTTTTTGCGATATTAAAGCCACAATTTTAGTTATTGTTGTCGCTTCCAAAGGCGATTTGGTTATAAACCCAAAAGCATCGGACAACAAAGCATCGCCCGCCAAAATGGCCACCGCTTCCGAAAATTGTTTATGGAGACTTGCTTTACCTCGACGAAAATCATCATCATCCATAGCTGGTAAATCATCATGAATTAATGAATATGTATGAATCATTTCCAAAGCAACAGCTATATAAATTCCCATTTCCTGATTAATTCCGAAATCCGCCAAAGTTAACAGCAATAACAAAGGACGAAGGCGTTTTCCTCCGGGAAATAAGGCATAGTCAATCGCTTGCCGCAGTTGCTTATTTTCGATAGTGTTTACATATTGATGCAAACACTTATTAATTAAATTTATAGCATCATTCATTTTCATGCATTTTGGTGATAATTAATTCTTTTGCGTTGACCAGTTTTTCTTTACATAAAGCGGCAACTTCAATACCACGTTGATATTTTTTAATGGATTCATCAAGAGTTAAATTGCCACTTTCCAAAGCTTTTACAATCTCTTCTAATTCTTTAATTAATTCTTCGTACATCTTTTATCCTTCTTTCCGTTGGTTCTTTTTGACGGGCATCGTTTCCACTTCACCGTCATAATAGATTACTTTTAATGCTTTTTCTAATTGAACATCGCTAGCTTTCATAATCAATTTATTCTGTTGATATGTTAAAGTATATCCTTTTTTCATCAAATTCAAGGGATTTAATAAATCCAGTTTTTCCGTTAGTAAAGCCGTATAATTCATGCGGTCATTAATCGATGTTTGCCATATTTGTGTCATCTTTGCCAGTTTATCAGCAAGTAAAACCATTTTTTGTTCAATTTTGCTGGGAAAATTATAAGCAAGTAAGCGTTGGTTTACATTATCGATACGCGTTAATAAATTAACAATCTTAGCCTCCGGTGAGGAAGCTTTTAATTTAGTTTCCAGTTGATTTAAGTAATTTTCTTTTGCCTTGATTGTCTCCACAAAATTACGGAAATGGTAGGTATTTACAAGGTTATGAAAAACAAAATATTTTTGTTCAAGAATCCGTTTATAATAATAGTTTAACAATTGTGTTTTTTCGTTAATATTTTGAGCAATTTCACTCTGACTCCTGGTAAGCAAAACGGCTGCTCCCGTAGGGGTTGGAGCCCGAAGGGAAGCAACAAAATCACAAATCGTGTAATCAGCTTCATGGCCGACACCACTAACAGTAGGAATTTTACTAGCAAAAATCGCTCTAGCGAGCTCTTCATCATTGAAACATGATAAGTCCTCAACGCTCCCACCACCGCGCGCAATAATAATAACTTGGGCTAAGCGATCTTGGTTAGCTTTATTTAAAGCGGCTATCAATGATTTCGGTGCTTGAGAACCTTGAACAAGAGCCGGATATAAATAGACTTTAGTTAACGGAAACCGCTTAAAAATGGTGGAAGTTATATCATTAATCGCATCACCAGTCTCGGAAGTAATGACCGCAATATGTTCAACAAAAGCCGGAATGGGTAATTTCTTATCTTGGTCGAATAAACCTTCTTTTTGTAATTTTTCTTTTAAACGTAAAAAATTTAAGTAACTTTCACCAAGGCCGGCTTGCGACATTTCACTAACCGTTAAATTGTATGTTCCATTTTTATGATAAACGGTCACCGAAGCTTTGATGAGAACCATCATTCCGTCAACAGGAATAAAGTTTAGAACTTTGGCACTGGAGCCAAACATAATAGCTCGAATTTCCGACTCTTCGTCTTTTAATGAAAAATAAAGATGACCTTTGGAAATGCGGAAATTGGATATTTCCCCTTGAATTAACAAATTTCTTAAAGCATTATCAGTATCAAATTTATAAGCAATGTATTTGTTTAAAGCCGAAACAGTTAAATAATTATTTGCCATTGATGCTCTTCCTAATTTCATCTAATATTTTGTTATTAAATTTGGATGACAATCCATCATCAAGTTCACTATATTCATGGGTTAAATTCAAAATTTCATTGATAATAATGGTGGCCGGGGTTTTAGTGTAAAGCATTTCGTAAATGGCAATTCTAATTAAATTACGATCGACAATCGACATTCTTTCAAAAGTCCAATTTTTTAAATTGCGACTAAAAATTCGGTTAATCTCATCCCAGTTATTAATCACCCCATCAACTAATTCATTAAAAAAATCTTCATCCAAGGACACTTCTTCTTCCTCTTGAATGATTTGATTTAAATATTCATAATTGGGCTTTTCTCCTAACAAATCATAATTATATAAAACAATCATGGCTTTGATTCGACTATTGTTTCTCTTCATGTTTACACCTAACAATTAGTATTTTAGCATAAATCCACTTTTTTTAAAAGGAAAATAACCAAGAACAGGCAATAAAAATCCCCAATTAAACAATTGAGGATTAATGCTTAAACTAGTTGCTCATCATTATTAATGGTTGAAATAACTATTAAATAATAAAGTGAGAAAACGAAAATATAAAAATCTAACAATTTGGGAAAAAACCAAAGCAGAACAAAAAAGACTAAAGTAACGGGAATGCTAGCAATGGCGCCAATATTATAATATTCTGAGAAGCGTTTAAACTTTCCATCGCGATGAAAAAACACCCAAAGAATGAGGATAGTTATGGCCGTAAAGCAGACACCAATAATGAAGCTATAGGTAAAAAACCGGAGTTTCATCGTATTTTGATTGCCAATGATGATTTGCTCAAGCAAGTATTCACCTAATAAATAACCATCGTTGGCGGGGTCAGATATCAAAAGTTGAAAGTTATTAATGCTATCTTGGTAAAATATTTTTTTGGTAGTGGGTACCAATTTGTGACCCTTATGATTAATATTTAAACTATCAATAGCAAAGGGATGGGCTTGAAAATATAAAGCATCGGAATAAAAAACGATTAAATAATTTTCATGATTTTCTTGATAGGGAATTTTTTCAATATTAAAACGTTTCTCAACATCATAATAAATTTTTTCATCTTCTAAATAAACCTTTTTTATGTCAAACAAGTCAATCACAAAATGAATATTTTTGGTAATTCCGTCTTCAACAAACGAAAAATCAGTTTCGAAATTATCAACGGCTTCCATTTGGCCACATTTTAATTCTTTTCCATCGACAACCGCACATTCTTTATCGACAATTTGTTTGATAACATTGTTAACAATGGCGGTATTCGGGAATTCGCTTAAGACATTAAAATTATAATTGTTTAAAATATCTTGTTCGTTCAAAGTTTTGTTTTGACTTGGTGGTAGAGCGATGATAAAAGAAGAAATGACAAAAATACAAATGGCGATAATGATACTCATCGATTTGTATTTCACCATCCATCTTGGTAAAATTAATGATTTCAAAATATCCTTAAATTTCATAATGCCCCTCAATAATGATTTATAAATCAGTTTGGATGTTATTGATACGATAAAGTATGAATAAATAATAGATGGAAAAAATGAAAATATAAGCGTTTAAAATTGGTTGAAAAAACCAAGAAACAGCAAAAGTAATTAAAAACGGAACAACACTACTTAAAGCAGCAATATTAAAGTATTCACGAAATTGCGTCAAACGACCATTGCGTCTAAAGAACAACCAAAAAATGAGAATCATCAAAAAGGGAAAAAGAACACAAATTAACAGGGTATTAATAAAAGCCGTTGATTTCGCATAAGCTGCTAAACCCAAAATGATTTGATTGATGATATATGTTCCCATTAAGTGGCCATCAGTTGCCGGTGAAGCCGATTGTAAATTAAATTCAGGAATATATCCTTCATAAAAAAGTGTTGACGACATTTCTAAAAGCATGACATCATTATGTGTTTTTTCAAGTTTACTTAAACCACGTAGTTGCGCTTGAAAATATAGGTAACGATGGGTGAGAACAACAAAATAATGCTCAACATTATCTTGGTAAGGAAATGATTCCACATCAAAATCCGTCACAGGATTAATCGTAGATTTTTCGTCTCCATTATTCTCAATAAAAAAATGAATATGTTTTGTTATCGGAATAGGGTACTTTTCCCCCGCTACTACGAAAGAAATATCCCGTTTGAATACTTCACCTTTATTTAAACCCGAGCACGACAAAGTAAATTCCGGCGTTGCAAAACACTTTAAATTGTTGATTTCCACAAAAATCTGATTAATAGCATCGTCATCGGGGATTTCTTGTAACGCTAAAAAATTATAATTGTCACGGTATTGTTCAACCATTTTAGCGGCTTGATAGCCATAGGGAAGGGCTAACAAATAAGCAGATAAAACAAAAATAAATAACGAAACTAAAACCGACATTAACCGGACTTTTGCCATCGATTTTGGGATAACAATTAATTTTAACAATTCAACAATTTTCGACATTTACTTTCCTTTTAATTCA
This sequence comes from Tenericutes bacterium ADurb.BinA124, assembly GCA_002068415.1. Lineage (GTDB taxonomy): Bacteria > Bacillota_I > Bacilli_A > ML615J-28 > CAG-698 > UBA2253. Next base: position 40,125 of record MVZM01000007.1, read on the forward strand.
ATAATATAAATATTGTACCATAATATATTAAGAATAAACAATTATTATTGGGCGTTGATTTGGTCAATATTCTCTAAGTTGTCACTTTTATATTTCACATTGGTATATTCCAAAACATCAAAATTGGCAACTAATTCATAATCGAACATTTTACTAATTTTAACTAAAGAATCCCTCAATTGATAGTCAAGATTTTCTTCCACTAAAACACCATATATTAAATTTTCTAAAACATCATCCATATTTAATTGCTTAAAAACATGGAAGTTAATTAATACTTTCATGTTTAGTTGATGTAAATGTTGGATTAAAGACTTTAGTTTAGGCGCATAGTCATTAATAACCAACCTAATTTTTAGAAATAAGCTTTGATGAGTGATAAAATATTGATCCTTATGTAAGATTTCAAGCGCTTTTAAGGAAATCGGAAAATAATAGAGAAAATCTTTTTCCGGTTTAATTTCGCGCATTAATTGTTTTAGAGCCATGATTTGAAAAGGGACAAGAACAAAATCAGAAGCAAATTGACTTAAGGATTCTTTGGGTAAAAGACCAGGAATATTAAATTGAACTAAATAAGATTTAAGCGATTCTTTTTTCGCAATCAATTCCAAATAAAGTAAAGCAACATCACCTTTTTTAAGTTGCTCTTGCAAACAAAAAGTAACTTGTGATGATTTCACATATTTTTTATGAATGTCATCAGAAAAAATTTGATAGCGCTCAGGTGTTTTTAAACTCAATTCCGAGAAAATCAGCAGTTCATCGACATTAAAACTATCTCGAGGATATCGAACAAGACTAGCTTTAGTACCGAAATTAATATTAAAGTTTTGATATCGTAAACCACGGTCGGCTTTCTCCAAAACTAAACGGATTTTACGATCAAGAAGCCTTTGATCGGCGATTTCTAGGTAGGAAAGAAAAGTTCCATCAGCTAAATAGAAAGTAAAATTCGAAAATTCCTGTTTAATAATTTCATACAAAAATTTGATTGTTTGCAAAGTTAAATCCGAACTAAGATTATCTTGATTGATGATTTGAAAGCGAGCTAGCGCGAATTTTAAGTCTAAATTCGCCATTTTAGCTTTCACTTCCTCCAAAAATGATTGTAAAGAAAGTTCATCGTCCATAAGCATTTTTTGTTGTGAAACAGGAATATTCTCAACAATTTTGCGAATTGTTCCGACATAGAATTTGATTTTACCCTCCCGAGAAATATAAGGAGATGCTTGTTCTTTCACATGGATTTCCTGATTTTGTAAACGAAGGCGGTATATTGCTTCATATGGTTCGCCTTGATCAATTTTTTCATTGATTGCTAACAACTGACTTTGGTCTTCTTCTCTAATCCAAGCCCAAAATTCATTCCGATTTAACATTTGCTCCTCAATTTTTAAAAAGTTGGCAAGTTGAGGTGTGCAAAACATCCGCTGTTTGTTTTGATCAAGATAAAAAATTCCTTCTTGTAAAGAATTCATAGCGATTTGTAAGATATTTTTTTGAGCTCGCAAATTTTCTTGATAGTAAAAAGAGATGAGTTTAAATTCCAATAATTTACAAGCAATTCGTAATAAAGCCATGGCATCGACATTTAAAAGCGTTGAATCATTGGCAGTAAAAATGGCACAGGCAAACAAATCTTGTTCATAATACATGGGAATTGCAATCAATGATTGGGTTAGTGTGGAATTATAAAGTTTTTGGGTGATGACACTTTTTAATGGTAACTGGGCATCGTTGAAATCAATGACGATTTCATTATTGGCCGTAACAACCATTTCTACAATAGTATCATTTAAGCTGTTGTAGGGAATATCGCGTTCAAATAACCGTTGTTTTTTGTATTCAAATGACTTCACATAATTAAAATTTTCAAAAAAATCCGGTAAAGTTTCGAAACTTGATTTCGAAAAAACGATAAATAAAGCCTCATTAAAACCGACAATCGGTTCTAGATGTTTGGAAAACTCCATAAAACAATCACGTTCATTATCACTTAATAAAGCCATATTCGCTAACACCATCGTTTTTTCAATTTTCGTTACCATGGTTTGCAAGCGTTGATTAACTTCAATGTTCTTTTCATCTTCATTGGAAACATCAATTGCTTCCGCTTGACTTTTAGATATTTGTTTATCCAACAATTCAAGCATCGAAAGCAAGGGGCGTGCCGTTCCCCGAATATTTTTATCGCGAAGAATTTTAGCTCTTAACAAATTTAAATAAAAATCTTTTTTGACGACTAAATCAAGGCAATTTTCAAGTGATTTTTGATACTTAGAGACCATTTTATCAAAGTCATCCCAATGTTCAATCGTAATCAACAAATCTAAATATTCATTTAAAATGCCTAAATAATCATCACCGATAACGGGAATTTTGTGAAACAAATCATGAAAACTTTGTTTAGCGTACTTATAATTCTTTTCCAAAACAAATAATTTCGCATTTAAATATTCACAATATAATTTACCTTCGTTATCTTTTAATTTTTCAACCAATTTAATACCCTCGGAAAGTGTTTTTTTGGCTTCCGTCAATAAACCATCATCCAAATATAATTTGGTTAAATTGCTGATGGTGAGGGCTTTTAAAGGTTCATCGGGATAATTCGTTAAAATGGCTTGTAAATATTGTTGAGCTTTATCTTTTTGGTTTAGTTCTGCTCCAATATAGGCCATTTCCAAATACCAACGATTAACTTCATCATGATTGTCAAGATTAAGATAATTCCGTTTTAAAGAAGCATATCGATAAGCACTTTTAAAGTTCTTCTTTTGAAAATAAATAAAGATGATATGATCTAGAAAAGAAAGATAAATTTTTTGGAAAACAACACGGTCAATTAGATTAAAAGTTTTAAGCGCCAACGCTAAGGCATCATCAAAAAGGCGATTATCAATATACAAATCAATAATCAAAAGATCACATAAATATTGATATTCTTGATTTAAAGCCATAATACATTGATTTTTCAGATCAACGATTTGGGAAAAGTCAGCCAAGGTCAAGGACTTTTGCGTCAATTCAGCATATTTTTCTTTGATTTCCATAAAAAAACCCTTTCCAAACTTATCTAATTGATTATAGCATAATTAAGCGTAAAAGTTAAGATTAAAAAAGTGGCCAAAGCCGCTTTTAGCTACTTGGCTTTAGACACTTAAAATTCAATGATGATAGTTACCGGACCGGAATTGGTAAAGCTTAAATCCATATGTGCTCCAAAAAGTCCTTCCAAAACAGGAAACCCTTCTTGTTTAAGTAGCTCATTAAATTGGTGATACATTATACGTGCTTGATTTGGCTCCATACTTTCAGTAAAAGACGGTCGATTTCCTTTTGATAAATTAGCATAAAGCGTAAATTGAGAAATTGATAAAATTGATCCCTTAACTTCATGCAAACTAAGGTTCATTTTTCCGTTCTCATCTTCAAAAATACGCAAATTAGCAATTTTTTTAACCATTTTGGGGAGCACATCAAAATGGTCCCCTTTTTTAAAACCCACTAACAATAAATAGCCGGACTCAATTGCACTGATTAGTTTTCCCGAAACAACACAATTGGCGGATGAAACCCGTTGAATAACAACCTTCATTTGATAACCCTCTCAATTGAATGAACATCACTGATTTTCTTGATATTGGCAATCGCTGTTTTAAGAGTCGATAAATTCGGAACGTCTAATCTAACTTTCGTTAACAAATCACCATCTTTGTTTTTTCCAGAAGAAATGTGTTTGATAGTAACCGCAACGCTATTGAGAGCATTAATCATTTCCGCAACAATATTACGGCGGTCAAACGATAAAATCGTAATTGAGGTTTCGTAACTCTTGCGCGTAAAATCCGGGTCCCAGAAAACTTCAATGAAGCGTTGTTCGTCAGAATGACGGGTGTTATGACATTCCAAACGGTGTACAACAATACCATAACCTTTGCTAACATAGCCAACAATATCATCACCAAAAATGGGATGACAGCAATTCGCTAATTTAATCTGGGTTTTGGATAATCCTTCCACATAAATTCCGAGGTCATTGGCGGGATGACGAGTTTTTTTCTTCTTTTCCTCATCACTATACTGTTTAATGAGGGCTTCTTCATCCAATTTTTCCATTCGCCCCGCTAAACGGTTAGCTGCACCTTTGGCCGAAATGGCATTTTTGCCGATTTCAAAATAAAAATCTTCAAGATTATTGACACCATATTTCCCAAAATGGGCATTAACTAACTTATCATCTAGTTTTAGTTGCGGAATGTTTTCCTGTTTTAAAATTCTTTCAAATTCTTCTTTTCCAGAACTAACTAAAGCATCCCGCTTTAAACGATTTAAAACCGAGGTAATCTTATGTTTAGCATGGGAAGTTTTGACAATTTTTAGCCAAGCTTCATTAGGGCCAACAAAACTTTTGGAGGTTTTGATTTCTACAACATCGCCTGTTTTCAATTTGTAAGTCAAAGGCACTATTTTTCCATTAACAATGGCGCCCGTGGTATGATTACCGACTTCCGTATGAATTCGGTAAGCAAAATCCAAAGGCGTTGCGCCGGTTGGAAAATCCAAAACATCCCCCTTGGGAGTAAACACATAAACATTGGCACTAAAAATATCTTCTCGGATGGTTTCTAAAGGGTCACTGTCTTCTGATTCGCCAATCTCGGCATAAGTCAATAATTCTTTATACCATCGGAGCTTGGCAGCAATCTCCAATTGTTGTTCTTGAGGCGAGTAGACTTTGTTCTCTTTATAAACCCAATGCGCAGCAATACCAAACTCGGCAATTTCATCCATTTCATAAGTTCGAATTTGAATTTCATAAATTTTGCCATTTAATCCCACAACCGTTGAATGCAAAGATTGATATAAATTAGGTTTGGGAGTCGCAATATAGTCTTTGAATCGTTTCGGAATTGGTGTCCAGTGACCGTGTACTAAACCAAGAACATGATAACAACTTTCAATGGTCGACACAATGATTCTTAGGGCCATCAAATCATAGATTTGGTCAAAATCCAAATCTTTGCTCGTCATTTTCTTATAAACACTGTAGATATTTTTAACTCGCCCTTTGATATCATATTTTTCAATGTGGTTTTGCGAAAGCAGTTCTTCTAAACGAACTTGCATTTGCCGGATATCTTCTTCACGAACCGTTTTTTGCTGATTGATTAAAGCAAAAATATTTTGATATTGTTCAGGGTCCAAGTATTTAAAACTAATATCCTCCAATTCCGCTTTAATCCGATACATTCCTAAACGATGGGCCAAGGGAGCATATAAATCCATTGTTTCTTTCGCAATCTTGATTTGTTTGTCATGCGGTTGGAATTCTAAAGTTCGCATATTGTGAACGCGATCTAAAAGTTTGACCAAAACAACTCGGATATCTTTGGCCATGGCCAGTAATATCTTTTGATGGGATTTGGCTAGAGCCTTTTCTTTGGTCATATATTTTAATTTACTGATTTTAGTAACTCCGTCAACAATGTTAGCAACATCTAGTCCAAAACCATCAATTAATTGTTCTTTGGAAACATCAGTATCTTCTAAAATATCATGAAGCAAACCGGCTGCAATGACAGTTGGGGAAACTTGCAGTTCCGCAAGCATGTAAGCAACTTCAAGCGGATGTTGAATATATGGATCCGAAGATTTTCGAAATTGGCCTTCATGCTTAAGGTGTGCGAATTCATAAGCACTTTGAATAAGCTCAAGATTTTTGGAATTATGTAAGTATTCTTGCGCTTTGTTAAGCACATCGGCAATCGTCTTCTTTGCTTCCATAAAACAACCTCCTTTCAAAAACGGTTTTTAAAAAATAATTAATATTTGATTAAAGTTTTTAAATCATATTTTTTTAAAAGGTCGCGCCCTTTTAAATACTCAAGTTCAATTAAAAAACCACATCCGACGACGATTCCACCAAGCTGTTCGACTAGTTCAATCGTAGCTTTAACCGTCCCTCCGGTTGCCAATAAATCATCAATGATTAAAACTCGTTTATTGGGCGTAATAGCATCTTTATGCATGCAAAGGGTATTATGACCATATTCTAATTGGTAAGAAATGGAAACCGTTTCCCTTGGTAATTTATTAGGTTTGCGGATAGGGATAAAGCCAATTCCCAGTTCATAAGCAATTGGGCAGCCAAAAATGAATCCTCGGGATTCGGGGCCAACAATTACTTCCGCTTTTTGTTCGATAGCAAAATTCTTTAATTCATTGACAGCATGACTAAAAGCTGCACCATCCGCCATTAATGGGGTAATGTCTCGAAATAAAATCCCTTCTGTCGGGAAATCCTTGATTGTCGCAATGTATTTCTTATAATCCATAGTCCTCTCCTTAATATGAATATGATAATATTATACCAAAAAATTAATAAAAACACCAGTTGAAGATAAAAAATCGTTAAATTTTAAAACTCGCTTAACTTTACTAATCTTAGCCCTTATGTTAAAATAAACCCGGGTGATAACATGGAACCATTAGCATATAAACTTCGTCCACAAACCATCAATGACATTTTTGGCCAAACTCATTTAGTTGGCCCCAATGGGGTCATTAGAAAAATGATTAACAACCGCCTTTTACCTTCAATAATCTTGTTTGGGAATCCGGGCACCGGGAAAACCACTATTGCCTTAGCCGTAAGCCTTGACTTGGGCTTACCTTTTCATACTTTCAATGCTTCCATTGATAACAAAGCACGATTAAAAGAAATAATAGATACCCTTTCTTCCGACCATCAAACAATTATAATTATTGATGAAATTCATCGAATGAAAAAAGATATTCAGGATTATTTACTGCCGTTTGTGGAAAACGGCAAAATCACGATGATCGGAATTACCACGATTAACCCCTATCATTCCGTCAACCCCGCTGTTCGTTCTCGTTGTTTGATTTTAAAATTAAATCCCCTAACTAATGATGATTTACGAGCCATCTTAAGTAAAGCTTGTTCACAACTAGAGCCCATCTTAACAATTGATGAGCAAGCGACGGAATACTTAGTACAAATGGCTAACGGTGATGCTAGAGCCTTAATTAATATGATTGAAGGTTTATATTTTTCTAAAAACGATAATCAAAAAATTGATTTGGAATATGCAAAAACCATTATCCAAAAACCTGCCATCAATATCGATAAAAGTGACGATAATTATTATGATACTTTAAGTGGTTTGCATAAATCGATTCGAGGCAGTGATGTGGATGCCAGTTTGCATTATCTAGCTAAATTGCTGGCAGCGGAAGATTTTTTACCGCTAGTTCGTCGCTTATATTGCATCTGCTATGAAGATATTTCATTAGCCAACCCAAGCATGGGGCCAAAAGTACGAGCCGCTTGTGAAGCCGCTTTAGAATTAGGAATGCCGGAAGCCCGTTTACCTTTAGCAAGCATTGTTGTGGAAATGGCCCTATCTCCAAAGTCAAATAGCACTTTAATCGGCATTGATGCCGCTTTAAAGGATATTGAAACTGGAAAAAGTGGGACATTACCCATCCACCTCAAAAATGTTTATGCTTTTGATGAAGATAAAACTGGTTATAAATACCCCCACGATTATCCTGGAGCTTGGGTAAAACAACAATACTTACCAAATGCCATCAAAAACGCCAAATATTGGACCCCAAAAACAACTAGTCGCAATGAGGAAATGCTTAAGGAACGTTATGAAGCTATTGAAAAAGCCAAAAAAAATTCTTAACTCGTTCTTCTTGTTGCTAATTTTTGTCTTTCCCTTTTTATTTGGCTGCCAGCAAGAAATTGATTTTTTAGTGGAAGATTCCATCCTTGTTTCCGTAAATCAAAAAACTAAAAATTCCCAAAACTTGATTATTCCTGAAGGCGTTACGAGCATCGATCTTTCTTTATCAACTTTTCCAAATTTAAAAACTATCGAACTTCCTAGCACATTTATTGACCTATCGCCACTTTTGTTTACAAACTGTTCATCATTAATCGATATTCACATATCACTCCAAAACAAATACTTTTGGTCAAGTGATGGCATTGTTTACTCAAAAAGCAAAAATATTCTAATTTATTACCCAGAAGGAAAAACCTCAACTTCTTTCACAATCAATGTGCCAGCGGTGGGAAAAAAAGCTTTTTTCAACAACCGCAATCTACAAAAAGTAATTATGACGGAAAAAGTTATTAATATTAATACTTCCGCCTTTGAAAATTGTCAACTGCTCGAAGAAGTAATCTTATCACCTCAATTATTAGAAATCCCAAAATGGGCGTTTAAAAATTGTGAGAATCTTCACACTATCTTAATAACGGAAAACATCAAAAAAATCGGTGAACAAGCCTTTGCGAATAATTATTCCTTAACCAATTTAACGATTCCCCAAAATGTTTTATACATTGAAAAGGAAGCTTTTTACCAATTCTCTTCGCAACAGACCATTACGATTAATCAACCAAAGCCCTTTGTACTTTGGGATCAAGACTGGAATCAAAATTCGACTGCTCAATTTCTATTTGTTGGTCAGAAAACTAATTCTTCCTTCTATCTTGCTTTAGGTGATTCCGTCGCTGCTGGTCATATGAGTGACAACAGCATGGGAAAAGGATATGCCGATTATTTGGGCGAAAAATTAACCATTGCTGAGATGATTACCAATTTCCATAATGATTTTGCAAAAAGCGGAATGACCTCGAATGGTTTGTTATACCGACTTAAACATCCCGATTACTATGTTGCTAACAATCAAACAATTATTGAAGCAATTGCTCTTGCCAACATCATTACTATTTCCATCGGTGCTAACGATATTTTAGGCAAATTAAACATTTCTTGGAGTCCATTTGGCCTTTCCTATGATATCACCGAAATGAACGCCGCTTTTTTGCAATTAGAAAGCAATTATATAGAGATTATCAATATCATTCGTTCCTTAAATCCCCAGGTATCGATTTATTTAATTGGTTATTATATGCCACTCCCTTACTTTACGGGGCAATTTACTGAACAAGATTATGCTCTTTTTTCTATGCTTGACGAGACAATTAACCATGTTGCGCAGATAACTAATAATCATTTTGTTGACATCTCCAAGATTTCATCTAAACAAAACATCCCTAATCCTTTCAATATTCATCCAGGTAAATTAGGCTACCAAATGATTAGTGAAATCATTTTCCAAAAAATACGAGAAAACAAATAAATACTTGCTAAATTGTTTAAAATATAGTATAATTACAAAGTATCAAAAGATCAGGAGGATGATAGCATGCGTGTTACCTTTTTAATGAGATGCTCGGTTTGCAATGAAGAAAATTACTTAACGGAAAAAAATAAAAAGAATACTCCCGACCGTTTGGAACAAATGAAATTTTGTCCTAAATGTCGCAAACAAACTATGCACAAAGAAAAAGCAAAAAAATAGGCAATTGATTTTGCCTTTTTTTAATGCATTAATTAAATTGAAATTTCCCCAAAAACATGTTAAGATATAATAGGAAATATTTATTAAATAATGAGGTGGAAAATGAATAAAGAAATAAACCCAATCCAAGAAGCACCAAAACTACCTAAATTAAGAAGAATGGAAAAGAAAAAATTACGAGTTATTAATCGCTTGATTGCGGGAGAAATCAACGGCCCTAAAGCCGCCAAATTACTCAAAGTAACAACCCGCCAAATTCGTAATCTAAAACGCCAAGTCCTTAATGAAGGCGAACAGGGGGTAATTCATAAGAATCGGTATAATAAACCGATTAACACATATGATGAGGAAATACGTAGTGAATTAGCCCATATTTATCGCACCGAATATCGGGGAACCAATTTTACAGAATTTGCTCGCATCATGAAAAATGAACGGGGCTTCAATCTTTCCCGAAGTACCATTTACAATATTCTCCGGCAAAAAAGAATTCGCTCCCCACAACGTAAAAAAGTCAAACGCAAAAAAACACAAGTTTGAGGTGTTTATGGAACGGAAAAAGACGCTTCCCATTCAAATTGGTAAAATAACCATTGGCAATAAGCAACCAATCGCTATTCAAAGCATGACGAATACCAAGACCAAAGATGTCACTGCCACTGTAAAGCAAATATTGGCCCTGGAACAAATTGGTTGTGAAATCATTCGTGTTGCCGTTTTAGATATGGATGATGCTTTAGCTTTAAAAACCATCAAAAACCAAATTCATCTTCCTTTAGTTGCAGATATCCATTTTGATTATCGACTTGCCTTGGCTAGTATTGAAGCTGGAGTGGATAAATTAAGAATCAATCCAGGAAATATTGGTTCCGTCGATCGCATCAAAATGGTCGTTGATGCTTGTAAAAGACAGCAGATTCCCATTCGCATTGGTATTAATGCCGGATCCTTAGAAAAAGATATTTTAAAAAAACACCAACATCCAACTGCTGATGCGATGATTGAAAGTGCACAAAGGCATGTCGACATTTTAGAAAGTTTCGATTTCCACAACATTGTTCTTTCATTAAAAGCATCCGATGTTGTAAAAACTGTTGAAGCTTATCAAATGGCCAGCCATTTATTCCCCTATCCCCTTCATTTAGGAATAACGGAGGCGGGAACACAATTTTCCGGAACTGTCAAATCCGCAATTGGATTGGGGATTTTACTCAATCAAGGGATTGGTGATACTCTTCGTGTTTCTTTAAGTAGCGATCCCATAAACGAAGTCAAAGTTGCAAAAGAAATATTAAGTTCATTCGGCTTATATCAAAAACCAATTTTAATTTCTTGCCCCTCCTGTGGCCGAATTCAATATGATATGTTTCCTATCATCAATGAAATCGAAGCCTTTTTAGACCAACTGGGAAAAGTTGACATTACAGTTGCTATCATGGGTTGTGCCGTCAACGGTCCGGGCGAAGCTATGGAAGCTGATATCGGGATAGCTGGTGGAGCAAATAGTGCTTTGTTAATTAAAAAAGGTAAAATCCTTGGTCGTATTGATCAATCCCAAATTATATCAACTTTAAAACAAGAAATTATTCAGACAATTGAACTAAAAAAGCAAGGTTAATGGCCTTGCTTTAAAAATTTGATAAGTCAATTTAACCTGAAATTAAAATCCTTAGTCGATTATTCACCTTGTTTCTGTGAACGCTTCCGATATATTTCACTTACAAATTCCCGTTTTGCTTTCCGAATTTTCTTTTGGATGATTTCATTACGTTTTTTGCGATAAGCTGGTTTAATTTTTTTTGGAAGCGGAGTGCTTGCATGGGCTTTTTGCTCATAGATAGCTTCACGAATTACCCGTTTAGAGCGGGCATTTCGTTCTTTGGTCGGTAATAATTCACCATTCTTTAAGCTTCGATAACGACATTTTAAGCCCTTTTGTTCAAGTAAATCTAAATAGCGATCATCATCAAAGTCATAAAAGGAAATGGCGAAACCGGAAAAATCAGCACGAGCAGTTCGTCCTGTCCGATGGACATAATATTCTAAGTCGTTGGGTAATTCATAATTGATAACATGACTAACCCCAGCAATGTCAATTCCTCGAGCAGCAATATCGGTAGCAACAACAAATTGAAACTCCCCCTCTTTTATCCGTCTAAGCATTTGTTTTCGTGTTCTTGCTTCTAAATCCCCAGTTAATTTCCCTACCCGATAATTATTATCGGCTAAATAGTTAGCGATTTCATCAACTTTTACTTTAGTATTGGCGAAGATGAGTGCTAAATAAGGTTGCATATTTGTTAATAAGTCCTTTAACAACTCATCTTTGTTTTTATTTTTAGTTGGAATAAAATAATGTACAATATTCGCCTTGCTAATGTTTTTCTTTGATAAATCAATAACTTCCAGTTTTCCAAAATATTTATGCAAAAATTGTAAAATCGGTTCGGAAAAAGTGGCTGAAAAAGCTAATATTTGTACCTGCGGCGAGAATTTTGCAAACACATTATCCATGTCTTCCATTTCGGAGTTTGCAAAAACCATATCAGCCTCATCAATTACAATCGCTTCGGCAGTGTGAATTTGAAGCGCATTTTGTTGGATGGCTAAATCTTTGATTTTTCCAATTGTTCCAATAACAACATCGGGTTGTGATTTATTCAAACGCTCGATTTCGTTATCGCGGTCAGTTCCACCAACATATACTCTAACATCGATAAAATCATTTGCACAGCCAGTAATTTTAAGCGTTTCTTCATAGATTTGCATCGCTAACTCGCGGGTTGGAACAACAATACAAATTTGCACTTTTTTTTGGCTTTGGACTTTACTTAATAAAGGCAACAAAAAAGCATGTGTTTTTCCCGTCCCCGTTTCACTTTTACCAATCACATTTTTCCCTTGTAAAACAAGAGGAATAACGCGTTCTTGGATAGATGTCGGTTTTTGGAATTGAAGTTTAAGTAAAGCTTCATTTATAAAAACTGGAAATTGGAATTCTTTAAACATTTTTAACCTCAATAGCTTGCGAAACGGGATAACCCGCTTCCGTTATTTGAACTTTTACAAAATCATGTTTTTTTGAAAAAATTGTGGGAAACTGGACTTCCAAATAATTCGCTGTATGACCAAAAGCTATTCCTTGAATTACTTTTTCAATAATAACTTCTTGAATTGATCCCACAAATAACTGACGATATCCCAAAGCTTTCTTAGCATTTAAGGTTAATAATTCATGAACACGGTTTTTCTTGGTTGTTTCATCAACAACATTTGGGAATTGATAAGCTTTGGTATTAGGTCTTCGGGAGTAGGGAAAAACATGCATTTCTCCAAACTCCATTTGTTCAATAAATTGGTAAGCACTTTGAAAATCAGCATGATTTTCGCCGGAAAAACCTACAATCACATCGGTAGTGATATTCACCAAGGGCTTTACGGAACGCAGAGCTTGAATTTTCTTGGAATATTCACTTAATTGATATTTTCGATTCATTAGCCCAAGAATCTTATCATTACCTCCCTGTAAAGGAATATGAAAATGATTGCATAAATGATGTGAATCTTCTTGAATAAATTTTAATAGTTTCGGGGTGATTTCCGTTGCTTCAATCGATGAAATTCTAATCCGTCCCAACTTAGGAACATTTTTAATTATTTCTTCCAGCAAATCAGTAAGATCATATTGGTTCAAATCTTGCCCATAAGCTCCAGTATTAATGCCAGTTAGAACGATTTCTTTAATTCCCAATTTCGTCACATCTTTAATTTCCGCAATAATATCAGCACTTTTCCGGCTACGAATATGACCACGAGCATAGGGAATAGTACAATAACTGCAATAATTGTCACAGCCATCTTCAATCTTAATAAAACTGCGGGATTTATTGATGAAACGAGAAATCTTGATTTCTTCATATTCATAATGATGTCGTAAATCATCGATGATAAATTGCTTTTGTTTGGTTTTCCTTACCTCTTCTACAATTGAAAATAACAAGTGGCGATTAGTGGTTCCAATCATCACATCAACACCGGGAATCTTTTTTACCTCATCGGCATGTAATTGCGAAAAACAACCCATGACGGCAATTACGGCTTGAGGATTTTTTTTGATGGCTTGACGAATAATTTTGCGACTTTTGGCATCAGCAGTAGCAGTAACCGTACATGTATTAATAATGCAAACATCGGAAACATCATCAAAACCAACCAATTCATATCCATGATTGATAAAATCATTCGTAATGGCTAATGCTTCATATTCATTGACTTTACAGCCTAGAGAATAATAACTAACCCTCATCTATAAACTCCTTCATCAAGCTAATCACGCTCATTAAATAGAGCGGTGCCGTTTCGCAGCGAAGAATTCTTGGACCTAAGCCAACCGCTTGAAATCCTCGTTCAAGTAAAAGTTGGGCTTCCTTTTCCGCAATCCCTCCTTCCGGTCCGACTAAAACGAGGAGGGAACGGTAATTACTTTGCTTTAAAAGAGTTTTTAACGAAAAATTATTTTGGCGACCGCTTTCTTCATAAGCAAACATACACACATCATAATGTGAACTTTCCTCTAAAAAAGAAGGAAATGATTGAAAGGGAGAAATCTTCATCAGTTGCGATCGGCCCGATTGTTCCGCCGCTTCTTTCACAATCAACTCCCAACGATCTATTTTTAAAGGTGGCAACTTGTTTAAACGAAGGTTACTGCGTTCCATTTCTACACCAATAAATTGGCTAGCCCCTAATTCGGTAATCCGGCGGATAACTTCTTCCATTTTAGAAAACTTCGTTAATCCGAGGGCCACCGTTACTGTAATGGGAAGCTCATTATTAAATTCCGATTGTGAAATTATTTCCAAAACAACTTCTTTTTTATTTATTTGGCTAATCAAGGTTAAATAATTAACACCCATTTCATCAATAATGCTTATTTTTTGCCCGGGAAGCATCCGCATAACATGAGTAATGTGATGGTAATCCAAGCCGTTAATATAAATATTATTCCCACGAATCTGCGAATTCTTAACAAAGTAGCGCTGCATAATTATTCCTCATCAAAGATAAATTATTATACTATTTTTTAAACCAAAACACAAAAGAAAAATGCTAGAGACTAGCATTTAACTTCGAAAAAAGCGTTTTATTTTATCAAAAAGCGATGAAGACTTTTCATCGGTCCGTGACAATTTAGTAAATAAATCACGTTGTTCAGATGAAAGTTTGGAAGGTGTAATTAAATTGACAACCACAAATTGGTGACCAGTTGTATTGGTTCGAGAATTAGTAATCCCTTTATTAGCTAGTTTAAATTTTGTTCCCGTTTGGGTTCCCGCAGGAATCTTTAAATTAACATTACCATACAAAGTTGGTACGGTGAGATTGTCACCTAAAGCCGCTTGACTAAAGGTAATCGGCATTTCCAAAAAAATGTTTAATTTATCGCGAACAAAAATGTCATGGGGTTTAACGGAAACATTGACATAAAGATCCCCATTAATGCCCCCATTAATGCCCGCCTCACCATAGCCGGACAATTTAAAACCTTGATTATCATCGATTCCTGACGGAATTTTAACTTTAATTTTTGACGGTTTTCGTACTCGACCTTCACCGCCGCAAGCAGAGCATTTATTTTTAATTATTTTTCCCTTGCCACCACAAGTTGGACAGGTTGTTTCTGTTTGAAAACGTCCAAATGGGGTGCTTTGTTCCATAACAACCTTGCCACGACCACGGCATTTTGGACATACTTCAATATCATTTTTGGATTGGGCACCCAAACCGCTACATGTCGAACAAGTATCGTATTTAGTAATATTAATTTCTTTTTCAACCCCAAAAGCCGCTTCCTCAAAAGTAATGGTAATCGTGGTCCTTAAATCCGCACCTCTGGTTCTTCCCGAACCGGATTCACGCCGAGAACCACCAAAGATGGAAGACAAAATATCTTCAAAACCACCAAACCCACCAAATCCGCCCCCAAAGTTGAATCCTTCAAAGCCCTGCCCCATATTAGGACCTTCATGACCAAATTGATTATATTGTTCACGTTTAGCTGGATCACTGAGGATTTCATAGGCTTCTTGAACCTCTTTAAATTTTTCGGTTGCGTTAGGGTCTTTACTAATGTCGGGATGGTATTTTTTCGCTAAAGCGCGGTAAGCTTTTTTTATTTCATCGTCGTTTGCCGTTTTACTGACTCCCAACACTTCGTAATAATCACGTTTGGTCATAAATTTCTCTTTCTAATGAAGAAGTTTAATCGACATCTTCAAATTCGGCATCGACTACTTTTTCATCTTTTGCGTTAGATTGTTCCTCATGGGAATGTTGATCATGTTCATGAGACTGATGTTCTTTTTGCGCTTTTTCATAAGCTCGAGCTGCCACTTTTTGGCTAACCTTTAATAAATCCTCTTTTTTAGCTTTAATATCATCAAGATCCTTGCCCTCTAAAGCTTTCTTTAAGGCATCCGATTTACTTTCAATATCCTTCTTTTCTTCTTCGCTAACTTCTGCACCTAAATCATCAACAGATTTTTTGGCTGCAAAAATGATTTGTTCACACTCATTTCTTAAATCAGCTTCTTCTTTGCGAAGTCGATCATTTTCAGCATTTTCTTCAGCTTCTTTGACCATCCGCTTAATTTCCGCTTCCGTTAAACCGGAACCACCTTGAATGGTAACGGATTGACTTTTTCCCGTGCCTAAATCTTTTGCCTTGACATTAACAATACCATTGGCATCAATATCAAAACTTACTTCAATTTGGGGTACTCCTCTTGGAGCTAGAGGGATATCACCTAATTGGAAGCGACCAAGGGTTTTATTATCCGCTGCCATCGGGCGTTCGCCTTGTAAAACATGAATATCAACAGCCGGTTGATTGTCCGCAGCCGTCGAGAAAATTTGTGATTTGGAAGTTGGAATGGTCGTGTTTCGCTCAATTAACTTAGTAAATACGCCACCCAAAGTTTCAATTCCTAATGACAAAGGAGTGACATCGAGTAATAAAACATCTTTTACATCACCAGCTAACACACCAGCTTGAATGGCGGCTCCCATTGCGACAACTTCATCAGGGTTAACACTCTTATTAGGTTCTTTGCTTAATTCTCGTTTTACCGCATCCTGAACGGCTGGAGTTCTAGTTGAACCACCAACAAGTAAAACTTGATCAATATCTTTAGCGGTCATCTTGGCATCTTTCAAAGCTTGACGAACGGGACCTACAGTTTTTTCAACTAAAAAAGCTGTTAATTCATCGAATTTAGCACGCGTTAACGAAGAGTTTAGGTGAACAGGATTGCCATCACGCATCGAAATAAACGGTAAACTAATTTCCGCTTTCGTAATTCCACTCAACTCTTTTTTCGCTTTTTCAGCAGCATCTTTGAGACGTTGTAAGGCCATGCGGTCCTTGCTTAAATCAATGCCTTCGTGTTTTCTAAATTCATCAATTAAATAATCCATAACGACTTTATCAAAATCGTCACCACCTAAACGGTTATTTCCTGCCGTCGAAATAACTTCAAATGTTCCATCCGCCAAAGACAAAATGGAAACGTCAAAAGTTCCACCGCCAAGGTCATAAACCAAAACAGTTTGTTCCTTATCTTTTTTATCCATCCCATAAGCTAAAGCGGCAGCGGTTGGTTCATTGATGATGCGACGAACATTTAAACCGGCAATTTTCCCAGCATCTTTTGTTGCTTGACGTTGGGCGTCATTAAAGTAAGCCGGAACGGTAATAACCGCATCGGTAACTTTTTCTCCCAAATAGGCTTCCGCAGTAGCCTTTAAATTTTGTAAAACCATCGCCGAAATTTCTTGAGGCGTATATTTTTTTCCATTTACTTCAATCCGTTCATTGGAACCCATTAATCTTTTAATTGATGAAACAGTGTTTAAATTAGTAATGGCTTGTCGCTTAGCAACCTCACCAACTAAAATCTCATCATCCTTAAAAGCAACAACCGATGGGGTCGTTCTTCCACCGTCGGCATTAACAATTATTTTCGGTTCTCCACCTTCCATTACTGATACAACTGAATTGGTTGTTCCCAAATCAATTCCTATAATTTTACTCATTCTTTTTTTCCTCCTGGTTCTTTTTATTTACTACAACTAAAGCGGGGCGCAAAACCCGATCTTTAAACATATATCCACTTTGGATTTCACTGATAACAATGTTATCGTCATAATTAGGGTTGGATCCCACTTCCACAGCATGTTGAAAAGCAGGATCAAATGGTTTATAAAGCGATTCTAGTTTTTTCACACCTTCATCACTGACAATCTGTTTTAATTGTTGATTGATCATTTCAAAACCTTGAAGAAAAGATTTTAATTTCTCATCATCGGTTTTTATGGAAACAACTCGATCAAACACATCAAGGGCTTCCACTAGTTTCTCAAGCAAAGCTTGCGATCCATATTTTCGTTCACGAATGCGTTCTTCATTAATCCGTTTTTTGAAGTTTTCCGCATCCGCAAGAGAACGCAAATAAAGATCATTCAGTTTTTTTATTTGTTCTTGAGCTTGGGCCAATTCTTCATTAATTGTTGGAGTTTCTTGAATAACTGCTTCGCTTTGCTCATCAATCATCTTTTCTTGTTCTTCTTCACGATATCGATTATTCATTTATATTACCTTCTTTATATTTTTTGCAATATATTCCAATAGAGGAATAACTTTTTGATATTCCATCCTCGTTGGTCCAATAACAGCGATAGCACCACGCTCCCCATTTTCCAATTCGTAGGGGACGGTAATCACCGTACAATCGCGCATGGCTTGAATTTGATTATCGCGACCAATTCGAACAGAAATGCCACGTTCAGACATATCGACAGCTTTAATGATTTCTCGTTGTTCTATCGCCGTCAAAAGATCTTGGACTTTTCCAATATTTTGAAATTCCGGTTGACTTAGAATTTTACTTTGGCCGGATAAAAAATATTTATCTTGAACCATCTCTGTAAACATGCGTACTAATGCGGAAATTAAATCATCATAATAGGAAATATAAGCATTAAAATTATCATCTTCAAGATATTGTTTAATTTTTTCATCAATTCTCGAGATTGGACAATCAAATAAGATATCATTTAAAAAGTCAATTGTTCTTTCAATATCACGAATACTAATATCCTCCGGAACAATGATTTTTTTACTTTCCACATAGCCATGATCAGTAACCAACATAATAACAGCATAACGTTCAGTAAGAGAAATAAATTGAATATTTTTAATTTTCGCATTATAACTAGCTGCGCCCAAAACAACGGCGGCATAATTGGTCAATTCAGTAACTAAAGCCATCGATTCTTTTATCGCTTGTTCACGGCTAATTAAATCACGTTCAAAAATTTCATCAATTAGGGGAAATTCTTTAATTTCCGGTGTTTTTTTATTGAGAATTTCTTGAACATAAACGCGATAACCTTCTTCGGAAGGAATTCTTCCACTCGAAGTGTGCGTTTTGAGAATTAACCCATATTGTTCTAACTCTGCCATATCATTTCTAATTGTGGCCGGTGAAACATTAAGGGCAAACTCGGGACGACTGGTTAAGGTTTTTGAACCAACCGGTTCATTAGTCTTCACATATTCTTCAACGATAGCTTTTAATACCATTGTTTGGCGTGTCGATAACATATTCTCTCCTTGTTAGCACTCTTAAACATTGAATGCTAAAATTATTATACACTAAAATATTAGCACTGTCAAGCAATATATGCTAATTATTTTGTAAAATTTAAAAAACCTAGATTTACTAGGCTTTTTGTGTTTGAAGATATTGGTGAATATTTAAAGCAGCTTGTTTGCCAGCGCCCATCGCCAAAATAACTGTCGCTGCCCCGGTGACAATATCACCACCGGCAAATACACCGGGATACGTCGTCATGTTTTGAGAATCAACAATTAAACAACCTCGACGATCGGTTTTTAACTGTGGTGTGGCGGCGGCTAGTAAGGGGTTAGGGTAATTCCCTAATGCCATTATGACAGCATCAACTTCTAATAGAAAATTGGACCCCGGTTTTATGATGGGGCTTCTCCTACCACTGGCATCGGGTTCTCCTAGAATCATTTCAACACATTCGATGGCTTTGACATAAGCTTTATCATCACCGATAATTTGTAAAGGATTCGTTAGAATTAAAAAATTAATCCCTTCTTCTTTCGCATGTTCTACTTCTTCAAGGCGAGCTGGCATTTCCGAAAAGCTGCGGCGATAAATAATATAGACTTCCTCAGAATTTAAGCGTTTGGCACAGCGGGCGGCGTCCATAGCTACATTTCCACCCCCAACAACAGCGATTTTCCGCATGGTTTTTAAAGGCGTGTCAAAACTATCGAGGTGAGCTTTCATTAAATTAATTCGCGACAAAAATTCATTGGCCGAGAAAACACCATTTAAGTTTTCGCCAGGAATTCCCATAAATTTAGGCAAGCCGGCCCCACTCCCCACAAAAACAGCTTGATACCCTTCCTTGAAAAGCTCATCAATGGTCAGTGATTTTCCGATGACCATATTGGGATAAAACTTAATTCCCATTTTCTTTAAATTATCAATTTCCTCATTAACAATTGCTTTAGGTAATCGAAATTCCGGAATGCCGTACATCAACACACCACCAGTAACATGAAGGGATTCAAAAACATCGACATCATAACCCAAATTACCCAAAACGCCACTACAAGCCAAGCCAGCGGGACCGCTTCCAACAATTGCCACTTTTTTATTAATTTTAGAGTTGATTTCTTGCCGTTTTTTGCTTGCATGATCGCTAACATATCGCTCCAAGCGACCAATTGCTACCGCTTCACCCTTTTTCCCCCGGACACAAACGGCTTCACATTGGGTTTCCTGAGGGCAAACGCGACCACAAACACCGGGTAATAAATTAGCCTCTGCGATAACTTGATAGGCATTATCAATATCATGATTTAAAATTTGTTTAATGAAAGCAGGGATATTGATATTAACGGGGCAGCCCTTGATACAAGGAGCATGACGGCAACTTAAACAACGGGCCGCTTCCAAGAGAGCTTCGTCATCATTATATCCAAGAGCAACTTCATCAAAATTAGTTATTCTCTGGGTGGCATCTTGTAATTTCATCACCGTTTTTTTATTCATGAGGATTTACCAAGCGACAATAAGCATCGCGCTCTTCTTTCTGATACATTTTTGACCGTGCAATGGCTTCATCATAATCAATTGTAAATCCGTCAAAATCCGGTCCATCGACGCAAGCAAACTTAATTTCACCATTGACGGTTAAGCGGCACATTCCACACATGCCCGTACCATCCATCATAATCGGGTTCATACTTACCGTGGTTTTTTGTTGATATTGTTTTGTTAATAAACTAACATATTTCATCATCGGCAAGGGACCGACAGCAAAAACCTCATCATAGCGGACTCCTAACTCCAATTGTTCTTTTAATACATCAGTGACAAGCCCCTTGCGAAGATAGGAACCATCATCAGTGATAAAAAATGTGTTTTTGCTTAAACGGCGGAATTCCTCTTCAAGAATGATTAAGTTTTTATTGCGAAAGCCAATGATAATATCTAGTTCAGTCCCTTGTTTGAATAAAGCTTGGGCAAGGGGATAACAAATGGCTGTACCCACCCCCCCTGCGACAACACAAGCTTTTTTAATGCCTTTGATATTTGTTGGTTTCCCCAACGGGCCAACAAAATCTAAAATATCATCGCCAACATTCAACAAATTGAGCTTAGCCGTCGTAAGCCCAACAATTTGGAAAATAATGCTTACTAAACCGCAGTGAGGGTCCGCACTAGCAATCGTGAGGGGAATTCTTTCTCCATGATCATCAACACGCAAAATAATAAATTGACCGGCTAAAGCTTTCCTTGCAATTAAGGGAGCTTCAACATCCATTAAAGTGACATTAGCATTTAAAGTTTCTTTTCTAATAATTTTTGCCATTAAAACTCCTTTTAAAATATGGATTACTCTTGATTTCTTGTTCCAATGTCGTTTTCTGTCCATGGCCAGGATAAATTTGATAGTTTTGTTTAAAATCGCGGATTTTTTGGAGTGACTTAAGCATTTCCACCATATTTCCGGAATAGAGGTCCGTTCGTCCAATATTGTGATAAAAAACCGTATCACCACTAAACATATTATTTTCAATAATGAAGCAAAGCGAACAATCCGTATGACCGGGTGTTTCTATCACTAAAATGGATTGAGAAAGGATGAAAATCCTAGAATAATCAAAAACTACTTCATATTGTGATGGCAGCAAATCTATTTTTAGGGGGTTAAAATAAAAGGAATAGCTCTTTAGGGGATCAGCCAATTTTGCTAGGGCAGCACGATGAAGATATAATTTTATTCCTTTGTTCAAATAAGAAGGCAATTCCATAAAATGATCAAAATGCGCATGGGTAAGTAAGACGGCAGCAATCGGCAACTGGTGGTGGCGGATTACTTCATCATAGCTAACACAGGGGTCAATCACTAGCATTTTTGCGTCATCAGAAACTAAATAACAATTAGCATCGAGGGCTTGTGATATAAAAGTCGTAATATTAAGGGTTTTATCGGGATGCAGCATAACTAGTTCCAAAAATCCCCGCATCATTGCCTAATGTCGCAAGATGAAATTCTGTTGAACGAACCGAGAAAAAAGCCAATTCTTGAAAGCGTTTATTTAGTTTGCTAATTAAAAAGTCCCCAGCTTGACTTACCCCTCCACCAATGACAAACGCTTCTGGATTAACAGTATTCGCAATCGCAGCTAAAGCCGTTGCCAATTTTTCAACCATCACCTCAACAGCTTGTAAACAAACAGCATCTTGTTTTTTCGCATAATAAAAGATGTTTTCAGCGCTTATTTCTTTTCCCTTTATCAAAGACGGTTCTTTATTTATGAGTAAAGAAACGGTTTTAACTAGTCCCGTCGCACTGGCATATTGTTCTAAACAATCAAATAGGCCACATGTACATTGTCTTTCGTTTTCAAAGGCAACACGAAGATGGCCGATTTCCCCGGTTGAACCGGTAAAGCCTTCTACTAATTGATTATTAATGACGATTCCACCACCAATTCCGGTACCGATAGTGAGAAAAACAAAATTGGAAAAATTTTGAGCACCCCCGGCAGCCATTTCCCCCAGTGTTGCGGCATTGGCATCATTGAGGACGGCTACTTTAATGCCCGGATAATGCTCCAACAGTATTTTTTTGGCCTCAACTCGTTGCCAATTAAGATTTTGAGCACCCAAAACAACGCCGTCAACGCAGGGTCCGGGTACGCCCAAACCGATTCCTTGAAGTTGATCATCACCAAGCATTGCCTCAATTGACTGGTAGATATCCGGTAAAATATTCGTTCCCGCTTTTGAAATATCTGTTTTAATTGTTTTTTTCATCAATAAATGATTGTTATTGAATTTGCCGATTTTGATAGTTGTACCACCAATATCAACCCCAAAGACAACTTGCATTTTTTCCTCCAATGTCCTTTATATTAAGCAATCTGTTCAAGAAACAAATCTTTCCAAAGTTTATCAAGGGCAAATAATTCACGTTCTTCTTTTGTAAAAACATGAACAACGACACTGCCAAAATCAATTAAGGCCCAAAAGCTCTGCTTTTTACCTTCCGCACCGCGGAATGGCAAATTATGTTCCCCACAGCTTTTCAACAAATGATCAATCGCTGCCCCTAATTGACGTTGTGAACCGGCCGTAGCCACAATCGCAAAATCGTAAAACGGTGTAATTGGCCGAGTATCATAAATAAAAACATCTTTTAATTTCAATTGACTCATTAACTGCTTAATGATTAAAATTGCTTCCATCCAACCTCCGATATTTTTCATACATTAATCTTAATTCTTGGGAAATTTCATGATGATTACTAGCGATTATTTGTTTTATTTTTTGTGCAATAGCGCCATAGAAATTGACTTTCGATAAAGCTTTGGCTTCTTGGAAATATTCTTCAATTCTAGTGTCATCCGTATAATCCGCTAAAAAAATGATTTCTCCTAATAAAGTCATATTAAGATTTCCCGTTGTGTGATAACGGATGGCATCCAAAACTTCAACATCTGTAATCCCAAGCTCTTCATGAACAACATAAGGGCCTAAAAAGGCATGCCATAATTGGGGTGACAACTCCAAAATAGAAGAATCTAACTGATATTTCTCAATAATTCGCGAAAATTCTTCCCGTGAAACAAATTTAGCATAATCATGTAATAGGGATGCTGCAATTACCTGACTTTTCATAACGGGGAGCTTAAAAGTTTTCCTTATTTCTAAAGCTTTCTTTAAGACTGCGAGCGAATGTTGGTAACGTTCATAAATATCTGGATGCTTACTTTGGCGGTATTTATTCCATAAACGCTTTTTTAAAGTTATTCTTAAAAACATCACACGATTGCCTCACGAATGCCTACTTTAATTTTTTCATAATATTTTACTTCAATTGTTCCCATTCCAACTAAAGTAACAAAACCTAAGCCACAAATAAACAAGTCTTTTTTTGTTTCTGAAAAAGAAAATTGCTGCGATATTATTTTTCCCATGCGTTCTCGTTCCTTTAAAGTAGGAAGTTGTAAAATATCATCTTGATGCTTATTAAAAAAAGTTTCAGCATTTTCCAACTTCGTACGATGAACAACAAGGTTGGGAGGAACATAAACAACAAAAGTTGACTTAATTCCTTCCAAAAATTTAATTATACAAAAACCACCAAGGAATAAAGCTTGTTGGGGATTAATTTGATATGTAGCTGGACGAATATATCGCTTTGTCGTCAAAATATTTAATGAACTTTTCTCCAAATAATAAGTAACTTGATGGCTGTTGATAATTCCCGGTGAATCAATGATGAAAGTTTTATTGGGGAGACTAATTTTAATAAAATCCATCGTCGTGCTAATAAAATTGCTAACAGTAATGGAGGCTGTTTGCGAATAAAATTTACTAATAGCATTAATTAGGGAAGATTTACCGACATTGGTCATACCAAAGAAATAAACATCCTTATTAGCCTGTAATTGATAAATATTTGTTAATAATCTTTCGATGTCGAAAGAGCGAAAACTCGAGATAACAAGAGATTTATCAACCTTAATGTTATTTTTTTGCAAATAATTGTTTAAATAGTTTTTCACACGCATAACTTTAACGGAATCAATAAATAAATCGAATTTATTGGCAACCAATAAAAGGGGGTTGTGGGGAAAATATTGGTTTATTTCTTTCACAATCGTTCCATCTAAGTCAAAAACATCCACAACATGGACGACAAGATTTTGGCTTTCCCTAATTAATTTGATATTATTTAAAAAATCTTTTTCATTATAAGTAATTTCCGTGTTTTTATGATAGTGAAGCAAATTAAAACAACGTTCACAATAAAAACGATCCGGATTCTTTAAATAAACATCATTGCGAATAAAACCTTTTTGGGTCGGATCAGTGAATTGGACCTTGGCTCCACAGCCTTCACAGCGATTTTTCATTGAATTACTTCCTTGATTTTCGCATAAATGTCCGGATAATGACGACTTATTTTTTTAATTATTCTCTTTTCAGTCTTGCGATTGAACTTTGTAAACCATAGTTCATTATGTTTTTTGAGTGGCTTAACTAAGATGACATCAATCCCAAAACGGTTTGACCCCAAAACATCGGTCAATAATTGGTCGCCAATGGCAAGAGCCGTTTTTTTAGGAAGCATTGCTTTCTTTAGTGCTTGACGGTAACCTTTTTTCAGTGGTTTCATAGAACTATAAACATAATCTTCACCAAGGATGTTCGCAAAATGGCTGACCCGCGGTTCTTTATTGTTAGACATAAAGATAATTTTAAAACCAATAGCCTTAATTTGGGCAATTAATTGCTTTAACTTAGGGTATGGTTCATAAGCATCATAAGGAATCAAGGTATTATCAATATCCATCAATAAAACTCTTTTCCCTTGATCATATAATTTTTGATAGGGGATTTGAAAAACATCAGAATAGCAATCAGTTGGCACAAATTTTTTCAAACCAAATAACAAGACAAGCATACTTTTCACCATAGCAAGATTATATCAAAAAAAACTCAAAATGTCTAAAAAAAATGCATAATCAATGATTATGCACCTGTTTATGATTGCGTATTTAAGTAGTTTAAAACATCTTGCGCATTGGTATCGGGATTGGCTTTCGCAAACACCTTTTCGATTACCCCATTTTCATTAATAACGAAAGTTGAACGGGAAACACCCATAGTTGTTTTTCCGTACATTTTCTTTTCAACCCAAACGCCAAAACTTTTGATTGCTTCTAAGTTGGGATCGGCTAGCAAAATAAAAGGTAATTGATAATCTTGAATAAATTTCGCATGTGATTTTTCAGAATCACGACTGATACCAATAACAACGACATCTAAATCTTTAAAACCATCGAAAGCATTACGAAAAGCACAAGCTTGGCGGGTACATCCAGGGGTATGATCTTTGGGGTAAAAATAAACAACGACTTTTTTACCAAAAAAATCGGACAATGAAACATTATTACCTTCACTATCTTTTAAGGTAAACAACGGTGCTTTTTGTTTTTCTAAAATCATTAATTTCCTCCTCATCCTTTGATTGTTTCATAGGGCCAATTAATAATGCCACCTAAATCATATACATGTTGATATCCCCAAGACTTTAATTGGGAGACGGCCGTCGCACTGCGATTCCCACTGCGGCAATAAACAAAATAAGTCCCATCTTTATCGGGAATTTTACTGGCAGCGGAGGACTCTAAAGTTGCTAAGGGGACTAAAATAGCATTAGGAATATGTTCAGCAATATATTCTTCATATGTTCTAACATCCACTAAGACAATGTTTGGATCTTCTTCCATCATTTTAACTGCTTGGGAAGGGGAAATATCCGCACTTCCACCACAGCCAATTAAAACAAATACTAATAAAAATAACAACAAGAGTTTTTTCATAGACACCTCATGCGTAATTATAGCATTTTCCAAACCAAAAATGGGCAAAAACGCCCAAAAAAAGGATAAGAAATCTTATCCAATTTTAGGCAAACAAGCAGCCGCAATCGATTGCCCAACGCGACGATTCATTTCATCCGGCATCGATATTTTAATATGGCGTAATTGCGGGAATTCTTCATGTAACACTTTTGTTGCTATTTCTAATATCGTGTTACCGCCTTTACCGGAAACAACTCGACCTAGCAACAAGACATGTTTCAATTGATAGAAATGAGCATAATAAGCAAGCGTATATCCTAAATAAACACCAATGCTTTCAAAGATTTGTTGAGCAACGGGGTGGTTCTCATCGTTTAATTTTTGAATATATTTTAGTTTTTGTGCTAGCGTCAACTGTTCATCAAAATGAATCCCACCGGCTAAAGCAAGTTTGATAACCGAATCCTGAGAAAAATATTTGACACCGCAGCCATAATCGCCGCTCCACTCATCAACCATACTTGCAGGATTAAAATCAACAGGAACAAAGGCCAATTCGTTTAACCAGCCTTTTAATGAACCATGTTCATCGACATAACCGGCAGCTTCCGATGTCCCCATGGCAATCCCCAATATTTGGTTATCTTTTAATTCCATTGCTCCGGCAAGTGCGGAAACATCACCATCATTGGCAACTACTAAAGGGACATCGCCAAAAGTTTTTGCAATATCAATATACATATTTTTTACATGAGCGTCAAAAAGATCCTTGGGAACTTTCAAAAACAACGAAGCGACCATCACTTTATTATTGACATAAATTCCTGCTGAAGAAACACCAATGGCATCAACGCGTGGCATGTGGCTGGCCGCTGTGTTCATGGCTTCTAAAATTCCTTGATAGTGGTAACTTGGGTCCGCATTTAATTTCGGAAGCCAAGCAACCTCTTCACTGTAAACGACTTTACCATCAACAACGGCGGAAACTTTGCGATCCGAACCGCCAGCATCAAAGCCAATTCGACAACCATTTAAATTAGCATCGAAGGAAATTTGTTCTTGTTTAAGAGGAGGAATTTCGTGATAATCAACTTTGACAACCGAAAAAGGATGTTCATAAGCATTGGCAAGAAAATGAAAGTCAAAATCGCGTTTTCCTCCGGGTTGATAATCTTTATGAATAGCTTCAAAAAGATACTCCGAACCGGCAATATAGATTTTAAAACCACCGACTAACCACAGCAAAGTCTTAATGATTCTTTCAACAACGGCATAATTTTCTAAATCATGTCCCGTAAAGTCTTTAAAAGTATCGATTTGATAAATATGGTTAAAACCATTATTCCTTTCAACACAAATAACAACCTTTTGTTTGACAGTTGCTGCTTGAACTTGTTTTTGAAATTCATTCAGCTTAATAATCATTGGTATAAATTGTTTATCTAGCGACGGAACATATTTCATCTTTCTCACCTCAACTAATTTTTTTTATGGTAACATAAAATTCGTTACCTGTTTCCGTTTTTACAAGAACACGATCACCAACTTTATGGTTGATGATGGCCATTCCTAAAGGAGATTCGTTGGATATTTTTTCTTGCAGCGGGTCAGCTTCCAAGCTACCGACCAAAACAAAATCATAAATGGTTTTATCTTCAAATTCAACAATGATTTTTTTTCCTAAATTGGAAGTGGCTGTTTTATTATCATCGATGATGACCGCATTTTTGATGATATTTTCCAGTTCTTTAATTCTTGCTTCTAAACGAGCTTGTTCATCGCGAGCAGCATCATAATCGGCATTTTCCGACAAATCACCTTGAGCACGGGCTTCTTTTAAAGATTCAATAACACGACCTCGTTCAGCGCTTTTTAAGAAGTCAAGCTCAGCTTTACATTTATCCAGCCCTTCTGCTGTCAATTGGTGTTTTCCATTCATTGTAAATTCTCCTAATTTTATTTTAAATGTATTATACCAAAAAAAGGTCTAAAAAGCAACCTTTATTTTGGGGTAAGACGGCGAATCATATCCCCGCTTTCAACAGGCTTAGAAACTTGAAAATAAACAATTTGCAAAGGATGAGGAGCTTCAGTAATTTCATTACCTAATTCATCTTGCAAAGATAGAACTTTTTGTTGGAAATGGGCTTTATTGGGACCAAATATTTCTAAAACATCACCAACCGCAAAAAAGTTGCGTTGTTCTACTTTTACAAAACCTGTTTCTTGATTATATTCTAAAACCGTGCCAATAAATTCTTTAGTCGGAAATAATTCATTATTATTATATACTTGTTCCGCAATCCCGGGTTTATGGAAAAGAAAACCTGTTCCCGTCGTTCGGTTT
Source organism: Tenericutes bacterium ADurb.BinA124 (assembly GCA_002068415.1). Classification (GTDB taxonomy): domain Bacteria; phylum Bacillota_I; class Bacilli_A; order ML615J-28; family CAG-698; genus UBA2253. The sequence continues at coordinate 68,870 of MVZM01000007.1, forward strand.
TCAGCTTTGGCGATTTCTTGTTCATAAATAGTAAAATCTTTGATAGTTCCTGTTGAATAATATTCATCGATTAACATCCGATAACTGCGGACAACCGTTGCAATATAATGAATCGATTTCATTCGTCCTTCGATTTTTAAAGAGGAAATCCCCATATCAATAAGGGTGGGAATCGCTCTTAGACCACACAAATCCGTCGAGCCCATAGCAAAATCTTGGTCCTCACTAATTGGAAGATTATGATCAAATAATTGATAATTCCAACGACACGAATGGGCACAGCCACCGCGATTAGCATCGCGATTCGTCATATGGTTGCTGAGCATACAGCGCCCAGAGTAGGAAACACACATGCCGCCATGAATAAAAACTTCCAATTCTAAATCAGTTTTCTCTACTATTGCTTTTATTTGTTGCAAACTAACTTCTCTTGCTAAGATAACTCGCGAAAACCCCCATGATTTAAATAAATTGACAGTACTGGAATTGGAAGCAGAAAACTGGGTACTCAAATGTCTTTCTAATCGGGGCGTTATTTCTTTAGCAACTTGAGCAATAGATAAACTAGTGACAATGATTCCATCGACACCATAAGCATCAAGGGTTTGTAAATAGTCTTCCAAGCCGTCAAAATCATCATTATGAGGAACAATATTCATGGTGATGTAAACCTTGGCTTGATGATGATGGGCAAAAATAACAGCTTCTTTGATTTCTTCGAGGCTAAAATTACTGGCTCGAGCCCTTAGGCTAAACTTTTTCCCACCGATATAAACGGCATTGGCACCATATAAAATGGCAACTTTTAGCTTTTCTAAATCACCGGCGGGAGCTAATAATTCAATCACGATTTTCCTCCTTTTGCAATAAGCCTTTATGTAAATAACCAGTATCAACATGAGGACAAATAGCAACTAAATCATGATAAAGAGTATCAGTAAAAAAAGTATTAAGGCCTTGTTTATAAAGCTTAGTAATGGCTAATAACTGGGCCTGGTCAATAAAAGCACCACTTATTTTAATAAAAACTAAATGGTTTTTTAGTTCATTCAGTTCTTTAAATAAACAATAGCGATATGGGGTGTAAATGAAAGTGCCTTTTGCTGCTTCAAAAATTGAATATCTTTCATTCCGTTGTTCTTCTTGCAAGTCCAAGCGTCGATTAGAGAAAGAGTATTGTATTTTTTTGTATTTTTGAAAAGTTGATAAAAGTTGGCGACGAGAATAAAAGATTTGGTGAAAACCATAGACTTCCATAACCCCGTTCCCAACTAAGGAAATTTGTTTAATTTCATCAAAATTAAGTTCATTGCTTATCATCACTAATTGATGAAGATGGTGATAAAAACGTGCATCAAAATCATTGGTAATTAAGGTTTGCGAATTATAAATCAATTTTTGTTGGGGATTGAGTTCATGTAAATAACTAAATACCGCAAAATCGCCATAAATAAAATAATCGATTTCGAAAGTCAAATACCATTTCAAGCGATTATGCAAAATATTTAACTCTTCTTCTTCAATTATCCGATCAACATTGATGAAAACAAGCTTATTTTTCCTTTTTAGTTGATAAATTATATTAGTAATTTGCTCAAGGGAAAATTCATTTTCAGGAAAACAAGAAAAATCGGGATCATTGAGGATAAAACCATCGGCTTGATAGTTATTGATTTTCCACAGCGACTTTAAATCAACAATTAACTTTGTCATTTTTTAACCCGTTGAGTAATGGCCATTCCATCCCCAATTTCTAAGAAAAAAGTTTGGAAATTTCGATTTTTTGCTAACCAACTATTATAATTTTTGACTTTTTCAACTAGTTTTTTTAAATTTTTGTTTTCAATGGTTGTGCTTTGCGTAACTAAACCATGAAAAAGGAGATTATCAGCAATGATAAGACCATCATTATTTAAAAGAGGAGCAAATTTTTCGAAAAAATTAATATACTGAGCTTTAGCAGCATCAATAAAAATCATATCGTATTGATTGTTTATTTGTTTTAAATCAAATTCTAAAGCATCGCCTAAAAACACATTTACCCGGCCTTTTAATTTCGCATCAATAATATTTTTTTGCGCTAATTGGAACATTTCTTGATTCTTCTCGATTGTGTCAACAATGACTTCATCGTCAAAAAGGGCGACATTAATAGCGGTAAAGCCAATGGCGGTCCCGATTTCCAAAAAACGTTTTGGCTTTTTGATATTGACTAACTGCAACATTAAAATTAATCCCTGTTCACAAAGAATAGGGATTTTATTTTGTTGAGCATATCGGCTCATTTCTTTAATTACTCTCGTTTTAGGTAGTTGATTTAAACTAGAAAAATAATTATTCATAAAATCACCGATGGTAATTATACCCCAAAAAGGGAGTTTTTGCAACCATTAGGCGATGGGGATTTTTTTTAGTCCTTGTGAATAATAAAAGGCTTCTTTATATTTTGCGGAAGCAACAAGATAGTCTAAATAAAATTGATTATAGACTTCATGATAGAGATGGTGCTGGGATATGGTTGGATGAGGAAGGATTTCACTCTTAAAGAAATCAAGCACCACTTGTTTTTTCTCATTTTTAAATTTCATCAACATAAATTGAATGAATCGTTGATGCAACAAATCATTTTCATCGTATAATTTGTTCGTTATTAATTCACATGCTTCATTAATATAGTTTTCATCATCCAATAAATAAACTGTATAAAGTAATAAGGCAGCAAAACGAGCATTATGGTAAAGTTTTTGTTCATAAATTTCATCATAGACATCAAACCAGCAATCACCTTTTAATAATATCACCATTTTCCAATACCTAACATCCAACGAAAATTGGTTTTCTAGATTTTCGAAACTTAAATTGCGAATTTCTTGTTCGACTTCTTTAAAATATTGTTTAGCATTAAGATCTAACATCATCAATTTAATAATCAACTGTCGTTGATTAGGAAAACCAATATTTAATTGCGTCATTAATTTATTAAAATACTTGTTAACCATAGAAAAATTTTTAAGGTGATAGCCGGTAATGAATTGCTGCTCATAAATCAACCAATTAATTTCTTGGCATTCAAAAGTTAATTTATCCAAATATTGCAAATATTTGCTAGCATCGGAAAATTGATTTGTTCTTATATAGTATTCAACTACTAAAAACATAAACGGACCAACATCTTCTAATTGCAAGGTATCTTTGATATTATCAAGCGTTTTAATAATGTTTTTAAAATCAGCAAATTGATTTTGCAATAAATAGTAAAATCCCTTAATTAAATAATTTTGAACATTGAATAAAGAATCGTCAATCATTGTATAAAAGTGATTGATATCATCATTACGCCCATATAAATATGCTTTAATAACTTCATTAACACCGTTATGAATAATATTGGATCCAACTTTCGTATAATCAAGATCGACTCGCTCAAAAATGGCCTTAATATAATCCTCGTCCACGGAAATGGCATTTTTTTCAAATTTGCACAAATAACTAATTGAACAAATGCCACGTGCCATCTCTTGTAAAGTCATTTTTCTTCTTAACCGCTCATTTTTAATAATTTGTGCATACAAGTACGCTTTATTGGAAACTTTCTTATTTCCCAATAATAAATCAAATTTTTCAATTTTGGAAATCACTTTTCAATCCCCTTTCTCATTATATTTGTTTAAATTATAAAATAATCAAATAATGCTTTCAAGTCATAAAACCGTATTAGTTTTGAAAAAATAATAAAAAGGCCTTTCGCTACTAATAGTATGCGAGAAGCCTTGTGATTCTAATAAAGTAAAACATCATAATTTTTCAATTGCCTTTCCAATTTTCGGTGGTTAGGAACATATTTTTCTAAACGACGGTGAAAATCTACTCCATGATTTGGATAATGGAAATGCAAAATCTCGTGAATGATAACATATGTTACTAAACCAATTGGTAAATAATAAAGGCGTGAATTCAAATTAATATGCCTTGTTTTCACATTACAACTACCCCAACTACCGCTCATAAGGCGAAATGACAAGGGCAAAACTGATTGAGTGTCACTAACCATTTTGGAAAGGATAATTTGGTATTTTTCCGTAACAATACTCTTTGCATAATTTTCAATTTCTCGAAGCGATTCATAATATGACTCAGGAACATATAATTTACCATTAAAAAATTTGAAAGGGACGCTTAACTCTTCGTTTTTCACAACCGGAAGCACTTCCCCAAACCAAAGGATTTTTTTACCAGCCATCATTTCCCGCAAAGGAAAAAGCGATAATTTCCATTGGATTTTGGACATATTAATTTCTAACCAATCCATATTGGCATGCATGAATGCAATTGCTTCTTCATCACTCACATGGTTGGGGCAAGAGACGAAAACCCGCAATGAAAACCGAATTTTTAAGGAAAGACGCGAATAATTTTTTCTAATAATAGAAACCGGATAGGTTTCACCGCTAATATCAATCGTTGTTTCAGTACATTGGTTCATCAAGACATCTCCTTTAGTTAATATTTAATATGAATGCGACCAAATTATATAGAAGTTCTAAGGTGTTGGTTATTAACCAATTAAGAGGTCTATCCAAAACATTAAGAACAATTAAAATAACTAACAAAAACATCCCAATTCTTTCATAGTACATTAGTTTTCGATACCATTGGTCGGGTAAAACAACGGCCAAAACTTTCGATCCATCCAAAGGGGGAAAGGGAAATAAATTAAAAATTCCTAAACCAAGATTGATTATCGTTAAATAATAAAAGAAATTACTAACGATTAGAGCGAAACCGCTTAAATCCCAACCAAGAATTTTAAAAATTAACAAATAAACAAAGGCACTAATAAAGGCTAAAAGAAAATTACTGATAGGACCCGCAATCGCTACCAAAGCCGTTCCTGTCTTGATATTTTTGTAGTAACGCGGATCAATCTCTACCGGTTTCGCCCATCCAAAACCAAAAAAAATTAAACTGAGAGTTCCAAAAACATCAATGTGTTTAAAAATATTAAAAGAAAGCCGCCCTTGGGCTTTGGGGGTTGGGTCTCCCAGCCAAGTAGAAACAAGGCCATGAGAAACTTCATGAACCATGATGGCAATTAATGCCACTGGAACGATATATAATAAATTCCAACTAAACATAAATAATCCTTTTTAAGAATTATACCATAAAAACTTTAAAAATGTCGTTTTTAGCTTAATTTATTATGTTCAAGAAAACTATAATAGCGATTCTTACCGACAATGATATGATCGACAATCATAATATCAACTAATTTACTGGCTTGAAGTAATTTTTTGGTAACTAATATATCTTCTGTACTGGGCTCAGGATTACCACTAGGATGGTTATGAGCCACGATGATGGCGGAAGCGGACAATTTTAAACCCCATTTTAGAATATCACGAGGATTAAAAATGGTATTATTAATCGTCCCAATGGAAATCGTTTTTTGCGCAAGAACTTCACTTTTCATGTTTAGAAACAAACAAACCAAGTTCTCTTGCGACAAATGCTGCATGGAATCCTTTAAAAACTGGTATGATTGTTGGGGGGAAGAAATTAAAATTTTGGGGGAAGTTGGTTCATTGATTCGTTTTCCCAGTTCAATCGCCGCAATTATTTCAATGGCTTTGGCTTCCCCGATTCCTTTTGTTTGCATTAATTCCGTAATCGTTGCTTCGTTTAAACGATCAAGTGATTCAAAATTATATAACAATGTTTTCGCAACATCGATAGCTGATTGATTATGACAACCAGTACGCAAAATAATGGCTAATAATTCATGAGTGGCTAATGATTTAACGCCATATTTTTGAAGTCGCTTTCTTGGTTGTTCATCCAATGGCATCTCTTTTACTAAAAAACCCATAGTTCACCTCTTCTCCTATATATTAGTACCGGCATCATGGGTTTCGTTAAAAAGGGGGAAATTAATTAGCTTAATTGTCACTAAAAATCTTGATTAAATCAGCAACAAAATATAAACTTCCACAAAAAACAATTAATTTATCCTGCTCTTGCCTAACCTCCTCAATAATCTTATTGAGATTCTCTTCGACTCGCTTGTTAGGATGATTTGAATAATCAAGTAAATGGTCCGCTTCATCACTACGTTTATAACTATAGCGAGTAAAAATGATTTCATCAGCGACTTGATCAAGCAAAGGAATCATTTTCGCTTTGGCTTTATCAGCCGAAACGGCAAAAATGACTTTTAAATAATATTCGCCCTTAATGGCCTTTAAAAATTCCGTCAAGCGCATCATACCGTCTAAGTTGTGAGCACCATCAATTAAAATGGTGGGATGATGGGAAACAACTTGCAATCTTCCCGGCCAGAAGGTATTCCATAAACCCTCATAAATGTTTTTGTTAGTAATAGCGATCCCATATTTTTCGCGTAATAATTTCGCAACTTCAAGCGCTAAACTAGCGTTTTCGGTTTGATAATAACCCAATAAGCGCACCTTCAAATTAGTGAAATCACCATAATCAAAGGTCGTATGTTCGAGGGTAATGGTAATGTTTTTAATTTTTTGTTTATCAACTAAAATTAAATCCGCATGTTTGTCTTTCGTTGCTTGGAAAAATTGATTAATTAATTGGTCATTTTTAATCGTTATCAAGGGAATATGGGGCTTAACAATCCCTAATTTATTAAAAGCGATTTCTTCCAAAGTATCACCTAAAACATTCATATGGTCAAAATGAACATTGGTGATAACGGATACCAAGGGGGTGACAATATTGGTTGCATCTAGTCTTCCCCCTAATCCCACTTCAAGGGTGACAAAATCCAAATTTTTGATGCGCGAAAAATAAACATAGGCGATTAAAGTTACAAATTCAAAAAAAGTCGGTAATTCAATTTCTTGTTGTTCAATCATTGGATATTTCGCAAGCAAATAATTGCCGATTTCTAACAAATCGGAATCGGCGATAAATTCATCATTATAAGAAATCCGTTCATTGAAACTAATCACATAGGGAGATATATAGGAGCCGACATTAAAACCGGCCGCCCTTAATATTCCCTTAATGAAAGAAACCGTTGAACCTTTGCCATTGGTACCACCCACATGGATATATTTAATTCCTTCATGAGGATTACCATAAATGGCACTCAATTTTCGCATTTTTTCCATCGACACTTTAGGTGAATGGCGTTTTTGCGCTTCAATCCAAGTAATTAAGTCCGTAACATTATTAAACATATCATCCTTTTTCTTTGATGTTATTCATCAAACTCTTGAAGTAATTTGTTTGTTTCTTCAAGTTGTTTTTGATAATCAAATAATTTGCTCTTTTCACTGTTGATTTTATCTATTGGGGCTTTATTGAGAAAATGAGGATTGTTGAGCATGCCTTCACAGCGAAGGATTTCCTTCTTTAAGCGCTCTTGATTAAGTAATAACTTTTCTTTTTCTTGTTCGACATCAACCAACTGGGATGCAGGAATCATTAAAATTAAACCATTTAAAACATGAACGATTTTTTTAGACGTTTCCAGTTCCGCTGTTGAAAGGGTTAAATGAGCATAATTGGAAAATTTTTTAAGATAATGGGAATTGTCGTCAAAAAAGGAAAAAGCTTTTTTATCCGTAAATTGGATTTCAATATCAATCGGTTTCGAATTGGGAACATTTTTTTCCGCTCTTACTAATCTGATTGTGGAAATAACTTCGAACAACATATCAACATAACGAGCATTAACATCGGGTAAAGCTTGATAAATTTCCGGCCATTTACTGATAACAATACTGCCTTCATTGAAAGCTTGGTAGATTTCTTCGGTAACAAAGGGCATGAAAGGATGGAGTAATTTTAATATCGCCACTAGAACATGCTTTAAAACCGCACAAGTATTGATTTTTTGTTCAGGAGTACCTTCTTGAAAAACCACTTTAGACATCTCAATATACCAAGACGCAAAGTCGTTCCAAGTAAATTTATAAATCGCCTTGGCCGCCTCTCCAAATTCATATTTTTCCAAGTTTTCATCAGCAGCTAAAATAACTTCATTTAATTTGCTCATAATCCATTTGTCAATTTCATTTAGAAACTCAATGTTAATTGGTTCATTCTTAAATTTAGCACTAGCAAAACTAATACCAACATAACGAGAAATATTCCACAATTTATTAATAAAATTCCAAGCTGCTTCGATTTTTTCCTCTGAATAACGAATATCTTGACCGGGAGTAGATGAAGTCGTAAGAAAATAACGAAGACTGTCAATGCCATATTGATTACGAGCTTCAAGCATATCAACACCATTTCCTAAGGATTTACTTACTTTTCTACCTAATTCATCGCGAATAATGCCGTGAATTAAAACATCTTTAAATGGTCTTTGTTTAGTTAAATAATTTGATTGGAAGACCATTCTCGCAACCCAAAAAAAGATGATATCATAACCAGTTACTAGAACATCGGTAGGAAAATATCGTTTAAAATCTTCAATTTCCTTCGGCCAACCTAAGGTTGAAAATGGCCAAAGTGCACTGGAAAACCAAGTGTCTAGAACATCTTCATCTTGACTCCAACCAGAGCCCTTGGGAGCTTTCACACCGACATATATTTCCTCATTACGGTACCATGCAGGGATACGGTGTCCCCACCATAATTGTCGAGATATACACCAATCTTGAATATTGCTTAACCAACTGGTAAAAACTTTTTCAAAACGATTCGGATAAAAGTTTACTTTTTCATCCGACTCTTGCTTTTCTAAGCTCGCTTTAGCTAATTTATCCATGGCCACAAACCATTGTTTGGATAACCTCGGTTCAACAATCACGCCCGTTCTTTCACTATGACCAACGGAATGAACTCGTTTTTCAATTTTTTCGCATAAACCTAATGTTTGCAGGTCATTAACTAGGGCTTCTCGGCAAGCGAAGCGATCCATTCCTTCATATTTCCCGGCTAACTCATTCATCGTACCGTCTTCATTCATACATAAAGGACGTTCTAAATGATGACGAAGACCGACTTCATAGTCATTTGGATCATGAGCAGGTGTTACTTTAACAGCCCCTGTTCCGAATGAACGATCAACGAATTCATCAGCAATGATGGGGATGGCACGAACAGTTCCAGGAATATAAACTTTTTTACCAATAAAGGCTTGATACCTTTCGTCATCGGGATGAACCATTAAAGCGGTATCGCCAAACATCGTTTCCGGTCGCGTCGTAGCAATCACAATACCACCTTCTCCATCAACAAAGGGATAGCGGAAATAATAGAAAGCTCCTTCGACATCTTGGTATTCAACTTCAATATTGGATAAAGCGGTTTTACTTTGAATATCCCAATTGATGATTCTTTCACCACGGTAAATTAAACCATCGTTATACATTTTAACAAACACATAATTAACGGCTTCATTCAAACCTTCATCCAAAGTAAAGCGCTCACGGGAATAATCTAAACTTAAGCCCAAAACTTCCCATTGATAGCGAATCAGTTGGGCATATTCTTTTTTCCATTCCCAAGCAACTTCCAAAAATTTTTCCCGCCCCAAATCATAACGTGAAATCTTTTCCGCTCGTAGTTTCGCTTCAATTTTAGCTTGGGTAGCAATCCCAGCATGATCCATTCCTGGAAGATAAAGGACATCGAAGCCTTGCATTCGTTTGCGGCGAATAATGATATCTTGCATGGTTGTATCTAAAACATGACCTAAATGGAGTTTACCCGTAACATTGGGGGGCGGAATGACAATCGTAAACGGAATTTTATCTTTGTCACCTGCAGTAAAAAATCCTTTTTTAAGCCATTTTTGATATTTACCTTGTTCAACTTTTTGAAAATCATACTTAATTGGTAAATCTTTTAATTTCATTTCTAATCTCCCTTCAAAAAAAGTCCTTAAGCTTTCACTTAAGGACGAATTAACCGTGGTACCACCTTATTTCAACAATTACATTGCTCTCATTACCTTTAACGCAGGAATACGGACAGGACTACTAAAGTTCATCTCATCAACTCCAAGGCGACCTTCAAAGTTACTTGATTGGACTTCTCACCGACCGTCCTTCTCTAAATCAAAAGTAAGCTCTTACTCTTCCTCTTCTTCGTTTTATAAATTATATAACTTCATTATTTAAAAGTCAACAACTAAGCTATTCTTCAACTTTAATTCGGTAAATATCGCCATTAAGTTTTAATTCCGTCCTTGGCGATAAAGATATTCCCAATACTTTAGCCCCTTCCGGCATCGTTAAACGTTTATATTGTTGAGAATAAAAGCGCTTATTAAAATTATCAACAGCCGCTTGTGCCTTCTTGATATCCATTTGGAAGGCTTTGGTTAGCAAAAAGCTAATGCGTTCGGCATCATCACCATCAACTAAAAAGTGATACAGGATAAAGTCATTAATCGCGAATTTGCCAATTACATCTTCAGTCCTTTGCTTACTTCCCGATAATTCCGGTGAAATCGGTGCATCAATAATTAAATCCAAGATTTTGCGAACTTCCGGAAAAATCGTTTTATAAAAACGGACGGTTTCAATCACTACCGTTTTAGTAATTCCGGCATTTAAGCCATACATTGCCATATGATCACCATTAAAGGTCGACCACCCTAGCGCAATTTCACTCATATCAGAAGTCCCAACAACAAGACCTTTATGATGGTTAGCAAGATTCATTAAAGTATAAGTTCGAAAACGTGCTTGAACATTTTCATAAGTCGTATCTTTATTTTCCAAATCATGCTTGAGAATCGCCAGTTGGCGATTGACATCTTCTTGAATGGGAATGACTAAGCTCGTCACCCCCAATTTATCAACTAATTCTTGAGCATTTTGATTGCTAGTGGGACTGTTTTCTTTTGAAGGCATGCGAACAGCAATAATATCCTGGCGTTTTAATTGATAGCGATCATAGGCATAACATAAAGATAACAAGGCTAAAGTCGAGTCAAGGCCGCCACTAACACCAATTATCGTTTTAGTGACGCCAACATAATCAAGGCGTTTTACAATGCTGGCAGCTTGAATATTAATAATATCTTCAAAATCATCAATATGTTTAGGAACAAAGGGATATTTTTCAATCTCTTTTTCAAAAATAAAGGTATCACTTCTTTGCAAATCAAAGGAGACAAAACTAATAGAAGGATCACGAACCGAGTCTTGAATACTTTTATAATAACAATTGTTCCGACGCAAAAAGTGAAGTTTTAAAATGTTGATATCGCCATAAATAATACTACTGTGAAGAGAAATATCATCATCTTCAGCTACAATAATGCCATTTTCAGCAATCAACTTGTGGCTACTAAAAACCGCCTCACTGCTTGATTCACTGGCATTATTGGAAACATAAACATAAGCACCATTAAATTTTAAACTCATGCTTTGCGTTAAAATTTGCCGTTTATACCTTTTCCCAACATGAGCCGGTGAGGCACTAGCGTTAAACACAATAATAGCGCCATTGCCGTATAAACGTTCATTAGGGGAAATCGGTGCCCACATATCAGCACAAATTTCCGCTCCAAAACTTACTTCTTTGGTATCGTTCACAAAAATTATCTTCCCAAAGGGAATTTTTTGACCAAGCAATTCGACTGATTGCACATCTTTACTGATGATTGCCCCGGAAGCAAACCAACGGGCTTCATAAAATTCATTAGTATGCGGTAAAAAATTCTTGGGTACAATCCCTAAAACACGATTTTTTTGAGCAACAAAACCGCAATTATAAATGGTATCGTTAATGATAATGAAGGACCCAAAAATAATTACTCCGGCAAAGGGATTATGCTCTAGTAAATAATTAATGGCTTTAAGGGAATCATCATATAAATATTTTTGAAAAACCAAGTCGCCCACTGAATATCCAGTAATACATAGTTCCGGAAAACAAATAATGGCGGGATCTTTGGATGTCGCTTCCTGCAGCATGGTTAACATTTGTTTAACATTGAACATCACATCACCAACACGAGCAGTTGGACAAGCGGCAGCCACCTTTAAAAATCCTTGTGAATACATTTTTTACTCCTTATATAAATGGTTTTCTTTAATAAAATGAGCGATTTCAGGAATCACTAAGCGCTCATCAAGTGTTTTTCGAAAATCACTTGATGAAATATACATCTCGGAAAAATCATTGATGAGCATAAAATGATGTCGATATTGCTTCAAAATCGGATGTTGAAGAATGATATTTTCCATATCGAGTTGATGGCGCGGAAAAACAATAAATTGATGATTAATGACAACATTAGGAAAATTAAGCCAACTGGGAAGCGTTAATAAATTGTCAGCTCCAATAACAAAATGGGCCTTAGGAAAATGCTTCAAAGTATAATCAGTTCCATAAAAGCGATCCAATTTTAATTCAAAATCACTGATTGTCGGACGATTATTTAGAAAACGGCAAACAATTTCCAGCATTTGCCAACGAAAACGAAGGTCTTGAAGATTATCCTTGATGTGAAAATTATTTGTTGGTAAAAAAATCAATTCCGCTTCGGGAAAGTTATCTAACAAATATTGAGCTATTTTGATGTGAGCAATCGTAGGTGGATTAAAGGACCCACCGAAAATAATTTGCATGTTTATTCCTCTTTGTTTTGTCATAGTTATTTTATCATAAAAGCCTTTTTTTGTTAAGTAAATTCGTGCAAACAAAAAACACTGAATATTGTAAAATGAAAATAGAAAAAAGATTTAAAGAACAAAGGGGGTTAGGGGGAAATGTGTTCCCCCTGT
>MVZM01000008.1 GCA_002068415.1 Tenericutes bacterium ADurb.BinA124
TACAGGGGGAACACATTTCCCCCTAACCCCCTTTGTTCTTTAAATCTTTTTTCTATTTTCATTTTACAATATTCATTAAAAAAGAAAAATGCTGAATATGAAAATTATTTTCATTTTTTGAATTAAATGGTGAAGAAAAAGATTTCAATAAAAACAGTTTTATATTTAATGATAGTATCAAAATTGACAATTGTAATTTTTCTTTTGATGAAGGAAAAAACATATTAAAAGGTATTACATTAGAAATCCCCAAAGGTTCATGGATTGGTATTATAGGTGAAAGCGGCAGTGGTAAATCAACTATATTAAACTTATTGTTGAAAATGTATGAAGTTCCTAATGGTTCAATATTTATTGATAATCAAGACATTAATGATGTATCTTGTTTCTCCATTAGAGACAATATTACAAAAGTCTCTCAAGATATCTTTATGTTTCCTGGAACATTAAAAGAAAATATATTATTAATAAATGAAAAAGCAAGTGAAGATGAAATTTAAAAACCGCTTGTTTAGAGGATTATATTAATAGTTTGCCCAAAGGCTTAGATACTCCCGCTGGAGAAGCTGGAAAATTAATGTCTGGAGGAGAAAAGCAAAGATTTTCTTTGTTACTATCTTTGTTATCTAATAAGAAAATACTATTATTAGATGAAGTAACTGCTAATTTAGATAGCAATACAGAAAGAATAGTTCGCGATAATTTAAAAAAATTAATTGTAAATGAAGGCTATACGATTATCTCGGTAAGTCATAGAAATGAATTTCTTAAATATGCATCTATCATATACGAAATAAAAAACGGATATCTTATTTCTGATAATAGAATTATAAATAATTAGCTTATTTGTTATAAATAAGTTTGTAGATTATAAAAAGCCTTTTATTGACAAATATTCTTCCCCATGTTATAGTACTATCAACAATTTAGAAACGTTGATGAGAAAAGTACCCAGTTCGTTTTTAACAGTGATACGGAGATAGTGGAAACCCGTAAACAACAGCTGGCGAAAGAACACTCGGAGTTGTTAGAAGAATTAAGTAGACCTAACCGCTGACTGCGTTATCCGTCGTTTTAAGTGCAGCAACTTGCTGAATCAAGGTGGTACCGCGGAATTTTTTCGTCCTTAAGTGTTCTTAAGGATTTTTTTATTTTTAAGGAGGATTTTATGAAATTAAGTATGCGTCAATTATCCCAATCATTTACCCAATTGGCTAATCAATTTGTTACCGTCCAAGGTTGGATTAGAACCAACCGCAGTCAAAAAGAATTCGGGTTTATCAGTTTTAATGACGGCTCAACCCTTGCAACTTTACAAATCGTTTATGATCGTTCCTTACCAAACTTTGATGAAGTCGCTAAGTGGCGTGTCGGTTGTTCATTAACAATTACCGGTAAAGTTGTTTTGACCCCGCAAAATAAACAAGCCTATGAACTAAAAGCGGAAACCATGATTTTGGAAGGCGATTCACCCGAAGATTTTCCGATTCAACCGAAGCGTCATTCAAAAGAGTTTTTGCGTGAACAAGCTCATTTACGACCACGAACCAATTTATTCAATGCCGTTTTTAGAGTTCGTAGTTTACTGGCTTTTGCCATTCATGAGTTTTTCCGTTCTCGAGATTTTTTATATGTCCATGCTCCGATTATTACCGCCAGCGATGCGGAAGGCGCCGGAGAAATGTTCCATGTGACCACCCTTGATTTAAACAAACTGCCGCGTTTGGCGGACGGGTCGATTGATTATACGAAAGATTTTTTTGGAAAGAAAACCAATTTAACGGTTTCCGGACAATTGGAAGCGGAAACTTTCGCCCAGGCTTTTAAGAATGTTTATACCTTCGGACCGACCTTCCGGGCTGAAAACTCCAACACTCCCCGCCATGCTTCCGAGTTTTGGATGATTGAACCGGAAATGGCTTTTGCGGATTTGGAAGATGATATGAAGCTTGTGGAAGACATGATTAAATATGTTATCAATTATATTTTAAAACATGCTAAAGAAGAATTGGCCTTTTTTGATCAATTCGTCGCTCCGGGCAAACTGATGCAACTGCAATCATTGGTCGACTCCCATATTTTCCGTTGTGAATATGCCGAAGCGATTAAAATTTTGGAAAAACAAAACCACTTGTTTGAAAACAAAATTAAATATGGTGATGATTTAGCCACGGAACATGAAAAATATTTAACCGATGTCCACTTTAAAGCCCCTGTTTTTGTCATTAATTGGCCGAAAGAAATTAAAGCCTTTTACATGCGCTTAAACGATGACGGCAAAACCGTCGCCGCCATGGATTTATTAGTGCCCGGTTCCGGAGAATTAGTTGGTGGCAGCCAAAGAGAAGAGCGCTATGAGATGTTGATGAAAAAAATGATTGACCAAAAAATTCCCGTTTCCGAAATGGAATGGTACTTGGATTTGCGGAAATACGGTGGCACCAAACATTCCGGTTTCGGTTTAGGTTTTGAACGCTTAGTGATGTATGTAACCGGTGTTGACAACATTCGTGATGTTTTACCTTTCCCAAGAACACCTAAAAATTGTGAATTTTAAAATATTAATAGAGCTGTTGGAAATTAATCCGACAGCCCTTTTTTAAATTAATTTATAAAAATATATTTTAGTTCTTTTCATTTTACAATATTCAGAATTATCCTTTTCATTAAAATCTTTGACTTACCATAAATTAACATGTATAATAAAAGAGTAGAGAGCCTTTGTTTAAATAAATTTAACGAAGGTGAAAATTATCATAAACAGGACCCTTAGGTATAATCGCTGCACATGTCAACTTGAAATTACCTTATTCTAATAAATATGAAACTTTATCCTTAGAATATTGTTTTAAGTAAAAGAAGTTATATTATTTATTGAATTTAAAAAGATTAACAACAAAAAATGACATTAGCAAACGAATAAACTACAAAATCACTCAATAAAAGTTAAGATGGAAAACTATTATGTGACACGGTAATAAAACCAATATTAAGGAGGAAAACATGAAAAAATTTTCGCTTTTTATTTTGCTAATTATCGCGAATTTTGTATTTTTAAGTGCATCAAATATAGATGCCTCTGGTTTAGAAAAGATAAAGATTGAAGAGAAGATTAATTACCAATCAATTGAGGACGATATAATTATATTTGCAAATATAGAGGATTTAAGTTTACTTAAAGATGCTAAAGAATTAATATCGCCAGATCATATCGTTATTATTTATAATCTTGAAGGAGATGTCGTAGATTTGCTCTACAATCAAGAGTATAAAAATACATTTGCTTATATATACTATTATAACTCCTTAGGAACCTTAGTTAGGATGAGAGTTTCAGGAACAAACTTATCAAAAAACTCAAGGAAGATTGAGTTAAAAAAACACCTTAATTTATATTATCAAAAATATGAACTTGAAAAAAGAGAAAAAGAGATGTTTATAGCAAGTTGAAATTGACCACCCCTTGTATTAAATACACTTATATTAAAGTCAATGTTAACTTGGTTTTAATGGGGTTGTTCTAATAATCGTCACTAGAATTCTTGATCGGTGCCCTTATCATTAAAATCCTTGACTTACCAAATATTAAAAGAGCTGTTGGAAATTAATCCGACAGCTCTTTTTATTTTACTTTTTTTCTTTAATAACAGCTTGAGCAGCAGCCAAGCGCGCAATTGGAACTCTAAACGGTGAACAAGATACATAATCAAGCCCAACGCGGTGGAAGAATTCCACTGAAGAAGGTTCGCCACCATGTTCGCCACAAACCCCTAATTTAAGGTCCGGTTTAACACTGCGTCCTAAATCACAGGACAACTTGACTAAGGAACCGACACCGGCTTGATCAAGGCGAGCAAAGGGATCACTTTCAAGAATGCGTTTTTCATAATAATGAGGCAGGAACGAGCCGGCATCATCACGGCTAAAACCAAAAGTCATTTGCGTTAGGTCATTCGTCCCGAAACTGAAGAAATCAGCTTCTTTCGCAATATGATCGGACCGTAAAGCTGCCCGCGGAATTTCAATCATTGTTCCGACTTTATAATCAACGCTCATTTTGTTTTGTTTTAAGATTTCATCAGCCACACGGACAACTATCTCTTTCACAAACCGAAGTTCGCGTTCATCACCAATAAGAGGAATCATGATTTCCGGAACTGCTTCATATTTAGGATTACGTTTCTTCACATTAACATAGGCTTCCATCACTGCTCTGGTTTGCATTTCCGCTAATTCCGGATAGGAAACAGAAAGACGGCAGCCACGATGTCCCATCATTGGATTGAATTCATGTAAACTGGCAATTTTTTGGTTTAGTTTTTCTTCAGAAATATTTAATTCTTTCGCTAAGTCTTTAATATCTTCCGGATCAGTCGGTAAGAATTCATGTAACGGCGGATCAAGATAGCGAACTGTGACCGGGAAGTTCCCCATGGCTTCGAAAATCGCTTCGAAATCGCCTCTTTGCATTGGTAATAATTTAGCTAGGGCATGTTCGCGTTGTTCTTTGGTATCGGAAACAATCATTTCCCGCATCGCTTTAATTCTGGTCGCATCAAAGAACATATGTTCAGTCCGACACAAGCCAATGCCTTCAGCACCAAAAGCACGAGCTTGCTTAGCATCAGCCGGTGTATCAGCATTAGTGCGAACTTTCAAGCGACGGATTTCGTCGGCCCATGTCATAAACTTTTCAAAGTTTCCGGATATTGTTGCCGGAACAGTGGGGATTTTTTGTCCGTAAACAGCGCCGGTTGAACCATCTAAAGAAATCCAATCACCTTTTTTAAAGGTTTGACCGCCAAGACGGAAATAGCCTTCCGCTTCGTTGATTTCTAGATTATGGGCCCCGGAAACGCAGCATTTACCCATCCCCCGAGCAACAACGGCAGCATGGGAAGTCATCCCTCCGCGGGCTGTTAAAAAACCTTCGGAAACATGCATACCTTCAATATCTTCCGGGCTCGTTTCTAAGCGAACCAAGATAACTTTTTGACCTTTTTTGGTTAAATCAAGGGCTTCAGTAACATTAAAGACCACTTGACCACAAGCAGCTCCCGGTGAAGCCGGTAAGCCTTCACCAATTTTCTTAGCGCTCTTTAAGGCTTTTTGGTCAAACTGTGGATGAAGTAAATTATCTAGTTGTTCGGGTTGCACAAGCATAATCGCTTTTTCTTTAGTAACCATGCCTTCTTCAAATAAATCAACGGCAATTTGTAAGGCTGCTTGTGCGGTTCTTTTCCCGCTTCGTGTTTGCAATAAATATAGTTTCCCGTTTTCAATGGTAAATTCGATATCTTGCATATCCTTGAAATGAGCTTCCAATTTTTTCGCAACCTCAAGGAATTGTTGATAAACTTCCGGCAAATCATCATGCAATTTCGCAATCGGTGATGGTGTTCTAACGCCTGCAACGACATCTTCGCCTTGCGCATTAATTAAATATTCGCCATAAATTTGGTTTTCACCGGTCGCCGGATTTCTTGTAAACGCGACTCCCGTCCCCGATGTTTCCCCCATGTTTCCATAAACCATGGCTTGAACATTGACAGCGGTCCCCCATTCGGAAGGAATATTGTTAATCTTGCGATAATAATTAGCGCGCGGATTTTCCCATGAACGGAACACCGCATTAATGGCGCCGAATAATTGGGTTTTAGGATCGCTTGGGAATTCTTCATGCAATTCTTGTTGATAGAAAGCTTTGAATCTCGCAATCATTTCTTGGAAATCGGTAGCACTAAACTGCGTATCCTGAACAATTTTACGCTCTTGTTTCATTTCATCAATGATTTCTTCAAAGCGACTCTTGGCTAAACCCATGACAACATCGGAGTACATTTGAATAAAGCGGCGATAAGAGTCATAAGCAAAGCGTGGGTTATCGGTGGTTTTCGCTAATCCGGCCACCACTTCATCATTCAAACCTAAATTAAGAATGGTATCCATCATTCCCGGCATCGACACCCGAGCCCCGCTACGAACCGATACTAAGAGGGGATTTTCGGGATTCCCAAATTGTTTTTCGGTAATTTTTTCCAAAGCCGCAAGGGCGCCTTCAATTTCCTTAACAATGCCGGCTGACAATTGCTCTTTGTTTTGGTAATAATATGTGCACGCTTCCGTAGTTACAATGAAGCCTTGGGGAATCGGTAAACCTAACTTCGTCATTCCGCCTAAGTTAGAGCCTTTACCACCACAAAGGTTTTTCATGGTTTCATCGGTTTCCGTGAACATATAGACATATTTTTTTTCTGCCATACTGACCTCCTTTAATTTTCTTTCCAATTATAGCATATTAACTTTAAAAAGACAAACAAAATTACTCGGAATCATCATCCCTTAAATGCTTGTATTCTTCAAGGAATTGGTATCTTTTTCCTTGTCTTTTCCATCCTAATACGGTATCGACATGAACATTTTCGCTACTGCGAAAAATGTTCTTTTCGACTTCTTTGTTAGTTAGCTTCATCTGCGCAATCATTTCTTTAATTTCTTTCCGTTTGGAATCCATTTTGCCATCGCCAATCTTACAACCGCAACTCATCGCTTCTATCCCGATGTATTTCATAAAATTGATAATATCTTTTTCCCAAACGAAGTACAAGGGGCGAATTAACTCCATCCCGGGAAAGTTTTTTGATTTCAGTTTCGGTAACATTGTTTTATAACAACCGGCATACAATATATTCAGCATCGTGGTTTCAACGACATCGTTAAAATGATGCCCAAGAGCAATTTTATTGCAAGCTTCTTCCTTAGCAAATTGGTATAAAAAACCACGCCGCATGCGAGCACACAAATAGCAGGGATTGGAGCCGCCATGATTATAAGCAACTTGAAAGACATCGGATTTTTTGATAATTATAGGAATCCCCATGCTTTCCGCATTCCTTTTAAGGCGGTCGAGGTTTTCTTCATTAAACCCGGGGTCCATCACTAAATACTTAAGCGTAATCGGAAAGTCACTATATTTGGCGAGTTCTTGAAACAGTTTCGCCAGCGTTAAACTATCTTTACCTCCGGAGATACAAACTCCGATACAGTCGTTTTCCTGTAACATTTCATAGTGTTTCAGGGCCTTAATAAACGGACGATATAATTTATTACGATAACGGGTAATTAAGGCTCGTTCAATACTTTTAATTTCCATCATAAACTTGAAAATAAGATTGACTGAACAATCTTATTTTTTCGCTTTCTTAAGGTTTTTATTTTGTTGTTTTTGTTCTTCCGACAAATAAACAACATAGAAAGAACCGGTAATAAACCCGCAAGCCACAAAGGTAATTAAGCCAATCCACCATAGATAATGACCAAACACCCAAGTTGAATACCCCATGTTATCCGGTTTTTGTTGGTAGCTGGCCACAAAATCCGTTTGATCGATGGCTTCCGGATGACATTCGTAATTTGTTAGTATTTGTTCAAATACCGTCGTTTTAATATCTTCGTTATCGTTATCCGTGACGCCTTTGACCGCAGCTATGATTTCTATTTTCGTCTTTGTTGACCAATCGACATCAAGCATTGGATCAAAGCCAACATAAATATAATTTAAATCAGCCGTAATTGGCGGTTTGGACGGATCTTGGTTTTTCCCGTTGATGTAATCAACATCCGCACCTTGGTCGTAGATTAATTTGGAATCGACTTGCGCAACTTTCGAAGGATAATCTTTCTCAACAATCGTATCGTCATCATTAACTTCATAAACATAAACACTCAAGGCCGGAACATCGGCTTCCTCAATTTCGCGTTGTAAAGCGCTATCCCCGCCAAACTCTTCCCGAATTTGCAAATATTGAATATCATAAATAAAGTATAAATACTGAACGCGGTCGACTTTTTCTCCTGCCACTGTTGTAATATATAAACTGCGATAAATTTTTATTTTAAATAAATCCTTATTATCATCGTTTTTCGCTTGTACGGAATAAATCGGTACCAAGTCATAACTATGATATTGAGTGTTAATTCCATATTTTAAGAATTTGTCGATTTGCTCTTCCGTCGTCCCCGTATCTGCAAAGGTCAAATAATCCTGAACAAATTCTCTTTTCCAAGACCCCTGACCGAATTTCTCCGAATAATAGCCGTATCTTCCCACTAAATATGCAGCCAAAAGCGGAAGCATAATCACGACTAGTAAAATTATATAGCGGCTAAAATGTTTTTTCATAGCAGGTCTCCTTTAGGTCTCCTTTGGTAACTGGATAGCATTATACCATAGTTATGGTCATTTTTCAATTGTTTTTAGTTTATTAATCGCCCCAATTAATAAAAATATTTTATTGTGTTTTTCTTGTATTTTTTTGAATTATGTTGTATACTAAAGGCGAAAGGAGGAGTTGTATGGATATTCTATGGTTTTCTAAAAATTCACAGGGCTTTGTTTCGATTTACGAAACCAACATTACCTTAAACACGGTGGCATCTTCCTATTTTAATACGGCTTTTTCCACCTTAATTGGTTATGATAAGGCCAAAAATACTTTGCTAATTAAAGCCCTTAATAAGGAAGAAGCGACTATGGGGAAATACACAGACAATGATTTGCATGCCATTTCCATCAAACCGACCTATGGGCGGATTAATGGCAAGAACATCATTAACAACATTCAAAAGTTTTTCCCGATGGACTTCACAAAGAAAAATCTGTATAAATTCCCTTGCGAGTGGGATAATTCGCAGAAGTATTTACGCGTTTATTTTGATAAGGAGGTTCATTAATGTTATTTTTAAGAGCCTTTGAACCCGTTGATTGGGTCATGATGGTCGCTTGGATTATCGTTTTTATCGTGACTTTGATTATCGAATTAGAAACAACCAACCTAACCACGATTTGGTTTTGTTTGAGTTCGGTTGTTACCATTATTTGTGGAGTTTTGTTTGCCGGTCCTTATCTGCAGATTGTTATTTTCGTGGTTCTTTCCCTTGTTTTAATCTTAGCAACACGCCCATTAACGAGAAAAATGATGCGGAAGGATATTATTAAAACCAACACCGATCGCCTCATCGGCATGATTGCAGTGGTCACAAAAGAAATTCATCCTAATGAAATAGGGGAAGTGAAAGTGGAAAATAATTTATGGCGCGCGATTAACAACGACGATTTAAGCTTCGCTGTTGGGGAGAAAGTTTTAATTGATGCGATTGTGGGAATAAAATTAGTTGTTTCCAAAGTCGACGGAAACCAAAATTTAGAAATATTATAAAAAGGAGAAGAAAAATGTTTCATTCACTATTTTTAGTTAATTTGGGCGGCATAATTGCTTTGCTCATTGTTTTGTTCATTGCTTTAATTGTTGTGGCCACCAGTTTTAAAATCGTTCCGCAAGCCAATGCTTATATTATTGAACGATTGGGTTCCTATCATACGACTTGGGGAACCGGTTTACACTTTTTGATTCCTTTCATTTATCGGGTTGCGAAAAAGATCTCTTTAAAAGAACAAGTTATTGACTTTGATCCCCAACCTGTGATTACCAAAGATAATGTTACAATGCAAATTGATACCGTTATTTTCTTTACCATTACTGACGGAAAAGCCTACGCTTACGGGGTCGAAAACCCCTTAATGGCGATTGAAAAATTAACCGCCACCACCCTTCGTAACATCATTGGCGAATTGGACCTCGACGGAACTTTAACCAGCCGTGATATTATCAATGTGCGCATGCGCGACATTTTAGATGTTGCCACCGACCCCTGGGGCATTAAAGTTAACCGCGTGGAATTAAAAAACATTCTCCCGCCAAAAGATATTCGCGATGCCATGGAAAAACAAATGCGAGCTGAACGCGAACGCCGGGAAGCAATTTTACGAGCGGAAGGGGAAAAACGAGCCGCCATTCTTCAAGCGGAAGGATTCAAAGAATCAACCATCTTACAAGCCGAAGCAAAACGACAAGCTTTAATTAATGAAGCGGAAGGACGCAAAGAAGCGCAAGTCCTAGAAGCCATTGGTGAAGCCCAAGCCATTTTGGAAGTGCAAACAGCCAAAGCCAAAAGTATTGAATTAATTCGCAAAGCCGGAGCCGATCAAGCCGTCCTTACCATTAAAGCTTATGAAGCTTTAGCGGAAATGGCCAACGGCCAAGCTACTAAGATTATTGTTCCTTCCAATTTACAAGGATTAGCCGGAACACTAGCCTCCTTGGTAGAGGTTGCGAAAGACAAATAAAGTTGTTCAAGTGGGAAACCGCTTGAACTTTTTCTTTACAATCCTCTTCGTCCATATTACAATATGAATATCAAGGAGGATTCCATGACAGAGTTAGAATTGCGTTTTATTGAATGGTTACGAAGTATTGCCACCCCCACAACAGATGCTATCTTTGAGTTTATTACCTCGTTAGCTGAACAAAGCATCCTGATTGCTATCTTAGTAATTATTTATTTCTTTTATTCCAAGAAAACTGGGCAAAACATCGCCTTTACCATTTTCTTTTCGATGTTGTTAAACAATTCCTTAAAAGGTTTAGTCGGTCGAGTGCGCCCCTTTAAGCATCCACAGGCCACTTTTGAACCGGCACGAGTGGAAACCGCCACCGGGGCTTCCTTCCCCAGTGGACATACCCAAAATGCTACCGTTGCTTATACTTTGTTTTCTCGTTTGTTTAAATCAAAGGGAGTAAAGTGGGTTGCCGCTATTTTAATTGCCTTAGTCGGCATTTCCCGCTTAGTACTCGGTGTTCATTATCCAAGCGATGTTTTGGCGGCAATTGTTTTCGGTCTTGGTTCGGTTTGGCTTGGTTCATACCTTCACAAACGGTATGAAGATGATTTTCAGAAGCAAATCGTGTTATACGCTTTGATGGCTGTTTTCTTCCTCCCTTTTGTTTTTATCTTTTGGCGAAAAGATTACAACGACATTGTTTTATTTAAAGATTTTTATTCAGCCTATGCTTTTTATTTAGGTTATGTTGTGGCCATCTATTTTGAAAAGAAAGTTGTTGATTTTGATTGCACACAAACAATAAAAGTGCGCTTAATCCGCACAATTTTAGCCGTTGTTGTTGTGATTGCCATCCAATTTGGCTTAAAGCTCGCCTTCCCAGAACATTCCATTTTCTTTGATATGTTACGTTACTTTTTACTGGCCCTTGTCACTTTGGGAATTTATCCGATTCTTACCAAAAAATGGCTGTTCTATAAAACTGAAAAAAAGGGTTAAAACCCTTTTTATTTACCTAAGCAAAACTTGGAAAACAGTTCGTGCACCAAAGCTTCATCAATCGTCTCACCGATGATTTCTCCCAAAGCTTGCCAAGCGGCCCTTAAATCTAAATTGATGATATCAACCGGTTGGTGATTGTTTAGGCTCGTTTTGGCATCCCCTAAACTTTGGTATGCTTGTTTTAGTTTCGCTATGTGCCGAGCATTGCCAATAAAGGTGTTGTCGAGGTTTGCTAAATCCGTAATGTGGCAAGTACTGCGGATTTGTTCTTCCAAACGAATAATATCTTCTTCATTAAAGGAAGAAATTAATAAATGATTCGGTAAGCGACTTGTATCAAGTCGTTTTTTTAAATCTTGTTTATTAACAACAATAATTCTTTCTTTATTCTTAGTTAGCTTTAAAAGCGCTTCATCGTTGTTATCAAGCTCTTGGTTGTAATCAAAAACAAGAATAATCAAGGAAACTTGGTCAATGATTTTTTTGGTTTTTTCGACACCGATTTTTTCAATAATGTCGGTGGTATCTCTAATCCCCGCCGTATCAAAGATATTGAGCACTAAGCCCCCTAAATTAACGGTCGCTTCAATGGAGTCACGAGTCGTCCCGGCAATATCGGTCACAATCGCTCGGTCTTCCCGTAATAAAGCATTTAATAAACTGGATTTCCCGACATTGGGTTTACCGATGATAGCCGTTTTGATACCGTGCTTCAAAATAGCGGAAACTTGGCTTTTTTCAATGATGTCCGCCAATTGCGATTGTAAATGCATGATGGTCGGTTTTAATATTTCCGCTGTTATTTGTTCCTCATCTTCATATTCCGGATAATCAATGTTAACTTCAATCTTCGCAATCATATTAATTAATTGATTGCGAAAACGCATTATCATGTCTTTTACATCCCCGCGCAAACCGATATTGGCCATTTTTAAACTGCTTTGCGTTTGTGCATCAATGATATCCGCCACCGCTTCCGCCTGAGTTAAATCAATCCGTCCATTTAAAAAGGCCCGTTTAGTAAATTCGCCCGGTTCCGCCATACGGCAGCCCTTTTCCAAAAGCAATTCTAAAATTTGGGTAGTCACAAAAACGCCGCCATGACAGCTAATCTCCACCACATCTTCCGCCGTAAAAGTTTTCGGTGCCCGAAAAACCGTTACAAGCACTTCGTCAAGGATTTTATTATCTCCCACAATATGACCGTAATGAACCGTCCTCGTGGGAACTTTTTCTAAATTGGGGCCTTTAAAAACTGTGTTAGTAATCGGTATGGCTTGAGCGCCACTTAAACGAATGACCGCCAAAGCACTTTTCCCAACCGCCGTTGCGATTGCCACAATGGTATCTTCCATATGCTTCTCCCTAAGCTAAATAATAAAAATAATAATGTTTTTCATTGTTAATGATGACGATTTCCCGAATAAAAATAATATATAATTTAGGACTGACGATTAAATCAATGCCGGTGGTCGCCAAGTAATCATAATTAATATTGATTCCGGCCGCTTGATAAGCCCGACTGATTAAATCTGTACAGTAAAAACTGTGCTCACGATTAAACAAAAAAGAATAATTATAGGGTTTCCCGACTTGTTCACTCGCAAATTGAATCATTTGTTCGCGTTCCTCCGCCGTTGTGTTTTTAGCTCTTAAACCGACGATGAGCGGGGAAACGCCTTCATCGCCCAACTCTTCCTCAAAAATAATCCAATCATTATGTGTTTTCTTAACAATATTATGGCTGGCATCGGCGCTGTTACCGATGACTTCATACATATATTTTCCTTCATCATCCGCATTAATGGTGGCGTGCCCCAAAAATAAACTTCGCGACAACAAGCCCGTAGCCCAGCCAATCGCCGGTTTATGACGCATAGGGTTGCGATTCGTAACAATGACATCGGCTTTGGCCCCAATAAGTCGTAAATCCATATTAAAAACAGGGCGACTGATATCTTCATAATCATTAATAGGGGCCACAAGAAAGTAATGATTGCGGGGGTTGGGATCATTGGTCACGATTAATTCGCCGCGCTCTTTAAAAGCCTTCAGTTTTTGATTGGCAAACACTCTCTCCGTTAGACCATTAATCATAAAAACAATCAAGATTAATAAAATAACGACCATGATGCGTTTGACCAATTTTAAAAACAAAATCATCTTCGTCCTCTTTTCATTCTTTCATTCATTATACTTAAAATCACGGTTTATTTCAATATTATTGTTGTTGTTAATTGACCCCTCCTATGGTATAATAGGGTAAATTATTATCTGGAGGTATAAAGATGAATGACTGGCCACTAGTTAAGATGCAGGAATTAGCATCGTTAAAATTTAATTCCCAACAACTTGAACCTGGCTTTAAAGAACAATTCATTTTCAACTCTTTAGCTTATGAAAATGATTGGGTAACGATTGATCATGTCCGCGATGTTCTCGCTGACCAAAAAACATCGCTTGATGCGAAAAAAGTTTTCGTCATCAATAACTTTGCTAAGGCTTTGACCTTTACCATGAACCTGTTTAACTTAGGACAAAAGTTAGATGAAAACAAACTGAAAGATATCCATGAAATCTTAATGGATAATCTCGGTGTGGGAGGCTTATACCGCAATGTCGACATTTCCGTTCAAGGCTCCAACCACACTCCCCCCAGCCATGTGAAAGTCTATGATCGTATGAAAAAATACTTTGATGCTTTAAACAACGACCATGGCGATATTTTTGAAAAAATTGCTTTTAGCCATTTACAGCTTGTGAAAATCCATCCCTTCCTGGATGGGAACGGCCGCTGTGCCCGCTTGGTTTTGGCTTTTGAGCTTTTAAAACACGGATTGGCACCCGTCATCATTCCTTTTTCTGATCGTGACAAATATTTCCATATGTTGGAAGAGTTTAAAGTTAACAAAAACATCCTGCCTTTTGTTAATTATCTTAAACATTTGGAACAAACATATTTAGCCTCTTAAAGCCCTCAGGGCTTTTTTTATTATTTTACTTTCGTTTTAACTTGTGTTAAAATGGGGAACACGGAGGTTTTAGTATGTTTGGTAAACGTAGCGATGGCGTTCGTCTTAAAGGGCTTGATCCGATTTTTAAAATCATTCCCCATATCATGAAAGCGCGCCATGATTCACAAAATTCTTATTTATATCCGGTTCTTTGCGATCCTCTTGATGATTTTATTGCTCGCGAAAAACAAAACGGAGTTTATTACAATTAT
Source organism: Tenericutes bacterium ADurb.BinA124 (assembly GCA_002068415.1). Classification (GTDB taxonomy): domain Bacteria; phylum Bacillota_I; class Bacilli_A; order ML615J-28; family CAG-698; genus UBA2253. Next base: position 14,409 of record MVZM01000008.1, read on the forward strand.
ATGCACATCATGATTGCGGCTGTTGTAAGGTTAATTGCTTTACGTCCCCAGTTAAATCGCTTTGTTATGAATGGTCGCCATTATAAACGAAAAGCCATTTATGTTTCCTTTGCCGTGAAAAAGAGTTTAAAAGATGAAGGCCAAGAAACGACTATTAAGTTAGTTTTTTCCGGCTTAGAAACTCTTCATGAAATCAAAGAGCGGATTGAAACAGCGATTTTAGAAAACACTAATATCAACACCAAGAACAATACTGATAAACTCGCTAAACTCTTTACTTCGCTTCCTAATTGTTTAATTAAGTTGGCCGTGGGCTTTGTGAAGTGGCTTGATAAGCATGGCATGCTCCCGAAGAAGGTAATTGAAGCCTCACCCTTTCATACAAGCTTTTTTATCACCAATCTAAAATCCATTAAAATTGATTTCATTTACCATCATTTATATGACTTTGGTACAACCGGTATTTTTGTCAGTATGGGGAAAGAAAAAATGGAGGCTGTTGTTCAAGGAGACAACGAGATTGTTGCGAAAAAAGTCATGAATGTCGGTGTTGTTACCGATGAACGTTTTTGTGATGGTTTATACTACGCCAACTCGTTACGATTGCTCAAAAGAATCTTAGAAAACCCTTCTATCCTTGCTGCCGGACTGGATAAAATCAACCAAGATATTAACTAAAAAAGCAAATCAAATCTTTTGTTGATAATCAACAGAATTCTTGACAGTTTTTTTAATGGCTTTCTTTGTTGTGTAAATGGCTAGGTTTAACCAAGAATTGGTTTAATCTTTATTAATTCTAATATTAAACACAACTAAAAAACATTAATAATTTTCTTAATACAAAAAAGGTCTATGTTTTTCACATAAGTGCGACTAAACATAGACCTCTTTTATTAGAATAATTCTTGATAGATATCAGTATCTTATTCTTGGTTTTTCGTTTCACTTGTCTTTGGTTTTGCTTCTTTTGGGGTATTCCGTGGTTCAATAATCAAAAAACGATTCGGTTCTTCTCCAACACTGTAAGTGCGAACATCCTTCCAAGATGATAGTTTATTATGGATAATTTTTCTTTCATAAGCGTTTAAATAATCCAATTGGATTTTTTGTTTAGAGCGGGAAACTTGTTTTCCAAAATCAACAGCCATATTTTCTAGGTTTTTTTCGCGACGTTTGCGGTATCCGCCGACATCAACCATCACTGTTTTAGCTTCGCCTTCACTATAATACTTATTAACCACTGCCGAAACAAGTATTTGCAAAGCAATGAGGTTGCGAGAATTCTTTCCAATTAAATAGCCGTTGAAATCGCCGGCATCAATATTGAATTCCACATTATCGCCACGCACTCTTTTCTCAATAAAGCCTTGAATGTTGTTGTTGCTTAAAATCATGTGAATATATTCTTTTCCTCGCGTAATGCCGTCCGCATCCAAAACGGCTTCAACTTCAATTTTGCTACCGATTCCTAAAAAGCCTTTTTTCTCATTAATAATGGTAAAGGTCAATTCGGACTCCTTAACACCAAAATCGGCAACCGCTAATTGCTTAGCTTCTTCAACAGTTTTTACTTCATATGTTTTTCTATTCATAATACACCTCTTACATTTTTGCTTTTAAACGGGCCATCCGTTTTTGGCTGCTTTTGTGGCCAAAATACCCTTGTAATGTGGAATAAAGGTTACCAACCAACCAATAAAATCCGAGGGCGGCCGTACTGTTGTAAACAAAGACCATCATCATGGCAGTCATCCCGTACATCATGATTTTCATTGTGGTTTCAGTTTGTTTTTGAATATCGGTTTGGGCGGGTTGACGATAAGCCGGAATGTTGGACTGACTTTCCGCTTTGGCTTTTTTCTGCCGGCGGGTGGCGATTATTTGACTGACAATTTGTGTTCCCCCAACCAAAATGGCTAAGATGATAATACCCCACATTTGATAAGTACTTTCACTGCGGGTAGCAAATAAGTTGATTCCAAAAAAATTGGTGTTTAAAAACGAAAAATCAAATGTATATTCCGCCCCAACCGTTTTCGGAACGCGCTGCAGTGTTTGATAGAAGGAAATAAAGATTGGTAATTGAATAAATTGGATTAAACAGCCGCCAATACCGACACCATATTTCTTATACAGCTGCATTAACTCCATTTGTTTTCGTTGATTGCTTTCCGGGTCGGTTTTACCCGCATATTTTTGTTCGATTTTGGCTTGTTCCGGAGCCATCAATTGCATTTTCAAAGTCATATCATTCGTTTTCGCATAAATTGGCCAAGCTAGGGTTCTCACAATAATGGTTGCCACTAAAATAACAATCCCATAATAACCAAAAGCAACGCTTTTTCCAATCAACCACATTAATGCGGCCATCGGCCAGACAAGAATATCGCCGATGCCCTTAACGCCGTCAATCGGTTTGTATTCGGTGGGTTTCCCACCACAACTGCTTAAGATAAATAAGCCGATGATGACTAGAGCCACAAACAAATATTTTTTGTAGTTTGTTTTCATTTCTTCTCCTTATTAATAATTTGTTCTTTGATCTTGTTGAGTAAATAGATTATTTGCTCTTGTTTCTGAGCAAAACTTAATTCCCCGGCGCCTTGTTTTACCACAATTAATAATTTTAAAAACGAAAGTTCCGAAAGAAGCGGGCGAATGATTTCGCGTACAACTCGTTTTTCATAGTTTTTCGCAACAGCCGTTTTAAATTTTCTTGATGGTGAAATCGCTACTTGCGCTAAAGGATTTTTGCTAGCAGCAAAAAAAATGGCATAATATTTGTTGCCGACGCTTTGTCGCAACTTAATCAGTTTTTCGATGTCATGGTTTTTCTTTAAACGGTGTTGTTGATTCATATAATGCCTCTTCCTTAAGCAAAAAAAAGACCTCTCTGATGGATTGTGACGATCGAGTGGTCCTAGTTTTTTTGTTTAAGCGGTAAGTCGGTAACGACCCTTAAGACGTCTACGGGATAAGATTGCTCTGCCACCGACAGTCGCCATTCGGGCACGAAACCCATGGGTCTTGATATGTTTGCGTTTATTCGGTTGGTATGTTCTTTTCATACGGACACCTCCTATATTAAACCATGCTTGGTTATTATATTATATTTTATCCCTTAAGTCAAGGTTTTTGGTTGGTTTTAATTTCCGGAATTTAATAATGTCGCCACATCGACTTTATAATAGAAAGGGGTTAGGACATTGTTTTCGTCCGTGTAATCTAATTTCATATAAATCGTTTTTGGCTTTACAAATTTAAAAACGGATGTTTCGTAGGCCGGTTTAAGGGGTTCCGGCGTACAATAGTTGTAAACACCGATAAAAGGGAAAATCTCTTTCCCTTCGGTCACAATCCAGGACTGGAAGTTTAAATGGTAGGGAGTTTTTTCATCAAAGGTAATTTGAATATTGGTGTCATATTGTGGAATGGTTGCGCCGTCATCCGTAAAGATGAATTTTACCTCTAAAATGCCCGGCAATTTAGGTGAAGTTTGAAATTTACGGTCATTTAATTCCGACTTTTTTAAATTTAAGGCTTTTTCCGATAAGCTTAGGGTTTTATGAACGGTTTCGTTGCCATCGTTAATGTCGTAGCGCACCTTTACAAAATATTGCTCATACCAATCGCCTTTTGGGTATTCGGCACTGGCGACTACTTGGTGGTAGACATTTAGGCTTGATCTTTTAGCTTCTAGGAAGTAGTTCATCATCCCGCCCTTATCCATCGCGCTGTAAGCATAAGTAATATTAGTTGGGTAGGGGGTGTTCATCTTATTAATGTAAGCAATAATGCGATATTGCATTCGTAAATCGATTTTGTTTTCATCTTCACTTGCATTGATGGCGGTGCCACGCACAAAAATGTAGGGATTAATTTCGCTGTTGTAGGTTGCGGGCGGATAATTGAGTTCTACCACATAATCCGCTTCCGGAGTGATGACTTTCGCCAGCAACAAAAGCACCAAGCCATAAACGACCACGACAACAAACATGGTGATCACATTGATTTTATTAGGAAAATTAAAAATTCGATAAATGATACTGTTTTTTTCTTTGTTCATGCTTTTGACTAACCGAGCGGTTATTCTCCTCTACTTTGATATTTTCATTGTTTCTATTGTATCATAAACGCATTTTAATGCAATGTTTTTTTACCGTTCCCACTTCGTTTTTCTTTCCACTTTTCCCTATTTGGATATGTATTAACCATTTGTGGATAAGTTATCCACAACTTATAAACAGTGGAAAAGTGGATAAGTTTCTTTTTTGATGTTTTTTTATTTTTCGCTTTATTATTTGCTTGATATGTGTTATTATTTAATGGTAAATAAGTTTAGGGAGCAGTTATGGAAGACAGTTTGAAGCTTTGGCAACAAACTTTGTTAACATTGAAAAATGAGCTTGATGAAACCGATTTTTTAGAACTTTTTGCGGATGTTAACGAAGTTTTCAAAACCGAAAACAATTTAATATTTATTATTGTGCCCAATGCTTTGGTTAAGTTTCGCATTGAAAAGTTCTATTTAGAAAAACTAAATAGGATTTGCGCAAGCATTACCAAAACCCCATGCCGTTTTAAATTTATCTTGAAGGAAGATGCGGTTGAACAGGAAAAAGTATCAATTACCACAAAAGATACCATTAATAAACGCCCCTTGAAAGCCGAATATACTTTTGATAATTTCGAAACCGGCGAAAGTAATCGCTTTGCTTTCTTATCAGCGATGAAAGTTGCGGAAACACACGACAAAATTTATAATCCCCTGTATATTTTTGGTGATGTCGGTTTAGGGAAAACTCATTTAATGATGGCCATCGGTCATTATATCCTTGATAACGACCCTAATACCAATGTGGTTTACACAACGGCTCAAGAATTTACCGAAGATTATTTCATCCACACTTCTACTAAAAAAGGTAAGGAAAACATTGAAGCTTTTTACCAAAAATATCGCCGTGCTGATGTTTTGTTAGTCGACGATATTCAGTTTTTAGAGGGTAAACAAGCCACACAAGAAGAATTTTTCAAAGTTTTTGAAACTCTCCACGGCTTAAACAAACAAATTGTCATTACTTCGGATCGCTCAACAACCGAACTTAAAAATATGATGGTGCGTTTGAAATCCCGCTTTAATTGGGGTTTGTCAGTGGACATTAAGGTGCCGGATAAGCCCTTACGGATGAATATTTTAAAACGGAAACTGTCGTTTTTAATTGAAAATCCAAGTGATGTCCCAACAAATGTCCTTGATATCATTGCTGATTACTTTACTAACAATATTCGGGATTTAGAAGGAGCATTGCGCCGTTATATTACCTATTGTGTGTCTTTAAACATTCCCTTTACTGTAGAAAATGTTTATGTCGCTTTAGAACGCTTTTTACCGGAGCGTGATGCGGACAAAAGCACCAACAACGGCTATTTTGATCTTGTAAAGAAAGAAGTTGCTGCTTATTATCAGGTTCAAATTAGTGATTTAGAATCGGCAACCCGCAAACAGCATATAACTTATGCCCGACAAATGGCGATATACTTAATAAAAAACATCTATAACCCGTCTTTGAAAAGCATTGGTGAGCGATTTGGTAATCGTGATCATGCAACAGTCTCCCATTCCGTTGATAAGATTGAAGCCCTGATTAAATCCAACAATTTAGTTAAGTGTGATTTCGATATTTTGTTTAAAAAAATAAAAAATAACTAAGTTTTCCACTTATCCACAGCCCCTAATAATAAAAATAACTAAAAATAAAGATAAAAGAGGATTGAAGAATGAAATTTGTAATTAATCGTGATTTATTATTGCTTAACTTAACTTATGTGAGCCGTGCTCTTTCAACAAAAACCCCGATGCCTGTTTTAACGGGAATTAAGATTGAAGCTTATGAAAACAGCGTTTTTCTAACCGCATCCAATAATGAAATATCCATTCAAACGATTATTAAAGATAAACGCCAAGTTCGGATTGAAGAAAACGGCATAGTTGTAGTTCCCGGGAAGTATTTTATTGAAATTATTCGTAAAATTGAAGCCAGAGAAGTCGATTTTTCGACTTTTGAAGAAAACATTGTAAAGATACTGGCAGACCGTAGCAATTTTACCCTTAATGCTTTAGAAAAAGACAACTATCCGCTTATTTCTTTTGCAGATTCTGAAACCGTTGTTCACATGGATGTCGGTAATTTAAAATCCATTATTCGAAAAACAACCTTTGCGACCTCGCTTTCGGAAACCAGAGTTATCCTAACCGGAGTTTCTTTCGTGGCTGATGATCGAAAACTGGAAGTAATTGCGACAGACAGCTTCCGTTTAGCCAAAAAATACTTAATTAACGATGTTGAATTCCCGAAAATCAATGCTGTTATCCCTAGTAAGAGCTTAGATGAGTTAAATCGAATCATTGATGAGAACGAAACCCCGATTGAAATTCATTTTTCGCCTTCCAAAGCTTTATTTAAATATAAAAACATCCTCTTCCAAACGCGCTTAATCGACGGATCATTCCCGAACACCAGCAATTTAATTCCGGTTGACTTTTTAACCAGCATTAAGTTCAACAAAAACGAAATTATTGCTGCAATTGAACGAGCGTCTTTGTTTACTTCCTTAGATTCCTTCTGTATTATTAAATTTACCTTAAACTCTGATAAAACGATTGAAATTGCCTCAACGACCAATGAAATCGGAGCGGTAAAGGAAGAAGTTATTCCTCTTGCTTGTTCTAATGTTTTGCATTTCCAAATTGCTTTTAGCTCAAAATACATTTTGGATGCCATTAAATCCATGGATTCGACCGAAATCACCATCCATTTTACCGGCGAAATCAAACCGTTTATTATAACCGGTGATTATGATGTTAATTTAACGCAATTAATTCTTCCGGTTCGTGTTTCTTAAACTAGATTTAACCAACATATTTATGTAATTACATACATACATAATTATAAACAACGAAAAAAGGCACTTTTGATAGTGCCTTTTTACATTTCAATTTTCTGAAACAAGCTAGTTAGTTCTTTTTCTAAAATAGTTTTCGCATTTTGATCGTATCGCTCTAGTTTTACCGTATCAAAAGGGCTGACACCTTCCGCTTGGAGGTTCTTAATAATGGATTTATCCTGTAAAGCCGGTAAAACAATGGCGCCGGGGGTGAATTCACGCCCTTGTTCGATTAATTTTTCTAAAGAAATTTTAGGGGCGCGGCGGTTTTTGCTGTAACCGTTGGGAACAATGTATTTTATCCCGTCAATATCGATATCATTGTCAATAAAATATTGAATGGTATTGAAAAAACCACCTAATCCCAAACTATCCAAACCCACAACAATTAAAATGGTTGAACTTATGTCCAGTAAAACCTCCGTTAAACGGCTACTGGAGGGAGGAAAATCAATAAAAATGTAATCAAAGTAATTGTCGTACTCCTGAACAATCTTTTTTATGACCTTTTCTTGGTTTCTTTCAAGCGTGAGCTTCATGGAAAGCTTATCGGTGTTTAATGTTTTGATTAAATAGAGGTTTTCGCGGACTTCAATGAGCACATCGCCCAGTTCGGCATGCCCGGCAATTAAGAATTCCAGGTAATTATCATTGCTTTCGAAGATTTTATCTTCTTCACCAAAGATTTTAAAGATGCTGTTTTGATCATCGACACTAATAATTAATACTTTTTTGCCATGAACGGCATGGTAATGGCCTAAATAACCGATGAAAGTTGTTTTTCCAACCCCGCCTTTTTTGCAAAAAGTTGAAATAACGGCCATTTAGAACCCCTCTCTTTCCAATTTTTCCCTGACAGCTTGTTCAATAAACTCGGAAACCATGATTGATTTTTCAACTGAAGCGATTTTTAGACGTTTCCGTAAATCCCGGTCCATCGTGGCGGTGTATTTGTCGCGTTTGGGAATAGGTGAATGGGAAACTGTGGGCGCTGTTGTTGGCGTTGCGGTCCCAAGTGGATTTTCTCGTTTTTTGAACGGCATTGATTTAGAATTCATTTGATATCCTCCTTTTTAAAAAAATCTTCTCTTTATACATATGTATGTAAAAAAATAAAACCACAAATATTATTATACACAAATAAATAAAAATGTAAATACAAAAATACAAACAAACATAAAAGAATAAATAAATATATACATAAAACCTTATTAACATAAATACAAGTTTATGTTTTTATGTATTTTTGCTTGTCTTTTTTTATAAAACTTATTCTTGGACTTGTCTTTTTTGGGGATGCCAACACAAACAAAACACAGATGGCAATTCAAAAAATGCACCGGTTTTTTAAACGCCTTTTCCACCCCTTAAAAACGGCTTAAATTTTTCGTTATAATCGATTTTGCCCACAAACTGGTAATTTTATTAGCCCCCGGGGGTAAAAAACAAACCAAGCGAAAAAAATTAAGGCCCAAAAAAGGCGTTTTTTGGGGCTTTTTTTGGTTTTTTGGGAGTTTTAAGGCAAAAAGTTGAAAAAAAAAGAAGATTTTTGTTTTAAAAAACAACATAAATACATATAAACATAAAACAATAAATACAACTAAACACAAAAACATAAAACAATAAATACAACTATACATAAATACTTACAAAAACGTGTCTAAAAGTTTTTAAAAATTATGATTGTCTTGAAAATGATCAAAAGTTGTATTTCAAAATCGAGAATATTATACATTCTTAATCGTTCTAAATCAAGCCATATGTATGTAAATAAGTAAGTATTTATTTGTGGTTTATAAAAAGGCAACGGAGAAAGCAAAAAGATGGAGTTAAGACCAATTAAATGAATAAAATTCTCTAAATAGCTAAATATAACCATAAATACATAAAAATAAAGCAAATTAATTATTAAAAACCTAAGAATATTATATTTAAATGTAAGTTAATAATATGTAAATACATAAATAAATAAGCAAATCCTCACTAAACGCCACCATAAAGCCATAAAACCATAAATAAGCAAGGAATTTAAGAAGCAAAAAGGCTTGATGACTTACCACAAACACTAAAACACCTCCATAAATAAGCAAATCCTCACTAAACACCCCCATAAAACCATAAAACCATAAATAAGCAGGATTTTAAGAACCAAAAACACCTTAATCTATGATTAAAGGAACAAAAAAGTTATTAAACCCGCCTATAAAGCCATAAAACCATAAAAAAAGATAAGTTTACGAAAGAAAATGGCTGATTAAATACTCCAAAAGACATAAAACAAAACCTAGACTAACCGTAAATATAGCAAACAAACAGGAAAGCAAACCCTAAAAGGCCCTTTATTCACTCATAAAACCATATTTATGGCGAAAATAAGTTATCAGTAACCAAAAAAAGCCCGAAAAAGAGTCCATTTCTTAAAATCTCCATTAAAAAAAGAAAGAAGGCAACAAAAGAAAAATAAACCGGAAAATAAAGCAAAAAAGACTGGAAAAAACACCCCATTTATGTTATAATAAGTATAATTTATTGAGGTAAATAACGATGAAAATAGTGAGAATTGACACTGAATTTATTACGCTCGGTCAATTTCTTAAATTTACCGGATTAATTGATTCCGGAGCCATGGCAAAAGTCTTCTTACAAGACCATTTTGTCCTTATAAACGGTGAAAAAGAACAAAGACGAGGGAAAAAGCTTTATCCGGGAACGCAATTAAGCATCAATAATGAAGTTTTTAGAGTAGAGAGTCAATGATGTTTCATTTAAAACGCCTAAACATTCAAAATTTCCGCTGTTATGCGCAGTTTAACGAACAATTCTCCCCAACTATCAATATTTTAGTAGGGAATAATGCGGTTGGCAAGACCAGTTTGGTTGAAGCTGTCTATTGTGCGGGGTTAGGAAAATCCTATAAAGCCCTAAATGATCAAGAATTAATTAAAAACAACGAAAACTATGCTTTTGTGAAAGCGGAGTTTACGGAAGAGGGCAAAAACGATGAAATTGTCTTTTCCGTTGTGAACGGAAAGAAGAAAATCCAACAAAACGGGCAAATAATCGATCGTTTAAGTGACTATTTCGGTTATATTAATGTTGTTTTATTTTCGGCCGATGATTTAAACCTCATTAAAGGGACTCCGGCCCACCGCCGTGAATTTTTAGACAGCAGTATCAGCCAAAACAACAAACCTTATTTAAAAGCATTGTTAAATTATCGTAAATATTTAAAACAACGAAATGAATTTCTTAAACAAACGGATCAATCGACTAATTATGATGCTCTTTTATTAGAAACAATTACGGAAAAACTGATTAAAGAAGCGAAAACGATCATTTTTGAACGGCAGGAGTTTGTTAAAGCGCTAAATGAGAAGTTAAAAACCATCAATTATGAAATCAGTGACGAAAAAGACTGCGGAGCTATCGTTTATGTTCCCAACCGAACGATTGATGAATTAGAAAAAAGCTTTAAAGAACGCATTCAAGTTGATTTAGCCTTAAAAACAACGACGATTGGGCCGCATCGTGATGATTTTATTCCTTTGATTAATCAAAAACACGCTTATTCTTTCGCTTCTTCCGGGCAACAACGAACCTTGGCTCTAGCTTTAAAATTAAGTCTTGCGGCCCTTTGCCAAAGCCAAAATTCACGCTTAATCATTGTTCTTGACGATGTCTTTAGTGAATTGGATGCCAACCGGCAAAACAAAATCATGAAATATCTCGATAAAGGGCAACAAATAATCATTACGACGACTTCCATTGAGGCCTTATCGCCTGCAGTAATCAAAAAAAGTAAAATCATGGAAATCATCAAGGAGGAACGAGATGAACAACGATAATAAAACTTACGGAAGTTCCAATATTCAAATACTGGAGGGATTGGAAGCGGTTAGAAAACGGCCGGGGATGTATATCGGTTCGACCGGACCGCGCGGACTCCACCATTTAGTTTGGGAAATTGTTGATAACTCGATTGATGAAGCTTTGGCTGGTTATTGTACCCATATTGAAGTTGAAATTATGCCGAACAATTATCTTCGTGTCACCGATAATGGGCGGGGAATCCCTGTTGGTGTCATTTCCAAAACCGGAGAATCAGCCGTTGAAGCTGTTTTTACAATCCTTCATGCCGGAGGAAAGTTTGACGGCTCATCCTATAAAGTTTCCGGTGGCTTACATGGTGTTGGCGCCTCGGTTGTTAATGCCCTAAGTGAGAATTTGGAAGTAATAATTAAACGGGACGGTCACATTTTCCGCCAGGAATATGAGCGTGGACAGCGAAAACATAAGATTGAAATGATTGGTGACTCAGAAGAAACAGGAACCCAGGTTACTTTTAAGCCGGACATTGAAATTTTTAAAGAAGGCATTGTTTTTGACTTCGAAACCTTACGTTTTCACTTACAACAATGTGCTTTTCTAAACAAAGGATTAAAAATTTCCTTAACGGATTCACGAAATCCTGAACAACCGCGTCGCGTTCAATATTGTTATGAGGGCGGTATTAAAGAATATGTCAGTTTTCTCAACAAATCCAAAAGCCCGATTCACAGTACCATCATTTATGTGTTCGGGAAAGATGAAAACATTGAAGTGGAAATCGCGCTTCAGTATACTGAGGATTATAACAGCAATATTTATTCCTTTATTAACAATATTTATACCCCTGAAGGGGGAACACACGAAGAAGGTTTCCGTACCAGTTTAACAAGAGTGTTGAATAGTTATGGAAAAGCGAGCAATTTATTTCGAAAAGATGAATCTTTCAGTGGTGAGGATGTCCGCGAAGGCTTAACCGCCATCATTAGTTGTCGACATCCCAATCCGCAGTTTGAAGGACAAACCAAAACGAAATTAGGAAATACGGAAGTTCGTCGGATAACCTCGCAAATTTTGCTTGACGGAATGGATATCTTCTTAAAAGAAAATCCGAATGTGGCAAAAGCGATTATTGAAAAAGCGGTTGTTGCCTCCCGAGCAAGGATTGCCGCCAAGAAAGCCCGTGAAGCAACACGCCGTAAAAGTCCCCTTGAAACATTGGGTTTTGCGGCCAAATTGGCTGATTGTCGCAGCAAAGATCCCGCTTTAAGCGAGCTTTACATTGTGGAAGGTGATTCGGCCGGTGGAAGTGCTAGACAAGGACGTAACAGCGAATTTCAGGCCATTTTGCCGCTTCGTGGCAAGGTTTTAAATGTGGAAAAAGCCCGTTTGGATAAAGTCCTCGGCAATAAAGAAATCATTTCCATGATTCAAGCCCTTGGGACCGGAATTGGTGATGACTTCAGCATCGAACAAGCCCGTTATCATAAAGTGATTATCATGACCGATGCCGATGTTGACGGAGCCCATATTCGTACCTTGTTATTAACCTTTTTCTACCGGTTTATGAAGCCGCTTGTGGAAAAAGGCTATATTTATATTGCCCAACCCCCACTTTACAAAATTACCTTCAACAAGCGGGTGGAATATGCCTATAGTGATGGCGAATTACAAAAAATCTTAGAAACTTTTCCGAAATCAGCGAAACCAACATTACAGCGTTATAAAGGTTTAGGGGAAATGAATCCTGAACAATTATGGGAAACAACGATGGACCCTAAAGCCCGCACTCTATTACAAGTCAATCTTGACGATGCGATTGAAGCGGACACCGTTTTTTCAATGTTAATGGGCGATGATGTTGAACCGCGGCGTGAATTTATCGAAGAAAATGCCGTTTATGTTGAGAATCTGGACATTTAAGGAGTAATCATGGAAAATAATCCTAAGGATCAAAACCTAAATCATCACGAAGAAGAAATTGACAATTTAGATGAAAACGGTCACCACAACGGTGGAATTAAAGAAGTCAATTTAGCTCGGGAAATGAAAACCTCGTTCTTAAGTTACGCTATGAGTGTCATTGTTTCCCGTGCCCTTCCTGATGCTAGGGACGGCATGAAACCGGTTCACCGCCGCATTTTGTTTGCGATGAATGAATTAGGTATGTATGCCGATAAAGCTTATAAAAAATCGGCTCGAATTGTCGGGGAGGTTATGGGGAAATATCACCCTCATGGCGACTCGGCGATTTATGAAGCGATGGTGCGGATGGCCCAGGATTTCAGTTATCGCTATCCCTTAGTGGACGGTCACGGTAATTTTGGCTCCGTTGATGGTGACGGTGCTGCGGCCATGCGTTATACCGAAGCGCGAATGAGCAAAATGGCGATGGAGGTTTTACGGGATTTAAATAAAGATACCGTTAATTTCATCGACAATTATGACGGATCGGAACGCGAACCCGAGGTATTACCATGTCGTTTCCCGAATTTATTGGTTAATGGGGCGATGGGCATTGCCGTCGGAATGGCCACCAACATCCCGCCCCACAACTTAACGGAAGTTATTGACGGCATTCTAGCCTTAATTAAAAACCCCGATATTTCCATTGAAGGACTGATGACTTATATTAAAGGTCCGGATTTTCCGACCGGGGGCTGTATTATGGGCGTTTCCCAAGTTCGGAAAGCTTATATGACCGGAAACGGCGCCATTACCGTGCGTGCTAAAACGGAAACCGTCGATTTAGGCAATGGGCGGTCTGCCATTGTTGTGACGGAAATCCCTTACCAGGTTAACAAAACGAGGTTAATTGAGCGGATTGCGGAAACAGCTAAAGATAAAATTATTGAAGGTATTACAGGCTTACAGGATGAATCCAACCGTGAAGGCATGCGGATTGTGATTGAATTAAGACGCGATGCCAACCCGAATGTCATTTTAAATAACTTATACAAACACACGCAATTACAATCCACTTTCGGCATCAATATTATTGCTTTAGTTAAGGGTCAGCCCAAGATATTGAACCTAAAAGAAGTTTTGGAGGTTTATTTAAATCACCAAATTGAGGTATTAACACGGCGAACGACCTTTGATTTAGAGAAAGCGGAAGCGCGAGCCCATATTTTAGAAGGTTTATTAATTGCGCTTGGTAATATTGATCTCGTTATTCAGTTAATTAAAAAGTCCAAAACGACAGAAGAAGCAACCAACAGTTTAATGAATGTCTTTAAACTAACGGAAATTCAAGCGAAAGCGATTTTGGATATGAAATTACAGCGTTTAACCGGTTTGGAGGTTGACAAACTGAAGACCGAATTAATGGAAACGCGCAAATTTATTGAAGAGTGTAAGGAAATCTTAAAGAGTCACGATAAGAAATTACAGATTATCGTTAATGAATTAACCGAAATCCGCGATCGTTTTGGTGATGACCGCAAGAGCGAAATTACCTTAAGCGATGATTTAGTTATTGAGGATGAGGATTTAATTCCGGTTGAAGATGTTATTATTACGGTCACCAATCGTGGTTATGTAAAAAGAATGACCGTTGATACTTATCGTGCTCAAAACCGGGGTGGCAAAGGCATTACCGGAACGAAAATGACGGAAGAAGATTTTGTGGAAAGATTGTTGTTTACTTCCAGTCACGATACCTTGCTGTTTTTCAGCAACTTCGGGAAGGTTTATCGTTTGCGGGCCTTCCAAGTTCCTTATTCGTCCCGCAATGCTAAAGGACTGCCGATTGTCAATCTCTTGAACTTTGAAGAAAACGAACGCTTAGCGGCCGTTGTCAACATCAATAAAGACAATGACAAAGAAGGTTATCTCATTTTCGCAACCCGGGCCGGGATTGTTAAGAAAACGGAAATCGCCGCCTTCAACAACATCAGAACTAACGGCATTCGTGCGATTTTATTAAATGAAGGCGATGAATTGTTTGAAGTTAATGTGACCGATGGGGAAAAAGATATCATCTTAGGTGCTTCCAACGGGAAAGCGATCCGCTTCAGTGAAAGCGATGTTCGTCCGATGGGGCGGATTTCCGCCGGCGTTCGGGGTATTAAAGTGGAAAAGAATGAACGCGTTGTCGGGATGGCGATTGTCAACACGGACGGTGATGAAATTGTCATTGTAACGGAAAAAGGTTATGGGAAACGCACTAATGTTGATGCTTTCCGCGTTCAAGTGCGTGGTGGTAAAGGCGTTAAAGCCTTAAACATTACTGAAAAGAACGGGAATATGGTGTCCCTGTCCACTGTTCGCGGTGATGAAGATTTAATGGTTATTACCGACAAAGGGATGATTATCCGCACGCATTTGGATCAAATTTTAACAGTAGGTCGCGATACTCAAGGTGTTTGCATTATTAAACTGAATGAAGGCCACAGTGCTTCCACCATTGCCATCGTTCCAAGGAGTGAAGAAGAAACCCTTGTCGATGATGAATACAAAGAAGATTATGAACTGGATTTGGATTATGAGTTTTTGGATGAGGATCAGGACAAAAAATAAGCACTATCAACATATTTAAATTGACAAGTTTCCCCATCCCAAGTATAATAGACTTAATTTAATATTCGCAGAAAAGAAATAGTAAAAAATGTTCATTGTTCAGAGAGCCGCTGGGTGGTGGGAAGCGGTCAATGATGTTTTTGAATCCATCTTGGAGATAAGCAACAGCTTCGGGTAGAACCGTTATCTTTATTGAGTGGAGATTTTTAATCTAACTAGGGTGGCACCGCGGATCTTTTCGTCCCTTATTGATAAGGGACTTTTTTATTAGGAGGAATTATGATTGACATTAAACTATTAAGAAATGATTTGGAAGGGACGATTGCGAAACTGAAGCAAAGAGGAGCCGATTTTAATTATTTGCGGGAAGTTATCGCTTTAGACAATGAAAGACGAGCGATTATTGCGCAAGTCGAAACTTTAAAAAAGGAGCGGAATGATTTAAGTAAGCAAATCGGGCTAAAAAAACGTCAAGGCGAAGACAGCACGGATTTGTTAAAACAAGTCGGAAGCATTGGCGACAAAATCCAAGCCGATGACCAAAAATTAGTTCAAATCGAAAAACAAATTGAGGCGATATTATTAATTACGCCCAATTTATTGCATGAAAGTGTTCCGTTCGGCCGCGATGAAAAAGATAATGTAGAAATCAAGAAATATTTGGAGCCGACAAAATTTGCTTTTACGCCTAAAGCTCATTATGAACTAGGCGAAGACTTGGACATTTTGGATTTTGGTCGGGCTGCGAAAATTGCCGGCAGTCGCTTTGTGGTCTATAAAGGCTTGGGTGCTCGCCTTGAACGGGCCTTAATCGCCTTTATGATGGATTTACATAGTGCTAATGGCTACCAAGAAATCATCCCCCCCTATATTGCTAACCGCGAAAGTATGACGGCTACCGGGCAACTTCCGAAGTTTGAAGAAGATGCTTTCCGTTTGGTTAATGGGAACGGGGATTGGTTTTTAAATCCGACGGCGGAAGTTCCCACCATCAATATGTATCGCGATGAAGTCATCGATATCAAGGATCTACCGCTTAACTTTGTTAGTTATACAATGGCTTTTCGTTCGGAAGCCGGCAGTGCCGGTCGGGACACGCGCGGATTAATCCGCACCCACCAATTTAATAAAGTGGAATTGATTAAGTTAACGGCACCGGAGGATTCTTATCAAGAACATGAAGCGATGTTGCAAGAATCGGAAAAGGTTTTACAAACTTTAGCGATACCCTACCGGGTCATCACTTTATGCAGTGGCGATATGGGTTTTGCAATGGCCAAAACCTATGATATTGAAGTCTGGCTTCCCAGCCAAAACACTTATCGGGAAATCGGCAGTATCAGTAATGCGGAAGACTACCAGGCACGGCGCGGGAATATCCGCATGCGCCGCAGTAAAGACGCTAAATTGGAATTTGTGCACACCTTGAACGGCTCCGGCTTGGCCGTTGGACGAACATGGGTTGCGCTGGTGGAAAACTACCAACAAGCCGATGGCAGTATTAAAATCCCTAAGGCTCTCATCCCCTATATGGGCTGTGAATATATTGGAAAATAAGGAGGAATAATGTTAGAAATTATTAACAACACAAAAAGAACGACAACTAATAAACCGCTGGTTTATGGTGCTTTTGAAAAGACCGATACTTTGGCGATTGATGCGAAGCTTGATGACGAACTTAAGGAATTAATTAAAAAAGAGCAAATCAGTTTTAAACTGGGCAAAATTAACAAAATTTTTACTTTCGGGAAAATATCTCATGATGTGCTTTATTTAATCGGTTTAGGGAAAAAAGAAGAATACAGTTATGAACAACTGGAAGAAAGTTTACGGGAAGTAAATTACAAACTCGGTGATGAACTGCACTTTGATTTAGCTTCCTTTTCGCTTGGTTTAAATGACGAAGAAGTTGCGAAACGGATTGTGCAAACCATCGGGATTTATAATTATCATTATGATGAATGTTTGTCGGAAAAAACAACCAACCAATTGAAATTGAAGTTTATTTCGGAACATAACTTAAAGTCGGCGCTTGAAGAAGCCCTTTGGCTTGTTACGGCTATTGATAATACTCGTGATTTAGTCAATAAACCGTACAATTATTTATCAGCTAGCGATTTGGCGGAATATGCCCTTCATCTTTGTGCTAGTTTAGAGGATGACAAAGTAACAGCACGCATTTATAACAAACAAGAAATTGCCGATTTAGGCATGGGCGCTTTTTTAGGAGTCAATAAAGGCTCAACGGCGGAACCGAAACTCATTCATTTGGTTTACCAAAACGGTAGCCAAAAACCAATCGCTTTGGTTGGGAAAGGCTTAATGTATGATACGGGCGGCTACAGCCTTAAACAATCGATGAACAATATGAAGGACGATATGGCCGGGGCGGCGACCGTTTTAGGTGTTTTTGAATTGGTTGTTAAAAAGCAAATGCCGATTAATTTACAGCTTATTATTTGTGCGACGGATAACCGGATTAACGGCGAAGCCCTATTACCTGATGATGTCTTAACGGCGATGAACAAAAAAACCATTGAAATTGTTTCCACGGACGCGGAAGGACGCTTGACTTTAGCCGATGCCGTTTGTTTTGCTCAAAAACAAGGTTGTGGTGAAGTGATTGATATTGCGACTTTAACAGGAGCGGTCGTTGTTGCTTTAGGTGAATACACCACCGGCTTATTCGGCAATGACCAAAAAGCGATTAAGCAAATGTTGGAAGCCGGAAAAAAAGCCAACGAAGAGATTTGGGAACTGCCGATTAATGATCATATTCGTAAACAGGTTCGCTCCAGTAAAGTTGCTGATTTAACCAATTCCACGGGCCGGACCATGGGCGCCAGTTCCGGGGCGGCATTTATTGAAGCCTTTATTGACAAACCGACGAAATGGATGCATTTGGATATTGCGGGAACCTCTTTCCATACCAGCCCGGCGCGGAAAGAACCTTATGGAGCGACGGGCGTGATGGTTAAAACGCTTTATCAATACTTATTAAATCAATAAAAAAAGGGCCGCGAGGCCTTTTTGTTTAGTCGTTGACATTTAAGGGTAATCTTTGTATAATTAACATACAAAAATATGGAGATGAGGATTGTTATGTTCATTACAATCATAAAATGGCTAGAAATCAGCGCCACCATTGTTTTGTTATTGTTGCTTTTCATCTTTGTTGTTTGTTTGCTGCGGGCCGCCTTTATTCGCAACAAAGAAGTCCAGCTTATTCAACTTAATAATGCTGATCATAACTTAAGCAAACAATACTTAAACAAACTTAAGCGGTTGGTGGATATTCAAACTTCGAGCTTTGATGATCCGGAAGCTTTTCATCGCTTTCGTGAACAATTGAAGGTCGACTATCCCCATATCCATGCCAACTTTATGAAAGAAAAAATTGATAAGAATGCCGTGTTTACTTCAAAAGTCAAAATGGAAGGAGCACCGAATGTTTTATTTGCGGCTCATGTCGATTATAGTTCGAAGTTTCAAGAAGTTAAAATCAAAAACGGCGAACTTTATGGCAACGGCACTTTTGATTCCAAAAGTTTATTCTTTTCGATGTTTGAAGCGGTAGAAACCATCTTATCCGAACAATTACCTTTGAATGTCAATCTAACGATTGTTATGACGACGGATGATGAAACAACGAAAGACGGCATTAACGATATCGTTGATCAGTTTTTAAAAAAAGGGAAATTTTTTGATTTAGTTATTGAAGAAGGTTCCGGAATCGTTGATCCCTCGCATTATGGCTTAAGGAGTCATTATGCTTTAATTGGGGTTGGTGTCACCGGGGAAGCCACAGTCAAGTTTAGCACGACGACGGCCAACAAAGGGGAAAGGCGCCTGAATGAATTTTTAGACGAATTACCTTATTATCGGCAATTCAAAGCTAAAATTGACCCCAAAGCCACCCTCCCTTTAAAAAAGCTGGCCAAGGACATGCCCTTTTTTGAACGCTTCTTCTTCAATAATCTTAAACTGTTTCGGAATTATGCCAAACGCATCATCGATGAAGAATATTTATCGCTTGCAAAACTTTTGAAAACCCAAATCATTTATCAAGATACTATTTGTACGGAAGAAAACTGCGAGAGCCGTATTCGCTTTGAGTTTTCAACGAGTGATACGGTGGCTGATGTTTTATACGGTTTATCCAAACCGCTTCGTAAATATGGAATTGATTACCAAATCCAAAAAAACATTGAATCATCGCGGATTACCAGTACGGAAACAGAAGGTTATAAACAAGTCAAACAAGCTATTAAGAATGTCTTCCAATCCCTTTATACGGCTCCCGTTATTTTAACTGATATTTCCGACCGCCGCAATTTTGATAAAGTCAGCGATTGCGTTATTCGGTTTTCGCCGCTTTATTATCCTAAGGAAGCTTTATTTGACGGAAAATATGGGGATGAACATGTTTCCGGGTCCGCTTTATATTATGCAGTCAACTTTTTTAAAGAAATATTAACAACTTATACAAGGAGATAGTATGTATTGCCAACATTGTGGAAACGAAGTCAAAGACGGTGACCGCTTCTGTCAACATTGCGGTCGACCTTTACTAGGACAAAGCCAAGCACCAGAAAAACCGAAAATAACGATAAATAAGACCGATAAACCACTGGTTTATTTGACGGTTTTTGCGCTTTTGTTAACGCTCTTCCCCTTTCACAACCTCATTGTGATTATTGGAACATTAGTCGGTATGGGAGGATTTTTAGCTGCGGCTCTCAAACGCAACCACCACAATCGCTCCTTGGTGTTGGCGCTTATGACATTGTCATTAACGGCCATTATCATTCAGCTTGCCTGGTTTGTGTTCATCAACATCATATTATAAAAAAAGGCGCAAGGGCCTTTTTTATTTATGACTTATTCGAGCGATGAGGGCTTGCATTTCGGATTCCGACAGATGATTTTGTGCAAACTTAATGGTAATTGAATCATGTTCATATCGTGGGAGAATGTGAACATGGAGATGGTTAACCGATTGTCCGGCGACGGTCCCGTTGTTGTTGAGAATGTTGAAACCGGCAACTTCAAGATTTTGGGTTATTTGTTTAGCCAGCTTAGCCGCTAAAACAAACAATTTGCTGATGGTTTCTTCATCGGCTTCCAAAAAATTAGAAAAATGTTTTTTTGGGACTACTAAAGTATGGCCGACGGAAGCTTGAGCAATATCTAAAAAAGCTAAGAAATCCTCGTCTTCATACACTTTGTATGCGGGAATTTCCCCGTTCACGATTTTACAAAACACACACATAAAAAATGCCCCCTGTGCCTTATTATAATAAATAATGGTTGGAAAAGCAACCGGAATATGTTAGAATGTAAGAAATTAACGGAAGAAAGAAAGCGATTATGGGTAGTTCACGCAACCAACAAATAACAAAACGCCTGGCTCTATTAGCTCTTTTAATGGCTTTGGGAGTCATTTTGTCTTTGTTTGATAAATTTATTTCCTCGCTGGCTTTCCCCTTTTTGCCGACTGCCAAAATAGGCTTGGCGAATATTGTCATTCTTTTGAGCATCTATCGCTTTTCCTTTAAAGAGTCCTTATTGCTGACGGTGATGAAAAGCGCCTTGGTCGGCTTGATTTTAGGAAGTCCCATGAGCTTTATCATCAGTTTGGTGGCATCTTTACTCAGTTTTTTCGGCATGTTTGCAGCTTTTAAACTTTTATCTAAATGGGCATCGATGGTTTCCATAAGCGTCATCGGCGGTTTTTTGCACATTATGGGGCAATTGCTGACGGTTTCTTTAATTTACCGCTTAGGGAATGTCGTTTTCGCTTATGGCGCCCTCTTAGTTTTTGTCTCTTTAATAACGAGCATCCTCATTGGTTTCATCGCTTTACGGGTGATAGTCGTTTTTGATGAAAAAAACTCTTAACTTGCTTAAGACCCTTAGCTTGCTTAAGGGTTTTTATTCATTTTCACTGCGCTTACCAAAAAATATGTTATAATATCACGAAACGGAGGACGGATATGTATCAACAAATCTTCCAAAAAATTAAAGAATTTGATACCATTATCATTCATCGTCATCAACGGCCCGACGGCGATGCTTTAGGCTCGCAAATCGGTTTTAAAGAAGCCCTTAAAACAAGCTTTCCGCAGAAACAAGTATTCGCGGTGGGTGATACCAATGAGCGCTTGGCTTTTGTCGGTAAGATGGATGAGATTGCGGATGAAGTTTATGAGCGTGCCTTAGTCTTTGTTTTGGATACGGCCGAAGAATTTTTAATCAGTGACTATCGCTATGTAAAGGGCCAATTTTTGATTAAAATGGACCACCATATTCCTAGAGGGGAATTTGGAAACCTCGTTTTAGTTGATACCAATTTTGAAAGTTGTGCCGGACTCATCAGTGATTTTTTGTTTCAAACAGGAATGAAGCTTAATACGGTGGCGGCGCAAGCCCTCTTTACGGGAATTGTGACCGACAGCGGTCGCTTTCGTTATGATTCCGTTACGGCCAAAACCTTGGCGACGGCGGCTAAACTTTTGGAATATGATTTTTCCTTAAATGAAGTTTACAGCAATTTATACATTGAAGAATTAAAGATTGTCCGGTTGCGGGCTTATTTCACCCTAAACTTTCAATTAACGCCGCTGGGGGTTGCTTATATGAAAAACACGGCCGCCGACATTAAAAATCACGATGTCGATTTGTTTACCATTTCCCGCGGGATGGTCAATACCATGGCCGGCATTAAAGGGATTGATATCTGGGCTAATTTCACCGAGGATGAGAGCACTAACACAGTTATTTGTGAACTGCGTTCCAACCAATACAACATTAATGCCGTTGCTGCCAAATATGGTGGGGGTGGCCATCAATTTGCCAGCGGGGCCACGTTAAAATCGTTTGCGGAGGCGGATTTAATGTTACAAGATCTTGATAACTTAATAAAGGAAAACAGCAAATGAAGGAAAAACAACAAATTTTCGATTTAATCAAACAATATGATGATATTATTATTGTTCGTCACATTCGTCCCGATGGCGACTGTATAGGAAGCACAATCGGACTGCGGGATATTTTAAGAGCGTCTTTTCCCCATAAACAAATTTATAGTGTTGGCAACGACGACAGCCAATACTTGGCTTTTCTTGGTGCTGAAGATGTTGTCGATTTAACGAATGTGATTGCGCAGGCTTTAGTGATTGTTGTTGATACCGCCACCAGTGACCGCATTGATTATGCGTTTTGGAAAGAAGGTCAATATACCATTAAAATTGATCATCATCTTCGGGTCGAAGACTACGCCGATTTGAATTATGTGCGCGAGGATTTACCTGCCACGGCGGCGATTATTACCGATTTTTGGTTTAGTTTTAAAGAGGAGCTCCTTATGCCGCAGTCGGCCGCCCAAGCCTTGTTTGTCGGTTTAGTTACCGACACCGGCCGCTTTAAGTATCGGGGTGTTAATTCCTTGGTAATGCGCATGGCCGCCGAATTGATAGCAACGGATATTGATATTGTTGATATTTATGCGCATTTATATATTAAAAGCAAAGAATCCTTCCATTTGCAGGGTTATGTCTTAAACCATTATCGGACCAGCCCGCATGGAGTTGCCTATATGTTTATTACTAAACGATTACAAAAGAAATTTAAAGTGACAATTGAAGAAGCTTCGGCGCTCGTTAATACGCTGGACAGTATCAAAGGTTATTTGGTGTGGATTTTCTTCGTTCAGGGGAAAGAAAAAATCCGTGTGCGGTTGCGGTCGCGCTTTGTTGATGTCAACGAACTGGCCGGGGAATATGGTGGTGGTGGTCACCGCCAAGCCAGCGGGGCCACGCTTTCGCATCGGCGCCAGATTAAGGAAATGATTGCGAAAGCGGATTTGCTCGTTAAACAATATAAAAAAGACCATCCCGAGGTGTTTTAATGCGGATTTTAATTACTAATGATGATTCTATTTATTCAGAAGGACTATGGATTTTAGCGGAGGCCGCCAAACCATATGGTGAAGTAGTGGTTGTTGCCCCGAAAAATGAGCAAAGTGCCAAAAGTCATGCCATCAATGTTCGTTCCGGCTTTCCCATTGAAGTTTTTGAGGGCAGGTTCGGGGTTTTAAGTTATACCGTCGACTCAAGCCCTGCTGATGCCGTCCGGGCCGCTTACTATGCTTTAAATCTGGATTTTGATTTAGTGCTGTCCGGCGTAAACAGCGGCTTTAATGTTGGCGAAGATATCCTATATTCCGGAACGGTAGCAGCGGCCACGGAAGCCGTCCTTTTAGGAAAAAAAGCAATCGCTTTTTCCGTGGCTCCGCAGGACTTTGCAACGGCCCGGACGCATGTGCCCACGGTCCTAGCCGATATTTTCCAAAACAAATTATTAAATGAGGGAGATTTGTTTAATGTCAATATTCCTAAAAACCCGCAAGCGATGAAAATAACCAAACAAGGAAAAACTTATTTTGATACGCGGTTTGAAGAAGAACAGGGACTATATTATCAAAGAGGAGTTCATCGCTACCATCTGGAAGAAGATTGTGAAAGCGATACTTGGGCGATTGCTCATCATCTAACATCGCTTAGCCCCTTGACGATTAAGCGGATTGATTTTCAGGTCTTACAGAAAATACTTGAAAAAACCACAACAAAAGCGTAAAATACATTAATGGAGGGAATACCATGAAGACAAACGATTCACTGATTGAATTAGCCTTAAGAAAAATGCGAAAACCCAAAAGAGCCCGCACCATCGAGGATGTTGCGAAAGATGTTTTCAAAGAAAAGGGCTATCCATTCGAAAAGGATAATGACTTATTCGTCCAGTTTAATATGGACTTTATGTTGTCCGGACATTTTATTTGTTGCGGTGAAGACAAAAACGGCGTTAAACTTTGGGATTTAAAAAATCGCCAACCATCCAGTTTGTTGGATAAAGAAGGAAGTTATTTAGACGACTTATACAAAGACGACGAAGAAGTTTTGAAAAACGAATTAACCGATGAAGTGGCCTTTAATCAAGGCACGGTTAAAGAGTTCGAAGCGGAAAATTACGATGAAGACGATGACGAAGATAATGAAGAAGAACATGACGATATCAAAGAAGAACTTCTAAACGAAGGCCTAACGACGGATGACGAAGAGACCATCACCGAAAAAGTTGTTTTGGACGAAGACGACCTTGATGACGAAGACGATGATGACGACGAACTCGATTTTGCGCACGATTAATTTAAAAAAAGATTGTTTTTAATTATTATTTTGGTATAATTAAAAAGAGCCAAATAAGTTCTCAAGGTTTTGAGGACTTATTTTTATTTGAGGAGGAGATTATGAGCACTAAATTTATTTTTGTAACCGGAGGAGTTTCTTCAAGTCTTGGCAAAGGTATCAATGCTTCTTCCATCGGCAGATTGTTAAAGCAACGAGGCCTAAAAGTTTCCATGCAAAAGTTTGATCCCTATATTAATGTCGATACCAAAAATATGTCCCCCTTACAACATGGGGAAGTTTTTGTGACTGATGACGGGGCGGAAACCGATTTGGACCTCGGTCACTATGAACGCTTTGTTGATGAGAATTTAAATAAATATTCCAGTGTGACAATGGGGAAAATTTATTTGCGGGTGATTGAAAAAGAACGGCAAGGAAAATATTCGGGCGGAACCGTTCAAGTTATTCCCCATATTACCAATGAAATTAAAGAAGCCATTAATATATCGGCCACCAAAAGCAAGGCCGATGTGGTCATTATTGAAATCGGCGGGACGGTCGGTGATATTGAATCATTACCCTGTTTAGAAGCCATTCGTCAGTTTCGGCGGGATGTTGGTTATCACAACACGCTTTATATTCATAACACCTTGGTTCCCTATATTGCCGCTTCGGGAGAACTGAAGACGAAACCGACGCAACACAGCGTTAAAGAACTACGCTCCTTGGGGATTAATCCCGATGCGATTATTCTTCGGAGCGACCGGAAAATCAGCGACAGCCAAAAGGATA
Organism: Tenericutes bacterium ADurb.BinA124; assembly: GCA_002068415.1. GTDB lineage: Bacteria > Bacillota_I > Bacilli_A > ML615J-28 > CAG-698 > UBA2253. Next base: position 39,683 of record MVZM01000008.1, read on the forward strand.
AAATCGCCCTGTTTTGTGATGTTCACAAAGAAGCGGTGATTGATGTTCGGGATTGCAAGTCGATTTACGAAGTCCCACCCATGTTGGCTAAACAAAAGATTGATGATTTTATTTGCCGGCATTTTGGCTTGCAAACACCCCCGCTTGATTTAACGGAATGGCTGAAGATGTTGGAAAACATTAAAAATGCGAAAGGTTTAGTTAAAATTGCTTTGGTGGGAAAATATGTTTCCTTGAAAGATGCTTATTTGTCCGTCTATGAAAGTTTGAAACATAGCGCTTTCGCAAATAATGTCAATATTAGAATTGATTCCATCGATGCGAAAACTTTAAATGCAAATAATGTTGGTGAAGTATTAAACAGCTATCAAGGGATTATTTGTCCGGGGGGCTTTGGCGACCGCGATATTGACGGAATCATGTTTGCCATCAAATATGCCCGTGAACAGCACATCCCTTATTTAGGCATTTGCTATGCTATGCACTTGGCGATGATTGAATATGCCCGCCATGTTTTGGCTTATCCCAAGGCCACTTCCCGGGAATTTGATGAAGATGCCGATTTGGCCATCATCGATTTAAATCCCCTTAGGAAGGGTTTTGAAAAACCGATGCGGGTTGGACTTTATTCCTGCCATTTAAAACCGGGCAGTAAATTGGCGGAAATTTACCAAACCAACCTTATTTACGAACGCCACCGCCATCGTTATGAAGTCAACAATGCGACTTTACATCTTTTTGAGGGGTCGGACATGGTTTTTTCAGGAATAAATGAAGAAGAGAAGATTGTGGAAGCGCTGGAATTAAAGAATCATCCTTGGTTTATGGCTTGCCAGTTCCACCCAGAATTTCTGTCGCGTCCTAATCGTGCCCATCCGCTCTTTTTGGCCTTTATTCAAGCGGCTATGAAAATGTAAAGTTTCAAAATTAGTTTTCTTTGCTTTGGAAAACTTTTATGATAAAATGACTTGGCTTATGAAATAAACAAGGAAAAAATAAAGTTAAGAGGACGGAATATGAAAAATTACGATTGTATTATTGTTGGTGCGGGTCCAATGGGGATCTTCTGTGCCTATGAATTAATGCATCAAAGGCCAAAGGCCCGAATCTTATTAATTGACAAAGGGAATGATATCTACCATCGCCAATGTCCGATTCTTTTAAAAAAGGTGGAAAAATGTCCCAGTCATGCCAACGGTGAAATCGGTTGTAAACCGGCTTGCTTTATGACGACCGGTTTTGGCGGGGCCGGTGCGTATTCGGATGGCAAATATAATATTACCACTGAATTCGGGGGTTGGATGCAAGAATATATGGACGATAATCAATTGATGGAACTCATCAATTATGTCGATCAAGTCAATATTAAACATGGCGCCAATTTAGATATTACTAATCCCGATACGCCGGCGGTTCGGGAAATCGAACGAAAAGCGATTGCGGTCGGCTTAAAGTTATTACGGGCCAAAGTCCGCCACTTGGGAACGGAAGAAAACATCAACATTTTAAAAAACATATATGAAGACATGAAAGGACATGTCGATTATTTGTTTGCGAAGAAAGTGATTAGTGTGCTTGTGGAAGAAGGCGAAGCCAAGGGTGTAGTGTTGGAAAACGGTCAGGAAATCCATGGTCAAAATGTCGTTTTGGGCGTTGGTCGGGAAGGAGCCATGTGGTTACAAACCACTTTGGAGTCCTTAGGAGTGAAATTTAAAAACAATCAAGTTGATATCGGTGTGCGTGTGGAAACCAATAATATCGTCATGGAAGAAATTAACGAGCACCTTTATGAAGGGAAATTTAAATTTAATACCAGTGTGGGAACGACGGTTCGGACTTTTTGTTCCAATCCGAGCGGGCATGTGGTTGTGGAAAACCAAAACGGGACGATTCTTTGCAACGGTCATGCCTTTCGCGATTTACGCTTAGGAACGGACAATACCAACTTTGCGCTCCTTGTTTCCCATGAATTCGGGGAACCCTTTGATAATCCGAACGAGTTTGCTCATGAAGTAGCCAAGCTCGCTAATAAATTAAGCGGGGGTTCCGTCATTGTGCAAAGATATGGTGACATTATTCGTGGGCGCCGCTCTACGCCGAAACGCCTGAAGGAATGCTTTGTTACGCCCACTTTAAAAGAAGCTGTTCCCGGGGATTTGGGTTTAGCCCTTCCCTACAATACCATGAAATCACTGATTGAAATGATGCAGGCCTTAAATTATGTGACGCCCGGCATTGCCAGCGACCACACTTTGTTCTATGGTGTGGAAGCTAAATTCTATAGTGCCCGCCCCGAGGTCAATCATCACTTTGAAACCAAAATTAAAAATTTATATGTTGGTGGCGACGGAGCCGGGATTACTAGAGGCTTGGCTCAAGCCGGAGCTAACGGTGTTTGTATTGCCCGGGCAATCATCAACAAACAAGCAAAACTCCCTGAATAACAGGGAGTTTTTTAATAACTAAAAAAATTTAATATTTTTTACTTGACAATATTGTATGACATATAGTATAATAGTGTCGAGGTGATAAGATTGGATGAATCAATTGTACAAAACATGATTTTAGAATTGCGTCGCGGAACGCAAATCTTGGCGGTTTTAAGCCAAATGGATGAGATGAAATACGGATATTCGCTCTTGCAAGATTTAGAAAGCCAAAACATTAAAATTGAAGCGGGGACGCTTTACCCCTTGTTAAGAAGGTTGGAATCACAAGGCTTATTGCTTAGCGAATGGGACACAACGGAAAGCCGGCCGCGGAAATATTATTTATTAAGCGACTTTGGGAAACAAGCTTTAGAAACTTTAATCAAAGAATGGGATTTAATCGTGAAAGAAATGAGTAACATTATTAAAGGAGGACAAAAATGAACGATTTAGTAGCCCGATACATTTACGATGTGACCCGCCGGTTACCGGAAGAAAACCGGGCGGAGGTGAAGAAAGAATTACAGGCCAATATCAGTGATATGTTGCCAAGCAACCCGACGGAAGAACAAATTAAGGAAGTATTAAAAACTTTAGGGAACCCGCGTGTTCTCGCTCACAATTATCTTGGTAAAAGTAAGAGTTTAATTTCGGCAGAGTGGATGGATGATTATCTCCGCGTCTTAAAAATTGTCTTAATTATTTTTGGAACTTTAGCCTTTATTTTCGGCTTGATTGAACATATCAGTCATCCGGAAGCAACGAAATTAATCGGCATCATTTTGGAAGTCATCGCTAAGGTCATTTCCGAAACCATCCAAAGTTTAATTCGTGGATTTGCGATTGTGACGATTGTGTTTGCTTTAATATCCCGTTATGCAAGCCCGGAAAAAATTAAGGCTTGGGAACCGAGCCAATTACCGAAACTCCCGAAAGAACAAGTGGTGACGATTAAAAGAACTTCCAGTGTTGCCGGCTTAATCTTCACGGTTATTTTCCGGGTTTTGCTTGTTTTCTTATTAATCAACCGTCGCCTTTATTTAGCGTGGACGGCTGATGGCGAATGGTGGGTAAGGGATACTTTAATGTTTAACGACGCGGCGGTGAAATTGTTTGTTCCCTTTATTATCATATCGATTGTTTTTGTGATTGTTACTTATGTTACGAAAATATATTTCGGACATTGGAATAAAGTTGTGGCCGGAATTCATACCGGTGAACAACTATATACAAATGTAATTGCCCTTTTGTTTATTAACCACAAACCCTTACTGACAGCGGAATTTGTGAAGGGGGCTGCCGATATCTTCGAAGTTTCCGTAACGAAGATGCAAGAAATTTTCTCCGGCATCGCCATTGTTATCTCTGTAATGATTGTGCTTGGGGTGATTGGGGATCTCGTTACGACCTGGATTAAAACTTTAAAAGTAAAAGCTTAAACAATAACAACCCTTCTTTTGGAGGGTTTTGTTTTATTTGGGATTATTTTAAGTAGAAGACTTGACAAGTAGGCGAAAGCGTGTATAATATAATTAGCACTCTTTGGTTGTGAGTGCTAATAAATAAATGGAGGGATATTATGCAAACACAAGATTATAGTCAAGATCAAGATATATTAAAGAAGTTTGGCCGGGATATTGTTGAGGAAGTCAAAAAAGGCAAGGTTGATCCCGTCATTGGTCGTGACGAAGAAATTCGCCGCATCATTCAGGTGTTGGCCCGTAAAACGAAAAACAATGTTATTTTAATTGGCGAAGCCGGGGTTGGGAAAACCGCCATTATTGAAGGCTTAGCCAGCCGGATTGCGAAGGATGATGTTCCCGCCAGTTTGCGAGGCAAAACGATTTATGAACTCGATATGGGGGCATTGGTGGCCGGAGCTAAATTCCGGGGGGAATTTGAAGAGCGTTTAAAAGCCGTCTTAAACAAAATCAAAGAAAGCGAAGGCAAGATTATTTTGTTTATTGACGAGATTCATTTAATTGTCGGCGCCGGTAAAGCCGATGGCGCTTTGGATGCCGGCAATATGTTAAAGCCGATGTTGGCTCGGGGGGAAATCGATTGTATCGGCGCAACAACACTAAATGAATACCGTTTATATATTGAAAAGGACCGTGCTTTGGAGCGGCGTTTTCAGCAGGTCTTGGTTACGGAACCGACCGTGGCCGATACTATCAGTATTTTACGGGGTCTGAAAGAACGCTTTGAAGCCCATCATGGGGTAACGATTACCGACGGTGCTTTAGTCAATGCGGCCGTCTTATCCAATCGTTATTTAACCGAAAGGTTACTTCCCGATAAAGCGATTGATTTAATTGATGAAGCCTGTGCTTCCATTCGGGTGGAAATGGATTCCATGCCCAACGAACTGGATGAGATTACTCGGAAAATTGCGCAATTGGAAATTGAAAAACTGGCCCTTGAAAAAGAAAAAGATGCTTCCAGTAAACAAAGATTAGCGAAGATTGTGGATGAATTAAATGAATTAAGGGAACGTTCCGCCGAAATGACTTCGCGTTGGCAGGCGGAAAAGAATAAAATCGAAGAAGCCAAGGAAGTCAAGAAGAAACTGGAAAAAGCGCGTTTTGATTTAGAACAGTATTTTAATACGGGTGATTATAAAAAAGCGAGTGAACTGAAGTATGGGGAAATTCCCGCTTTGGAAGCCAAGCTGGAAAAACTGCAGAAAAAAGGGGAAAACAGTTTACTAACGGAAACGGTGACTGAAGATGCGGTAGCGAAAGTGGTTGTGAAAGCAACGAACATCCCGCTTTCCAAAATCATGAAAGGCGATCGGGAAAAAGTGCTCAATTTAAAAGAGACTTTAAACGAACGCGTCATCGGTCAGGATGAAGCAATTGAATTAGTCAGCGATGCCATTATTCGCCAACGCGCCGGCATTAAAGATCAAAATCGACCGATTGGCTCCTTCCTCTTTTTGGGACCCACCGGTGTTGGTAAAACCGAAGTGGCTCGCAGTTTAGCGGATGCTTTATTTGATGATGAACACCATATTGTGCGGATTGACATGAGTGAATATATGGAGAAGTTTGCGGTCAGCCGTTTGGTTGGAGCGCCACCGGGTTATGTCGGTTATGAAGAAGGGGGCCAATTAACGGAGAAAGTCAGAAGAAATCCTTATTCGATTGTTCTGTTTGATGAAATTGAAAAAGCGCATGCCGATGTCTTTAATATTCTACTGCAGATTCTTGATGAAGGCCGTTTAACCGATTCCCAAGGTCGAACAGTGGATTTTAAAAATACTATCATCATCATGACTTCCAATTTAGGAAGTGGGCTTTTGCTTAACAATGAAAATATGGAGGAAATTCAAAAGTTGTTGCGAATAACCTTTCGGCCGGAATTTTTGAATCGGATTGATGAAGTTGTTATCTTTAAACCTTTGTCTCAGGCAACACAAATGAAAATTGTGGAAAAGATGCTTAATGAATTGGCGAACCGCTTAAAGCAGGACCGTCTGAATATTGTTTTTACGGACCGTGCTAAACAATTTGTCATTGATTCGAGCTTTTCCCATGAATATGGTGCTCGGCCGATTAAACGATTTATCCAAAAAGAAATTGAAACCATGTTAGCTAAAGAAATTATTAAAGGTGCTTTGGTTCCGGAACGCCCATATATCGTTGATGTTGTTAATGAACAGTTTGTGATTAAGTCTTAAGTTTTTTCTTAAGACTTTTTTAAAACCATAGAAATATTATTTTGATTGGTGTATAATGATAATTGACTGAAAAAAAAAGAAATGGAGCGTATTTATGATTTTAGATGGTAAAAAACTTGCGGAAACAATCACCAAAAACATTGCTGATGAAGTCTCACAAATTAAAGAAAAAATTACTCTCGCCTTAATTCTTGTTGGTAAAAATCCGGCCAGCCAAGTTTATGTTCATAACAAACAAAAGGCCTGTGCGGAAGTTGGTATTAATTTTGAAGCTTATTTTTTGGATGAAAACATTCCCCAAAAAGAAGTTGCCGACATTATTGAAAAATGCAATGCCAACCCTGATGTTCATGGCATTTTAGTGCAAATGCCCTTACCGTCCCATATTGATGCCGATGCAATTATCAATCTCATTGATCCCATTAAAGATGTTGACGGCTTAACCACGATTAATCAAGGAAAACTCTTTACCAATCAAAATCCGATTGTTCCGGCGACCCCGAAAGGTGTTATGACCTTACTACAGCGTTATTTCATTGATATTGCCGGAAAAAATGCGGTTGTGGTTGGGCGCAGTAAATTAGTCGGTAAACCCCTTGCCATGCTCCTCCTCGATAAAAACGCCACGGTGACAATGGCACACTCCAAAACAAGTAATTTAAAAGAAGTGACGAAGCGTGCCGATTTATTATTTGTGGCGGTGGGCAGCCCTAAATTTATCACGGCGGATATGGTTAAAAAAGATGCCGTTGTTGTCGATGTAGGCATAAACAAAGTGGAAGGAAAACTCATTGGCGATGTTGATTTTGAAGGTGTTAAAGACTTTGTTTCCTATATCACCCCTGTTCCGAAAGGCGTGGGTCCGATGACGATTGCTTCCCTTTTGGAAAACATTGTCGATTGTTACCATCGCCAAAAAGCTATTAAAGACGCTAATTAAAACATTAAAGTCCATAACTGCTTATGGACTTATCTTTTCATAAGGAGAAAAAGATGAAATTAATTGTTGGTTTGGGGAATCCCGGCTTGCGTTACAAAAAAACACGCCATAACGTTGGATTTATGTTTGTGGACAGTTTTTTAAAAACCGTTAAACAAAAAACAACGAAAAACAAAAACTTAAAATCCGAGATAGCTCTTTTTAATTATCAGAATGACAAATTAATTATTATTAAACCCCAAACCTTTATGAATTTGTCCGGGGAAGCCGTCTTTCTGACCATGAAATATTATCAACTGAGGCTGGATGATGTGTTGGTTATTTATGATGATATGGATTTGCCCGAAGGAAAACTAAGAATTCGTCCTAGCGGCTCAGCAGGTGGTCACAAAGGGATGGCGAACATTATGGAGTTTTTGAAAACCGACCAAATTAAACGTTTGCGTTTAGGCATCGGTAAAGATGAAAACATCGAAGCGGTCGATTATGTTTTGGGTGTTTTTAGTGCTCAAGGAAGAAGCCTTATTAAAGCCGTTACTGACCGCAGTGCCGATATTATTACCGACTACTTAAACTTGCCGTTTGTTGATTTTATGAGCCGCTACAATTAGAGGTCAAGATGAATAATGTTATTACATTATTTAGTCGTAACCAACGCGTTAAAGCCGTTGGCGAACAACTAATCCATCCTCATTATCGTTATCTGGTTAACGAGTTAAGCCCCCACCATGGTTACTTGTTAACCTATTTTGCGTTTCTTCAGTCGTCACAATTCGTGATTTATGTTGCCAGTAATTTATTTCAAGCGAACCGCGCTTATGAAAAGTTTTGCACATTGGCGGGCATGGAAAATGTCAATTTATATTTAGTGGATGAAATTGTGTCGGCGGAACTGGTTGCCGTCAGCGGTGACTTTAAATTTGAGCGCCTCAGCACGATTAAAAGTGCTCTGGATAAGCAGCCTAAAATTATTGTTACCCATACGCAAGCAGCCTTAAGACCGCTTTTGGAAAAAAGCAGGTTGGAAAAAAGTGTAAAAACTTTTCGCTGTGGTCAAGAAATAAACTTAGAGAAGTTGGCGAAAGAATTGATAAGTTTAGGTTATCAAAAAACACCGACAACGACGGCTGTTGGTGAGTTCAGCGTTCGGGGGGAAGTGGTGGATATCTTTCCGCCCTTCTATGATTCTCCTGTTCGCATCGGTCTTTTTGATGTCGAGATTGAACAAATAAAAACTTTTGATGTGGAAAGTCAAAGAAGTATTAAGACCATCGATGAAGTCGTCATTTTTCCGATGCAGGAATTAATCTATGACGAAAAACAAAAAGCAGCCTTTTTTCATCACCTTCATAAAGACCTAAGTCAAATTTCTTCCTGGCCTCGTTTTTTGGAAAACGATGTAATGGATTTAGAAAACTATCACAACATTGACCGTCTTAATAAATATATTCGTTACTTCACCAACTCTCCGCTTACAATCCTTGATTACTTCGACGAAAAAATCGTCTTTTATGAAGAATATTCCCGTCTTCAAGACAGCTATCAACAGATTGTTTTGGATTTGGAGACTTATTTGAATCATTTGGAAAAACCGGAACCCCTGGATTTATTTTTCTTTTTTGATTTTTATAATTTGTTTCATCGGGCGCCGCGCCAAATTTTTTTAAGTGAATTTAAAAAGAGTTTAAACGATGTTGCCATCGATTGTGTTTTTCCTTTAAAAGGATATAGCGTTATTGATTATCAAAATGATCTTCGTAATTTGGTGGCCGATGTTCAAGCTAACAAGAGCAAAACCTTCGTTTTTGCTTGTTCCCAAGCGGAACGAATAGGGCTTTTAAAGGAGATTTTTAAAGAAGCGGAAATTAAATTTACCGAACCAACTAGTTTTTTAGAAATAAAACCGGAACAAGTTCATATCATGTTAATTGAGAACGCCCTTAGTTTTGGTTTTTTTGAAGATCATTTGGAAGTTTTAACAGAAGCAGAGATTTTTAAAACACTGAAAAAAAGCAAAGCGCGTTTTCGGAGCATGATGCAAAACACCCAAGTTATTTCTTCACGGGATGATTTACAAAGCGGCGATTATGTTGTCCATTATGATTATGGAATCGGGAAGTATTTAGGAATTAAAACCATTGAACTAAAAGAGATTCGTAATGATTATATTGCCTTGGCTTTTGCTAATATGGAAATCTATATTCCGGTGGAAAAAATCAATTTACTGGAAAAATACCAAGGGAGCGAAGGAACGATTCCGAAATTAACGAATATCGGGAAAGGTGAATGGGAAAAGAAGAAACGCAAGATTCAGGAAAAACTGGAAACCATGGCCGGCGATTTAATTTCATTACAAGCCGAGCGGGAACAAAATCCCGGCTTCAAATATCCGCCGGATAGTGATTTGCAAAGCTTGTTTGAAGAGGATTTTGTGTATGAAGAAACGCCAGATCAACTGAAAGCCATCGCCCAAGTTAAAGCCGATATGGAAAAAGGTCTGGTGATTGATCGCCTTATTTGTGGTGATGTCGGTTATGGGAAAACGGAAATCGCCATGCGGATTGCTTTTAAAACGGTTTTTTCCCATAAACAAGTCGCTTGTTTGGCGCCGACAACGATTTTAACGCGGCAACATTTTCATAGTTTTAAAGAGCGATTTGATAAGTACGGTATTCGCGTGGAGCTTTTAAATCGCTTAGTCAGTATTGATAAACAAAAACAAATTCTTGCGGATATGAAAAAGGGCTTGGTTGATATTGTCATCGGCACCCATCGTTTATTAAGCGAAGATATCGTTTTTAATGATTTAGGCTTGTTAATTATTGATGAAGAACAACGTTTTGGTGTTATCCATAAAGAAAAGATCAAACAAATGAAAGTGAATGTTAATGTGTTAACTTTAACGGCTACACCGATTCCCCGCACCTTGCAAATGTCGATTATGGGGCTTAGGCAGTTAAGTTTAATTGAAACTCCGCCCAAGGATCGCTATCCCGTTCAGACTTATGTTGTGGAAGAAAATGAGATGATTGTGAAAGAAGCGATTTACCGTGAACTGGCCCGGGAGGGTCAAGTGTTTTATCTACACAACCGGGTTGTTGATTTAGACCGTTTATACCGGAAATTAAGAAGACTGGTTCCGGAAGCTAGAATTGGTGTTGTCCATGGACAAATGAGTAAAATGGCGATGGAAAATGCCATCCAAGCTTTCATTGATAAAGAATTCAATGTTTTATTGTGTACAACGATTATTGAAACGGGCATTGATATTCCCAACACGAACACCCTAATCATCAGTCGAGCTGATTATTTGGGCTTAGCTCAAATGTATCAAATCAGAGGGCGCGTTGGTCGGACCGACCGCGTTGCCTATGCCTATTTGATGTATGATGAGGATAAAGTGTTAACGGCCGACTCGACAAAACGCTTATCGGCCATTAAGGAATTTACCAATTTAGGAAGTGGCTATAAAATTGCGGTTCGGGACTTAGCCATCCGCGGGGCCGGTGATATTTTAGGCAAGGAACAATCGGGTTTCATTGATGCAGTCGGATTTGATATGTATATGAAGATGTTGAACGATGCGATGAATAAAGTATCCGGGCATGAAGCACCGAAAGAAGAAACGCCGATTCCGATTGCCGTTTCCAAACATGTTGATCCGGCTTATGTCAGTGATGATGACATTAAAATCTATATTCATAAAGAGATTGCCCAAGTGAAAACGAAGACTGACAAAGAACAACTCATTAGTGTTTTAACTGACCGTTTTGGAAGACTAAACGAAGAAATCTTAACTTATATTGAGGAACGCTATTTACAGACTGTCTTAAAAGCATTGGCGATTAATGGGGTGTTGGAAACCGAAAACACGGTCGTTGTGGCCATTCCCAGACGAATGTCGGCTTTAGTTAATGCGGAGGTTTTGTTCATGCGGGCGAGTGCTTTAAGTCGAGACATTCATTTTGAATATAAAAACCAGCAAATAATTGTGAAAATGAACAAAAAACCCCAAACAAAGCAGTGGATTTTTTGGTTAACAGCCTTACTTGAAGGAGAAATTTGGAAAAAGAAAGCAGTTGAAGAATTAAGCGATTCATGATATAATCACAACTGGAATAATGAAAAGGAGATAAATATGCAAAAAATAGCTGTCATTTCCGATGTTAATGCCGGTTTAGATTATTTAGGATATGATCCCGACATTCCAGTCTTGCGTTCGATTATTAACTTTGGTGAAGAACACTTTATTGATGGTATTGATATTAAAGCGGATGCTTTTTATAAAAAACTTCAAACTAGTCCAATTATTCCGTCAACATCCGCGCCAACGGTTGGTGAGGCTATGACTTTATTAGACAAACTAATCAGTGAAGGCTATACCGATGTCATCATGATTTCCATTTCTTATCAGTTAAGCTCAATTGGCCAAATGGTGGAAACGCTTATTGATGAGTATGCGAATAAAATTAAAATTCATGTGATTGATTCGAAAAGTGCAACTTATATGCAAGGCTATATCGCTGTTGAAGCAAAGAAAATGGCGGTCGCCGGCAAACCGCTTGAGGAAATTTTAGATTATTGCCATTACTTAGTGGAAAACAAACATGCTTATTTCGTAGTTGATGATTTATCCTATTTGGTTAAAAACGGCCGTTTAAGCGGTGCCGCCGGTTTTATCGGCAGTTTGTTGAAAGTTAAACCGGTTTTGGAACTCACTAAAGAGGGAAAAATTGTTAGCAAGGAAAAAATCCGCACTCATTCCAAAGCGGTTGAACGCGCTTTAGAATTATTTAAGAATGAGATTAAGGATGCGAAAAAAGTAAAGATTTTTGTTTTTCATACCGTTCGTGAACAAGATGCGAAAATCTTGGTTAACCGTTTGCAGAAAGAATGTAAGAACGCCGAGGAAATCGAATTACATATGGTGACACCGGCGGTTGGAGCTCATATCGGTTGTGGAATTATTGGAATGGGATATTTTATTCTCGAAAAATAAAGACAACTTTTACCATTCGCAATATTATTTAGGCCTTAATTGTAAAACACCGGTTTTTAAAACTGGTGTTTTTTAAAATCGTAAACAAGATTTTTTATTGAATTTTTTCTTTGTTTAGCGTATAATTTATCAAGTATGAAGAAAATCCAATGCTTAAATTGTTTAAAGGTTAGTGTTTTTAATGATGTTTGTCCACAATGCGAAAGCAATAACATCATCGAAATTCATAAAAAAGGCATAGTTTACCAAAAGCGGTTTTTTACTCACAAAGAATGGTTAGCACGCTTAAGCACGGCTAGCCAATGGGCTATAATGCCTATTAATCGCTCCTATCTTAAACAAATTATCCAAACTAACTTAAGGCGCAGTCGTCGGGAAAGATTCTTGTTTCCTTTTGTTGTGCTTTTTGGAAGTGGAATCATCGGTTTAATTGCTTCCTTGATGGTTAAAAACAATCAAACGCTGATTGACGGTAATGCTTTTAATGTTATGGTGGCGGGGCTAGCTTTTAGTAGTTTGTTGCTGGTTTTTTCCGGTGTTTTTCTTTATTGGTTAATCACCAACCAAGCACTTTTAATGCTTTGGAAAAAACACAAAATCCGCTTTGTTCGCTTCACAAAAAAAGAAATGAAAACATTATTGAAGGAAATAAATGATGAAAAAACGCTCAGTCAATAACTTGAAGATAACGAACAATCATTTATTGATTCGCCCTTTTCAAAGGCGGGATCATGATGACTTATGGCAACTGTTTAGTAATGAGCGTGTTGTTCGCTTTTTAGGTGTTAAGCAATTTCATGATAAAATTGCTGTAGAACGCTATTTAAATGAATGTGAACAGGAATACGAACGCCAAGAAATTTATCGCTTAGGAATCGAGTTGTTGGCCGAACAAAAAATCATCGGTTTTATTGGGGTCTCGCGTTATGATTTAACGAAAACAAGCGCCCAAGTCGTCTATGGTTTAGCGGAAGCCTATTGGCATCGGGGCTTAATGGTTGAAGCTCTCCAATTGTTTGTGGACTATTTAACTAAAGAACTTCATAAAGAAATTATCATCGGCACTCATATTGATGAAAATCAGGCTTCAGGAAAGGTACTCCTAAAAGCCGGTTTCAAACGAGATGTCGATTATGATCAAATGATGCTTATCAAAGGCGTTAATCAACATTTAACCGGATATTCTTTGAAAACTAAAGGAGAATGATATGAAAAAAATAATCTTAATATTAATTATGATGATGCTTGGATTATTGATTGCTTGTGGCAAACAACCCGGTGAACTAAGGAATGTTAGTAATATTGCGACTTCGGAAATCTTTAACCAAAAAGAAACAAAATATTATGTTTATTTTCATCGTCTTGATTGTCCGGATTGTGATGAATCCGCCCCTTATGTCATTAATTATTCACAAATTATTAAAGAATATGAAGGCTGTCGCAACAAACGCAAAATTTATGCGGTTTTATTGTTTACAGCTTCCGAAAAACCAGGGCGTTCAACCTATATTTATCGCGAATATACCGGTGAAGGCGGTCAGGGAACGAACGGGAAATATTTTGTTGACGGCGTAAGGGCTTGGGAAGATTTGTATATTGCGACCACTTCCTCCTTAATATCGATTTCCGAAAACACCGATGGTGTTAAAGTAGCTAAATATGTTGCACAAGGGGCAGAGGCCGTCACCAGAGCCCTTAACGAACAACTGGGAACTTGTTATCAATAATGAAAGATACTTATATAACAAAAAGTGAACGAACTTTTCAAAATTTAAATTATTCACTTTATTCGGATGGTACTTCGCATCCTTTGCTGTTTTTCTTTCACGGTTTTACCAGCAATCGTCATTTGGGAATCATGGGGCGGGGCGAAGTGTTGGCCCGCTTAGGCTTTACCGTGGTGGCATTTGATGCTCCTTATCATGGAGACCGCGATAATGGGACATTTAGTCAATTATCTGTTAGTGCCAGGCAAAAAGAATTAATGGAAATTGTGATTCAAAATGCACATGAAGCTAAGTGGCTGTATGAAAAGCATTTACAAGCGGAACAACTAATTAGCAAAGCTCCCGTTTTTGCTTTTGGTGTGTCCATGGGGGCGCAAGTTTGCTTTTATCTTGCCACGATTATGCCTAAACTGCAAACAATTGTTACGCTGGTGGGCTCACCGTCATTTTGTGATTTTTATCGTTGGAAACAACAACAATACCAATGGCCCGATGACCTTGAATTTAAAATTAAGCTGGAAAAATACCAAAGTTTGGATCCCTTAATTCATAGCGAACGATTGCAAAACACCAATATTTTTATGGGGGTTGGCACCCAAGATGATGTTGTCCCTAAACATTATGCTAAGCAACTGGCTGAGAAGCTGAAGACAAGTGTTTACCAAGAGTATGAAACAGCGCATTTTTCAACACCCAAGATGCTTGATGATGCTTATTGTTTCCTTAAAAAAACGCTCACTTTTTAAAAGAGCGTTTTTTATTTTAGTGTATTTAAATAATTAAGAACTTCGCTTGCTCCATGGTAATAAGCAACGACAATGTGGTTTTTAATTAATAATAGGGTGGGAACGGACGGGATTTGTAAATCACTTAACTTGGAAACACCCAAGACCGATTCAACAGGGCCAAACAAACTGGCATTGTGATTATCTTCATATTTAATTTGCCAGATTGGTAAAAGCGGTTCATGATTGCGGGCGGTTTGTGCATCATGATAACGATAGATATCAGCCATGATTAATTCACAGCCGTAACAATTGGCTTTGGAAAAGAAAACTAAAAAACTTGTTGGTTTTTCAAACAATTCTTCTTTTAAGAGCGAAGGAATGTTTTGGTTAAAGCCGCTTATTTCTAGTTTTACACTGAGAGTGTTTTTCGAATCAGTGATGTTTATTCGGTATTCGCCAGCAATAAAACAATTAAGGGTTTCACTTCGAATAATTAATTGTGCGTCTTCGTATGTCCAATCAAGTGTATAAACATCGTTTTCGTCAAGTAAAACAACTTCCTCAGGAGTAAAGCAAAGCGCGATATTTAATTGATGGGGGTTTTGTTTATCATATTGATAAAGAGGATCATCTTGGCATCCTGCCAAGATGGTTAATATTAACAAGAGGAGGATTTTTTTCATTTTATCACCGCTATTATTATATCAAAACAAAGAACAATTGACCATTGTTTCATAAATATGTTAAAATACGGCAAAGGTGAGTTATGAAAAAACATTTATGGACTATTTTACTAATCATTTGGATAAGTTTTATTTTCCTTAATTCCTTCCAAACAGGCGCACAGTCTTCCCAAGCCAGCGGCATTTTTACCAACTTTTTCACAAACCTGTTTTTAAAAATCGGTTGGTCCGTTAATCAGGAAACGCTGTCGATGTTAATCCGTAAAGGTGCTCATATGTTTGAGTTTTTTGTGTTAGCACTTTTATTTTGTTTGCAATATTTTCGGAAACATCCGCTTCAAAAAACCTTGGAAAAAGCCTTGATTAGTTCAATAGTCGTTGCTGTCGTTGATGAATTGATTCAACTGAGCGTTCCCGGACGCGTTGGCACCATAATCGATGTGGCAATTGATAATGTTGGCATCGTGTTTGCTTTAGTTTTGTTTTGGCTCATTGTTCGTCATAAACAAAAAAAATCCGCCAACTCCTCTTAACAACTAAATCCGTTTGTGATATAATGACAATAGTTTTATAAATAAAGGAGATTTTTACTATTGAAAAAGCTTAACATTTTTCTGATAACAATCTTAGGATTTTTGCTTGTTGGTTGCAAAGCCACCGATATTGATGTTTTCCGCTTCGTCAATCATGAGATTACAATTCAAGTTGGCGACGATGCCGTGTTAAATTTGATTTATGGCGAATATGATGCCGATGATGAAGTTACTTATACTCTTTCAAAAGAAGGAATTATTGTTTTGTTCGGAAACACCGCCACCGGGATAGCTCCCGGAGAAGTCACGGTAACAGCGACGATTGATGGAATTAAGAAGACAAACATCATTGTGACGGTTATCAACGAACCCATCAACTCCATGAGTATAAGTTCGGCGGCGTTTGTGACTGTTGGCACCCCCATTCAATTAGCGGTTTCGGTTTTACCAAGTCATCTGTCTAATGAAGTGACATGGTCAATCGAGGATAGTGTGCAAAGCGATGTCGAGGCGGCAACTGTTTCACCCAGCGGTTTATTGTCGGGTGTGATTGGTGCTACCACGAAAGCGGAACTGACGGCGGGAGGAAAACAGATTGTTGTTGTGGCGACATCGAAAGTTGATCCCTTGATGAGTGTGAAAAAGACCATTCTTGTTAAGTATCAACCAACAACCAAAGTCACTTTAAGTACCGCCGGAGGTAAAACGACGATGGGAGTTACGGATACTTTACAGTTAGTTGCCACCATTTTACCGGCCCATGCTTGTCCGGTTTTAACTTACACTTCAAGTAATACATCCGTTGTTACGGTTAGTAATACGGGTTTAGTTAGTGTTCCTGAAAACAGTACCAATTACAAAACGACAACGATTACGGCCACCAGTCTTGACAATGTGGTGGGAACCATTGATATTACCGTTTTAGACCCTAATGCTTAAGGAGGAGGAAGAAAATGAAATATTGTGCTAATTGTGGCAACCAACTAGAGGATGAAGCGGCGTTCTGTCCGCAGTGTGGAACTAGGCAGGATGGAAAGTTTGCGGCGAAAACGGCAAACAATGATGCGCCCAGCGTTGGTTATGCTATTTTAAGTTTTTTGATACCGCTTGTTGGCTTAATCCTTTTTTTAAATTGGAAAAATAATTTTCCTAGGCGTGCAAAATCTTGTGGGATAGCCGCTTTAATCGGTTTCATTATTAATTTTGTTGTCTTTTTTTATTTACCATAATGTCTTTTTGATTGATGTTATTTGGTGATTTCTTTTTTAATAGGCATAAAAAAACCGGATGGCTCCGGTTTTTTGTTAGCGATATTTTCTTCGGAAGATGAAAACCAAACCGATAATTGAAATGGTCCAAAAGAGGCTGGTTGCTTGGAAGCAACCTTTTTTCTTTGGTTCGGGTTCGGTTGTTTCTGGTTCCGGGTCAGGATCGGGATCGGGGTCAGGATCGGGGTCTGGATCTGGATCAGGGTCGGGATCGGGGTCGGGGTCAGGATCCGGGTCGGGGTCCGGTTCTTCAACCGCTTCGACGGTAATTTCAATTGAAGAATTGACACTCCACCATTTTTTAATATTCATTGTGATGGTGGCATTACCAACAGCAATCGCCGTAATCTCGCCCGTATCGGAAACAATAGCTACCGCTTCATTACTTGATTTAAATTCTAGAGGGTAAGTTTCATTGGCAACTAAGACATATGTTGGGGTATGTTTATCGCCGACTTTCAGCGTTCTTGATGGAAAATCGTAAGCTAGTAGGACGGACTCGGTATCTTCACCAAAACTTAGTACTTCGGAAAAGGCAACAGTTTTATCGGCATAAAGAGCCCTTAGTTCTAAACGATGCTCTTCATAAGGAGTAACATCCGGCATTAAAATACTGTTTTCATCAGGCAAAGCACTCGCATAAAGAACATCATCGATATAGAGTTCGAATTTCTCAATCTTTCCTTCCACAAGCTCACTATCCCAATAAAGGCCGGAAACATCATCACTGTTGTCTTCAATGCGGACATTAGTAATCGTCCCGAAGCGTTTGGCTTCGTTAATTAAGATGACTTCTTTTTGGGCGGTAGTGCCGTCGCGGAACAAAACTTTAATATTTAGGGGATATTCAACCGCATCTTTGGGAATATTAGTAAGCTGGAGTGTTGTTTGGTTATTAGGATAAACTAATGACGCCAATAATTGCTCATCTTTGCCGATTACTTCCAGCTTATTGATGCGGGCAATGTTGGTATTAGGGAAGGTAATCGTAGCTTTTGAAAAGTCCTCAGGGTCACTGGTAACAGTCATTTTGGATTGAAAGGTTTCGGAATCAAGGGTCGCTTTGGAATAAAAAGTGGCCGTTGTCAGGGTATCGCCGTTACTGTTAACTAATTTAACGGTTAAACTTTGATCGGTGACGGTAATGACATTGCAAGCGTCCAGTTTTCCTGCTTGTGCAAAATCAACTTCCGGCATCGGTGTTCCGGGGTCGCTAGTATAACGGTCACCGATTTGCGTTCCGGTAATATAAACGGTTCCCTGTCCGGGGGTGGCTGTTTTCGCGCCGTTTAAAATCGGGAAGCTGCGGGCATAAACATGGTTGTGGCCGGATAAAACTAAATCGACACCATATTCATCGAAAATCGTTTGGAACCATGTGCGCATATCGCGCGCTTGGCCGGCGTTTTTCCCATCACCGGTATAAAAGGGTCGATGAGTGAAGGCAATAATAAACTCAGCGGGATTATTTTTGATGGTATTGCGTAACCAGTTTTGCTGGGCCGTTACATGGGCGGAAGAAGCGGCGGCCGCTTCCGAATTAAGCGAAATAAATAAAGCGTTTTGATATTTGAAAAAATAAGTAGAGCCAGGAAGACCATCGGCGCCGTTATTCGGATAATTGGAAACGGCGTTGAAATAATCGATGCTTGTGACTTCAGCTTTCGTATTATAATAATCATGATTACCGGGGGTAATCACATAGGGCATGGTTTTAACCGTATTCATTTTGTACAGTTCTTCCCATTGTTCATAAACCGTGCCGTAAGCGGTCGCATCACCGCTGATTAAGGTGAAGGCCATGTTTTCGCCTAAAGTGGCGGCTTTATTTAAAACGGTATTAGCGGTAGAAACTCGTGAGGGAATCGGTAAATAAGAGTGAATATCGGTAATGTGCATGAAACTGAAGGGACCCGTACCGGCCGTTTTAAAGCGGTAAACATCGGAAAAAGCCGTTGTTTGAATCCGATAGAGATATTCGGTTCCGCTTTCCAAATTCGTTAAAGTGGCTTTACATTGTTTCGTGTTTTCTTTTCCACTAAAAGGAAGGGCTGTACAAACGCCGAGTTTTGTGGAAGGGGATTGAAAATTAGGGTCCGTGGCTTTGGTGTACTGAATGGCAGCAAAGGCATTAGTGGTGTGCCACGAGATATTCATTTCCGTACTCGCATTGGGACCGGGGTTGGTGACCACCATGGTAACATCGGTGGATGCAGCCCCAATATGAAGATTGAATAAGCTTATTAAAATAAGTAAAAGTAAAGAAAACCGGAATGTTTTTTTCATATAATCCTCCATACGCCCCCCATTATATCATAAGTTGATGGTTAAAAAAAGGCTTAAGCGAAAAACTTAAGTCTTTTCGATGAGGGAAGAAAAAATAATTTGGTGGGCATCATCTTTGCCGGTAATATATATATTTTGTTCGTCTTCGTGGTAATAAAGACTGATAACATCGTTGATTTTAGCTTGCCTTAAATAGTGAATTTCCAAATTAGTAAGGGGGAGCAAGGATAGACGATCGGCCACTAAATGAATTAAATTGGCATACATCGCATTATTCATATGGTGGTAATGGTCAAGATCAAAACTGCGAACGGTGTATTTATCGATGAAGGTTTCTTGGTCAAAAGAAGCAATTTTCTTTTGAAAGGAAAGCGGTTGTTCGTCTTTAAACCTCGTTCCCAAAAACCATTGGTCACGAGTTACCATCTGGGTGTTTAAGTTGATGATGGCCCATAGTGACATTCCTTCGCCAACTATTTTACCGTCATCATTTTTCATTTGGTAGGCCCGCGGATAATAAATTTTTTCTGTCGTTAAGGGCCAAGTAGAAAGTTTGACACGAGAAAAAAAGTCAGGGTGTTCATAAAGAACAAATTTATTTTTCAGTAAAATCCATATTTTGTTGGCGGCCAGTAAATGTGAATATCCGGCTTTTAAACATTCAGCATGCCAAGAAGCAATATCCTGAAAGTAATTAAGGACGGCTGCCGGTTTGAGATAATTTCCCTCATCAAAATCGTTGGTTGTCAGCCAATATGTTCTTGTTGCTTCTAACTTTTCCATCGTTTCTCTCCTTGCGAACAAATCTATTATAACACCAAGGTCCTTTTTTCCCAAGTTAAACAGTAAAAATATCGTGCAAATAATAGAAAGTATGATAAAATGAGAATGGTGAAAAATATGTATGATGTAATTGTTATTGGCGCCGGCCATGCCGGAGTTGAAGCGGCTTTAGCTTGCGCCAGACTAAATAATAAAACCTTAATGATTATGAGTTCCTATCAGCGCCTTGCGAATATGCCTTGCAATCCTTCAATTGGTGGACCCGCCAAAGGGGTGATTGTTCGTGAAATTGATGCTTTGGGGGGCCAGATGGCCAAAGTTGTCGATCAAAGCTTATTACAGGTGAAGATGTTAAACAGTTCGAAAGGACCGGCGGTGCGAGCCTTAAGAGCTCAAGTGGACAAAGTTGCTTACCCTAAGATGATGAAAGACATCATCAATAATACTCCCAACCTCGATTTAAAAGAAACCTTTGTGGATGCAATCAAAGTAAAAGATGGTTGCGTAAGCGGTGTTGTGACGGAGCACGGGGAAACGATTTTGGCAGCGGCGGTCATTATGGCAACCGGGACTTATTTATCATCGCGCATTTTAATCGGTAATCACTTTTGGGAAGAAGGGCCCGACCATGAAGCGACATCTAGTCAATTGTCGGCATCGCTTCGTTCGCTTGGCTTTTCGTTAATTCGTTTAAAAACGGGAACTCCGCCCCGCATTAAGAAAGATACTATTGATTTTTCAAAGGCGATTCCCCAACCCGGCGATGATAAACCTTGGCGCTTCAGTGAAGAAACAAAGGAAGTATTACCCTTTTCGCAACAACAGCTATGTTATTTAATCTATACCACGCCCTTAACTCATCAAATCATCCATGAAAACATTCATCGTTCAGCAATGTTTTCGGGTTTAATTGAAGGGGTTGGACCGCGTTTTTGTCCATCCGTGGAAGATAAAATCGTCAAGTTTGCGGATAAAGAACGACACCAGATTTTCTTGGAACCGGAAAGTTTATTGATTGATGAAATTTATTTACAGGGTCTTTCCACAAGCCTTCCCAAGGATGTCCAAATCCCCTTAGTTCACAGCCTTCCCGGCTTGGAGAAGGCCGAGATTGCGAAATACGCTTATGCGATTGAATATGATGCGATTGATCCGACCCAGTTAAAAAACAATTTGGAAGCCAAAACAATCAAGAATCTCTTTTTTGCCGGTCAAATCAACGGCACCAGCGGATATGAAGAAGCCGCTTGCCAAGGCTTGATGGCGGGCATTAATGCTCACCGCAATTTACATCAATTACCGCCCTTGGTTTTAAGGCGCGATGAAGCCTATATCGGCGTTTTAATCGATGATTTAATTACCAAAGGTGTTAAAGATCCCTATCGTTTATTAACATCACGAGCGGAATTTCGCTTGCTTCTGCGTCATGATAATGCGGAGGAACGCTTATTAAAACATGGTTTGGATGTCGGCTTAGTAACAAAAGAACGCTATGAACGGTTTTTGGAAAAACAACGAAGGATTGATGCCTTGATTGACGAGTTAAAGAAACTTGCCATTACCCCGAAACCTGAAGTTAATAATTATCTTCTAAGCCAAAACCGGGCCGTCATTAATGAGAAAATCACCGGCTATGAGTTTTTAAAACGGCCGGATAATGATTTTTTAGATTTACGAACCATTAGCAAAAAGGATTTAACCGCCACCGAAGCTATTGAAGAACAAGTATTAATTAAAATTAAATATTCCGGTTATATCGATAAAGCCCTTAAAGAAGCCAAAAAAATGGAAACTTTGGAAACAAGAAAAATCCCCGCTGATTTTGATTATGATCAGGTACCAAATATTGCGAAGGAAGCGAAAGAAAAGCTGAAGAAAGTCCGGCCGGCGACAATTGCGCAAGCTTCACGCATCAGCGGCGTGAATCCAAGCGACATCGCCATTTTATTGGTGTGGTTGGAGAGTAAAAAACATGCTTGAGAGTTTTAATTTATCAAAGTTACAACAAGCGCAGTTTCAAGAATATTATCAGTTTTTAGTTTCGGAAAACCAAAAATATAATTTAACAGCAATAACGAATGAACAAGAAGTCTATATCAAACACTTTGAAGACAGCTTGGCTGTTAGTAAAGCTGTGGACCTTAGGAAAGTAAAAACCCTCCTTGATGTCGGGAGCGGGGCCGGCTTTCCGGGGATTCCCTTAGCCATTGTTTATTCCCATTTATCAGTGACGATTGTGGAACCGACAAGCAAAAAAGTTAAGTTTTTGGAACAGCTTGTGAGACGATTATCTTTAAAAAATGTGCAATTAATTAATAAGCGGGTTGAGGAGCTGGGTGTTGAGGACCGTAACTTCTTCGATATTACTGTTGCTAGGGCAGTGGCGCCCTTAGCAATCTTGTTAGAACTCATCATTCCGTTTACGAAAACGAAGGGTTTTTTCTTGGCGATGAAAAGCAGACAATATGAACAAGAACTGCAAGCTTCGCAAACCGCCTTATTAAAACTACGAAGTGAAGTGGCTGATGTTTTCGCTTACGAACTTTCTGAAAACATGGGCAGGCGCGTCATTATCAAAGTCCTAAAAAAAGCGATAACGGCAGCAATGTATCCGCGTCGCTTTGTACAAATCAAACAAAAACCATTATAACGAGGTGTGACATGGGAAAAATCATTGCCATCGCCAATCAAAAAGGCGGGGTTGGGAAAACGACAACCGCCATCAATTTAGGAGCAGCCCTGGCTCGCGAAAAACAAAAGATTTTATTAGTTGATCTTGATGAACAGGCCAATGCTACCATTGGCATCGGTTTAGCGCGTGAACATTGTCAAGTAACGCTTTATGAAGTGATGATTGGGAAACAAAGCATTAAGGATGCGATTTATGAAACCCAAGAACCGGATATAGATATTATTCCCGCTTCCAATCGCTTGTCAACCTTGGATACGGATTTGATTAATGTGGAGAATAAGGTGTGGTTGTTAGCTGAAAAACTGCAGTTAATTCGCGAGGCCTATGATTTTATTCTTTTGGATTGTCCGCCTTCATTTGGTGTCATTATTGATAATGCCTTATTTGCCAGCGACAGCGTCATTATTCCCGTCGAATGTGAATACTTCGCCTACGATGCCTTAACACAAATGGTTAACAAAATCAACCAAGTGCAAACGCACAAAAACCCTTTAAAGAAAAAGTTAACCATTGAAGGGGTTTTATTAACGAAACTGGATAATCGGAATATCTTCGGCTATAAGATTATTGACCAGGTCCAAAACTTATTTCCCACTAAAACCTTTAAAACGATTATTAATCGTTCCAGCCATCTTCAAGAAGCACCGATGCTTGGGAAAAGTGTTTTAAAAACGGCTTACCATTCCCGTGCCAGTAAAGAGTATCGGGCTTTAGCCTTAGAAATAATCCAAAACAAAGCGAGGTAAATATGGAACAAATCAAACAATTTTTAATAGATGAAGCAACGAAAGTAATTACCACCGCGATTTTAATCGGGGGAACGATTATTGTCTTTATTATTATCGGCTTAATTGTCGGACGCTTTATTCGCCGTCATAAACAAAAACGCCGACGGGCGGTGACGCTTGCAAAGATGATTCAAAGCATTTTCCGTTACACCGTCAGCATCATTATCATTATCATCATTCTTGATGTGTGGGGTGTTAATATTATGCCGGTGTTAGCCGGAGCGGGAATTTTGGGTTTGGCCATCGGTTTTGGTGCTCAAAGTTTAATTAAGGACTTAATTGCCGGCATGGCCATTGTTTTTGAAAATTATTATGATATTGACGATGTCATTGAAATCAACGGTTTTAAAGGGCGGGTAGAAGAATTAGGCTTAAAATCCACGAGAATCGTTAACTGGAAGGGGGAAGTAAAAACCTTCTTCAACGGAGATATTAAGGATGTTGTCAACTATTCTAAAAATCCTTCCACCGGGATTGTGGATATTGAAGTTGATTATCAAGAAAGTATTGATCGCGTTATCGCCCTTCTTGATGAAAAACTGATTAACTTAAAAGATACTTTCCCGCAAATTCTAGAAGGTCCCAATGTTATCGGCGTTATTAAGGTCTTAAGAAAAGGCTTTATTATTCGCATCATCATTAAAACCATGCCTGAAACGCATTATTCTGTCGAAAGGGAAGTGCAAAAGCAGGTGAAAGAGTTGTTTGAACAAAACAACATTCGCTTGGCAACGGAGCACTTGGTGATTGATCGTGAACAAACCGATCAACTTTCGTAATGGCGATATTTATGAATTTAAAAAAACCCACCCTTGCGGGGGGAAGAATTGGCAATTAATTCGGGTCGGGGTCGATTGCAAGTTGGCATGTACAACTTGCAAACACATTATCATTATCCCCCGCGTTGAACTTCCTAAAAAAATTAAACGGATTGTATTTCATGAAGAAATCCCTGGTTAGGGATTTTTTGAAAGGAGGATGCCATGATTGCTTTGCATCATATTTCCAAGCAATATTCAGTCGGTAAATTTCGGGTTCAAGCCCTTGAACAAATTAATTTACAATTTCGTAAAAACGAATTAGTGGGAATTATCGGGCCGTCGGGTTGCGGTAAAACCACGCTTTTAAATATCATCGGTGGTTTGGATAAGGCATCTTCGGGAATAATGACGGTCGACGGGCTTGATGTTTCCCAATATAAAAGCCGGGACTGGGATGCTTATCGCAATCAACGGGTCGGCTTTGTTTTTCAAAATTATTATTTACTCCCCCATTTAAATGTTTTCGAGAATGTTGAACTGGCCTTATCGCTGTTGGCTTTACCGCAGAAAACCCGTAAAACCATGGTTAGGGCAGCTTTGGAGGCGGTGGGATTAAGTAACGAAGCCTTAAACATGCCTAATCAATTGTCGGGCGGACAAATGCAACGCGTTGCCATTGCCCGGGCGATTGTTAATGAGCCGGATGTTGTTTTGGCTGATGAACCAACCGGAGCCTTGGATTCGCAAACAGCCCTGGCCATTATGGAAATTTTAAAAAGCATTTCCCAAAAACGCTTAGTTATTTTAGTTACTCACAATATTAGTTTAGCTCAAAACTACGCCACGAGGATTATCGAACTGCTGGACGGCAAAATCCAAAAGGACAGCCATCCGGTTAAGGAAAGAATTAATAACGAAAAAAGGCTTAAAAAAACACCCAAGTTAGGTTTTTTTGATACTTTACGCTTAAGCATTAAAAACATGTTGCGCACGAAAACCCGCACCTTGCTTTCCATGATTGCGGGTAGTATCGGGATTGTCGGGATTGGATTGGTGCTATCGATTTCCAAAGGGGTCAATTCTTATATTGAAGAAGTGCAGAAATCTGCTTTAGGCAATTATCCGATTACCATCATGAGTCAAGCCAAGAAGAAAGATGAAGAAGGCCTTGAAGTTGTGGAGCGGGAAAGCTTCCCGGACGGTGAATTTGTTTCGATTAGGGAAGGCGAAAATCGCTATGATTATTATAATGTGATGGATGAAGATTTCTTGGCCTATATGGAAACTCTTCCCCCCCAACTTTATACGGTGATTGATTATAACACCAGCATTGCGATGAACATTTTATCACAAACAGCCACGGGTTATCGCAAAGTAAGCACCAGCCAACTAAGTGAAATGAGCAAGGACCAAAACTTTGTGCTGGCGCAGTACGATGTTTTAAAAGGAAGCATCCCTAATGCGGCCGATGAAGTCGCCATTATCATTGATAAATATAATTGTTTGGATGCTTTAACACTTTATTATTTAGGAATTGATTATGAAGGGATGGAAAGTCTAAGTTTTGATCAATTGCTAAGTAAACAATTTAAATTGCTTTTTAATAACGATTTATATGTTAAACAAGGGGATGTCTTTAAAACTAAGGGTTTAAGTCAATATGAATCCTTATATAACAATTCACAATTTTCAATTAAAGTCACCGCCATTATGCGGGAAAAGAAAAACGCCAATACCGTTTTATATCGTAGCGGTCTTTTGTACACGCCTGAGTTAACGCAAGTGGTTTATGAGGATGCCAGACAATCAAATATTTACACCGAACAACTTAACTATGGCCTTACAAAAAATGTTTTTACGGGTCAAGCTTATGAAGATGAAGTTTCCTTTTCTTCCACAAGCTCCAAAGAATATCAACTGAAGCAAACTTATCTTAACATTGGCGCTTATGTTAACACCAATAGGATTTATGTTTATACACCGACCTTTGCGGATCGTTTAGCCATCAGTAATTTTGTTAGCCTCTATGATGATGAAAATGGGCAGGTTAAAATCACTTACTATGATTATATGAACAATGTGACGACGGAATTTGCTTCCCTTGTGAAGGTGTTCAGTACGGTTTTAATTATTTTTTCATCGGTGTCCTTAATTGTTTCGGCTATTATGATTGGGATTATTACTTATGTTTCCATTTTTGAAAGAATTAGGGACATTGGTATTTTGCGAAGCATTGGCGCTCGTAAATGGGATATTGCTACTTTGTTTAACTTTGAAACTTTAAGCATCGGTTTCTTTTCCGGGCTCCTTGGTGTTTTAGGGGTCTTGGTTTTAGTTGAACCGGTTAATGATTTTGTAAAGAAAATGGTTATTGAATATACGGTTTCTTTTAGCGGTATTTCGCAGGTGATTGTGGCGCAGTTTGAGTCGCGTTATATCTTTTTAATGGTTTTTGGCAGTATGTTAGTTTCTTTTATGGCCGGTTTAATTCCGGCAGTGATTGCCTCCGGTAAAAATCCGATTGAGGCCTTAAAGACGGAAAGGTAGAAATGATTAGAAGATTTATTAAATATTATCGGCCCCATTGGCGGCTTTTAGTTTTGGATTTATTTTGTGCGTTAGCCGTGGCGGGAATTGATTTACTTTTCCCCGTGGCCACCAACCGCATTTTAAGAGAATTAATCCCTAATTCCCAAATTAGGACTATGCTCTTGGTCGGCTTTTTCTTGTTGGTTTTGTATGGCATCAGGTTTTTGTTTTCGTATATCATCGGTTACTACGGTCATGTGATGGGGATTAGAATTGAAACCGATATGCGCAGTGATTTGTTTCGAAAATTGCAAGTTTTGGATTATCAGTTTTTTGATAATAAAAAAACCGGTGAATTAATGACCAACCTCACCTCACATCTTCACGATGTTTCGGAAATGAGTCATCATGCTCCGGAAGATTTGTTTATTTCGAGTCTTATGTTAATGGGCAGTTTCACCATTCTCATGTTTATTGAACCCTTATTAACGCTCATCGTATTTGTCTTTTTATTGATGTTAGTTACTTATTCGCTTACCCGAAGACGCAAAATGCTTAATTCTTTTCGTGTTTCTCGGACCGTTCAAGGGGAGTTGAATGCGGAAATTGAAAGCAGTATTAGCGGAATTCGGCTGACGAAAGCTTACAATAATGAAAGTTATGAACAAACAAAGTTTGAAAAAGTCAATTCGCAGTATCGGAAAGCCCGCTCCAATATTTTTCGGGAAATTGGTTTATACGGTTCCGGGAATGATTTTTTCGCAAACCTAGCCAATTTAGCCGTTTTAATTTTCGGTGGCTACTTTGTTTATAAAAACCGGATTGATTATATCGATCTAACAACTTATTTTCTGTATGTTAACTTTTTAATTCGCCCGATTCAACGCTTGACTAATTCCATGGAACAACTGCAACAGGGTTTTTCCGGAATTGAAAAGTTTTACCAAATTATGGATGTGGAACCGAAAATCGTTTCTAAACCTAAGGCCCTTAAAAAAAGCGACTTCATCGGCGATATTCAATTTAAAAATGTGGAATTCAGCTATAGTCAGGATGAACATGAATTTGTTTTAAAGAATTTCAGTTATGAGATTCCGGCCGGAAGGAAGGTTGCCATTGTTGGGGAAACCGGAGTCGGGAAGACAACGATTTCCAAACTGCTTCCCCGCTTTTATGATGTTTTAAAAGGGGAAATTAAGATTGACGGCATTAATGTGAAAGATTATGATTTGTATGATTTGCGTAGTGCCATCGGCATCATCCAACAAGATGTCTTTATTTTCTGGGGAACGATTAAAGATAATATCTTATATGGTCGTCCGGATGCGACTTTTGAGGAAGTTGTCGAGGCGGCTAAAAAAGCCCAAATCCATGACTTTATTATGTCGCTTGAACAAGGGTATGACAGCTTAACCGGTGAACGGGGAGTGAAGTTATCCGGGGGTCAGCAACAACGGATTTCGATTGCCCGGTTGTTTTTGAAAAACCCGAAGATTCTCATTTTGGATGAAGCGACTTCTTCACTGGATAACATTACTGAAAACCTCATCCAACAATCGTTTGAGGAATTGGCGAAAGACAAAACGACGATTATGATTGCCCACCGTCTTTCCACAATCCAAAATGCGGATGAAATCATCGTCCTAGGGAAAAACGGGATTATGGAACGAGGGACACATGAGGAGCTTGTACAAAGCGGTGGTTATTATCAGGCTCTTTATAATGCAGTTGTGACGATTTAAACGAGTTAAGCATTTTGTTAGTTATTAACAAAAACCTAACTTAGCTAAAAACACCTTAGTTTTATAAATTAGGGTGTTTTTTTATTTATGGTAGATATGGGAATTTATTAGGATAATCTTTTGATTAAAGATTCCAAAGATTAATATATCAATATGTGTTACAAACTTAAAATTATTTTAAATTTGTAACACATTGTTTTATTCTATGATATAATATCTTTGGGGTGAGTATAGATGCTTATTAGAAAACAATATTTAGAAAAAATAAGAAGATTTTATGAATCCAATTTAATTAAAGTATTAACAGGCGTTAGAAGATGTGGAAAAAGTGTGTTACTTAATCAAATCAAAGATGAATTAATTAATGAAAATGGTATTGAGGAAAATCACATTATTTCAATTAATTTTGAAGATGTCCAATTTGCACATATCAGCACATTCAATCAACTTAATGATTTTATTTTGACACAAATTAAAGATGAGGGTAAATATTATATCTTCTTGGATGAAATTCAATATGTGAAAGAATTTGAAAAAACCTTAGCGTCTCTTAAAGCAACAAAGAATGTTTCTCTTTTTGTGACAGGAAGCAATTCAAAACTTTTATCCGGACGACTTGCTAGTTTATTGGTTGGAAGATGTAAAGAATTTAAAATAATGCCCTTTACATACAGTGAACTGATGGAATACTATCAAGAAAAAGGCTTAGAAATGCCCAATAAGCCCTTACAGGACTTTATTAAATTTGGTGGTATGCCTCAGCGTTTGGATTATTCATTAGAAGAAGATATTAAAGAATATCTGAAGGCGCTTTATTATGGAATAATCGATAAAGATATTTGTAATGACAAATCTAAAATTGATAAAGAAACTTTTATTACCATATCAAAATATATCATTAGTAATACTTCTAAGGAATTTTCTGCCAACAGGATTGTTGATTATTATAATAAAAACAACTCCAGTAAAATATATCGCGAAAATGTTTATCGTTATTTAGAGAAACTTGAACAAGCTTGTTTGATATCGAGAGTGAAACGGTATGATATTGCTGCCAAAAGAACATTAAAATCAATTGAAAAACAGTTTGTTGTTGACAATGGCTTTTTGCTTGCTTGTAGTGATTCCAATCAAATCTTTGTTTCTCATGCGCTGGAAAACATCATTCATAACGAATTGTTATTTAGAGGTTATGACATTAGGATTGGAAAAACATATAAAGGTGAAATTGATTTTGTAGCGATAAAGGACGGGAAAAAATGTTTTATTCAAGTTGCATATCTATTATCTAGTGATGATGTTATTGAAAGAGAGTTTGGCGCATTTGCTTCAGTTCGTGATTCTTCGCCAAAATATGTATTAAGTTTAGATGATTATGATATGTCTAGGGAGGGAATTACGCATTTAAACATTGAAGATTGGTTGTTAAACAAGGTTGATATTACCTTATCATAAGTGTTACAAAAACGTATTTATTTTTGATTTGTAATAACTTAGATTATAAAATATTGAGATTATCAGCCTTTTAACTATGTTACTTAGATTAAACAATTGGATTGCTGAAGTAATTGCTTTTGTTTTATTATAAGAACTTTTTATTGACAGCGAATGTTCTTCTAAGTCATTTATTAAAGACTTGAATTCTCTTCGAAATACCAAATAAAAAAAATAGAACACCTTGGTTTTAAGAATTAAGGTGTTTTTAATTTAAATAATTAAATGGAAAAGGTATAAATTATTTACATTGTTTTTAATAATTGTTACAATACTAATAAGAAATTAATTATTATTGGAGATTGACTAATGGCACTAGTATATGTTACCGAACAATTTATAAAGGCATTTAATGAACTAGATCCTGAGGACAAGTTACAAATTAACTCTATAGTGAATGATATAAGTGTTCGTAATTCCCGAGAGGTGCCAGAATATCTAGCACGCTTATATTTAGGTAGTGGGAAAGCAAAGTGGGCGGGAATTAATAAAGTCTTGTATCACTTATATCCTCAAGGAAGAGACAGCCAACATAGACTGTTTTATTGTTTTGGGGGGGATCTTCAACCTTCAACAAATAAAGTTGATTCGGATGATGTAATTTTTATTGCTTATGTTACAAGACACGATGATGAAAGAAAAGCAGCAAAAAGATATAATAAATCAACAATTACTTTATTTTATTTTTTTGATTATTCATTTGAAAAAGAAAATGATGTTGTATCTACACCTGTTTTTAAAATAAAACTTACAAACTTGCAAAATGAAATTTTATTGTTAACTAAACCACCAGCTTCTATCAAAGGTAGTGCTGGGACAGGAAAAACATTAATTAGTTATGAATTATTTAAAAACTGGATAAGACAAGATAACGACAGTAAGTTTTTGTATTTGACTTATACATCCAAATTAATTAATAAAGCAAAAGACACATTAAAATTTGATGGATTAGATATTAATAAAGACAACACTCATATGTTTCAATTTAAAGATTTATTTATTCAGTTGGAAATCGATAGACAAATAAAAACTGACCAAATAATTGATGAATTAAATGCAAGAGAAAAGATAGATGATATTATTAATAAATTTCGTAATTTTAATCCCTCTTTTAAAGACGATATTATTTTTTCAAATTATTTTGTTTACACTTATATTAGAGGACTAATGAAAGGAAGAGTTTCCGAGCCTAAAAAAATTTTCAATTTAAATATAAAAGGACTTGAAATGTTTTTAAAAGACTTAAATTTGGAAGAAGAAGGGTTTAAAATAAAAAAATTTTTAAATGATCATTTACAAAAACAATTACTTGAGGAAAAAGATTTAACCGATTTTTTAGATAGGATAGTTTCAAGTAAAAAGAAAAAAAACATCGATTCCATACTGTCTAAATTTGATAAAAAAACAATTGATAAAATAAATTCCTTTAGATTAATTAATAAAGAGTTCAATTTTATTGAAGACAGCAATGTTGAAAAAGAATTAAAAAAAGATGGAATTAGCGATAAAAAAATCTTGGATCTTATTAAGCTAAAACAAGAATATAATAAAATCCTAAAAACTTATAATTTATATGATGATAACGATTGTGCAAAAGCCATTTTAAATTATGAAATAGAAAATTCCCAAAAGTATGATGGAATTGTCATTGACGAAGTTCAAGATTTGACAGAAATCCAAATAATGGCCATAGCGAAGTTGTTAAAAAAAGGAAGCAACAACATTTATTTTTTTGGAGATCCCAATCAAACTATTAATCCAACAATTTATCATTTTGGTCGATTTAATTCTTATCTTTATGAAGATGAAGAACAAAACAAGCGAAATATCAATCAGATAATTTTAAAAAAGACACACAGGTGTGGTCCAAATTTGTTAGATTACATAAATCATTTGGTTAAATTAAGAAAGGATTTTAAATTAACTACTAATACAGAAGATCTTATAAAAGAAGAATCGGAAAGAATAGGAGAATTTGATGGACATTTTGCATGTTTAATAGAAAAAAAGGAATTAATTGATTTTGTTTTGATTACTTTAAAAGATGCAACAGATTATTATTTAATCGTTGATAATGAAAAATCTAAAGAAAAAGTAATAGAAGGAATAAAAGCTTTAGAAGGTGATTCTTATGATAACAATATAGAAAACCAAATTATTACTGTTCAAAATTCAAAAGGTTTGGAAAGTGAAAGCGTTGTAATATTTAATTTAATTTCTGATAATATTGATATATTTAATAATTTAATAAACGAAACTAATAACAAAGTGTCTTCTATGACCTTTAACAAATTTTATGTTTCTGTTACAAGAGCAAAAAACAGCATAATTATTTGTGAAGAGGGCTTAGGAGATCACGAACAAGTAAAACAAATTTTATTTTATTCTGGTGAGAAGAAAATTCCAGAAGACATTGTTGAAAGCGATATTGAAGAATATTTAAGAACAACAAATGAACCGGGAAAGTTTTTTGATCAAGCAATCCAATTAATTGAAGAAAAAGAATATGAGAAAGCAAGTAGAAAAAATGATACCGCATTAAGACATTTGTTGAATCAATTTGATACAAATGATAATCTTGACAAATTGAAAACGGAATTTAAAAATTCAAACTTAGATGAAATACAAAAATTAACTTCAAGTATATCAAAGGAAAATTTAGAAAAATATCAACATTTTTTTTCCAACTTTGTAGTTGATGTTGAAAAAGATTTTTGGGAAATTGATGAAGAAACAAAAGAACTGCTAATCGAAAGATTAGATATGTTAAATGATTGTATTAGAATTCGAAATATTTGTGAAAAAAGAAGGGAATTTTTGGAGAATAGAACAAAGTGGGATGATGATTACAAAATAATGTTACACGAAGATTTTATTTTATTGGACAGCTATGATATGACGATGACGGTTTTAAACGATTTAGTTAATGATAATAAAATTGATTATATAAATGTAGCAAGATATATATTTGGTTTTACCTCTTCTTATAAAAAAATCAAACAATCACTAGCCAAAGTCGATTATTATAATGGAAAAGTATTTATAAAAGTTGTTAATAAGGAATTAGATAATGTGCTTGGGCAAAAAACAAAAAACCATATAAACAAATTAAAGGAGATTTTTGGTGGATAATAAGTA
Source organism: Tenericutes bacterium ADurb.BinA124 (assembly GCA_002068415.1). Classification (GTDB taxonomy): domain Bacteria; phylum Bacillota_I; class Bacilli_A; order ML615J-28; family CAG-698; genus UBA2253. The sequence goes on from MVZM01000008.1 coordinate 72,885, forward strand.
TCGAGAAATATTAAATGAATTATATGAGATTTACGAAAAAATCAATGCTTACCAAGAAGAAGCTCTAAAACTTCAAAATCAAATTGGAGAAAGAACCAACTCAATTAGTGAACAATTGGATCTTCAAACTACGAATCTTTCAGAATTTAAAGAAAAGATATTAGGATACATTAATGAGTTTAGCAATAAACTAAATGATGTTTCCAACAAAATCTCAACTGATTTTCAAAACACTACTCAAAAAAGGATTGATACTATTAAATTAGAGCTATCTAGCGAGGTAGGTTTGTTGTTAAAATCGATTAGTAAAACCTTTGCTGAAGTTTATGGAAATTTAAACAAAGATAGAATTGAATTAATAAATAAATTAAATGAAAATCTTGAATTAAATAAAAACGAGGGGAATGTAGTTAAAGATATTACTACACAACTAGAAGAGCAAAATAAATATTTAGCCATTATTACCAAAGAATCCAAAAACAATATATCAAAACATTTGGATGAAACAAAATACATCAAAGAAGAATTAGAATTATTGAAACAAAATTTTGAACTAAAATATGTCTATAACAAAAAAAGGATTATATTTACTTCTATTTTTTCTTTAATAATGATAATAATGATATCATCAGCTATTTTTGCTTCTATCTATATGATAGCTTATTATTTAAAGTTAATTTTCTTTCCAAACAGAATATACACATTAGTTATTGGAATATTATTATTGGTTTTGAGTATTGGTTTAATCGCTATATTAGCTTTAGTAATCTTTAATCCACCAACATTTTTGAAAAAAAACAAACAAAGGAAGGGCAAAAATGAATAAATCAAAAGTAATCTTAACTATATTTATAATAATAATTTCTTTTTTTCTTATATCATGTGATGAAGTCACATCTCCTTTTGCTGTGATTTCCATTGAAAAAGTTGGTCAAAACCTTGAAGGCTATATTTATGAAATTAAATTTGTTGATAATAACTCATATCAGTTTATTGTTCCTTTTGGGACTGATGGAGAAAACGGATTAACGCCCCGAATTGGCACAAACGGTAATTGGTGGATAGGGGAAGAAGACACGGGTATTTTTGCACAAGGTCCACAAGGAGAACAGGGCAATTCAGGAGTGAATGGAGAAAACGGACTAACTCCCCGAATTGGTGCAAACGGTAATTGGTGGATAGGGGAAGAAGATACGGGCATTTCCGCACAAGGTCCACAAGGAGAACAGGGCAATTCAGGAGTGAATGGAGAAAACGGACTAACTCCCCGAATTGGTGCAAACGGTAATTGGTGGATAGGGACAGTTGATACTGGTGTAAAAGCTCAAGGGTCTTCTGGAACTGATGGCAAAGATGGTATAACTCCTCACATTGGAGAAAATGGCCACTGGTGGATAGGAGATACTGACACTGGTTTGTTTGCTGGAGAACCTGATGTTATTAAACAAACGGGCGAATTTGAATTTGCCGTCAATAGTGATGGTGAATCATATTATTTAATTAAATATACAGGAAAAGACCGTTACATAAGTATTCCAAAAACTCATAAAGGATATCCTGTTACTGAAATTGGAAAGGAAGCTTTTAAAGATAATACCATTATAGAGACTTTAATTACTAATAATGTAAAAAAAATAGAAGATGATGCATTCAATGGTGCAACTAATTTGAAAGAAGTAAATCTTACAAAAGCAGAATCTATTGGAACAACAGCATTTTATAATTGCAGCAATTTAAAAAGTGTCTTTATGCCAAATACTGTGACAAGTATTGGATATTCTGCATTTTATAATTGCAGCAATTTAAAAAGCATTATCATACCAAACAGCGTGACATATATTGGAAGTTCTGCATTTTATAATTGCAGCAATTTAAAAAGTGTTATTATACCAAATAGCGTGACATATATTGGAAGTTCTGCATTTTATAATTGCAGCAATTTAAAAAGTGTTATTATACCAAATAGCGTGACATATATTGGAAATTCTGCATTTGCTAATTGCAGCAAGTTAACAATCTATGCAGAAACAAGTTCAAAACTTTCAGGATGGGATAATAATTGGAATTATTCAAACAGACCTATTTATTGGGGAGTTAAAGAATATGATACTCTTAATGATATTGATTATGCTAGACTAAGTGATGGTAAAATCATTATAAGAGGATTTAACCCTAATAGTTTAATAACTGATTTTGTATTACCAGATACTATTAACACTTATCAAGTTACTGCAATTCAAGAATATGCTTTTATAAACAATACAAATATTACCTCAATTTATATACCAAATAGTGTGACATATATTGGAGCTCTTGCATTTGGTTATTGCAGCAGTTTAACAATCTATGCAGAAGCAAGTTCAAAACCTTCAGGATGGGATAATAATTGGAATTATTCAAACAGACCTGTTTATTGGGGAGCTAAAAGATAGGACACTGTTAATAATATTGGTTATGCTAGACTAAGTGATGATAAAATCATTATAAGAGGATTTAACCCTAATAGTTTAACAACTGATTTTGTATTACCAAACACTATTAACATTTATCAAGTTACTGCAATTCAACAATATGCTTTTATAAACAATACAAATATTACTTCAATTTATATACCATATTCAGTTTCAACCATCGGGTATTATGCATTTGGAAATTACAAAGGAGTTATTAAATCGCCACGAAGCCAAAAACCAGAAGGATGGAGTGGAGATTGGAATCCGCACAATGCTACTGTTTATTGGAACTATGTCTTAAGTTAAAAAATAATTAACAAATGAAAAGCAAGCAAGAACACACTATGTTTTTGCTTGCTTTTTTAAGTGTTGGTTGAGGTTCAAATCCTCTTTAGGATTTCATACTAAAAAATCTCAATAGAAACCGGGCAATGGTCACTTCCCATCACTTCATCATGAATATAACTATCATGTAGGCTGGAAGCAAGGCGGTTTGACACCAAAAAGTAATCAATACGCCAACCGACATTATTAGCACGGGAATTGGCCCGATAACTCCACCAAGTATATTTAATTTTCTCCGGATAAAAATAACGGAAAGAATCAGTAAACCCACTGTCAAGAAGAGCTTGAAATTTTGTTCGTTCTTCAATGGAAAAACCGGGATTCCGTTCATTGGCTTTGGGATTCTTTAAATCAATTTCGCGGTGGGCGACATTTAAATCACCACAAACAATCACCGGTTTATGTTGATCTAATTTCATTAAATAAGCCCTAAAATCATCTTCAAATGCCATGCGGTAATCAAGGCGAGCCAATTCGGGTTGTGAGTTTGGTGAGTATGATGTTACAAAATAAAAATCAGGATATTCTAAGGTGATGATCCGACCTTCATCCATATGAGCATTATCTAAACCATAAGTTACGCTTAAAGGTGCTTGTTTTGTATAAATCAAAGTGCCGGAATAACCTTTTTTAAGAGCGGAATGCCAATATTCGTGATAACCGGGAAAAGCAAAAGTTTTTTGTTCTTCTTGCATTTTCGTTTCTTGAATGGCGAAAAAATCCGCATTGCATTTTTCAAAAAAATCCTCAAAACCTTTAGTCATCGCCGCCCGTAAGCCGTTGACATTCCATGAGACCATTTTCATATTAATTCCTCTTTTCTAATTCGGTAAACCGATCATATTATCTTGCTTTAAAACAAACAAATTATTTGGTAGTTTTGCTTGATGAGAATCCTAAGTTAAATAATAGTTTATATCATAACTAAATTGTAACACATAACTAAAGCATCAGCTTTAGTAATGTGACAGTTGTTTAAGTGCTTTGTTTCTTTGGGGCTATTATATCAAGATTAAAGAAGATAAGCAAACAATGTTCATTGATTGATAGTGTCAAATTGTTTTGGGTAAAAATAAATAAATTAAAAAATGGTGAAATTCACCATAAATTATATATACTT
>MVZM01000009.1 GCA_002068415.1 Tenericutes bacterium ADurb.BinA124
GCCTACATGCAAGCACAAGAAATCAAGATGAAGGCATACCTTGAGGAAATAAAAAAAGCAGATAACTACCTGCCTGAATGGTCAAATGATGTATGGATGCTGATGGTTGAAAAGGCAATTGTTAATAAAGATAAAACCATAACCTTTAAGTTCACAAGTGGAACTGAAGTAACATTGTAAGATTAGGGCCTTGACTCAAGGTTCTTTTTTTATTGTATTGCTTATAGAAATGCAAAGAAATGCATATTGCATAATTTGACATATGCAATGTATTAGTGTATAATTGTATTTATTGGAGGCGTTTTTATATGGAATATGAAAAGACCATACTTGAATTACTTGAAAGAGTTGTTACTTTAGAAGAAAAGGTGGCGGTTTTAGAAGGTAATCTTGCTAATAGGGGTGCAAAACCTGCTAGAGGTAAATATACTGAAATGGTTATTGATTATATAAACAGGAAAATAGAAAAAGCAAAGAAACAAGGTTTAAATAACATTACTTTAACTTCAGGCAATATACAAAAAGATGTGGGTTTAAAAAATCGTTTACCTCTTGTTTGTAATGCAATGAGAAAATGTATGGATGATAAATCGGAAATTGTCTATGAAACACCATCAGGGCAGTCTTCAACATTTACAATCAAGTGGAATTTTTAAAGGAGAATGAACAATGCCTACATCAAACAAATATGAAGATATGAGTGCATTAACGGCACTAAAGTATGCTAAAGATAAAAACCTTCTTTTACCAGATATTCAAAGAGAATATGTGTGGGATATTTATGAAATAGAAAGCTTGTTTGAATCGTTTGTGGATGATTATCCAATCGGATCATGCATTTTTTGGAAAACCAATAGAAAAACAATTAATGAAGAAAAACCTAATTTATATTATTTTATTCGTAAGTTTAAAAAAGGTGAAACCAAAAATGAGAAGGCATCTGAAGTATTAACTGATGAATGTGATTACTATATTGTCCTTGATGGACAACAAAGAATAACTTCAATGAATATAGCCTTATATGGTTCATACACATATTATAAGGGCGGTAGAGGGCATAATCGCTCAAATCCTAATTCATGGGTTACAAAAGAACTTTACTATAATTTAGATTACTATGCAGTAAAAGAGGAAGATGATGAAGTTCCTAGAAAGAGATTTTGTTTTTTAACAGATGGCGAAGTAGCGAATGGTAATTATTATAAAGTTAAATTAATGCTTGCATATGATGCTTTGGATAGTTTCCTTGAATTTATGATAGAAAAACAATTCAAAAAGCAATGCCGTTCTGACTTGTCCATATTATTCCAAAGATTACATGACTCATCGGGTAATGGATTAGTACATTATTATTGCATTGCAGAAAATACATATGATGAAGCATTAGATATTTTTGTCAGAGTGAATTCAACAGGAAGAAAACTTTCCAAATCAGATCTACTTTTCTCAACTCTTATCGATGGTTGGAAAGATGGAAAGGATAACATCGAGAACTTATTAGCGACTATGAATAGCAAGGGCGATGGATTTCAATTTTCTAGGGATTATTTAATGAGATTGTGTTTAGTTTTAGTTGATGCAAATACAAATTTAAAAATTAATTCTTTGACTCAAGATACGATTCAAAAAATACGTGATAATTGGAATAAAATAAATATCGCATTAGATTCAATGTCGACAATGCTTTCTGAAATAGGCATTTGTCATGAAAATTTAACATCATATAATGCTACTATGCCAATTGCTTACTATTTATTTAAGGGTGGAAAGATTAAAGATAAAGATGCAAAGAAGGAAACCAGAAAATTCTTGTCAGTATCATTGGCAAAGAGATTGTTTGGTGTTGCTAGCAATGATGCATTAAATTCTACTAGAAATGCATTAAAAGATCTTGATTGTAAGCATACTCCTTTCTCGTTGGATTTATTTGCAAGTATTAGTTTAACAGGTGGTAGAACTTTTACTGTCGGTGAAAGTGACATTGATTATTGGCTTGATACATATGAAAAGGGACAGAGTACATTTGTTCTTTTGTCTTTGCTTTATCCAAATTTAAAGTTAAGTCAAGTATCCTTCCATCAAGATCATTGTCATCCATATGCGGGATTTGAAAATAAAGTTATATCTTCACTTGGTTTAACTGATGAAAAAGTTAAGGAGTGGCAGAAAAAAAGAAACTTATTACCTAATCTTCAATTTTTAGAGGGTGCTGAAAATGAAAGCAAAAATAAAACACCTCTAATAGATTGGGTGAAAGAAGGAAATAACTTTGAATATCATCTATCTGATGTTTCGCTTGAACTTAAAGATTTTGATGAATTCTTTAAGCAAAGAAGAGCTTTGATTAGATCAGAACTTTTATTTATCTTTGGTATACATGATCAAAACACTATGGAAGAATTAGTGTAGGTGTAATTATGGCTAGAAAACTAAAGATTTATAAACAATCAACGAGTGGAACAAATTATACTCAAGTACCTACAATAATTCTAAAAGGGCAGTGGCTAAAAGAAGCAGGTTTTAATTTTGGGGAGTATGTTGAAGTAATATGTGAAGGTGAAAATATTACTTTAACCAAAACAGAAGCACCTGTGATTAAAGAAGAACTTTCACTAGAAGATAAAATTAACAACCTAAATGAAGACCAAAAGTTAAAGTTATCAAAACTGATAGACAAGTTGTAAATTGGAGGAACTCTATGATAGAAACGATTTCACAAAAGATAGAAAGATTTTATTCACTTATTAGAAACTATCAAGAAGGTGCACCCGAAACAAGATATAAATCATGGGAATGGTGCCATAAAGCTTTTTTAGATAATAAAGAAAATACTGAAGAAGGCAACATAGAATTCTTATCGCTTCATTTAGCTTTTTATTTAGCTAGTTGGGGAATGTATCGTGGATCGTCATATTTACTTCAAAGAGATTATAAGGCTCATAAGGCTGCTGTTCGAGAAATAATTAAACCTGAATATTCTTCTCTATGGGACTACATTCCTACAGCTAATAATATTGAATCGACTAATGATTTATTATTTAATACCGAAAATGGACTTTATTGGAAAATTAAGAATTCTTATAAAGGCTTTGATGACGAAACAGAAGAAGATGAATCTTCTGATACTTTAACAACAAAAATTCTAATGGGAACATTTGGCTGCGTTCCTGCATTTGATAGATTCCTGAAATCTGGAATTAAATGCTATCAAGACAATCATGATGGAAGAAATACACGAATTGGTAATTACAAGCTTACTCAATCAATAGAAAAAGCTGGTGGGACGGCAGCAACTGAAAGTTTCAAAGCACTTGCAAGATTTGCTGTAGAACATAGAACTGAGCTTACTGTTGATACTAATTTCCTTTATTCGCCAATGAAATGCGTTGATATGTACTTCTGGGAAATTGGATATGAAATGGATATAGCAGCGTTACTTAAAAATGAAAAAACAAAAGATCATGTTAAGCAAAAGTTATATAAGAAAGCTGTCAAATTGAATTATTGCAACGAAGATATAACATATGAAGAAGCAATAGCTCAAATCAGACGATTAAACTATAACGAATAAAAAATAGGGGTATGCAAAAACTCTCAAAGGTATGCAATTTTGCCTTAGGGTATGCATTTTTATTAAAATAGGTAGTTATAGCCAATGTTGCCACCCCATGTTTTACGAAAATATGTATTTCCTTGGTATCAAAAAATTGTAAAATTAGCTCACGATAAAGGAAAATTAGCTATAGTTCATTCTTGTGGATATTATCATGATATTATTGATGATATGGTTGATACCATCCAATTTGATGGAAAACACTCTTTTGAAGATAATATTTATCCAGTAGAAAAAGCATATCAAGATTTAAAAGAAAGAATTGCCATTCTTGGAGGTCTCGATATGAATTTCTTAGCCCATAAAAGTAGCGAGGAAGTATATCAAAGAAGTAAAAACATGCTAGCACTAACCAAACAAGGGGGCTATGCTTTAGGAAGTGGAAATAGTATTCCTGATTATATTCCAAGTGAAAACTATCTTGCCATGTTACAAGCAGGAATAGAAAAATAAAACAGCTGAAAAATCAGCTGTTTTATTCTTTAGGATGAATGGGTTCAATCATCATACTAAATTTATGTTTATATTTTAATTTAAAATACTCTAAAGTACAAACGACAAAAGCTCCTAAACTACCTAAAATAAAATCATACATGGTATCGTTTAGAGCAGCTTGACCGATGAAAGGCTCTCCTGTAATCGAATCACGATATCGTTGCATATTGCTGAGTGTTGTACTATCAATAGAAAACTCAATCATTTCCCAAATGACTGCTAGTGTCATAGAACAACAAAAAGCAAATAATACAATAAAGAAAGGATTTAGGTTAATATGAAAAGTAGTGCTTCGATGAAGCAAGTTGATGAGTGAAAACGAAAAAATAGCAATTAAACTTCCTCCCATAAAATGCATAACTCCATCCCACCAGGAATTCATCTGATAAGCACCAATAATTTCTCCAATTAATAAAGAACCAATTCCAAAGAAAATGAATAAAACTTCCATTGCTTCTGGAATTTCAACTTTGAATTGTTTTTCGATAATCATTGGAATAAAGGAATAGGTTAGTAGAATCACGCACTGAGTAATAATAAAAGCATTACGACTATCGTATTCATAGTTATGCTCTTTCACCATTTGGACAATAGCAAAAGCTAAGATGGCAAAAACTAAAATTCTTGTCGTTAAGTATAAAATAGTGGTTAAGTTTTTATTCTTTTGTAATCTCTTCCAGTTCATAATATCACCTAATCTATTATAAACCATTATGAGTAAATAATCAAGTTAATTAATAAAGTTTTTTCATAACTTATCTTTATCACTTGATTATATTAAAAAAGTGCACAATAAAACGCATCAGTCTAAAACCGATAAACTGACGTTTTCGCACTACTTTTTAAAAATATCTAAAATATTCTATTTACAGCTAAAATTGTGTTATAATAAGGTAACGGTGGAAACCGTTTGGGACTGCTTACAAATATATTTGTAAGTTGAGCTCGTCTTGTGCATATAGAAGATTATTCTTACTAGTTGATTGGCACAAGCAGTGGACGCAACTTTAGGCTTGAGTGGATTAAGCTTTTGCGTCCTTTTTTTATAACTATCTTTAATAGCGTTTGGCTCCCGATTGGATTTAGTTAGACTAGAAACCATTAGGTAAAGAATGGTTCTTAGGCGCTTATTCCCTTTTCGAGAGATACCGAGATGTAATCCATCTTTATCCCCGGATTGTCTAATCATTGGATCTATTCCGATGTAAGCGGTTATTTGTTTATAGTTTGCAAATCTACTGATATCACCCAATTCAGCCATGAATTTACAAGTTAGAATATCTTGTATTCCCGGAAGAGAGTGAACAATACTGTAAAGTGGCAGTTCTTTTGCCAATTCTTTCATTTCGGTAATGATTCTCTTAATTTGCTTTAAATAGTATTCGATTTGTTCAATGTAAGTAAGGAGCATACTAATATCAGGATCATCAAAGTTACATCCCGAAATTGTGTCATTTATAAACGGAATAATCGTTTTTACCTTTTTATTTGTCCATGCTTGTAAATGGTTCCATGAAGCATATAATAGACTTAAAATCGTATTTGAACTTAGTTTGGTAAAATAATCAGGATGAGGAAATAACTTTAGAAAAGCAAGTGATTCATCCGAATAAACACTACTGAAAAGTTTATTATAGCATGGATAAATGACTGCCAATGTTTCTCTGAAATTAACTTTAAGTTTCACCAACAGTTTCATATTAACATCATAGAATCTATTTAGTTTTCGTAGCTTTGAGTATTGACCATCCTCTGAGTTAAACAACCCTAACTTATTACTGTAGAATAGCTTGGATAAACTTAAACAATCCCTAGCATCGGTCTTTTGCTCTCTAATTTCTTCATTTCTAGCTTTAGCAGCCCGAAGGGGAGCAACGATGTGATATTGCAAGTTATTCGATATAAGGAATTTTTCCAAGCTTTTATGATAAATTCCAGTATATTCAAAGATGATTAAAGGATTATCGATAGTATTTGATTTGGTTTTGACTAAGTCAAGTAAAGTCAAAATAAACTGATATCCTTGTTTAGTGTGTCTCATAGTTCTCGCTTTACTTAATTGATGGTTAGGGCCGATAAACCCTTGAATGTGGCTTTTACCTTGAGATACATCGATTGTGATACAGGTTTTTGGGTTCATATGAACACATCCTTTCATTCAATGCCTGTAATGGGTGGTTGATAACTTCCTTACTCAAAACGAGTAATTCTTCAAGCCTATATTCGAAAGTCATACAGGTTCAATACTAAAAAGTATCGTCCTAAAAACATATAAACAGGTTTAAAAAGAAAAAGGAAGGGCTCCAAATTATATCGCGGATTCATAGTGTTCCAATAAAGCGACGGAGTCCACAACCAGTTATAACTGCATCATGATTTACAGTTATAACAGAGATCTCTGAAGTTGATATAACTTCAATAAAAGTATATCATAGAAGTAGATATAATAAAAAGTTAAGAAATCTCTTAACTAGATTATATACGAACCATTATGAGTAATAATTCAAATCCACCAATATTTTAATAGAATAATATTTTTATTACTATATTTTTATTCAAAATTGTTGTTGTCATCATTTTATGATATAATAAAATAAGAGAGGGAAGTGATTTTATGATTATTGATACGCATGTTCATATGGGAAAAGCTCTTAATTTTATCATGAGTGAGAAAATGATACTAGACTCGATGAAAGAAAATCATATCGACTTTTCAATTGTGTCCAATATTGAAGCGATAGAGGTAGATCATAATCAACATCTTTTACCAAAAGATAAGCAAATTTCACAAATCATCACCAGTCGTAAAGTGATTAATTTTGCTCGTAAACACAAAGATAAGATTGGAGTTGCTTTATGGGTAAAGCCATTACAAGAAAAACCAAATCAACAATTAGAAAATTTAATTAAAGAAAATCGTGATTACATCTATGCAATGAAATTTCATCCTTATCATTCTAAAATTAGTTTTAATTCTCCAGAAGTTAGGGAATATGTGAAACTTGCTGAAAAGTATAATCTTCCAGTGATTACTCATACTGCAGCAGGTTTTGATTGCTCTCCTTTACGAGTATTGGAAGTAGCAAAAGATTTTCCCAACACAAAATTTGTGATGGTCCATCTTGGCTTATATACGGATTACAAAGAAACGAAAGAAGTTTTTTCTCATAAACTACCCAATATTTTCGGTGACACTACTTGGGTTTCTTTAAAAGTAGCAAAAGAAATCATGAAAACCTATGGCTCTCATCTATTAGTCTTTGGTACTGACAATCCAATCGATGGAATCAATACTCTAAAAAAAGAAATCTATCAAGAATATTTTACTAATGCGCCTAAAGAATTAACAAAAGAAGAATATGATCGTTTAATGTATAAAAATGCAATAGATATTTTCAACATTAAACTTCAAGTCCATGAATAATGAATGCAAGTCCATGAAAAATGGACTTTTTTATTGAAAAAAACTATTTCATGTGTTAAAATTACTACTGTTTAGTGGAGGAATACTCAAGCGGCTGAAGAGACTTGCCTCGAAAACAAGCAGATCATTCATAATGGTGCAGGGGTTCAAATCCCCTTTCCTCCGCCATTATTTGTATAGTTAAGGATATATTATTTTGTAATCCAAAATGAATGTATACCTTTTTTTTCTTTTTTGTTATAATTAAGATATCAAATAAGGAGTGTTAGTCGTATGAAAGAGTATGTAAAAATAAATCGTGAAACTATTGATAGATGGGTAGAGAACGGTTGGGAATGGGGAACACCTATCTCTCATGAAACCTATCTAAAAGCACAAAATAATGAATGGGATGTCTTATTGACACCCACAAAACCTATGCCTCATAATTGGTTTCCAAAAAGTATAAAAGGATTAAATCTTCTGGGTCTAGCATCAGGTGGTGCCCAGCAAATGCCTATTTTTGCAGCGCTTGGCGCAAATTGTACCGTATTAGATAATTCTAAGAAGCAAATTGAAAACGAAATAGAATTTGCGAAAAAGGAAGGGTATCAAATACATACTGTACAATATGATATGACAGAACCACTACCGTTTCCTGATGAATCGTTTGATATTATTTTTCATCCAGTTGCGATTTGTTATATAGAAGAAGTAGAAGGATTATTCAAAGAATGTTACAGAATTTTAAGAAAGGGCGGTATCTTTGTTGCGGGGTTAGATAATGGCATCAATTATATTACTACAGATGAAACCCACATTGACACACCTCTTCCATTTAATCCATTGAAAAATCCAAAACAAATGGAGCTTCTACAAAAAGAAGACAGTGGAGTTCAATTTTCTCATACTTTGGAAGAACAAATAGGAGGACAATTGAAAGCGGGATTTATTCTAACGGATATTTTTGATGACACAAATGGGGCAGGGAGATTACATGAAATGCAAATTCCTGCTTATTTTGCGACACGTGCAATTAAGTAAAAATAGACATATTAAAACAATTGAATTTCATATGTTAGAATGATTTAGTATTAGCAGATAAATTGCGGTCGTGCGGAATGGTAGATGCGCTACTTTGAGGGGGTAGTATTCAAATGGATGTGTGAGCTCAAATCTCATCGAACGCACCAAATTGCATAATAGGGGTGCGTGATTTACCCTCAAGGGTGCGTGATTTCTGCTGGGGGTGCGTAATTGTATCAAAATAGGTAATCAAAGCCATTAGAGCAAATCAATAAGTCATTTGACTTATTACAAAAAATAAAGGCTATTTCACAAATTCTTAGTAAAATCTAAGTTTTATAAGTGAAATAGTCTTTTTTGATTAAAACACGCCCCCTTTTGTAGTACTGAGAGTAAGAAACTAGCAAAGATTCGAACCTAAATAATTCCGCAAATAATAGGATTTGAATTAATAAAAAATTTTGTAAGTAACGGGGTTTGAACCATTTGTACAAAAATAAAAAAGTTTCGGTAGTGTAAAGTTTTATTTTGTTTGTGTTATTTTTTCATTCTATAGTATAATAACTATAGATTTTTGTAAAGAAGTTATGTTTTATGGAAAAATCTGATTATTCAATATATAAAGAAACACGAATATATTTAGTATTGTATGATACCTATTATATAAAATGACAATGAATGAGTAAGGAAGTTTTGTTTGAAAAACTATGTATAAATAATAGTTCATATCGTAGGCTAAGAGATTATGAACAAAATGTCGGAAGTCAAATTGTGGACCAATTATCAAATCATTATAGATTTGTCGTTCCAACAAATGATTGGATTGATGAATTAGAGATATTTACGAATAGAGTATATAATAAATACAAAGGAACAATTTATATGAAAAAAACCAAAAATTTAATCTATTTATTTAAGCGTTCTTGGAAAATAAGTAAAGGTCTTATTTTTATTGCAGCATTAAAAAGTATATTTTTTGGTTTACAACCATTAATCAATATTGTTGGTTTAGGAATAGTTATTGATAGTTTAATTACGAAACTGCCACTTAGCGATGTTATAAACTACATTCTTATATTTGTAGGTGTAAATTTAGCTTTTAGTATTATTGGAGACATTTTAGATTTAATTGATGTAATATTACAACGTAAAACAAGTGATGTAATGCAAATGGAATATATGGAAGATTGTGTAAACATAAATTATCATTATGTTCAGGATAAAAGTATACTTGATTTAAAAAAGAAATCTATGAGTGCACATCCGGCATTTTTTCTAAGGGATATAAGTAAATTTTCATCATATATAATCCAATTTGCTGGAATTGTTTTTATATTTTCTTTACTAAGTGTATATTTTTTGATTGCAATATTTATTACATCATTTTTTAATGTTGTTTTAGTATTTGCGAAAAGAAAGAAAGAATTCAATTTTAAAAATGAATGTGTGGAGGATGAGCAAAGAATAGAATACATATTTAATGTAATGACAGGATATCGATTTGCAAAAGAAATCAGGATTAATAATGCTGGAGCTTTATTAAAGGGAAAATATCATAATGTTATGAAAAATATACTTAGTAAGTTTAAAAGATTCTGTAATAAACTTACATTAATAAATACTACAAATACCATTATTACAGTAATTCAAACATTTATTATGTATGCATACTTTTCTTATCTGGTATTTGATAACAAGATTACAATAGCAGAATATACAGTTTTACTAGGAGCAACTGCACTTCTTACAAATATCTTAATTAGTTTCTTTGATAATATTGCTAGTATTAATCAAACTATAAAATATACAGATTTGTACCGAGAATATAAGAATGATATTAAAATGCGAAGCGGTATTAGTTTAAGTAACCAAAATAAAAAAATAGATATTGATATGGATAATTATATTGTTGTATTTGAAAATGTAAGTTTTGTCTATCCGAATACAAAAAAGATTGTTTTGGACAATCTTAATCTTGAAATAAGGAAAGGAGATAGAATCGGCTTAGTAGGACTTAACGGTTCCGGCAAAACTACTTTAATTAAATTATTAACTAGATTATATAATCCAACTAAAGGAAAAATTACTCTAAACGGAATAGATATTAAAGATATTCCTCTTAAACAATATTCTGATTACATAGGAATTGTATTACAAGATTTCTATTTGTTTGCATATACAATCAAAGAAAATATTGTTTTCAACAAACCATTTAATCAAGAAAAGTTTGAATTTAGTATTGAAAAAAGCGGGTTATTAAATTTTATCGATTCCTTAGAAAATAAAGAAGAAACATATCTCTATAAGGAAATAAGTAAGGATGGATTAGAGTTATCAGGCGGAAATGGGCAAAAATTAGCAATTGCAAGAGTGATGTATAAAGATTCAGATTTCTTAGTTTTTGATGAGCCAACTAGTTCTCTCGATCCGATTGCGGAATACGATATGTTTTGGCAATTATATAATATTGCAAAAGATAAAACATCATTATTTATTTCTCATCGTTTATCCAGCACAAAGTTCTGCGATAAGATTATTGTGTTAGATAATGGTAAAATGATTGAATATGGAACTCATGAGGAATTGATGGAGCGTAAAGGGCTTTATCATGAATTATTTTCGATTCAAGCAAATCAATATCTAAAGGAGGGAAGTTAAAGTGAGAAATCAACGAACTACTTTAGAAATGATTAAAATTATAATAAAATATGAACCAATATATTTAATATTAATGATTCCGCAAATTATTATAAATTCGATTTTACCTATATTTATTATATATTTTCCCAAACTAATTATTGATCGTTTAATTGCTGATGAGGTTAATTATAAAGAAATATTTAATATTGTAATAATTTATGGATTGATTTTACTTGTAATCAGAGTAATTCAAGTTTACTTGCAAAGTAGGGTGAGTTTAATTGGAGAAAGGTTCACACTAAAGTTAAAGAAAGAAATCGGAATTATATCATCTGAAGTAGATTTAGAAGATGTAGAAAAAACTAGTTTCAAAGATATAGTAATAATGGGTAGTAAAGCTTCAACAATTACCCAAACATTAGATCTAATCCAAATAATAATTACTAATATCCTTACTTTGCTAAGTTTAGTTTATATTATTGCACAATTAGACTTACTCTTTTTCATTACTATTTCTATTACTTTCATAGTTAAATCCTTATTTGTTTATTATGTTTATAGGAAAAACAAAAAAATAAGAACATCTGTATCTTCAAATACAAGAGTTCTTAATTATTTAAATAATACAGCATACAACCATGGTAGTGCAAAGGAACTTAGAACAAATAACCTTCAAGAATGGTTTTTGAAGAAGCTAAGTGACTGTCGAGATGAAATGGTAAAAATTCAATATAAGGATTTTACACGTTATGCACTGAATAATATTATAATGAAGATTATTATGGCAGTACAAACTATTATTGTATTATGGCTTCTAGCAATTCGTTATATTGATGGAGTCATCACAATTGCCGATTTTACTTTGTACTTTAGTTCAGTTGCAACTTTGACCCTTACATTAAATAATATCTCTGATAAGATTGGTGCTTATAAACAACAAATGTTGAACTTGCTAGATTATAATAAATTAAATGGATTTGTAAATAAACCAATAAAAACAAGAGATTTAAGTAAAGATATAGATTTGGATAATTTTAGTAATATAAGTATAAAGTTCAAAGATGTTTCATTTAAATATCCTTCAACAGATAAATATGTATTAAAAAATATAAATTTAACTATTGATGACCATGAAAAACTGGTAATAGTTGGTTTAAATGGAGCAGGTAAATCTACATTAATAAAGTTGCTATGTAAATTTTATAAACCAGTCGAAGGTGAAATTTATGTAAATGATATTAACATTTGGGATATTCCAAATGAAAAATATAATAAAATCATTGGTGCTGTCTTTCAAGATTATGCAAACTTATCGTTTATGTTAAAAGAAAATGTAAGTTTTAATGAAGATAGTAACATGGCATTAGTTGAAAATGTAATTACTAATGTCGGCTTATATAAATTTATTGAAAGTTTAGAAAATAAATACGATACATATTTGTATAAGAATTATAATTCATCGGGAATTGAATTATCTGGTGGACAGTCTCAAAAGTTAGCAATTACAAGAGCCATGTATAAAGAACCATCATTATTAATCCTAGATGAACCTACCGCATCATTAGATCCTAGAGCAGAAAATGAAATTTATACAAACTTTTATAATATCTCAAAAGAGAAAACTACAATTTTTATCTCTCATAGATTAACAGCTTCAACAATCGCAGATAAAATTTTAGTATTAAACGAGGGTGAGATTTTAGAATATGGCTCTCATAATGAATTGATGATAAAAGAAGGATTTTATGCAACAATGTATAAAAAACAAAGAGATGCTTATAAATATTAAACAGGAATGTTAATGTGATAAAAATTATTGTTGTTGATAGTGGAGTAAATATCAAACATAATGCTTTTAAGGATTATGATGTTAAAGGATATTCTTTATCTTTTAATAAAGAAGAAAACTTGGTAAGTTAATATTTGCTATAGAAAGTTGGGATACTTATATGAAACTTAATGAGGTATATGAATTTAGTTATAATTACCTAGTAGAGATTTCTAAAGATTATGTAACAAAGGAACAAATCAATGATTTTATATCCAATCCAGATACTAGAAATTGCTCGACATTTGAAGATGCTTTTGAGTTAGGAATGGCTATATTACAAAACTTCCGTAGTTTACGAAATGTAATAAAATTTGCGGAAAGAAAAGAAGATATTAAAAAAGAGATTCGCTTTCCTAATCTTGATGATATTTCCAAGTTAGACCCAGTTGAGTTAAGCAATGTTTTTATTAAAAAATACAATGCTAATGGAAAGTGTGATTGGGTCAATTATTGTAAAGGTATAGTTAGTATGGCTAAGTTTCTAAATGGCTTTAAGTCCTATGATGAGTTTAAAGCACTCTGCAATTTATTTGATACTAATGTAAAATCAAGGGCAGCCTTTGCCTTATATTTAAAGGAGAGGATACATAATATGGGATTTGCCATGGCATGTAATTGGCTCAAGGAATTAGGATATTCATCATATGCTAAACCAGATACTCATATGTTAGATATTTGCATTGCTCTAGGAGTAATTGAAGAGAAAAAACAATTATTAGATTGTTTTGAAGAAATGGATAGAATTGCAACCCTTGGAGGAGTTACTCCATATAAGTTGGATAAGGTTTGGTGGCTAATATGTTCAGGTAACTATTATAGGTACAAAATTCAATTACCAAAAACATATAAAGAAGATTTTATCACTAAACTTAAAAATAAAATTGAAAAATATTAGAGCAGAGGAGAGGTGTTTAAGGAGAAACAAGATGAAATATTTAAAATTGAATATTGTAAAATGAAAATAGAAAATATTTATGCATAATTAACGAGTAATAAATCATGTAAAGGGCACACATTTGTATTAAGAATGGCGTGCTCTTTTATGTTATGACTAAGTTTTTGATATAAATACAAGTCCATTACTTATTTGTAAAAATAGGACAAGCTCTTGCTTCACACATTAATTTTATATATTAGATGTAAATTCAAATAATATTCCCTTGCCTTCATAAAGAGATTAAAAATAAATTGTAACAAGTGTTTCCGCATTATCGGAGCACAAAGATTTTAGTTGGTTATAATATTATGAGAGTTGTCAAACCGGATATCACGCTACAATCTTACAAAAAAACACAAATTGTAGCGTAAGACACTACAAAAAGTTGACTTTTTAAAATTTGTAGCGTATATTATAGTTGATGGAATTAGAGGTGTTTTTATGATTGTGAGAGAAAAATACTTAAAACCCATAAGAGGTTTTTACAATAGCGATTTAATTAAAGTTATTACGGGTGTAAGAAGGTGTGGAAAGTCAGTCATTTTAGAATCAATAATTGATGAAATAAAGGCGAAAACTGACAACATCATTTATTTAAACTTTGAAAAAACCAGTGATTTTTTGAAAGCAAGCAATGTTAATCAGTTGGTTCAATATGTTAAAGACAATAGAAAAGAAGGGGTATGCTATTGTTTTTTTGATGAAATTCAAGAGCTTGCGAATTGGCAATTAGCAGTTAAGGATTTGCGTTTAGACAATTGTTCAGTTTTTATTACAGGTTCAAACTCAAAACTTTTGTCACAAGAATTTCTGACATTATTAAGTGGTCGATTTGTTTCTTTCAGGATAAGACCATTCGTATACAAAGAGATAAAAGAGTACGAAAAGAAGCACGACATTAATGTTAGTCTTTCCGATTATTTAATATGGGGCGGCTTTCCTGGTAGACTTGCCAATACTACATTAGAAGGAACAAAGGCCTATTTGTTTGATTTAGAAAGAACAATTGTTATCAATGATTTAATTAAGAGCTATAAAATCAAAAATGAAGTAGCTTTTAAAAAAGTTGTCAATTTTGTTTTGCGCAGTAACTCAAGAATATTCTCAATAAGATCCATCCACAAAGCCATGAAAAGTGATTTTCCTAATTTAGCAGTAACGACAGTTGCAAGATATATGGAATGCTTAAAAGAAGCATATATAATTGATGAGATAGCTCAATATTCAACAAAAACAAAAAGCGAGTTAAAATATTTTGGGAAAATTTATAATTGTGATGTTTGTTTAAATTCTTTAAAAGTTAGTAATAATATCTATGACTTAGATCATAATCTTGAAAACATTGTGTACAATGAACTGCTTTACATGGGATACGAACTAAAGGTCTTGATTAATAAAGACAAAGAAATTGATTTTTTAGCAACAAAAGACAATAAGACCTTTTTAATTCAAGTGGCATATAGCGTTGCTAATGAAAAGGCATATGAAAGAGAGATAAGTGTTTTTGATAATTTAGATAACCGCAATGAGAAAATATTGATAACTAATGATATTATAGATTATTCAACATCGCTTGTTAGGCATATCAAGTTAGAAGATTTTTTAATGATGGAAGAACTTTAATGTTAACATCCAATTTACTAAATATCCATTTTATAAATGAATATTGTAAAATAAAAAAAGATGCAAAGACTTGACTCTTGGGGTGCAAATTGATATAATAACGACATAAAAACACCCCAGGAGAGAGTTGGCTATGAACAATCAATATATGCAAATACAAGAGTTATTAGAACAAAGAGCGGAAATAACTGCAAGATTAAATTTGATTCCTTATGATGGATCTATTGAAATAAAAGATAGAGATGGTCAAAAATATATTTATATTAGAAAACGTGTTCTTGGGCGTAATACATCCACTTACGTTGGTCCATATTCAGATGACTTGTTTGCTTCAATAGCTAAACTATTAAAAGAAGCCAAAGGATATAAAAAACAGATTAGAAAAATAAATAATGAGCTAGCCAAATTAGGATATAATAGACAGGAGTTATTACCCAGAGTGCTATTGAATATCGATTTTGCTAGAGCTAATATGAAATCAAATATCTATGACCAAGCGATACTGGAAGGTATTGCTACTACATTTCCGGATACTGAAACCATTATAGAAAACGGGAAAGTTAAGGGAATGACCGCAACCGATGTGCAAAAGATATTAAATTTAAAACGCGCTTGGGAATTTATAATGGATAAAGATGTTGTAGCATCTAAATCGACTTATTCAATTTTATGTTATATAGCAGGACTTGTAAATGAAGGGTTTTATACTTATGGTGGTAGAATAAGACGTATTCCAGTGACAATTGGGGGAACAACCTATGTACCACCTCTACCAATTGAACTTGTTGTAAAAGAAAAAATAGAAGAAATATTAAATAAAAATGCAGAACCAGTTGATATTGCTATTGAACTTTGTTTGTATTGTATGAAAACGCAAATCTTCAATGATGGAAACAAAAGAGCATCAGTAATATTTGCTAACCATTTCTTAATTTCAAATGGCGCAGGGTTATTAGTTATTCCTGAAAACAAGGTGCCAGAATTTAAGAAATTAATTGTTGCATATTATGAAGATAAAGATAATGGTGCGATATTAGAATTCATGAAGAAATATTGTTGGAAGAAATTTTAGTGCGAGGTAAAAATCACAATCTTATTAAAAATCACCATACAATAAAAAGTGACATATTTGTTTTATTATCAAAGTTTTTTCCATAAAAAAGACCAAAATAAGTAAAAAAACCTAAATCAATTCAATCTTTTATAATTTAGAAACAAATTTCATAAGTTATGGAATAGATGGACAATCCAATAAAGAAGTATTATAATTTTAAATAGATACTTATGTTTTTTAGTGGGAAGTGCTATTGATTACCAACGATTGGTAAAGGAATTAAGATGTTTATAGTAAACTGAAATTGACCAGATTTTAAGGAAAACAGCGATTTGAAATTGACCACAAGATATTTTACAGAATCTGCTTTTAATACAACTTAAAAATCTCATCTGGATTGTATATTAACAAGGCTAAAGGTATATTTTTTACTAAAATGTTTAAACGAACTAACAAAACGATATGATGTTAGTTAGAAAAGAACAATACTATGATAAAGAAAGATGTATTTGTGAACTCTTTAGTAGGCAAAATTTTTATGACCACGAAAATGATAAAAATTATCTAAAGCTTAAAAAGCTATATGAGTATGCGAAGATACTTAATATATATACTGAGCTTAGGAATGTGTTTGAGGCCATAGGATGGAACTAAGAGTAATAAAAGCTAAGATTGACAAATATGCAAAAACGCATTTTCGTTAAAATTAGTCTGTTATTTCATATTGGAAACCCAAGTCTAATACTGATGTGTTAGACTTTTTTCATACCTAAAGGTAAGTGTTTAGTTTTTATTTTCAAAAGCAAATTAATTATGACCTCCTTGGTTATCCAAATTAGTTAATAAAAGTGAAGAACTATAAAAAGGACAATAGGATACATACAAACAAGGCATCTAAAAACAGCAAACACATCAAAAAAAACAAGACAAAAACATCAAAAATAATATAACAAAAACATCAAATATAGTTTGCTTTTTTCATTAATTATGATACAATGAACTAAAGCAGGTGAATTTATGTATAGGCATAGATTATTAGAAAAGACATTAAAAGACTATCTCGACACATTTAAAGCCGTAGCCCTGTTGGGACCGAAATTTTGTGGAAAGACGACATTAGCTGAGCAATTTGCAAAATCAAGTATTTACTTGGATCCACTGAATAAAAATGATTATAAGACAATGTTGCAGTTAAATAAAGATGAATTCTTATCTTCACCATATCCCAGATTAATTGATGAATGGCAACTTATTCCTGAAATTTGGGATGTTATCAGACATGAAGTTGATCATAAAAACGGAAGAGGCTTTTTCATATTGACCGGTTCTTCGGCAGCAAATTTAGATGCAACAACCCATTCTGGGGCTGGAAGAATTAGTCGTTTAACCCTACGCCCCATGAGTTTATATGAAACAGGAGTTTCCTCAGGCGAAGTATCTTTACATCAATTGTTTTCTAAACCGGTGATAATACATCAAAAATGTGGTGTATCGGTAGCGGATTATGCCAAGTGGATTGTTAAAGGTGGTTGGCCGGAGGGCATTAATGACACTGAACAACAATCCATTAGGCGGATGCGATCTTATGTTGATGCTTTAGTAAAAGAAGACATCAATAAAGTAACATCAAAAAAATACAATGAAAATAGAACAAGAAAAATCTTAGAGTCTCTGGCTAGATATACGGCATCAGAAACGACAAATAAAAAAATATTGTTTGACCTTTCCGCCCTTGAAACATTGACTGCTGAAAACACATTGCTTGACTACTTAGATGTTTTAAATAAGTTATATATCATTGAAGATTTGAAAGCGTGGAACCCCAATCTTAGAAGCAAAACCGTTATCAGAAGCACACCGGCAAGATTTTTTATCGATCCCTCAATTGGAGCAACGGTTCTTAAATTAACAAGTGCCAATCTATTAAAAGATTTTGAAACTTTTGGGTTATTCTTTGAAGCGCTGGTAATTCGGGATTTAAGAATCTATGCTGAGGTGTTGGGGGGAGAAGTCTACCGCTATAAGGATAAATCAGGATTAGAAATTGATGCGATTATTCAATTATATGATGGGCAATGGGGAGCTATTCAAATTAAAATGGGATCTCATTTGTTTGATGATGCAGCCGAGAAATTAAAAAAGTTTGCTGAAAAAATTGATTCCGATAAAATGAGAGAACCCTCTTTCTTAGCAATTATATCAGCTACTGAGTATGCATATCAAAGAGAAGATGGGGTCTATGTTATTCCAATTGGGATGATGAAAGATTAACAGGATGATTACCAAAAAATACAACAGGATTTTTAATTATACGATGTTGTGTGACGAAGGCAAGAAGATTATGGGTTTTAATATCCCTGATAAAACATTGAACAAAAAAGTTTATTATCATTGCAATTGTTCAACTTATATTAAATATTTTTATTAATCATTCTTTAATAACAAAAGGAGCTGGATTATTAATAATTCCTGCCAACAAAGGGCCGGAATTAACGAAACAATATTGTTGGAAGAAATTTTAGTGTAGGGTAAAAATTGTAATCTTATTTATAATTTTCACTCTCCAATATAAAAAGTTTTTGCATAAAACGGGTTTGTTTTGGTTTGAAATAAGCAAGATGAAAGGAAGATAAGCACATGGAAATATTGTTTAAAATTTTAGGAATCATCAACCTCGATATAAAAACGATGATTGGGATTTTATTTTGGGGCAATTTAGCCTTGGCTTTTTTAATATTAAGATACTACTTATATCATGAAGCAGGGAATGAAAAAACTTTGATTAAATGGTTTGGGATTGCTAAAATATTGCAGGCCATAGCCTGGTTCTTGTTATTCATGCGTGGTGATATCAGTGACATCTTTTCCGTTTATTTTGGTAATATTCTCCTTTTTGTTGGTTTTTACCTAGATTCACTTGTAATTTTAAAAATTAATACAAAAACCAAAAGGCTCTGGTTTCAATTACAAATCGTTTGGTTGGCATTATCGGTTATTGCCTTTGTGTTTTTTGAAATTTGGCTTGGCACAGGCAATATTCGCATTGCCATCGCCTCTTTAAGTGTTTTTTGTATTTTTGTAACTCCTAATTTATTAAACATCACCAATAAACTAAGTAGCAGATTCCAAAAATTTATTGGGTTTACTAGTTTGCTTTTTCTTTTGTTACTGCTAATGAGAGCACTAAGCTCCCTCTTTAACGAAGATGTAAGTTTATTTACCAATAATGTTCTTCAAAGTGGAACCTTCATTTTATTGTTTTTACTGATGTTTGTAAATGGCATGGGCTTTTTGCTAATCATGTATGAGCGTTCATATGAATTGGTGAAGATGAGCAGTAACCTTGATCCTTTAACTAAAATTTATAATCGAAGATATTTTATGAATAAGGCGGAGGCATATTATCATCGAGCTTTGGGAGAACAAAAGTCGCTCTCTTTTCTCTTTATCGATATCGATTTTTTCAAAAAGGTCAATGATACTTATGGTCATTTGTTTGGCGATGAAGTGTTGAAAATGGTGGCCAAGGCAATATCGGAAAACATTAGACCCCTAGATTTATGCTGTCGCTTTGGCGGGGAGGAGTTTTTAATTCTTGCTCACGAAACCAATAATGACCAAGCCGTCATAATCAGCAATAGAATCCGTGAAGTCATCCAAAAAATGGTGTTTTTAGAAAATCCTGAATTTAAATGCACGGTCAGTGTGGGTGTTTATTCCGGCCTTCCTGATAGCACGCAAAATATTCAACATTTCATTGATAATGCGGATCAGGCCTTATATAAAGCAAAAGAATCAGGCCGCAATCGGGTGGTTAGTTTTTAGGCTTTGAGAACCAAGGGTAGATATAAAGACATATTTAGAAGATAAGATGACATCAACCAATGCCATTTTCTATAAAATCAAAGAGTTTCCTTTCTACGTGTTTGTTTAGCAAAACAAAAGGAAACTCTTTTTATATTGGTCTCATATTTGTATAAAGGTATGTTTTTAAAAAATGTTGTTATTGGCACTAATGATGGCTAGCTTCATCCTTAATAACATTATTTATTCAAGACTAATTTTTGATAATTGATATCCGCTGATAACAATGGATATTAACATTATTACGGCAAGCGGAATGATTATTTTTGCATCAAAAACATCACTGTTCATTAGTTTAAATCCCCATGTTGCCGGAAATATTTTACCTAAGTTTTCCAAAAATTTGGGGAGTAAACTGACCGGGAACATGATTCCGGCGAGCATAATGGATGGTAGAAAAATAAATTGTGACACCATTGTTAGCTTTGATGGACTTTTAATTAAAAGACCTAAGGCTGTTCCTACTAATAAATTAACAATAATAAAAATTCCGAGTGCTAGAAAGTAAAGGGCTAAATTATTAGGAGTTTTAGCACCAAAGGCGAGTGGGGCGATGAAATATATAAGCAAACTCATTATGAAAAGATGGACAAAAGCCGCAATGAAGTTATTTATGACGGCTATCCATAAAGGTATACCACCAACCTTGTAAGCTTTTTTTATTTCGCTACCATATAACTCAACTAGTGAAACTGGTGCTCCTAAAATTGCGCCCATGCTTATCCCAAATACAGTCATCGATTGAATTAAGTTATCCTTTGCTTGAGGATTAATTGATGATAAAATTCCCCCCATGAATGCAAAGAAGACAAGGGGAACGATATAATAGCTTAGGAGGATGCCTTTATTTCGAAGGTCCAATTTCCATTGCAAGGCTACTCCATATAAAAAGGCGTTCATCATTTTTCCTCCTTAGCGATGTCCATAAATAATTGTTCAAGTGTTGCTCTTTCAATTTTTACATCCAAAACGGTATTTTTTGTTTGCTTGCAGGTTTTTAGTAATTCATATAAAGTATTGCTGATGTTTTCAGCGGTAAAAACCCAATATCCTTGTTCAAAAACAGCATTTTGAAGAGGATTTTTGGTTTTGATGAAAATTCTATATTTGGTTCCGACATTATTTGTTAGTTCAGCAGTTGTCCCAATAAAAGCAATTTTACCATCTTTAAGAATAGCAACCCTGTCGGAAAGACTCTCCACCTCCGCCATATCATGGCTGGCCATAATAATGGTTTTTCCTTGTTCTTTCAATTTCCGTATTTGTGAATGGAGGGAAATCCTTCCCTCTACATCTAGTCCGGCCGTTGGTTCATCAAGGAATATAATATCCGGATTACCGATTAATGCCAGCGCTAAATGTAACCGTCTTTTTTGGCCGGTGGACATATCTTTGTATTGTTTGTTTTTTAAAGGCTCAAGGTCGAAAACATTAAAAAGTTCATTTTCTTGGGCTTTATTCCACTTGCAAAACAATTTATATGCCTCAATTGCCTTAATATTAGCCGGTAATGATGATGATTGCAGCTGCACACCGATTTTCCCGTTTATTTTAATATGGCCATTATCATATTTACGAAGACCTTCAATACATTCAAGAATGGTTGTTTTCCCGGCTCCGTTTGTGCCGAGTAAGGCAAAAATTTCCCCATGCTTGACAGTGAAAGAAATATCCTTAACGACTGTATTTGTTCCATAACTTTTAATTAAATGGTCAATTTGAATAGCTACATTCATTAATTGTTACCTCCAGATTAAAGATTAATATCTTTTTGATGATGAAATATCAAATAATTTTTGGTTTCTATAGACATCAAGATTAATTAACAAGATGCTATTATTGTAACATATTACTTGGGTGTATTATAAAAAAAGGTCTTTTTTTTATTAAATCTTTACATTGTTTATCGATGATATCTTATAGCAAAAGAGGCTGTCATAATCATCACTAGAATTTTTGACAGCTACCTTAATCATTAGAATCCTTGACTTACCAAATAAAAAAGAATACAAACGATAAAGAATAAGGAACAAATAAGGAACTGAATTATTGACCTTTGTTCCTTATTTTGCTATAATATTATCGGAGATGAAAATATGAAATTCCATTTTAAATACACGAATAATTTAGTTAATTATCTTTTGAAGATTGAAAAGTATAAAACATCTTTGGATTATTTGTTTTTACCAACAAGAGAAAAGCAAAGAATGATGTATGAAGCTAAACTAAAAAAGACTCATTTTTCCACAAGCATTGAAGGGAATATCCTTACTTATAAGCAAGTAAAACAAGTTATTGCTGGTAAGCAAGATAATAAACGGATATCAGCTGAACAAGAAGTCCAAAACTATTGGGATGCCTTATCTTTTCTCGAAAAAGAAAGCCGTCAACATACCAAGATGGACTTGGAATTTATTCTTACCTTACATGATATTATTCAAAGTAATGGTAAAGTTAAAAGAATTCCCCTAAGGGGAGAAACTGCTCCAGGAGTTTTATTCGCAGTATCTGATGCTTCGACCAAACAAGTTGAGTACATTCCCCCAGCCTGGGATGAGATTGAAGCACTAATTGATGAACTTATTAATTGGTATGAAAATAATCAAGATTTACCAGTCCCCATTTTATCGGCAATTATTCATTATGCTTTAGTTACCATTCATCCCTTTACTGATGGCAATGGTCGAACCGCTCGCGCCCTTGCTACTTATGTTTTGATGCAACATGATTACGATTTTAAAGGTTTTAATTCATTTGAAGAATATTATATGGCTGATTTAAAGGGATATTATGAATCAATCCAAATGGGACTTCCGGTCTTATTCTATTCCGGAAGAGAAAATCCCCCCCATTTAGAAATATGGATTGAATATTTTTGTAAAATTATGGCTTTAAATGCCGAGAAAATATACGAGCAAGCAATTGAAGCATCAAGAAAAGACGCAAACAATGTCATTAAAGGTCTTAATAAAAAAGATTTAACTCTCCTAAGATTTTGTTTAGAAAACAATATAAAAGTAATAAATAATAAAGATCTTTCCGTTGTTTTTGGTGTTACTCCTCGAGCAATATCTAAATGGATGAATGAGTGGGTGACTAAAGGCATACTCATTCCCAATTCCGGGACGAAAAGAATTACCAGCTATCGGCTAGCGGAAAACTATGGTGATTTAAAAAGATCAGATTTGGGATTTATAGAATAATTAGTGCTCTATGATTCAGTAGTGATAATTTAGGGATTCTTTCAACTCATAGCAAGTTTTGGTTTTGTGTTTTAGATGTTTTATTCACACAAATAGTTATTAAAAGAAAAAAAGTTTTAAGTTATAAAAGATTGCTAAACGAGGGTTCAATTATTATAACCCACTTGAAACAAAGATATTAAGTGATGCGGTGTTTATGATAAGGGAGGATACAAAACGATGATTTATTCAAATAAAATACGTAAGGCTTTTCTTATTTCTTATCATGCTCATAAAGATGATTATGATAAGGCTGGATACCCTTATGTGTTTCATCCCTTCTTTGTTGCCAGTCAAATGGATGATGAAGACTCCACGATTGTTGCTCTTTTACATGATGTTATTGAAAATCATGGTAATAAATATGATTTCGATTACTTGATGAAAGAAGGAATGGGAGAGAAAATTTGTTATGCCATAGATTTATTAACTTATAAAAAAGATGTTCCGTATTTGGACTACATCAAGAAAATAAAAGATAATCCGCTTGCTAGAAAAGTGAAGATTGCGGATTTAAAACATAATTGTAATCTTCAGAGATTAGATGGTCAAACTCATCCTAAATATAAACTCTATCAAGAAGCATTGGCATATTTAGAAAGTGAATAGATATAATTAGTAAAACAAAAAACCAAAGAGGGATAAAGATGAAAAAAAACTGGGAGCAACAGCGCTTGGAAATGGTTCAAAAGCAAATAAAAGCCCGCGGAATTGGGGATGAAAAAGTTTTGGCTGCCTTTTTACAGGTTCCAAGGCATCTTTTTGTTGATCCGAACGTGGCTAACGAAGCTTACCACGACCATCCACTGGGCATTGGTCTTGGACAGACTATTTCGCAACCCTATATTGTCGCTTTGATGACGGCAGCTTTACAATTAAATAAACATGATCGCGTTTTAGAAATCGGCACGGGCTCCGGTTATCAAACAGCCATTTTATCTTGCTTAGTTAAGAAAGTTTATTCCATTGAACGGCTTTCACCGTTAATAAAAGAAGCCCAAGCCCGCTTAACAAATTTAGGTTATCATAATATTGTTTTTGCTTGCCAAGATGGTAACGACGGCTGGGAAAGTGAAGCCCCCTTTGATGCCATTACCATTGCCGCTGCCACAGCTAAAATTCCTCCCAAACTGCTTAATCAGCTAAAAATTGGCGGTCGAATGATTTTACCCTTGGGGTCACCATTCTTTCAGCGTTTAACATTGTTACATAAAAAAGAAGATGGTTATGACATAAACCACCTTTGTGGTTGCTCATTTGTTCCTTTAATATCGGAAAATCAATAGTTTTAAATAAAAAGAAGCAACAGAGTTTGAACTGATATCATATCAGTTTTTGTTGCTTCTTTTAATATACTTAAATTAAATGCGGTTTGAACTACCTAAGACATTTTTAATTTTGTGTTGAACAGTATTTCTTAAATTGTTACGAGCATCAGTCAAATATTGCCGAGGATCGAAGTGTTCCGGATGATCGTTGAAGTGTTTTCGAATGCTGGCGGTCATCGTTAATCGTAAATCCGAATCAATATTAATTTTGCAGACAGCCATGGAAGCTGCTTTTCGTAACATTTCTTCGGGGATCCCAATGGCATCTTCCAATTTTCCGCCGTTTTCATTAATCATTTTTACATATTCCGGCATTACCGAAGAAGCCCCGTGTAAGACGATGGGGAATCCCGGTAATAATTTTTGGATTTCTTCCAAAATATCAAATCGTAATTGTGGCTTTTGACCGGGTTTAAACTTGTAAGCACCGTGGGAAGTACCGATGGCAATGGCTAGGGAATCAACTCCGGTTCGTCGGACAAATTCTTGCACTTGCTTAGGATCGGTATAACTGGCATGTTCATCCTTAACATTAATATCGTCTTCGATTCCTGCCAAGCGTCCTAATTCACCTTCAACGGTAACATTGCGTGGATGCGCATAATCAACGACTTTTTTGGTTAAGGCGATATTTTCTTCAAATGATAAATGGGAACCATCAATCATCACGGAAGTAAAGCCGCCATCAATACAAGATTTACATAATTCAAAACTGTCGCCATGATCAAGATGCAGAACAATCGGCAAATCCGTATCAGCTAAGGCCGCTTCCACAAGTTTAACTAAATAAACATGTTTGGCATACTTTCTGGCTCCGGATGAGACTTGTAAGATAACGGGGGAATTCTCTGCTTTCGCAGCTTCGGTAATTGCTTGGACGATTTCCATATTGTTAACATTGAAAGCGCCAATGGCGTATCCACCCTCATAAGCTTTTTTAAACATTTCTTTGGAATTTACTAATGGCATAATTTTTGCTCCTTTCTTACTATACAGTATCTTATTATAGCATATTTTCATAAAAATTGTTATTAAAAAAGAAAAATTTATGGAAGTAATCCTTTTCATGATAATTAGCAATTTCTTAATATTGATTGTTGTTTTCTTTATTCACCTTCTTTGCAAACTCTTATTACAATAATGCAATAATTGTCTTTAGTAAATCTTTTATTTATTGTATAATTAATAATGTAAAAAGGACAGTAGTA
This sequence comes from Tenericutes bacterium ADurb.BinA124, assembly GCA_002068415.1. Lineage (GTDB taxonomy): Bacteria > Bacillota_I > Bacilli_A > ML615J-28 > CAG-698 > UBA2253. The sequence goes on from MVZM01000009.1 coordinate 26,265, forward strand.
TGCAGAAAACAGCACATTTAGCGGGCGTTCTCTTCGCGATTATCTTTAGCTTAACTTTTATGTTTTCCAAAGTAGCCATGAACTATATTAGTCCGATGGGCTTGATTGCCTACCGGTTTTTATTGGCTTTTTTGGTTTTTGAAGTATTACGGTGGTTCAAAGTCATCAAGATTAACTTTAATAAATCGCAAGTTTTAATATTAGCGAAAATATCTTTGATGGAACCCGTCCTTTACTTTATCTTTGAGACTTTTGGCTTAGCGATGATTTCCAGTGGCGAAGCCGGGATGATGATTGCTTTAATTCCCATTTTTGTTACCATTTTAAGTTTTATCTTTTTAAAAGAACGAATTCGGGTGATGCAAATTGTTTTCATTGTTATCAGTGTTGGGGGGGTGGTGTTCATTGAGTGGATGAACAAAGCCACCGCTACCAACCACCGTCTTTTAGGAGTTTTATTGGTGTTATTGGCATCTTTATCGGCAGGGTTTTTCAATATCTTTTCAAGGAAGGCTTCAACAATATTTAAACCCGTAGAAATTACTTATTTCATGATGTTAGCAGGCGCTATTAGTTTTAATGCTATTTATTTAGGGCAACTGCTTGTAAAAGGCGAGATTGCTGCTTACATCAGCAATTTAGCTCATTGGGGTATTATCGGTCCGATTGTTTATTTAGGGCTCGTTGCCTCCATTGGCGGATACTTCTTGGCTAATTTTGCTTTAGGGCAATTGCCCGCCCATGTCGTTTCCATTTATTCAAATTTATCAACTGTTGTTGCCTTGGTAGCCGGAACATTAATTCTTCATGAACAGTTATATTATTATCACTATTTAGGGGCGGCTTTAATCATTATTGGTGTCTATGGTACTGTTTGGTTAAACTCTCGACCCTTAAAGAAAGATTTAGAGGTTTTAAAATGAAAAAAACATGTCTTTTAATCATTGCTTGTTTAGCACTTTGCTTCGTCGGTTGTACCGAAGAACCGCCTTTTAAATTAAGCGTCTCGAATGATGAAGTTGTTCAAGTCGGTAGTCAAATGCATTTATCAGCTAATGCGGAAGTGGTTTGGAGTTCTTCGAACCCCTTGATTGCGACTGTTGATGAACTGGGGATTGTTGTTGGTATCAGTCAAGGAAATGTTACCATCACCGCGACCCTTAAAAGCGACGCTACCGTTTTTGTGAAACATCAAGTGACGGTCATTCCTTCCACAAACCCTCCTTGTGAAGAATGCGAAGAATGTAAAGAATGTGAAGAATGTAAAGAATGTCCCGAAGGTGGAGTTTGCCCAACTTTTTCTTTCCCTGAACCAAGCAGTGAAGAAGAAGTGTTTGTGGAACTGGGGATTGACCGCCTTGATGAATATTTGGATTGGTTTTCCGGAAAGCGTGTTGGTTTAATTACCAACCAAACCGGATTTAATCGTAATCTTGTTTCTACCATCGATATTCTTTATGAAAAAGTTAATTTAGTCGCCTTGTTTGCACCGGAACACGGCATTCGCGGCGACCGTCAAGCAGGAGCTTATATTCCTTCCTATGTTGATGAAAAAACGGGGCTTACCGTTTACAGTTTATATGGCGCAACCAAGAAACCAACGGTTGATATGATGAACTTGGTGGATGTTTTGTGCATTGATATTCAAGATGCCGGGGCTCGCTTTTATACTTATATTTATACGATGGCCTATGCCATGGAAGCTTGCCAGGAAAACAACAAAACCTTCATCGTCTTTGATCGGCCGAATCCCGCCGGTGGGCAGCACTATGAAGGCAATATTTTAGATATGGAATATTCCTCATTCATTGGTAAATATCCCATCCTTCAACGTCATGGAATGACGATTGCGGAGTTGGCTTATATGTTTAACGAAGAATTTGGGATTGCTTGTGACTTAAAAGTCGTCTTGATGCGTGGTTGGGGACGTTACATGTATTATGATGATACCAAACTGCCATGGGTTACTCCTTCGCCCAACCTTCCGTCCGTCGAAACAGCTATTGTTTATTCGGGAACATGCATTATTGAGGGCACTAATATGTCGGAAGGACGGGGAACAACGACGCCTTTCCAAGTTGTTGGCGCCCCGTATATCAATGCTTGGGATTATGCGGAAGCCTTAAATGCCCTCAATTTACCCGGTGTTGTTTTTCGGCCCGCTTCATTTACACCAACTTTCTCGAAACATGCCAACACCCTATGCCATGGAGTGCAAGTACATGTAATAGATCGAGCGACTTTCCAAGCGGTTAAAACCGGTTGGGCCTTAGTGGATGTGGTTAGAGATATGTATCCGAATGATTTTACCATTCTCAATCCGAACACTAAACTGAATACGATGAATCTCTTGACGGGTGGCAACTTCATTACCAAGGATTTATATACTTTAGAACAACAGTTTGCTTTAATTATTGCGGACACAGAAACTTTTAGTGCTACTAGAAACAAATATTTACTTTATATCGAAGAACCTCAAGCATAAGGATGATTATGGAACAAGGAATTTCTCTTAGTGAAGCTCTTAAAAATGGTTTAAAACAATCCCTGAAAGTCATTATTAAAATCATTAAAATCATGGTTCCGGTTTATATCATCGCGCAACTATTAGATTATTATGAAATCTTAGCTCAAATATCGGTTTATTTAGAACCGCTTATGCGTTGGTTTGGCTTGCCGGGATCCGCTGCCATTGTGCTTTTGCTCGCTAATGGGATTAATATCTATGCGGGTATTGGTGCCTTGGGGGCCTTAAGCTTAACAAGCAAACAAATCACGATTTTAGCCATTATGGTGACAACCTCACATTCTTTGATTATTGAGACGGCCATCTTAAAAACCATTCAAATTCCTCGCTGGTTTCATCTTTTGTTTAGAATTGGCATGATGTTGGTTTTGGGTTTTGTGCTTAATCTCGTTTGGAGGTCGTAATGGCTAAGGTTTTAACTTTTATCAAAGACTTCTTACTCCCCACCTTATTATCATTAGGAATGATGCTGCTTAAGATTATCGTCATCATCACCCTTATTTTAGTGACGATTGAAGTTTTAAAAGCTTTAAAAGTCCTCCAGTGGATTAATAAAAAAATTTATGTTATTACCAAATATTTAGGAATATCACCATCGGCGTCCTTTCCCCTCTTAGTGGGCTTGATTATCGGCATTACTTATGGCGCCGGAGTTATCTTAATGAGTTACAAACAACAAGAAATGAACAAGAAAGATGTCTTATTAGTTAGTGTTTTTCTTTGCTTATGCCATGCTATTGTAGAAGATACTTTGTTGTTTGCTGCTTTTGGTTCGATTACTTGGGTGGTGATTGTTGTAAAATTAGTGGTGGCGTTTACCACAACCATGCTTGTCAACCTGATTTTGAAATTAATCGAGCATCGTCAATTGGCAAAAAACCCTGATTAAAAGGTCACTTCGACCTCTTCAAATGTTTGAAAATATGGTATAATTAAAAGCAGAAAAAGGAGATCAATATGGCTAAAAAAGTAATTATTATCGGTGGTGTAGCAGGAGGAGCGACAACTGCCGCCCGACTGCGCCGCTTGGATGAACAAGTTGAAATCATTGTTTTTGAACGGGGCGAATATATTTCGTTTGCTAACTGTGGGCTCCCTTACTATATTGGGGGCGTTATTGCCAACCGTGAAGCCCTCATCTTACAAACACCGGAAGAACTGCGCCAAAAATACCGCTTAGATATTCGCGTTCAATCGGAAGTTGAAAGTATCAATCCTAAAAAGAAAACCGTCATGGTAAGAAATTTAGTAAGTCAAGAGCAGTACGAAGAGAGCTATGACGATTTGGTTATTTCGACTGGGGCTTTTCCAGTTAAACCACCTATTCCTGGCATTGATGAAACCACTAACTTATTTACACTGCGTAATATTCCGGATACGGATCAGATTAAAGATTTCATTAATCAAAAAGAACCCCAAACCGCTTTAGTCATTGGCGGTGGGTTCATTGGCTTGGAAATGGCGGAAAATCTCCACCATTTAGGCATGAAGGTGACGATTGTGGAAATGGCGGACCAGGTTATGGCCCCCATTGATTTGGAAATGGCAATGATTGTTCATGAACATATTATCAGCCAAGGCGTGAACTTGATTTTAAAAGACGGCGTTAAAGCTTTTATTGACCATGGCCAAAAAGTGGAATTAACGAGCGGCAAGGTAGTCGAAGCGGATTTGATTATTCTTTGCATTGGTGTTCGTCCTGAAAATAAGCTTGCAAAACAAGCGGGCTTAGCTTTGGGAGCACGGGGAGGAATTTTGGTCAATGAAAGTTTACAAACCCTTGACCCACATATTTATGCAATTGGCGATGTTATTGAAGTTACGGATTTTGTTTCCCGTCAACCAGCGATGATTCCCTTAGCCGGGCCTGCTAACAAACAAGCCCGGATTGTTGCCAACAATATCTGTGGGATTAAGGAACAATATGGAGGAACCATGGGAACATCGGTAGCAAAAGTCTTTGCTTTAACTGTTGCCGCAACGGGGAATAATGAAAAATTATTGAAGAGTCAAGGAAAAAAATATGATGCCATTCACATCCATCCTTTTTCTCATGCCACTTATTATCCGAATGCGACGCCGATTGATTTAAAATTATTATACAATCCGGAAACGGAAGAAATCTATGGTGCCCAAGCCATCGGCATCAAGGGAGTTGATAAGCGGATTGATGTCCTAGCCACGGCAATAGCCGCTAAACTGCCGGTAACAGCCTTAAAAAATTTGGAACTGTCGTATGCTCCACCCTATTCTTCGGCCAAGGATCCGGTTAACATGCTGGGGTTTGTGGCGGAAAATAAAATCAAAGGCTTGGTTACGACTTTTTCCTTAGCGGAGATGGAAGAATTAATTGCAAAAAAGGCTTGGATTTTGGATGTTCGTGAACCGGTGGAATTCGAACTAGGAAGTATTCCCACCGCCCACAATATTCCCTTATCAGAACTCCGTTCACGCATTAACGAAATCCCGAAGGACCAAACCATTCATGTATATTGCCAACTCGGCATTCGCGCCTATACCTCATGTCGCATTTTAACCCAAGCGGGCTTTACCGTTAAAAACCTCGATGGTGGTTATAAATCTTATCAATGCGTCTATAATCCCGAATATCATCAAAATAGTGAAGAAGTAAGTCCCAATTTAAGTTCAGTGCAACAAAATGAAACAAAGGAAGGAACAACAGCCATGAAAACCATTAAAGTGGATGCCTGCGGTTTACAGTGCCCGGGTCCGATTGTCCAAGTATATAAAAATATGCAAACATTACAGCCGGGTGATGTTTTGGAAATCCAAGCTACTGACCTAGGCTTCTTAAAAGATGTAAAAAAATGGGCGGAAAAAACCAATAATCAAGTATTGGAATTAACGACCAAGGATAATATCATTACCGCAAAAATTCAAAAAGGTGGAGTGAAAGCGGAAGATAAATCAATCCCTGTTGCTAATGATAAAGAAAATTCGACCATTGTGGTGTTTAGCCAAGATATGGATAAAGCGATTGCCGCTTTTATCATTGCCACGGGAGCTGCTTCCATGGGCAAAAAAGTTTCCTTATTCTTTACTTTCTGGGGTTTAAACATTTTACGCAAAACTCATCGTGTCCGCGTTAAGAAGACATTTATTGAAAAAATGTTCGGCCGTATGATGCCAAGAGGTGTCAAAAAACTGCCCATTTCGAATATGAATATGCTGGGAATGGGACCGGCCATGATTAGGTCGATTATGAAGAAAAAGAATGTTGATTCTTTGCCAACCCTAATGAAAAATGCCATGGCCATGGGGGTTAAGGTTATCGCTTGTGCGATGTCCTTAGATATTATGGGAATCAAACCGGAAGAATTAATTGATGGCGTTGAAATTGCCGGAGTGGCTACTTACTTAGCCGATACCACCGAAGCTAATCACAATTTGTTCATCTAGCATGTTGCTGGGAGAAATAAAATGATTAATCTATGTTATACTGATGATCATCAGGAAACAAAATTCATCAATAATACCCAAAAGGAGTTTTCGGAAGCATTGATTCTTCCCCAAACTTGGTTGTATTTAAGCGAACCAACAGAAGAAGAAATTAGCTTGGTTGCGAAAACAACTAAGATTAATGAAATGTTAATTCGTTCACTGCTCGATGCGGAAGAATCCGCACACATTGACGAAGAGGGCAAAGTAACCGTTGTGGTCGTTGATACGCCGATTGTTCGCATGGAGTCCAAATATCCGGAAGTTGAACATTATACAACTATTCCGCTTGCTAATCTTATCAATGACGAATTTGTAGTCACCATTTGTACACAGAAAGATATTGTCATTCCTAATTTAATCAAAAACAATAAAAATCTTTCGCCACAAAAACCCGTTCGCTTAATCATTCAAATTCTCTTCCGCAATGCCCAAATCTTTGTTTCCAAACTTAAAGAAGTGGACAAAGGCAGTGAATTTATCCAAACCAAACTTCAAGAAGCTTTAAAAAACAGTGATTTGTTTGAATTGCTGAACCTAGGAAAATCTTTAGTTTACCTATCAACCGGTCTTAATTCCAACCAAGTGGTTTTGGAAAAGTTAAAAAACCATCCACTGTTTTTACAATTCCAAGACGGATTGGCGTTAATTGACGATACAATTATTGAAAATCGCCAAGCCATGGAAATGTGTGCCATCCATCGGGATATTTTAAATGGTTTGATGGATGCTTATGCCAGTGTCATTTCCAATAATGTCAGTTCGATTATGAAAACTTTGACTGTTTTAACGATTGTTTTAACCATTCCGATGCTGTTTGCCAGTTTGTTTGGAATGAACTTTGATTTGCCTTTAGCTGCCCATAATGGTTTTTGGATAACTATTGTCATTTCTTTAGTGTTAAGCCTTGTGCTTGGTTATTTTTTAGCCATATATACGAGTAAATTACGTTTTCGCTTCAGCAGTAAAAAGAAAAAAACACGGAAGTAGTAAAAGTCGCCACAAGCGACTTTTATTATTATAATATTTCTTTAATCGACTTGGATATGAGCTTAAATGTTGTTTGTTAATAATATCAAAAAAGCGTAGCCATCATTAATTTGTATAATATATTGTTTCCGAGGGCTTGAATTAAACCGGGGGAAGTGGTAAAATAAATAGACAAAAACGAGATGTAGCGCAGTTAGGTAGCGCGCTTGGTTCGGGACCAAGAGGTCATGGGTTCAAATCCCATTATCTCGACCAGTTGTCTAAAACTATGAGGTAAAGCTTATAGAATCCTTATAATTAAAAGAGCCAGCAATGGCTCTTTTAATTACTTTTATTGGCAACAATTTTCACAATATTAATTAATATTTCCGTGCACTTTTCCATTCCTTCCACCGTAACGAATTCATAACGGCTATGGAAATTATAAGAACCGGTCCCTAAATTAGGACAAACCAAGCCACGATAAGTTAATTGGGCCCCATCCGTTCCGCCTCGAATCGGTAAGATGGTAAGTTCCACGCCCGCTTGTTTGATGGCTTCGATGGCGACATTTAAAGCATCGGGATGTTTCTCAACAAGCTCTTTCATGTTTAAGTATTGATCATGAATTTCTACGCTCACGGTCTTTTCGCCATAGACATCATTTAAATAAGCGGCGATTTTTTCCATTTGTGCTTTTTGGTTTGCAAACTTAAGTTTATCGTGATTACGGATGATGTAGTGCATTTCGGTTCTTTCCACATTACCTTCAATATTATTCAAATGGTAAAAGCCTTCATAGTTTTCGGTATGACTGGGAGTCATCGCCACCGGTAACATTTGGTTATATTCCATGGCAATTAACAAACTATTTTTCATATGATTTTTGGCATAGCCCGGATGCATATTAATACCGGAAATTACGACCCTTGCGGCTGCTGCATTAAAATTCTCATAATTAATGAGGCCTTCTTTCATGCTGTCGACGGTATAAGCCCACTTGGCTTGCCAAGCTTCAATGTTGAAAAAAAGCGGACCTTCCCCGATTTCTTCGTCGGGAGTAAAAGCAATTTTGATGTCACCGTGTTCTACTTCCGGGTGCTTGTGGAAATATTCAACCATGGTCATGATTTCCGCAATCCCCGCTTTGTCATCAGCCCCAAGCAAGGTTGTTCCGTCGGTCACAATTAAAGTCCGACCTTTGAGTTCCCGAAGAAAAGGAAATTCTTTCGTTGTCATAACGATATTTAAAGCCTCGTTTAAAACAACATCGCCGCCATCATAATTATGGACTAGTCGTGGTTTGATGTTTTCTCCGCTCATGTCACAAGAAGTGTCTAAATGAGCAATAAAACCGATGGTTTCAATCGGCTTGGAACTATTACTTTTTACGGTACCGTAAACATAACTATAATCATCCATATAAGCATCACTCACACCAAGTGCTTGTAATTCCTTTACTAAATAAGCAGCTAATAATTTTTGTTCTGAAGACGAAGGGTGAGTGCGTGAATTGGGGTTGGATGTGGTTGGGAAACTCACATATTTTAAAAAACGATTGACGATATTCATCTTAATCCTCCCATCGTGTGATAATAAAAAAGCTTGTAGTAATAAAATAAGCCAAAAGGCTTATTTTTTCAAGGATAAGCCATGCATTAAATTACCAATAGGCATGGATTGCACAATAACCATTCCGGGGCCTCTTACAACAGCGTTGAAGATGCCTTCACCACCAAAGAGCGCATTCTTTACCGTTCCCACGCTTCTCACATTAAAAGAACAAGAGGCACTCATGGCTACTAAATAACCGGTGCTGATAATCATTTCCTCGTTTTCTTGGAGCTCGTATTGTTTTTCATAACCATCAATTTCAATAAAAGCTAAACCATTGCCGGACAGTTTTTGCATAATAAAACCTTCGCCACCGAACAAGCCGACGCCGATTTTCTTTTGCCAATGCACAGATAATTCAACCCTTGGTTCACAAGCTAAAAAAGCACGTTTTTGAATAATAACTGGCTTATCGGGCGTTATTTCCAAAGCTTTGATGGCTCCGGGAAACTTGGAAGCTAGGGCAATCATGCCTTCTTTGCCAATAGGTTCATAAATATTATGGAATAAAGATTCACCACTAAACATCCGCCCAAAGACTTTTTTGACACCGCCCCCGGAGCTGGTATCCATTTTCATATTGCCGCTCATCCACGACATCGCTCCACCTTCAGTGATTAATTTTTCACCGACTTCCAAATTAACGATTAAAACCGGCAAGCTGCCACCTTCAATTTGATATTTCATGTTAACTCCTTTTGGCCACAGCTATTTTATGGAAAAAACTATGGCATGACTATATTATAATAAGAAAGCAAGGTCGTGTCAAATAATGTCTTTTTTAAAAAAGGAGGAAAACATATCTGATGTGATTGATATTGGTTTTAGGAAATAATGCTCTTTGGTAAGCTTCGCTTCTTTATATTGAAAATGGAGAAAAAAAGCGTATAATCATTGATGATAAAGGTGAAGCTATGGAACAACAACAGATTAAACGCGGAATCATTAATATCATCTTTTTAGGTTTGGTCAGTTTTTTTATTGATTTGTCTACGGAAATGGTCTACCCGCTAGTAACTCTTTATTTACAAACCTTTGCTTCCGTTCCCATTGTTGGTGTTATTGAGGGGTTTGCGGAAAGCACGGCCGCCCTTTTGAAAGTCTATTCCGGTTATCTTGGTGATAAATACCAAAATAAAAAGACATTGGCTTTTTTCGGTTATTCCAGTGCCATTGCTTATAAAAACATTTTGTTTTTTTCCGGAAGCTGGGTAGGCATCATGATTGCTCGGCTTGTGGACCGTTTCGGGAAAGGCATTAGAACAGCACCTCGTGATGCTTTGGTGGCGGAATCGGGGGAAGCAGCGCTCGGGAAATCCTTTGGGCTTCACAAAATGCTCGATATGTTGGGCGCCGGTTTGGGGATTTTGATTGCTTATCTTTTATACCAGCAATTAGTAAAAGATAATATGCTCATTGATATTAAAGCCTTTAAAACCATCTTTTTACTATCAATTATTCCGGCGGTTTTGGGTTTAGTTTTCTTATCGCTTGTGAGAGAACGAAAGAAAAACACCAAATGGGGCAATCGCTTCACCCTAAAGGGACTTAAATTAAACCCCCGTCTTAAATGGTATTTAGTGGTCATCTTGTTATTTAGTCTTGGTAATTCTAGCAATGCTTTTTTGTTGTTAAAGGCGACGGATGCCGGTTATACTACCAGTTTTGTTTTACTCCTTTACTTAGTTTATCATCTCGTTTCAACAATCTTTGCTTTTCCGATGGGAAAATGGTCCGACCGGATTGGTCGTCATAAACTAGTTGTTCCCGGTTATTTATTATATGGTTTTTTGTATTTTGGTTTTGCTTTCTTGACAAGCAAAGTTTCGTTAATGGTTTTATTTGGTGCTTATGGACTTTATCAAGCCATTATTTCGGGGGCGGAAAAAGCCTTTATTACCGAGTTTGCTCCGAAAGATGCAAAAGGAACCATCATTGGTTTATATGGAACTTGTCAAGGAGTGGGAATCTTGGTGGCTTCGCTTTTAGCCGGTGGTTTATGGACTTGGTTGGGGGCAAGAGCGCCATTTGTTTTTGCAAGCATCATGGGTTTGGCGGCAGCGGTTTTGGCTTTCTTGGTTATGACTCATCAATTCCAAGACAGCAACAGCCTAAAAAAAGTTTAAAAGCAAAATCTTAAGAAATCAGCATATTTCATAATTGACTTTTTGGGCTTTGTTTGTTACAATGAAAAAGTAGTTAACTATTTACTACATAGATAAAACTTTTTTTGAGGAGGAATAATGAAGAAGTTTTTATTAGCATTCTTATTGGCCCTTACTGTTTTTTCGTTAATCGGCTGTACTGGAAAGGAAACTTTCACAGTCGCTTTAGTCACCGATAAAGGTGATATTGATGACAGATCATTCAACCAAGCATCTTGGGAAGGTGTTGTTGAATACTGTACAGAATTCGGCATTCCGCACAAGTATTACAAACCCACAAAAGCAACAACGGAAGCTTATGTGGCAGCTATTGATTTAGCGGTAGCTAATGGTGCAAAAATAGTTGTAACACCGGGATTCTTATTTGAGGAACCAGTTAATATTACTCAAAAGAAATACCCGAATGTCAAGTTTGTTATTCTTGATGGCAACCCGGCGAATACTAACGCTTACGATGATGATCCTCATAATGACGGAACTTTAGAAAAAAATACTTATAGTATTTTCTACGCTGAAGAACAATCAGGATATTTAGCTGGCTATGCGGCTGTTAAAGATGGGTATCGTAAATTAGGATTCATGGGTGGAATGGCTGTTCCTGCTGTGGTTAGATTTGGACAAGGCTACCTCTTTGGTGCTGAAGCTGCCGCCCTTGAATTAAATGTTGACATTACGGTTCAATATCACTATACAGGCGACTTTATTGCTTCTCCGGAAGTTCAAGCTAAGGCGGCCTCAATGTTTACTAATGGCGCTGAAGTAATCTTCAGTTGTGGCGGTGCTGTCGGTCAATCAGTAATGGCAGCTGCCGAAGCAGCCAATAAAAAGACGATTGGCGTTGACGTTGATCAAAGCGGTGATTCGGAAACAGTTATTACTTCCGCTACGAAGAACTTAAAACATTCCGTTATTTTAGCTCTTAAAGCTTTCTTTGGTGGTAATTGGGATGAAGAATGTGGTGCCGTTGTTGCCAACCTTGATGCTTCCAATAGTGGTATTGGTTTACCAATGACGACTTCGCGCTTTAAGACTTTCAACAAAACGATGTATGATGCTTTGTTAGCTAAATTAGCAGCTAAACAAGTTAATATTCCGTATGACCTTGCGTTATCCGGAAAAGAAAACCAACTTGTTTTTGCAAAAGTTGTTGTCACGATGGTTGGTTAATCTATTTTATTGTGATAATCCATTCAATGGGCGTTGACTATGTCAGCGCTCATTTGCTATCAAAAGAAATAATTTGTAAAAATCGATGGGAAGAGATTAAAATATGGAAATAATTATTGAAATGCGACATATTACCAAGGAATTTCCGGGGATTAAAGCTAATGATGACATTACTCTCCAATTATATAAAGGGGAAATTCATGCTTTGCTTGGTGAAAATGGGGCGGGGAAATCGACTTTAATGAGTATTCTTTTTGGTTTGTATCAACCGGACCAAGGTGAAATATATAAGAATGGTCAACTAGTAAGCATTAAAAACCCCAATGATGCCAATGATTTAGGCATCGGCATGGTTCATCAGCATTTTAAACTTGTGGAAAACTTTACGGTTTTGGACAACATCATCATGGGGGCCGAACCTCTAAAACGGGGTTTAATTGACCGCGTCGAAGCCCGAAAGCGAGTTTTGGAAATCAGTCAACGCTATAAATTATTTGTCAATCCGGACGCTTTAATTGAAGATATCAGCGTGGGCATGCAACAACGAGTGGAAATTTTAAAAATGCTTTACCGGGAAAATGAAATTTTAATTTTTGATGAACCGACGGCGGTTTTAACTCCCCAAGAAATTGATGAATTGATGGGGATTATGAAGGGTTTGGTGGCTGAAGGTAAATCCATTCTCTTTATTTCCCACAAATTGAATGAAATTATGAAAATTGCTGACCGTTGTACGGTTCTGCGTCGTGGTAAAAATATGGGGGTTGTGAAAACCAAAAACACAACGATTGCGAAACTGTCCAAAATGATGGTTGGCCGTGATATTGAATTTGTTGTTAATAAGGAACCGGCCAAACCCCAAGAAACCGTTTTAAAAGTCGAAAATTTACATGTCATCTCGCCCTTAAGTAAAAAGCATGTGGTTAATGATGTCTCCTTTACCGTTCGTAAAGGGGAAATCGTTTGTCTTGCCGGGATTGAAGGTAACGGTCAATCAGATTTAATTTATGCCTTAACGGGGCTTATGCCGATTCATTCCGGCTCCATTTATTTAAACAATATCGATATTAGCAAAAAAAATATTCGTTTTCGCAACGATAACGGCTTAAGCCATATTCCGGAAGATCGGCATAAATATGGTTTGGTCCTTGATTATAGTTTAGCCTATAATTTAGTTCTCAAGAAATATCATACATCCGCCTTCCAAAAACAGGGGTTTTTAAAGCCTAAAGCCATCAATGATAATGCAGAAGTGTTAATCAATAAGTATGACATTCGGAGCGGCCAAGGTCCGGCGACCATCGCTCGCAGTATGTCAGGCGGAAATCAACAAAAAGCCATCATTGCTCGTGAAGTTGATAAAGATTCCGATTTACTAGTTGCTGTTCAAGTCACAAGGGGTTTGGATGTGGGGGCGATTGAATTCATTCATCAAAAAATTCTTGAAGAACGCAACCGCGGGAAAGCCATCTTAATGATGTCGCTCGAATTAGAAGAAGTCATGAGTTTAAGTGATCGCATCTTAGTGATGTTTGAAGGCCAAATTGTTGCGGAACTTGATCCGCGAACAACAAGCGACCAAGAATTGGGCTTGTTTATGACTAGTGGAAAGAGTGGTGGGATTCATGGAAAATGAACAACAACCAAAACCGTTTAAGCAGTTTTTTATGAATTTTAAGTTAAAACTAAAAACGGTTTTAACTTCCAAAGCTGCCAATACCTTCTATTCCGTTTTGTTTGCCATTGTTTTAGGATTGTTGGTTGGATTAGTCATTTTGTTATTCTCCAATCCCCGCGCCGCTTTTCCCGCCTTTGGGAAAATTCTATTGGGTTTTTTTGGCGATCCTGTTTCCATCAGTGTTGGCATCGGTAACTTCTTATACTATTCAACGCCCTTATTGCTCACCGGCTTAGCGGTCGGCTTTGCCTTTAAAACCGGTTTATTCAATATCGGTGCTTCCGGCCAATTTATGGTTGCACAATATGTTGCGGTGTTAGTGGCTTTCGCAACCGCCAATTTAGGTCCCTTTAATTGGATTGTGGCTTTAGTAGCCGGCATTTTAGCCGGAGCCATTTGGGGTTTTTTCCCCGGCTTCTTCAAAGCCGCCTTTAATATCAATGAAGTCATCACTTCCATTATGTTTAACTGGATTGGGATGTATTTAACTACGATGTTGATTAAAAACAACAAGGTTATTTTTGACCAGTCTCGGGCGCGGACCTTTGTTATTCCTAAAACCGCCTTTATTCCGAAACTAGGTTTGGATAAACTATTTCCCAATTCCAGTATCGATATCGGAATTTTCTTGGCCATTGGGGTGGCGGTTATCATTTATTTTGTGCTCAATAAAACCACTTTTGGCTTTGAGTTAAAAGCAGTTGGTCATAATCGTCATGCCAGTAAATATGCCGGCATTAATGAAAAAAGAAATATCATTATTGCGATGGTTATATCGGGAGCTTTAGCGGGCATGGCCGGGGGTTTGCAGATTCTTGCTGGGGGAGCGGGGAATGTGGGCAATTCCATTTTAGTGATTGAAACCTTATCGCCGGAAGGCTTTAACGGTATCCCCGTGGCTTTACTGGGGCTTTCACATCCGATTGGGATTATCTTCTCAGCTTTCTTTATTACCTTTATTCAAGCGGGTGGGAATAATGCTGCGGCGGCGGTTATTCCTTATGAAATTGTCGATATCATCATTGCGGTGATTATTTATTGCAGTGCCTTTTCCTTATTAGTGCGCTTGTATATTGCCAACCGCTTACAAAAGAAACGCATTGAAGAAGAAGCTAAGCACTTGAAAACACTAAACAATGCCGTCTCAGATACTTCAGTTAATAAAGGAGATTTAAATGGATAATTTAAGTTTTTTTGTACAACAAATGTTAATCTTTTTTGTTCCGTTAGTGATTGTGGCTATTGGCGGTATGTTTTCTGAAAAAAGCGGAGTCATCAATATTGCTTTAGAAGGAATTATGATTTTTGGTGGCTATGTGGGCATTGTTTTTATTAGAGCGATGCAACAAAAAGGCTACCTTGCCGATTCACCCCAGTTGTTATTAATATGTGGATTAATTATATCAGGGGTTTCAGGACTTATTTTTTCTTTGTTGCATGCCTTTGCGTCCATCAATTTAAAAGCCGATCAAACCATTAGTGGTGTTGCTTTAAATATGTTAGCCCCAGCTTTGGTATTTTTTATTGCTAGGTCGGCAACTAATACTCGACAAGTATTTTTTAATCCGGTTTTTATGATTCGATCCGTTCCTTGGTTGGGAAAAATCCCCATTCTTGGGCCCTTGTTTTTCCAAAAAGCTTACTTAACAACTTATATTGGCATTGCGATTGTTCTTTTGTCAGCCTTTATTCTTAGAAAAACTCGACTTGGCTTACGCTTAAGTGCTTGTGGTGAACACCCTCAGGCTGCTGAAAGTGTTGGGGTCAATGTGCAAAAAATGCGTTGGCTTGGGGTTGGCATCTCCGGTTTTCTCGCCGGTATCGGGGGATTATCATTCACCATTGCTTGTGCTGTTAGTTTTAACGGAACGGTAGCTGGATATGGCTTCTTAGCCTTAGCTGTTATGATTTTTGGGCAATGGAAGCCCATCCGTATTTTATGGGCGGCTCTCTTTTTCGCTGTTTTCAAAGCTTTATCAACTACATATTCCATCTTCCCTTTCTTGGTTGCTTGGGATATCCCGAATAAAGGTTATATCTTTAACATCTTACCCTTTGTTGCGACGATGGTGGCTTTAGCTTTTACTTCGAAAAAATCTCGTGCTCCCAAAGCCGAGGGAATTCCCTTTGATTCTGGAGCCAGATAAAATCGTTTTCCAAAGACCCTTCTTGGGGAAAGAGAAGGGCCTTTTTTATTTTTTCGAAAAGGCTTGGAAAATTTATAAAAGTATAGTAAAATATTAAAGAGAAAATAGACAAAATAGGGGTGAATAAAATGAACATTTGGCATGATATCAGTGCTGATCGCATTCAAAGTGAAGACTTTATTGCCATCATTGAGATACCGAAAGGCAGCAAGAAAAAATATGAAATGGATAAAGAAACGGGTTTGCTGATTTTGGACCGCATTCTTTATACTTCAACGCATTATCCCGCTAATTACGGATTTATTCCACGCACATATGCGGAAGACCACGATCCTTTGGATGTGCTGGTGATTTGCAGTGAAGATTTAGAGCCGATGAGTATGGTTAGATGTTACCCAATTGGGGTTGTTAGAATGCTAGATGACGAAGAAACTGACGATAAAATCATCGCTATTCCTTTTAAAGATCCCACTTGGAATTATTACCATGAATTGGAAAGCATACCTCCGCATATTACCGATGAAATCAAACATTTTTTTATGGTGTATAAACATTTAGAACACCGGGAAACCACCGGATTTGAAGTTTATGGTAAAGAAAAAGCCATCGACATCATCAAAAAATCCATGGCTGTTTATAAAAAGAGGTTTTTGAAAGGAAGATAACAATGTTCGGCTTATCTTTTGAATTGACGGCAGTAATTGGGATTGCGTTTATCTTCATTATGACCACTTTAGGATCGGGATTAGTTTTTTTTGTCAATAAACCTTTATCTAAGTCCTTTAACCAAATCTTTTTGGGGTTTGCCGCCGGGGTAATGGTGGCAGCGGCGGTGTGGTCGCTTTTAATTCCGGCTATGGAGAATAATGCTAACGAAAACCTGGCGAATTGGGTTCCGCCCACCGTCGGCTTTTTAGCGGGAGCAGCTTTTTTATTGTTAGTTGATCATTTATTGCCACATTTACATTTACATGAAGATAAACCGGAAGGTTTAAAATCTAAATTTAAGCGTACAACGATGTTGATTTTAGCAGTTGCTTTGCACAATGCTCCGGAAGGTTTAGCAGTTGGTTTAGCATTCGGCTATGCTTTGAAGTTGAATGATCCGGTTTTGTTAGCCTCCGCCATGGGCATTGCGATTGGTATCGGCATTCAAAATTTTCCTGAAGGGGCGGCCATTTCTCTTCCCTTACGAGATTATCAAGTCTCCAAAAAGAAAGCTTTCTTTTTGGGTTCACTAAGTGGTTTAGTTGAACCGGTGTTTGCGGCTTTGGGCCTCTTTATGGCCAGCCAAATGGTTTCCATCATGCCGTGGTTTTTAGGATTTGCGGCGGGAGCGATGATTTATGTGGTTGTGGAAGAACTGATTCCAGAAGCTCAGCTGGATACTCATTCCCATTTGGGAACTTTGTCGTTTATTGCGGGTTTTCTATTAATGATGGTTATTGATGGTGCATTATAAAAGTATCACATAGTGATTTCATCACATAGTGATTTCATCACATGGTGATACTTCATACGGAGGAGTACCCAAGAGGCTGAAGGGGCTGGCTTGGAAAGCTAGTAGGCCATTAACCTGGCGCAGGGGTTCAAATCCCCTTTCCTCCGCCATTTTTAGAAGTATAGGTCTAAGCATAGATGATAAAATGGATTAGACCTTTTTTATGTAGAAAGGAAGTTTTCGCCCTGTTTGCCATATTGTTTGATAATTATGTATGAAGCAACGATAAGTTGCTAAATTGCAAAAAATATATGATACTTATTTTTCATATCTTTTGATATACTTAAGAAAAGGAGTTGAAAGTATGGAATATACAGCTAAAAAAATACAGGAGTTAAGATTAAAGCACAATTTTGACTGTACTTTTGGTTGTTCTTTCTTCCGCAAAGAAATTATTTTACGAACAAGCGTAATAGAATAATTAGGGTGTATACCTCTCCGTTATTGATGCACTTGAAAACGAAGATTACAAGAACATTCTTATAATGTGTTATTTAGATCCACTTACACGGGAAGAGATAGTTAACAAGATATACTACCCGGTTGCAACGATATAAAGGTGGCGTAAGAATGCCTTAAGGTCAACATAACAACGCATTATGACCTTTTTAATGTTTACAAATAAGTTGTATATTCGCTTTTCTTACCTATCAATCCGTACTTTTAGCACGTCTTATACATATTGAAAGCATAGGTTTGATACAATAGTTTCAAACCTTTTTTCTTTGCAGAAAGGGAGATTTTACCTATCTGCCAAAACACTATTGCTCTATAGAGGTTCAATTTAAAACTTCTGTAGAGCTTTTTTATTTTCTACTTACAACTTTTTAACGATTACCTAACGATTTACACGATTGCTTGATGAAATACACGATTCGATAACAATTTATCGATTACCGTAAAACAAACTAATGTAAAAGAATATAATAGAATGTCTCAGTTGGTGTATGTTGTAGATTTGTAATTTTTTTGTATTTATTTATACAATTAGTTGTTGTATAATGAGATATGCAAAGAACTGACGATTTAATCATTTTACAGGTATGTGAATCTAATATATTTGAATATCACAAGAAATCCGTCAAAGCAAGATGGACTTAGATATAGGAGGTTCATAATGATAAAGAAATTATTAGTATTTGAGGTAGCATAGATTATGTGTTTAGGTCTATTTGTAGGATGCGGCGTAAATAAAAACTTTGATATTGGCTACGATAAAATTGGTAGCTTTGAGAGTAAAGAAACTATTGATGGCGAAGTAACATTTACACTTGAAGTGGTGGGTTCTTTAGAGGCTTTAAAAGACTTGTGCGACGAGTGAGGGAATCCTACATTTGGAAATTAGTTGTAGTACAATGATATATGTAAAGAAGTAAAGATTTACTCTTTTACAGGCGCATGAATATAATATACTGGAATGTTTTGGGCTTGCTACTAATAATTAGGTAGCAAGTCAATCGAAAAGGAGGTTTCTCATGAGTAAAAAGTTAATAGGGATAGCAGCCGCGGTGTTAATGCTATTCGGAATTATTGGGCTTGTAGGATGTGACAATACAAACCTTACAGATTACAAAACCGTAGGAAAGGCAGCCATTGAAACCTATGCACAAGAGCGCAAAGACAACTATTGTGAGGATAACTGGACGATGGTTTGTGGCATTGTTGATGCAGGCAAACAAGCTGTCGACGACGCAACAAGCAAGGCAGGTATAGACACTGCAGTCACAACAGCTAAAACTGCGATTAACGCAGTAGAGGAGGGAAAAGTGATTTCTTTTACAATTAGTGACAAAACTACAGACTACTATGCAAATGGGGAAAGGCAACAATTATTTAAGTTGATAAAGTCATTTGATGAATTAGCACAGCTTTTAAGAGATGAGAATTTTACGATTTCACCGCCGTACGATATACAGTTTTTTGAGGACAAAGTTTTGCTCATTTACTTCTTTACATCAAATATATACAACGATTTAGAAGTGATCATGAAAACAAACGGTGAATCGTTGGATTTGTATAAATTATATGATTTACCAAATGGTCTTGTAATGGATGCTGAAAGAAATTGGGTATTTTTAATCGAAATTGAAAAAATAAATACTCTTGATACCAAAACAGTTCAAATAAAACAATAACAAAATTAGAGGAAAAATAGAATGAACGCAACAATAATTAGGAAACGCTTTAAATTTATTGCAATTTTTGCAATGTTAATTGTCGTAGTTCTTTTTTACAACTGCATAGCATTAAATCCAGTTGCACGGGTATTTGCCAGTGAGAGTAATTTGAGCAACGCTGTTGTAATGAAATACATTCCAACGATAGATGACGATTTTAGTGGAAATCGGATAATAGTTACTTTACAGCAACAATATAGCGATATAAATCGTTATATTGAACTTGAGGATTTGGGAGTTGACATAGAAAAAGCCGGACTTTCAATTTCGACAGAGAGGCAATCTCAAATTAACAGTTTAAATCAAAACGAGATGATTAATGAGAATATTAAAGATGGTCGGGCGATAATAACAAATTTATTTAATACAGAAAATAAAAAAAAGTATAAGCCGAACAGAAAATTTATTTCAAATTTTATCAATTGAGCTACCTATCGACAGCAAACATGGCGTATCAAATCATGAGGATTTGAATTTGTTGCGTTTAGATGGAAGTTTTAATCCGGCAGCTTCCAAGTCTAAATACGACGAATAAGTAGTTAAAAATGTTCATAAACACATTCAAATAATAATTTCCAAAGATGAAATCAAAAAAAAATTAGCGATAATAAAAAACGCATTAACAAATCCATTTTCAACAGATGAAGAACTATTGGATACTGCAAGAAAAATTAATGGATTAGGGTTTGCAGGAGCAACCGCTTTATTTTCAACGCTTTATCCTAATAGATTTGGCATTGTAGATCAATTTGTGATTAAAAATCTACAAGCAGCAAAGAGTTTATCTAATGATGCTTTAATTAAAGCAATTAAACCTAGTAGTATCAATAAAAAAAGGTTTTGTATATTTTAAAACTAATTAAAGCTAAGGCTGATGAACTAAATAAAAAGTTTAAAAAGAAAAGTTGGTCACCAAGAACGGTGGATAAAGCTGTTTGGGCTGATCGATAAAATTTTGATGTGAGAAATGCTTTCTCTATGGTGAAAAATCCAGTGTAAAAATAACGAAGTAAGTTTGATACAATATCAAACTCTTTTTTTATGAAAAAGGGCTATTATACCTTATTCCTAGACATATCAAACTACCATAAGACCTTGCCCATTATTTAAGCCAAATGGCCTAAATCACTAAAAATCTAGGTATATAAAATTGTGGTAATTACCAATAATCATATAAAACTTGGCTGGATAAAACAAAAACTCGCTCTAAATTTTGTCATTATGTATAAAAACTCGCTCATTTTTTTGTATTGTGTTGGAAAAGTTTCAGTTTTGATGTTAATACTATGATAGATTGATTAAAGGAATGTAAACAATAAATTATCTTTAACGAAAATTAATGAATGTTTAATTTGTTAAAGATGTCTTTTTTCTAACTATAGAGGATGTATCGAGTGGCTAAAAGATTCCGGCACCCTTAACATATGTTATGGGATGAATTTCCCGGAACTTCCGCTTAAGGGTAATTATGATGAAAGTAAATACAAATTATATTTCTTTGATACCGGTTTGCTTGTTGCTCAATTAGATGAAGAATCCCATCTTGATTTGCGAGCAAATAAAAATCTTGGCGTTTATAAGGGAGCCTTATATGAGAACATTGCTGCCGAAGCATTTGTAAAGCAAGGGTATCCTCTTTATTACTATAAACGTGAAGACTCTACTTTAGAACAGGACTTTTTTGTTAGAGATATCGAAAGCCTTATACCGATAGAAGTAAAGGCCACCAGTGGTTCGTCAAAGTCGCTTCATACTTTGATAACAAGCGACAAATATTCGGATATAAAATATGGTATTAAATTTACAAAAGGGAATGTCGGTTATAACGACATATTTTATACATTCCCATATTTTTGTCTTTTTCTACTGAAAAGGTATCTTAATATAAAAATGAAGTTTTAATAATAAACAAATTCCTACAATACTGATCTAAACCCGATTGGAATTTTGTGGGAATGTATGAAAATAAAGGGATAATAAGTACATCTTGACCCTAATTTATTTAACGGGATCTAAGACTATTTAAAGTACTCCCCCTTTTTTATAAATTTGTGTTATAATTTGGATATAGAAATGAAAAAAACAGGTATAAAATTATGGGAAGAAAAACAATCGTCTTAATCCTGGTTTGTTTATCTTTATTCTTGTTTTCATGTAAGAGCAATAGCGCTGATGATGAAGGTAATCAACCAGACAATCCAATCATTGATAATCCTCCAATTGATCATTATTATGAGGTCATCTTTGCTTCCGATGATGGAACGATTATTGGTAAGCAAATGGTTAAAGAAGGAGAAGATGTTATTTTTCCTTCTAATCCTTCCAAGGATTATTATCAGTTTGTGGCTTGGAATCATGATGGTAAAAATATCCATGAGGATCTTATTATTAAGGCCATCTTTGAGCCGGTTAGCGATAATTTTTCTATTACTTTTGTAATCGAAGATCAATATTGGTATTATCAAAGCAAAGAAGAAATGACGCTGGCTTTTTTAAACGATTTTTATGATTTTGTGAGCCCTAATTATAATAAAGAATATTTTATCTATGGGGGAACGGAGAGCTTCACCAACGGTTCTTGGAAAACATTCCTTGGTGGGTCAATGGGAAATAATAATAAACTGCTTTTCCATAATGATATCGATGAAATTAATGAAGCTTATTTTGCCAATAGCGAAAGATACAAAACTAAATGGTATCCGCTTTTTAATTATGTTAGCAACCAAATATGTAAGCTTAATCAGCGTTTTGGGAATCCGGCAATTGCTTACACCCATGGAGCTTTAGATTTTTATCGTTACTTAGTTGATGATCCGGCCACATATATCGCTACATATGGCGGCGCCGATGTATTCTATGGTTTACCAAGTTTTGATGCTCCTATACTACTTTCTACTTATAATTATTATAGTGAGACGATTACTTTACCGATACCCGCTTCTTGTTTATTTGCTGGCTGGTATAAGGATGAAGATTTTATGGATGGTCCTTATGATGCTATTGCTTTTGGTAGTTTGGGAAACCTTACTTTTTATGCGAAAATTTTAACCGAACCCCTTTATACTCTTTCGTTTGTTAGTCAATTTGGAGAAGAATACGCCGATGTGCAATTTAAAAAGGGAATGACGCTTGAACTTCCCGTTTTGTATAAAGAAGGTTTTGAATTTAAAGGTTGGTATTATGATAATGTTTTATTAAATGGTGAGGTTCATTTAGATTATCCCTGTGATGTTTATTTAGAGGCGTACTGGAAAGATTTAAATAATATTAATTTGGAAAAACTGGTGTACGATGGTAATGTCGTTGTTTATCGAAATACCAATATAGCCGTTGTGATTCCCGATACTTATGTGGAAAAAGAAGAGGAATTTAGAGCGGCTTGGGTATCGTCATTTACCAGTTGTTTTGTTCCGTCTACCGATGTTGAAACCATGAAAGCCAATTTAACGGAAGTATTAGATATTTTGGAATATTATAACTTTAATGCGATTATTTTTCATTTAAGAACCCATAATAATGCTTTCTACAAAACAAAACTTGCCCCCATTGACCCTAAATACGGAACTTATGAATCTTTTGAACAGTGGGATTATTTAGAATGGTTTATTGGGGAATGCCAACAACGCCATATTGCCTTTCATGCTTGGCTTAATCCTTATCGGATTCAATTAAGCGGTTATTCAATGGATTTCACAACCACCGATGTCGCTAAACTGTATCTCGATACCCCCCTTAATCCCGCCAGTAAGCCGGACAATATTTTAATGACCTATCCCAATTCTTCCACAAGCGTTAAACTCAGCCAAGGAGCTATTTTAAATCCTTGTAAAAAGGAAGTTCAAGATTACTTAATTGCCGTTATTGAAGAAATCATTAATCATTACGATGTTGATGGCATTCATTTTGATGATTATTTCTATACCCGTCTTTCCAGTAATCCCAATATTTGTTATGATGCTGACCAAGGGGATTATTTACAGTATTTAAGTGATAATGAGATCAGTAATGCGGAAGACGATGAAGAAATTAAGGGCGAGTGGCGCAGAAACAACATTAATCAATTGATTTATCGTGTTCATCATCTCTTGCAGACATATAATCAACAAAAAAAGACGCATATTCAATTCGGGATTGCGCCATCGAGTATTTATAAAACGGGTGATGGAACGGTGGAAGGCGGACTGAATGTGAAAAGCGGGCAAACTTATGGTAAATATTTGTACTGCGATTCCTTAAAATGGGTTAAAGAGGAATGGATTGATTATATTATTCCGGAAGATTATCAATCCTTTACCAATCCTAATAGTCCTTTTGCAGATATCATCAGTTGGTGGGATCAAGCTGTTGCCGGCACGAGGGTCAATTTATATTGTGGGCTGGGGATTTCCCATGCCATCAGCAGTACGGAAATTTATTCTTGGAAAACACAAAGTTATGAACTCAATAATCAACTTCTATATTTAAATACTTTGGAGAATGTCAAGGGAGTAAGCATCTTTAGTTTTTATTGTCTTAAACAAATTCATAACAATAGCAATATCATTGCCCATGCCGGGCTGCTTAGACTTAAAGATTCCTTTTGGTTGCATCAAGCGCTTCAGCCACTGACCATGGCTGATAAGGGACAATAATTATTTAATTTAGATAATTTTTAAGAGTAAAGGAGAAGCTAGGATGTGTGATACTTTATTTAAAAAAACGAAAAATACTGTTTTCTTTGGAAAAAACAGTGACCGCAGTGCCAATGAACCGAATCTAGTTATGTATTACCCGGCGAAAGCCCGCAAAGAAAATCAGCAATGCACTTATCTTTCCATCGGCACAACGGAAAAAACCCACGCTTTACTTTTAGTTCAGCCCAGTTGGATGTGGGGAGGCGAAATGGGGATTAATGACTGTGGGGTTGCCATCGGTAATGAGGCCGTTTTTACCAAATCAAGCAAGAAAAAACAAGAACGATTGTTGGGGATGGATTTATTACGCTTGGGCTTGGAACATGGCAGCAACGCCAAACAAGCCGCCGAAATTATCATTCATTATTTGGAAACATTCGGTCAAGGAGGAAACTGCGGTTTCGATAAACCTTTTTATTATGATAATTCCTTTTTGATTACGGATGGAAAGCAGGCATTGATTTTGGAAACAGCCAAAACCGATTGGGTGTTAAAAGAAGTAGCTGATTTTGGAAATATCAGTAATCGCCTCAGTATCAAGCAAGACTATCAACTTAGTTCCAAGCCCTTTACAAATTTTCAAAAAACGAATACGGAAGCGATTTTTACTTTCTTTTCGCAAGCCAAAGCTAGGCAAGATTGTATTAGCGATGCCCTTTTGTCCGCGGTTCAGCTAAATGATATCATGAATATTTTACGCTCCCACCATCCGCGTGATGAAGCAAAACTCTACCGAAAGGGTAGTGTTCGTAGCGTGTGCATGCATCAAAGCTTGTTGGGTGATCATACCACTTCCAGTATGATTGTTGATTATCATCATCCCACTCCGACGATTTGGTTAACAGGAGCGAGTTCACCCTGCTTATCAATTTATAAACCCTGCTTTTTGGGCATCAATATTGCCCCGATATTTACTGATAAAAGTGCCAGCCTTAATTATTGGTTGGAAAGAGAATATTTAACTCGTGCCGTTTTTGCTGGTTTAATTCCTAAGGAAAGCTACCAAAGCGAAATGAAGCAACTTCAGGACCGGTTTATTAAAGAAGAAGCGGCGTTATGGACGAAGAACCCAAGCCCAGTTGAATTAGAAACTTTTGCAAAGAAATGTGCGGATGCGGAAGAAGCCTTTGTTAAGTCTTATCAAAAGCAGATTGATGAAATTAGGAATAATTTTCATGGTTTATCGGCAATCTGGAAAAAGAAGATGCGGCGTTTAGGGAAAAATGTCTTTGCGACGGCCTATCGGGAACGAAATTATGGCTAAAAAAATCATTGTCATTCCCGATTCCTTTAAAGCTTGTTTATCAAGCTATGAAGTAGCAAACATTATTAAGGATGCTTTAAAAGCGGTTATTCCCGATGCGGAAGTCATCACTATTCCGGTTTCGGATGGTGGTGAGGGCTTAGTTGACAGTTATTTAACCGCTGTCGGTGGCCAAAAAATCGCCCTTTCCACAAGCGGACCCTATCAAGAGCGCATCGACAGCTTTTATGGAATGATTAATCCGCAGACGGCAATCATTGAAATGGCTGCCAGTGCGGGATTAACTTTAGTAAAGGATCGTCCCAATCCGAGCTTAACCACAACTTATGGTGTTGGTGAACTCATTATTGATGCCATGAACAAGGGGGCTTCCACCATTATTTTAGGTTTAGGTGGGAGTGCCACCAATGATATGGGGGTGGGGATGGCCCATTGTTTGGGGGTGCAGTTTTTTAACCGCAATCATGATTTGTTTCTTCCCGTCGGGGGGACTTTAAAGGAAATCAAAACCATCAATATTGACAAACTTCATCCCTTAATTAAAAAAACCAAGTTCATCGCTCTTTGTGATGTGAAAAACCCGCTTTATGGTCCGCAGGGAGCCGCCTTCGTTTATGCAAAACAAAAAGGCGCCAACGACGCCATGATTTTAGAACTTGATGAAAATATGCGCCAACTGGCCCTTGTTCTTCAAAAACAATTTGGTATGGAAGTTGATTTTGCTGGAGCGGGTGCTGCCGGCGGCATGACCGTCAGTGCTAAGTTGTTTTTACATGCGGAAATAAAATCCGGAATTGAAACCTTTCTAAAAATGATTAAATTTCAAGACCTTATTAAGAAGGCGGATTTGATTATTAGCGGTGAAGGTAAATTTGATTCTCAAAGTCTAAGCGGAAAAGTCATCGGAGGCATTGCTGCCGAAGCTGCTTTTGCCCAAGTTCCTTTATATGCGCTTGTTGGTCAAAAAGCTGATATGGATGAAGCTAATTACCCCCAAGCTTTAAAAAAAGTGATTTCTCTTATGGAATATAGTCATTCGCTGGCCGATTCCTTTCTTAATGCTCGCTTTTACTTAAGCAAAGCGACCAAGGAATTAGCCAAGAGCCTTTTTAAGTAAAATAATCCCGGCAGAGGGATTATTTTATTTCTAATATGGCCAAATGCGGCAAGTGATCGGAAGCCACTACCGGTAAAATGCGAGCTTTAAGCACTTTAATATGGGGAGAAATTAAGATATAATCGATCTTTTTTTGGGGGTTGATGGATGGATAAGTCGGTGGGCCGGCGGGAAATGTGTTGTTTAAGACATCTAACAAGGGTTTTAAAATGGGGTCGCAAGGCTCCATATTGAAATCTCCCATGAAAACCAGCGGGGCCCTTTCTTTCTTAATTAGCTCTAAGCTGGTTTTTACGGCGTTGATTTGTTCACCCTTAGCTAAACCAAAATGACTTGTAAAGAGGACCAAGGGGAAATGCTGGAAAGTCGCTTTAATGATGCACCGCGTTTCAAAAAATTCATGGTCATTTTTTATAGGATCGGGAATCATAATTGTCTCTGCGGTTTTAAGGGGATATTTTGTAAGGAGGGCATTACCATAAGGACGACCGTGGTAATCGATGGCTTGTGCAAAATAGAAATCATAGCCGAGAGCTTGAGCCATGATTTTGGCTTGGGATGCTTCGGTCGCATTGGCCCCGAAGACTTCATTCAAACCGATGATTTCGGCCTGACTGTCTTTAATCGTCTTAATCATAAGGTCCAAGTCGATTTGTTTGGTGCGATAGTTTTTTCCGTGTTGAATGTTAAAGGTTAAAAAATTAATAATCATCGTTTTGTCTCCAAGGTTTATTATACTTGGGGATGAGGATAAAAGCAACCACATAATGATGACACAATTGAAATCAACCACTGTTTTTGTGAACGGGGAAAGTTGGAAAAAGCTTAAGCTGTTTTAAAATTTTCTTTATAAAGCCATTGAGAAATTGCTTTGTTTCAAGTATAATATCTATGGAAACGGTTTCTTTTTTACTCCAAGAAGGAGGGATGATGTTGGAGCACTTAATTTTAGTTATTAACCCTGGTTCAACTTCCACAAAAATTGCCGTATTTAAAAATGAACTCAGTCTTATGGAAATCAAAATCAGCCATCCGACGGAAGTGATTCAATCTTTCCCAAGTGTGGCTTCCCAATTTACCTTTCGTAAAGAAATGATTATCAAGAGTTTACAAGATAAAAACTTTGATTTAAAAACTTTAAGTGCTGTTTGTGGTCGGGGGGGAATGTTGGCACCGATGGAAAGCGGTACTTACTTAATCAACGAAAAAATGCTTAACTTTTTAAAAGAAGCCAAGCGTGGCGAACATGCCTCTAATCTGGGCGCCTTAATTGCCCATGATATCGGTCTTTCCTACCATATTCCCGCTTTTATCGTTGATCCAGTTGCCGTTGATGAAATGGAAGCAATTGCCCGTATTTCGGGAATGCCCTTGATTGAACGGCGCTGCATTTTTCATGCTTTAAATCATAAGGCCATCGGCCGGCGGGTAGCCCAGGACCATGGGCGACGCTACGAAGACTTAAATTTAATTGTTGCTCATTTAGGTGGGGGCATCAGTGTGGGGGCCCATCAAAAAGGGCGCGTAATTGATGTCAATGATGCTTTGGACGGTGATGGACCGATGTCACCGGAACGCAGTGGGTCCGTGCCTTTGGGGCCTCTATATCGCTTATGTTTATCAGGGAAATATACTCTTGAAGACATTAAACGAATGAATTACGGGAAAGGAGGTTTAGTTGCATATTTAGGAACGAATGATGCGAAAGAAGTTGTTAAGCGGATTGAGCAGCATGATGAACATGCGAAACTCATTTATGAGGCCATGATTTACCAAATTGCGAAAGAAATCGGCGCCTGCGCAACGATTTTTAAAGGCCAATTTGATTTTATTGTTCTGACCGGAGGACTAGCATATGAACCATATCTAGTCACGCATTTAATCGAAAGGATTAAGTTTCTTGGTCAAGTTCTCGTTTACCCGGGGGAAAATGAAATGCTGTCATTGGCCCTGGGGGCTTTGCGAGTTTTAAACCAAGAAGAACAACCGAAAACTTATTAACAAAGGGAGGATTTGGATGAAAGTTTTTGATTACATGGAAAAGTATGGACACGAACAAATTATTTATTTTTATGACAAAACGACGGGTTTAAAAGGAATTACGGCTATTCACGACACGACATTGGGACCGGCGATTGGCGGAACACGGCTTTTTAAATATGAGAATGAAGACGATGCCTTATTCGATGTTGTCCGTTTATCACGGGGAATGACTTACAAATGTTCGGCTGCGGGCTGCAATTGTGGTGGTGGCAAAACCGTGTTATTGGGAGATCCTAGCAAAGTCAAAACAGAAAGCTATTTGCGGGCTTACGGTCGTTATGTTCAATCTTTAGGCGGACGCTTTTACACCGGCGAAGATATGAATTTCAACGAATTTGATGTGGATTATTTAATGATGGAAACAAATTATGTTAATGGCCGGGCCGATATGTCGGGCAATCCCTCGCCGGTAACCGCTTATGGGGTTTATTGGGGCATTAAAGCCAGCGCCAAAGCCAAATGGGGTGATGATAGTTTAGCGGGAAAAGTCATTGCTGTTCAAGGATTAGGGGCTGTTGGTTATGCCCTTTGTGAATACTTGCATCAAGAAGGAGCTAAGTTAATAGTTACTGATATCAAAAAAGATCGTGTAGAACGAGCTGTCAAAGAACTGGGGGCTCAAGCCGTCAAATGTGAAGACATTTATGCGACTAAATGTGATATCTTTTCACCCAACTCCGTTGGTGCTATCTTAAATGATCAAACCATCCCGACCTTAAAATGTGCAGTTGTGGCCGGCGCGGCCAACAATGTCTTGCTTGATGAAAAGAAACATGGTGATATGCTGATGGAAAGAGGCATTCTCTATGCCCCGGATTATGTGATTAATGCCGGTGGTGTCGTTAATGTTTATCAAGAATTTACACCGCCATATAATCGGGAACGGACTTTAAAAATTGTCCAACAAATATATGATCGCTTATTGCTTATTTTTGAATATTCTAAAAAACATCATCTCAATACCCAATTAGCGGCTAACAAATTTGCGGAAGAACGCATGCAATTAATTGGCAAAATGCGGAGCAACTTTATTCCCAATGAAAAACATGTGTAATAAGGGATAATTGGCTAATCTATTATTAAACGATAATTTTTTTTCATAAGCTGTTGTTTACATAGCAATCACACCGAAGCATTTTGTTTCGGTGTTTTTTATTGCCATTATTGAGTTGTGTGAATGTTTTTGCTATAATATCAAAGAGGACAAAACGTATGCTTATCAAAAATCGACTGTTTTCATTCTTTATACGTTTAATCATCATTACCCTGGCTTTAACGGGGATTCTTTTAGTCATCACCAACGATAAAACCACAGTCCCCATGGAAATGTTGATTTTTTACACCATTCAAAGCAACATAATTACGATTATTGTTAGTTTTATTTTAATGGTGAAAGACCTTCGTTTGCTTAGTTTCCAAGGGAAAAAGGGTGAACCGGGCCAAATAGCCCCCCTTATTCAAATGGGAAATACCTTTATTATTCTCATAACTTTTTTGGTTTATGCGACTTTACTCTATGAATATACTTTTTCTGCCGGTTATGAATGGGAAGGGATTAAATTTTCCATTGGCAACATTCTTCTTCATTATTTTGTGCCCTTATTAACCTTGGCTGATTATTTATTGTTTTGCAAGAAGGGGAAAGTTAAGTTTAAACAAGCTTTACTTTGCTTAACTTATCCGCTTGTTTATTTTGTTTTTATTATGATTCGAGGTGAAGTCGGCGGGCCTTTACAAAACATGGGAGAAGAGATATTTACTTATTATCCATATCCTTTTTTAGATGTCGACAAGTTTGGCTGGTCTCAGGTCATTATTAATGTTGTTGTTTTATTAGTCTTAATGATTGGCTTGATAGGCTTGTTAACTTGGGCCGATAGTCGTTTGAGTAAAAGACGATTAAATCTTGAAAAGCCGTCATAAATATGGTAAAATATAGCCCGAAAGGAAAAATCAAATCCTTGGATTAATGATGGAGGATTTTGTGAAGCGGATGAGGTATTCCAAAGAATAAATAACTAGAAATGGAGGAGTACCCAAGAGGCTGAAGGGACTCGTCTCGAAAGCGAGCAGATCGGTAAAACGGTGCAAGGGTTCAAATCCCTTCTCCTCCGCCATTTATATTTTTGTGGGGCTGTGGCTCAGCTGGGAGAGCACTACCATGGCATGGTAGGGGTCGCGAGTTCGAATCTCGTCAGCTCCACCAATTTTAAACATCATTTGCTTTATGGGCGAATTAAATATATTATTTTCAATAAACATTATTGGTGTTTGTATAAGTAGATGCTATGAAAATTGGTTTAATTAGTGATTTCTCATACCATAGGGAAATCGATAAAAACATCAATACGATAATCAAATATCTGGATGACTATCATCATCTGGATTTTTTGTTATTTTCCGAAGCTTTTCTTCAAGGATTTAATAGTTTATCATGGAATTATGATGATGATCTTAACATCGCTATTAGTAAAAATGATAAACAATTGGCTCTCATTAAAAATACTTGTAAGAAAAATAATATCGCAGTTGGCTTTGGCTTTTATGAACGAGTTGAAAAAGATATTTATTGTAGTTATCTAATAATTGATAATCAAGGAAAAATAATTAACAATTATCGCAGAATGTCAATTGGCTGGAAAATAATCGAGAAAACTAATCATCATTATAAAGAAGGAACAAGCATCATTCCTTTTACTCTCAATAACTATAATTTTATAACTTTAGTTTGTGGAGATTTATGGGATGATGATATCAAAGAAGAAGTTATTCAGATAATTGAAAAAGATAAAATTGATGCGGTATTATGGCCTAATCATTTAGATTATGAAATAGAACAATTTGCGACGGAAATAAATGATTATAAGGAAAGAACAAAGGACATTAAAGTGCCCCTTTTCCTAGTTAATGACCACAGTGCCTCATCACATGGTGGAGCGGTAGTTTTTAAAGATAATCATCTTTTAGAATATCTAAAGATGGGAGAAATTGGGATAGTAATTTTTGATTTAATAAAATAAGGCTTTATAATGTTTTACTAATCTAATTTAGTTTATACTCAAGGGAACCCTATATGGCACTATATTGCATTAAACGATGAATCGACCACGATTAGGAAATTTAAGTTCCCAATAATCAAAGAATTCGCCTGTTGACGAATTCTTTTAATTTCTTATAATATTGCTGAATTTGAGAAATTCTCATTGTTTAGGAATAGGGTTCTTGGTTTAAGTTGTTGTGATGTTATTTATTATTTGTTATGATGATTATGTAAGCTTACATATATTCATAAGGAGGATTATATGAACATTGGAAAAAAGATTAAAGATTTACGGAAAAAAGTCAATTTATCACAAGAACGATTTGCTGAAATGTTATGTGTTAATAATAAAGTCGTGTCGAGATGGGAAAATGACAATACTTACCCCGATATTACCTTATTAGCCAAAATAGCAACTATATTTAATGTTTCAACGGATTTTTTGTTAGATGTAAACCAAGAAAAGGTCAAGAAAGAGATTGATGATTTTTGTGATTATGTTAGTGATAAGTATCATAAAGGTGAAATAAACGAGGACTTGTTAAAAGAAATAATCACTTATAGTAATAAATATCCGAATAATTATCCTTTAAAAGTTTTTTTGTTTCAAACTTATTGTACAATTGATGAAGATAAATACTATGATGATGCGGTTAAAGTAGGGGAAGATATCTTAAAAAACAGCAATGAGATGATTATCAAAGAAGGAGTCATTGTTTCTTTGTTTTACATGTATTATCATCACGGTGATTTACAAAAAGCCGAAGCGGTAATTAATGATTTGCCGACATCACCGAAATCTACAAAATGGAAACTAGAACCACGATTATTAAAAGGTGAAGAGCGAATAAAAGCTGTTGAAAACCAAATTATTGATATTTGTGAAGAATTTTGTGATTTTATCATGCAAACTTATGGGCGAAGAGAAGTAGGTCAGCGGAATCAAGAATTGTTGAAAATAAAGGCCTTATATGATTTAGTGTTTGAAGACGGCGATTACTATTATTATTCGGGGAGTTTATTGCATATGTACCTTTGGTGTGCCCAAGATCAGGCTAAGATTAAAAATAGCGAAAAAGTAATCTTTTATTTAAATGAAGCTCTTAAATGCTCTTTAGATGTTTTACAAATTTATAAGGAAGGTAAACCCATTAAGCATACTTCATTTCTAGTAGATAGAATTGAAGAATATCCAAGTAATTGGTCTTATTCAGGAAAAACAGTTTACACCAATTATATGCTTAAGTTTTTAGAAAGGGAAGAATTTGCATACTTAGAAGATAATGAGGAAATAATGAAAATTAAACAAACATGCTTTGATAATCCGTTTTAAAATAAACAAACAATTTGTTTTGTTTTGTTTTG
This sequence comes from Tenericutes bacterium ADurb.BinA124, assembly GCA_002068415.1. Lineage (GTDB taxonomy): Bacteria > Bacillota_I > Bacilli_A > ML615J-28 > CAG-698 > UBA2253. The sequence goes on from MVZM01000009.1 coordinate 59,171, forward strand.
TGCTATACTATAGGTAGGAATCATTTAAACGCTTTAAAATACTTAGTTTTCAATTATTATAGGTGGTGTCCAAATGATTAATATTAAACCAAGTATGATATTAGATGCCATTTGTTATCTGGAGAAAGGGATTTATTTCTCCCAAAAACAATGGATGAGCAAAGAACAAATCAAAATGATTGAAGAATTAAATAGGATTAATATCGGTTTAATTCATAAATGTTTAAACATGTCAACGGTGTCATTAATTGTTAGTACATTTTATAATAATGAAAATCTTGATCTTTATAATCTTGATGATTTATTGAATGTTTTTGAAAATATTAATTTAGTGGACAAAGTAGTTAAAGAACGTATAAGTAATGATTTTCAAAAAAAGTATGTTTATCCAACCCTAGATTGGCTAAGGCAAGAATATGCTGAAATATATATCAAGAATATAAATTTGTTGAAACAGAATCAATTTGATTTGTATTGGAAAAAAGAAATATACCCTAAAGTGTTAGATAATATTAAAAAAAAGTACTTAGCTCTTCAAAAAGTCAATGTCAAAGCATTGATTGCCAATGTTTGTGCATTAAAAAACATCAGTAAATTGGGGGATATTAATATATATGTGTCATTTATGTCGTCTCCTACAGCTTTTACCTTATATAATGGATACCTTGATAATACCTTAGGAATTAGATTGGACAATATGTTAGCCCACGAATTAATGCATGGTTTTGCTTCTGACGAATTAATAATGCAATATCGCACTTTTATGGAGTCTAGTGATTATCTTAAACAATGTTACAAATTTTTAATTGATGAAATGAAATCGGGAGAAGAAGAAGAGTTGGTTATGTCAGCAGAGTACTATTTAATGTATTTAAACGGTATTCCCAAGTTAGACATTTATAAATATGTGAAAACAAACTATGGCTATAACTTACCATTATCCATCGTTCTTTTTGAACTGGCGATTAATGAGAAGAATAGAATTATTGATTACAATCAGTGGTTATTAAATAAGTTCTCCAAAAAAGAGATTCCTGAAATTACAAAGGACGGTATTACAGCTTTGTTAGGATGATGTATATTTAATATTTGTCGAGTTTAATAAGTTGTTTAGTGTTTCTTAAAAAACGAAGCACTTTATTAAGGAAGCTTATGATAACAAAGTTTAAATTCTTTCAGTTCAATAAAAAAACTTCATGTGCGTAGATTTTATTTCTCGATAAAATAACTCATCAATCCCAATATGCGATATTGGTACTCGTTTTTCCTTATAAACAACAAACAAGGAAAACAGTTACATATTCGTTAAATAATTAAATTTTCTAATTGTTTTTGTTGTAACCACCATTATTGAAATAACCATTATCATTGTTAATGCTTATTTAAAAGCGTCATAGGGATAAATAAATTTAATCATGACTTTTAGTTTTAGACCTTGTAAGCTCGTAAAGTGTCTGTATGAAATAGGAAAAGGGGGGACAATTTTATGAAAAAATTTAAAATCATCATTATCCTAATTGTAATGTTTTTGAGTGCCTTTGGCTTAAGTGGGTGTGAGCGCAAGCCTGAATATGACCCTGAAAAAGATGCGGCTGCAACTTTAACGCAGACCGATTTCTTCAAAGTACAGTTATTTGTTTCAGAATCTATGGAGAAATGGGCTAGAGTATATGATTTAACAGAACTGGGGAAACAACAAGAAATATTGGTGATTCCTGAGGATGTTGAAGGATACCCCGTTACTCAAATTGGTGTTAGTTCGAAAAAACATGGAATTAAAAGCAATAATTTAAAAAAGATTTACATTCCCCAAACGGTGTATTCAAAGCCGCTTGTGACGACGCCAATAGCCAAAGAGGCGATTATATGCCAAGACGGAATCGTTTTTTTAAGTGCTGAAAAAATCGATTTCAGTGGTATTACAAGCAAAGACACGCGGATTATCATGATGTCCGATACCTTTGCAAGGTCTACTCAAGCTTATTCCCAAGATGCTATTGCCAATATTAAGTATCGTTCACCCAATATAATCTATCATTACAATTATGAAGCATCGCCTAATAAAGACATTTATTGGCTTGATTTTATTGAGAAAGATAGTTTATCTTTTAATCCTGAAGCTCCTAAAAGAGAAGAGTATATATTTACCGGTTGGTATGAAGATATAAACTGCCATGAAAAGTGGGACGGAATATCCCCTTCTAATGGTGAAGATATTTTGGAACTATATGCCGGTTGGGGAAAAGAACCGGAAGAATATACAGAAGGATTGGTTTTCCGTTTAATGGAAGATAAGGAAGAATATGAAGTCGTTGGTTATGAAGGTGCGGACACGAATGTTATCATTCCTAGTTTGTATATGAATTTGCCTGTAAGCAAAATAGGCGAAAAGGCTTTTTCCTTTCCTGCATCTACTCATGTTGTGTCAATTCTTTTACCTGATTCCATCAAAGAAATTCATAAAAATAGTTTTATCGGAACTAACTTAACTGGTGAATTATTTATTCCCAAGAGCATGTATTATTTTGGTCACATTGAAGGTGTTAAGAATTGTCAAGTTAGGGTCAAAAGCAATCATGATTATCATAAAGAAATGATGGTAAACAATGTTTTAACCATTGTTAGCAAAGATGAAAAAGAACTGATTTATGTTAACAATACAAAAGAAGTGAATGCCACTTTTGAGGTGCCTAATTCGATTACCAAAATAGGTGACTTCTCAATGTATCGTAGCAATTTTAAAGAGATAGTTTTACCGAATACCATTACTGTAGTTGGGGAAAAAGCCTTTATGTATTCCAAAGCGGTCGTTAATATCCCAACAGGCATTAAAGAAATTCATGCTAATGCCTATGTTCGTTGTATACTGAATGAAAATCTAATCTTGCCTGAGGGATTAGAAGTAATCGGCAATGGGGCTTTTGGCGAGAATAATCTTATTTCCGTCGTTTTCCCTTCCACATTAATGACCTTAGGTAATGGTGTCTTTTATAGTCAAACGACGGTGGACGGTGCTTATAATCTAGTTAAACATATCGAATTTAAATCATTTCAACTAGATACGACTTCAACAACAGCATTTGATTTTGCGTTTCTTTGGTTGAATTATAAGGATACATCAATCAAAGAGATTACGGTTAAACTGCCAAGTGATGAAACACAAGCCCAGAAATTGAAAAATAGTTTGCTCCAACAAATTGAATCGGATAATGTTATTCGCTATTTAGGAAATGATTTTGTCATTAATTTTGAATAGCAAAAACAATATTTAATGGGCATTTATTCACTAACAATAACTTCGCTATACAATTGTTCCTTAGCTTTGGTCAAAGTATAACTTTGGGACCAAAGCTTTTTCTTTTTAGAAACAAAGATCTCAAGTCAAAAATTGAAGCTTCTTTTTGATGATTTATGGTATCGAGATGTCGAAAAGATCTTTAAGAAAAACAATTATTATTAAGGTTGAAAAATGACCATGATTATAATATAATATGATAAGTAGTTCATATGAACAATCATTTCTTTCCAGGAGGTTTCCCATGGTTCGCAAACAGCACCCGATTAAACTCTATGGTTTCAACAACCTAACTAAGACCCTTAGTTTTAATATTTATGATATTTGTTATACCGGGGATGAATTTGAAAGAAAAGCTTATATTGAATATATTAACCAACAATATAACAGCAATCGTTTAAAAAAGATTTTAACTGAAGTAACGAAAATAATTAATGCGAAAATTTTAAATATTGCGACGCAGGATTATGAACCACAAGGGGCCAGCGTTACCGTTTTAGTATCTGAATATCACGATGTGAATGGATTAAATGAAGTTCCTAAAAAAGACTCCGTCGTTGGTCATTTGGATAAAAGCCATTTAACGGTTCACACTTATCCGGAAAGTCATCCCGGGAATCCCATCAGCACTTTTCGGGTGGACATTGATGTTTCCACATGCGGGGAAATTTCGCCATTGAAGGCTTTACATTATTTAATCAGTCAATTTGATTCCGACATCATTACCATTGATTATCGGATTAGAGGTTTTACCCGTGATTTAAATGGTGAGAAACATTTCCTTGATCATAGTATTGATTCGATTCAAGACTATATTCCGGACGAAATTTTATCGAAATACACAACTTATGATGTCAATTTAGCTTATACTAATATCTTTCACACCAAAATGATGTTGAATACTTTGGTGCTGGATAATTACTTATTTAACCTTAACAGTGCCGATTTAACCGAAGAAAAGGTTGCGAAAATCAGGCAGGCGATTAATTCCGAAATGGCGGAAATATATTATGGGATGAATATTCCCCGGATGAAATTGGAGAAAAAATGAATAATTGGTTTACTGAATTTTGGACTAATCATATTAAATTTTCTATTCGCATCAAAGAACATCTCTTTTCACAACAAACCCCGTTTCAAAAACTTGATTTTTATGATTCTTATGAATTGGGTCGGTTTTTTACTTTAGATGATATTATGATGGCCAATGAAAAAGATGAGTTTATTTATCATGAAATGATGATTCATTTCCCGATGACGGTTAATCCCAAGATTACCAATGTTTTGGTAATTGGCGGTGGTGATGGTGGTTCCGTTCGTGAATTATGTCGTTACTCCTCCATTAAAGCCATTACGATGGTAGAAATTGACGAAATTGTGGTGCGTAAAGCTCAGGAACTGCTGCCCCAAACAGCCCACAAATTAAGTGATCCGCGCGTTAAGCTGATTTTTGCTGATGGCTGCCAGTTTGTGCGCGACACCAAAGAGCAATACGATTTAATCGTCATTGATTCCACGGATCCGATTGGTCCGGGTGAAGGACTGTTCAGCCGCGAGTTTTACCAAAACTGTGCCAAGATATTAAAGCCCGAGGGGATTGTTGTCAATCAGCATGAAAGCCCATATTTTGAACAAACCCGCATAGAGATGATGCGTGCTCATGAAAAATTGCGCAGCATTTTTGCGACGGCCACGGTTTATCAAGCCTTTATCCCTACTTATCCCAGTGGGCATTGGTTATTCGGCTTTGCTTCCAACACGCAAAAGCCCCAATCAATTAATGGTAGCAAAGAACTGATTGATTCTTTCAATTTGAAATATTATAATCATGAAATTCATTTAGCATCGTTGGTTTTACCGAATTATGTTAAAGATTTATTAAAAAAGTAGCGTTTTTAAAATGATTAAAAATCATTTTCCTTTCATAAATTATTGTTTGATGAAAAAGGTGTCATTAATGACTACCTTTTTTTTAATCAAAGTTTTAAAGGTTTAGTTGCTATTTCCTTTAGCGATTAACTTGGTAAAATCTTTTTTGGAAGATGATATTGTGTCGTCGAACCAATGCTGATAAGCTTAAACGACAATGTGGAAAACGATTATTTAGTAATCGCTATTGTTTTCTTTTTAGGCTTTATGGTCTTTTTCTGACTGTTGACAATGATTAAGGGTTTTTGTATAATAGACTTAGTAAATACACAGAGGTGCGTTATTTGGAGTATTTGGCCAATGCTAAGAGAATGAACTCTCGAAGTGGCTAGGGAAGGGAAATAACGCCGAAAGAATTAGTGGGTTCATCCACTAAAGTCTTGGTGGATAAACGACATCTTATCCACTGCCATTGGGAAATGGAGCGCTGTTGTCTTTTAAAGACAACAGCTTTTTTAATGAAAGGAGTTTATTTTGAACAAAAAAACCATCAATGATTTGGTGGTCGGTGAATCAAGTTCATTAACGAAGAGCTTTAGCGAAGCCGATGTTTTGCAGTTTGCACAAGTAACCGGTGATTTAAATCCAGCTCACATTAATGAAGAGTATGCGCAAACGACCATCTTTAAAACCCGGATTGTTCATGGTATGTTGGTTGGCGCTCTTTTTAGTGCCATCTTAGGAACAAAACTTCCCGGGTTGGGCAGTATTTACACTTATCAGAGCTTGAAGTTTGTGAAGCCGGTTTATTTTGATGAATTGATAAGGGCCACTGTAACGGTCAAAGAATTAATTTATGAAAAGAATCGTGTTATTTTGGATTGTGTTGCGAAAAATGAACGGGATGAAGTGGTCATCGTTGGCGAAGCCACGATTATGCCCCCACAATAAGGAGTGTTATGCGCGGTTTTATTTGCAAAGCCACGTTTAAAAGTCATTTACGTTCGGGGATGACTTTAATGGTGGGTGGTTTTCTCGCCAATGGGAGCCCCGATTACTTAATTGATTTGATTTTGGAAACGGATTTTAGGGATTTTACCGTCATTTGTAATGATGGCGGTTTTGAAGATCGCGGTGTTGGCAAACTGATTGTTGCCAATCGAGTTAAAAAATTGATTGCTTCCCACATTGGCACCAATCCCACGGTCGGTAAATTAATGCAGGAAGGAAAACTGGAAGTTACGCTTGTTCCTCAAGGCACGCTGGTAGAACAAATCCGTGCTGCCGGGGCCGGCTTGGGAGGGTTTTTAACGCCCACTGGTCTTAATACGATAGTGCAAGACGGTAAACAAGTAATCTCTGTTAAGGGCATTCCTTATTTATTGGAAGAACCTTTATTTGCGGATTTGGCTTTAATTGGTGGAGCGATTTGTGATCAATATGGGAATTTGGTTTATCGCCAATCAATGCGTAATTTTAACCCTATTATGGCGATGGCCGCCACTTTGGTAATTGCTTGTTGTGCTCACAAAGTAGATACTCACCATCATGAGACGGTCATAACGCCCTTTCCTTTAGTTGATTATATTGTAATGGAGGAACAATAATGGACGATAAATTTGTCATTGCCCGTCGGATTGCCTTAGAACTACAGGATGGTGATGTGGTTAATTTAGGCATTGGCACCCCGACTTTAGTTGCTGATTTTATTCCCTCTTCCAAGCGGGTGGTTTTACAATCCGAAAACGGCATTATCGGCATTGGCCCTTTAACCGATGAAGCGACGGACATTGTTAATGCCGGCGGTTTAAAAGCGACCATTACTCCGGGGGGAGCGTTTATGGACTCTTCAACATCTTTTATGTTGATTCGCGGTGGTCATGTTGATGTAACCGTGTTGGGAGCTTTAGAAGTAGATGAGGAAGGCAGTCTTGCCTCCTGGATTATTCCGGGGAAAATGGTCCCCGGGATGGGGGGAGCGATGGATTTAGTCGTCGGCGCCAAGAAAGTTATTATTGCGATGGCCCATACCAATAAGGGGAAATCGAAAATATTAAAACGTTGTACCTTGCCCTTAACGGCTTTTAAAGAAGCCAATTTAATTGTGACTGAAATGGCGGTCATGGAAGTTAGGGAAGATGGTTTACATTTATTGGAAGTTCATCCACGCTTCACTGTTGAAGAAGTTGTTTCCCTAACCGAAGCGCCCTTAATTATTAATGAAGTATTACCAATGAAAGGAGTAACGATATGAAAACGATGTTACGCTTACGCATGTCATCACAAGATGCTCATTACGGCGGTAAGCTTGTGGACGGAGCGCGGATTTTAGCTTTGTTCGGGGATGTTGCTACCGAATTGTTGATTCGTCGCGATGGCGATGAAGGATTGTTCCGTGCCTATGATTCCGTGGAATTCTTAGCGCCGGTTTACGCAGGTGATTTTTTAGAAGTTCACGGTGAAATTACTTCCGAGGGGAATAGCTCCCGGAAAATGCTCTTTAGCTGTTATAAAGTTATTGAACCAAGGCCCGAGATTGCCAGTTCGGCGGCTGATTTTTTAGAAACGCCCCTTTTGGTTGCGAAAGCAAGTGGAACCTGTGTGGTTCCCAAGGCTTTGCAAAGGCGGTAGACCATGGAAAAATTAATTATTACTTGTGCTCTTTCGGGAGCTGAGGTCACGAAAGAACATAATCCGAGTGTTCCCTATACGGCCTTGGAAATGGCTGAAAGCGCTCATCAAGCTTATTTAGCGGGAGCATCAATTATTCATCTTCATGCTCGTTGGGATGATGGGACGCCGACGCAGGATGCCGGTCGTTTTTGGGAAATCATGGAAGCGATTAAAGCTAAATGCCCGGAAGTCATCATTCAAGTATCCACCGGTGGCGCAGTTGGCATGAGTAGAGACGAACGCTTGGGCCCGGTGACTTTAAATCCGGAAATGGCGACTTTGGATTGCGGGACTTTAAATTTCGGGGGCGATGAAATATTTGTGAATACCGAAAATGATATCAAATATTTTGCTCAGGCCTTAGAAAGTCGTGGTATTTACAAGGAATTGGAATGTTTTGAAAAAGGCCATGTGGATACGGTTTTACGCCTGGCGAAAAGAGGATTTATTAATCCGCCCTATCACTTTAGTTTTGTTTTAGGTGTCAATGGCGGTATGACGGGTGAAGAACGTGATTTTCTGTTTTTGAAAGACAGCATTCCTGCCGAAGCAACATTCAGTGTTGCCGGCATCGGCCGCTTTGAATTTCCGCTTGCGGAATTAGCGATTATTCATGGCGGACATGTCAGAGTCGGCCTAGAAGATAATATCTATCTTGAAAAAGGTGTCCTGACCCCTTCCAATGCCGCTTTAGTTGCTAAGGTTGTGGAATTGGCGAAAAAACATCATCGGGAAATTGCTACCCCGGACGATGCCAGAAGAATATTAAAAATGGAGAAGAAAAAATGAAAAAACCCTGTCCATATGGAACGCACCGGGTAATTGCTCCGGTTGGCGTTCTTCCACAAGCTGCCGATCAACTCGATAATACGATGGTTTGTCAGGATAATGAAATCTTAATTGATGTTCATACCTTGAATATTGATTCCGCTTCCTTCACACAACTAAAACAAGCCACTGATAGTAATCCGGAAGCGATGAAAAAGATGATTTTGGAAATTGTAGAAAAACGGGGTAAAATGCAAAACCCGGTTACCGGTAGCGGCGGGATGTTATTAGGTGTAATCAAACAAATCGGTAAGAACCTTAAACGCGATTTACAGCTTGGCGATAAAATCGTTACTTTAGTTTCCTTATCGTTAACACCTTTAAAGATTAAGAAAATTAAAGAAGTCCATTTGGAGAAAGATCAAGTGGATATTGAGGGTGAAGCCATTTTGTTTGAAAGCGGAATTTATGCGAAAATTCCCAATGATTTAAGTGAACATTTAGTATTATCGGCTTTAGATGTCGCCGGGGCTCCGGCTCAAGTAGCGAAATTGGTTAAACCTAATGATACGGTGTTAGTGCTTGGCGCAGCCGGAAAAAGCGGTGTTTTATGCTGTTATCAAGCGCGCAAAAATGCTGGACCGAAGGGGAAAGTCATTGCTTTAATCAGCAATACCCGTAAACTTGCCGATTTACAATCTTTGAATGTTTGTGATGAAATTATTTTAGCCGATGCTCGTGATCCGATGGCGGTTTATAATGAAGTCATGCGTGTTAACAATCAGCAACAAGTCGATGTCACCATTAATGTTGTCAATGTTCCGAATACGGAAATGACTTCCATTTTAGCAACCAAGGCTTCCGGCATTGTCTATTTCTTCAGCATGGCGACTTCCTTCACTAAAGCCGCTTTGGGAGCCGAAGGCATTGCCAGTGAAGCCTTAATGATTATCGGCAATGGCTACACGCCCGGCCATGCGGAATTGACCTTAAATCTCTTAAGGGAATCCAAACCGCTTTATGATTTATTTGTCAGACGCTACCAAGCAAAGGAGTAAAAAATGTTAATTGTCAATGATAAATATATTGAAAGAAAACAAAGCTACTTTCCCCAAGTGAAAGCCGAAGAATGGCAGGACTGGCGTTGGCAGGTAAGAAACCGGATTAGCGAGGTGTCGGAATTAAAGAAATATCTTTCCTTAAGTCTTGATGAAGAAAAGCAAATTCAGCAGGTTTTATCGAAATTCAGGATGGCGATTACACCCTATTATCTTTGTTTGATTGATCCGTTAAATAGTAATTGCCCGATTCGTAAACAATCCATTCCGAGTATTTTGGAAATGAATGTTGGCCCCAACGATTTAATTGATCCGCTTGATGAAGATAAAGATTCACCGGTTCCGGGATTAACCCATCGTTATCCCGACCGTGTCCTGTTTTTAATTACCGACATGTGCAGTATGTATTGCCGTCATTGCACGAGAAGACGTTTTGCCGGTCAAACCGATCGTGACCTTCCCAGTCAAAGGATTGAACAGGCGATTGCTTATATTGCAAAAACGCCATCTGTTCGGGATGTGTTAATTTCCGGCGGTGATGCTTTATTAATGAATGATGCGAAATTGGAGTCAATTATTGCCCGCCTGCGTGCCATTGAACATGTGGAAATCATCCGTTTAGGAACGAGAACTCCGGTAGTTATGCCTCAAAGAATTACGGATGATTTGGTGAATATGCTTAAAAAATATCATCCGCTTTGGGTAAATACGCATTTTAACCACTATGCTGAAATCACCACGGAAAGTGCGCAAGCGATTGCGAAATTGGTTGATGCCGGGATTCCCCTTGGAAATCAAAGCGTTTTATTGCGCGGTGTAAATGATTGTGTCGATACGATGCGTAAACTTTGCACTCGCTTGGTGCAAATGCGCATTCGTCCTTATTATATTTATCAATGTGATTTGTCGTTAGGAATTGAACACTTTAGGACTCCCATCAGCAAAGGTATTGAAATTATGGAAGGCTTACGGGGTCATATCAGTGGTTTATGTGTTCCTACCTTTGTTGTTGACGCTCCCGGCGGGGGCGGGAAAATCCCCGTTATGCCGAATTATATTCTTTCGCAAGCACCGGGGAAGGTGGTCCTTCGCAATTATGAAGGCGTGATTACGACCTATAGTGAACCGACTGATTATCAGAATAACCATGTTTGTGCAAATAACCAAGATAAGGAAGGTGTCAGCAGTCTTTTGGCCGGTCAGAAAACGGCCTTAGAACCGAAACATTTAGAAAGAAGGGAACGAACATTAAAGCATTAGTGTCGTTGCTTGATGATTATCAAGTTATTTGCACGGTTGGGAATGCGAAAAACGCCGGTAAAACGACGGTTTTAAATTATTTAATTAATCAATATCAAAATAAAAAAGTCGGGATTTCTTCCATCGGTCTTGACGGAGAAAAAATCGATCAAATTACCTTTTTGCCTAAGCCTCGCATTTATGTTTGGCCTCAAATGTTGGTTGCTACCGCTTTGGAATGTTTAAAAGAATGTGAAGCTGCTTATGAACTGATAAGTACCACCAATATTGTTACCGCTTTAGGGCCGATTGTTTTAATTAAAATCACAAAAGCCGGACCTTGCTTAGTCGGTGGACCGTCAACCGTCCAATCAATGCAATTACTTATTGAAGAGTTAAAAAAGCATTCCTGCGAAAAAATTCTTCTTGACGGCGCTTTTTCACGAACAACGCTGGCCCAAATCAGTGAAGCCACGATCTTTTGTGTGGGAGCAAGTTATTCCTATCAGTTAGATAAACTAGTAGCCCACACCAAGAATACGGTTCGATTATTTCAACTGCCACCATATACCGGTCCTGTTGATTTAGCAGGTCAAAATGAAATTCTGTTGATTGATGATAATAACGAATTTTTAAGTTTAAAAACATCGACAACTCTCGATTGTGGGGCAGAAATAATCGCTCAAATTTCACCGGAAATTCGCTCTGTTTTCATTCCCAAAGCCGTCAGTTCCTCCTTTTTACAAGCCTTTATTGACCAGCGGAAGCGCTTAAATTGCGACTTGATTATTACTAGTCCAACTCACTTAATGATTGATGAGCGCTTGTTAAGACAGCTTTTTCGTTTGAAACAAAAGCTGTATGTTTTACAGCCGATTAATTTGGTAGCTTTAACGTTTAATCCCTTTTCCCCTACCGGTAATCGGTTTTCCTTGGCGGCTTTTCGCGAACAGTTGAGCGATGATTTCAGCTTACCGATTTATGATGTTTTAGAAAAGAGTGAAAAATATGAATAAGTTCAATTTAGATCAAAAGATAATCGGCGAATGCCGCCAATTTGCGACCCAAATTGCTAGTGATGTCCAAGCCTTTATTGATGACCGCACGACGGTGGCCGTCGAAAGGACGGTTTGTCGTTTACTCGGAATTGATGGTGTGGATGATTTTGATGTTCCGATTCCCAATGTCTTGGTTAAACAAGTTATGGAAAACGGTAATTTATCCTTAGGAATTTCCACTTATTTGGGGAGTGCCATCATCGCTTCTCGTAAAACCTTGCCGGCGGTAATTGATGATGTCATTAAAGGTCATTGTCAATTGACGGACTTTCCGCTGGCATCTTCCCCACAAATTAAAGCGGCTTTAAAGCCATATGTGCAAAAACAAATGGAATTGATTCGTCGCAATCGGAAGCAGAGAGCATCGTTTTTAACGAAGTTTCCGCCCAAGAAAACGGAAATCTATGTTATTGTGGCAACCGGAAATATCTATGAAGATGTTATTCAAGCTCAGGCTGCCGCCAAAGCGGGCGCCGATATTATCGCCATTATCCGTTCTACCGGGCAATCGCTTTTGGATTATGTTCCCTATGGGGCTACGACTGAAGGTTTCGGGGGCACATATGCCACCCAGGCTAATTTTAAAATTATGCGTGATGCTCTTGATGAAGTCTCCCGCCAAGAAAAACGCTATATTAAATTAGTGAATTATGCTTCCGGTTTGTGCATGCCGGAAATTGCGGCGATGGCGGCTTTAGAACGCTTGGATGTTTTGCTTAATGACAGTCTTTATGGGATTATTTTCCGGGATATCAATATGCAAAGGACCTTGATTGACCAATATTTTTCGCGCCGGATTAATGCTTTTGCGGGGATTATTATCAATACCGGTGAAGACAATTATTTAACCACGGCCGATGCTTTTTCCCAAGCCCACACGGTTTTAGCTTCGCAGTTTATTAACGAGCAATTGGCGATTAAAGCGCATTTACCAAGTCGCTTAATGGGCCTTGGTCATGCCTTTGAAATCGATCCCGCCATTGAAAACAGTTTTTTATACGAAGTTGCGCAAGCCCAGATGGCTAGAGAAATCTTCCCCGAGGCGCCTTTAAAATATATGCCGCCGACCAAACATATCAACGGCAATATTTTCCGCGCTTATTTACAAAATGCGATGTTTAACATGGCGACGATTCTCACTAATCAATCAATTCATTTACTCGGGATGATGACGGAAGCGATTCACACGCCGTTTATGGCGGATCGTTATTTAGCAATTGAGAATGCGAAAATGATTGCCAAGGCGATGAAATCCTTAAGTGATGAGGTGGAATATAAACAAGACGGGATTATGGCTACAAGGGTTAAAAACATTTTGCAGCAAGCCCACCGGTTATTAAAAGATATTGCTTCAATGTCGTTGTTTAAAGCCTTGGAAGCCGGGGTTTTTGCGGATGTTAAAAGAAGCTTTAGTGGTGGAAAAGGCTTGGAGGGCGTATTTGTAAAGGACCCTAACTATGCTAATGTTGTTATGGATGCCCTAGAGGAGGAAGACGATGTTCATTAAACCTTATGGTGATACCAAAAATGACGGGAAAGTCCAAATCAGTTTTTCGCTTCCGATTGCGAATAATGCCATCGGCATGGAATGTGCAAAGGCGCTTGCGAAACAAATGGGATTAATTGATCCGCAAGTTGTCGCTTCCGAAACTTTAGGAGATAATTTCAGTTTTTATATCATTTACGGTTCCATTCCTTTTTCAGTGGAACCGGAAAAAATCCATACTAGCGATGTTTCGACCCCCACTTTATCTAAAGAAGAAATCGAGGCTTTGATTGAAAAAGAGTTACAGCGCGACATTGTGTTTATTGGGGCTTCAACAGGTTCGGATGCCCATACCGTCGGTATTGATGCCATTATGAATATGAAGGGTTTTGCCGGCCATTATGGTTTGGAGCGTTATAAAAATGTCAAAACTTATAATTTAGGCAGTCAAGTTCCGAATGAAGTTTTTGTTAGGAAAGCCAAAGAAGTCCAAGCCGATGTGTTATTAGTCAGTCAGACCGTTACCCAAAAAGATGTCCATTTGAAAAATTTGTTGGAACTTGTGGAAATGTTGGAAGCGGAAGGAATCAGAGACAAAGTCTTACTGATTGCCGGAGGAGCCCGCATTACTCACGAGTTGGCCAAGGAGCTTGGTTATGATGCCGGTTTTGGGCAAAAAAAATATGCTGAAGATGTAGCATCATTTGCCGTTTTGGAATTAATTAGAAGAAAGAATTTAAACAAATAACAAATAGCACCACGGGGTGCTATTTGTTAGTGATTTTGTTTTTAGGATTGCATTTTTAGATTTCTTTTAGTATAATAATAATACTTGGAATCATAGCTCAGCGGGAGAGCACTTGCTTGACGTGCAAGGGGTCGTGGGTTCAAGCCCCTCTGATTCCACCATTATTAGCCACATGTAAAACCTTTAAAATTCATGTTTTTTCAAAAAATGATGTAATTTTAAAGGTTTTTTGGCTTTTAGGAACTTTAAAAAAATTAATGGAAAACTTTGGCCTTAATTAATTAATTTTTTGACTGTTTAATTATATTTTTTTCTTGGTAGATTGTAAATAGAAAGTAGAAAAAAATTTTATGATAAACATATTTGTAATTTAGATAGTTCTAAATTATAAAGGCTGTCAGAGTTTTTATAGTTTAGAACTT
>MVZM01000010.1 GCA_002068415.1 Tenericutes bacterium ADurb.BinA124
AGTGATTTAAATTATACTGATTTCTATGAACTTTTTCAATTGTTTATTTGTCGCATTTAGGCTTGGAAGATGCCCCATCAGCTGCAAATGTTCTTTCTTCTTGACATGCTGATAAAGCAAATACCGAAGCAAGGACAACTAAAAAGACTAATAATTTTTTAAACATGTATTTCTCCTTTTCTAGACTTTTATATTCTACCACAATACATTTAAAAAAGTTGTTAAAATGCTTACCATTTTTATTGTTTATTTCCCTTAGGTGCTTCTGCTAAATAAACTTTGATTTGGTCATGCATTTCTTGTTTTCCCGGTTTACAGTTAATGGAATCAGCTTTGCCTAAAATAATTTGCTCTGCCAATCCTTGACATCCAGGATATCCACAAGCCCCGCAATTATAACCTGGAAGCATGCTTGTAACTTTTTCCAAACGCTCATCAACTTCCACCGCCAATACTTTCGATAAAACCCCAATCAGCACCCCAAAAAGACCACCCAAACCGGCTAAAACAATAATCGGCATTAAATAGGTATGAAAGACTGTTAACAACATTTTAAATCACCCCAACAAATTTTGCAAAAATCATGGCCATTAAACCCGCCATAATCAAAGCAATTGGCACCCCTTTAAAAGGAAGCGGAACAGGGCCATTATCGATCTTTTCACGAAGTGATGAAAAAATATAAATCACAAGCAAAAAACCCACGGAAGAGGCAAAAGACATAACAAAGGAAGTTAGTAAATTATATTCAGGAGTGGCAACAATTTTCGCCATTCCTAAAACACCACAGTTGGTCGTAATTAAAGGCAGATAAATTCCCATGCTTTTATAAAGCGAGGGCACAACTTTTTTCAAAAACATTTCAATTATCTGAACAAGTGAGGCAATAACTAGAATAAAGACAATCGTTGCCATATACCCCATCGCAAACGGGGCTAGAATGAATTCAAATAATGTCCAGCTAATCACACTCGATAAAGTAATGACAAAAATAACAGCCAAGCCCATTCCTACAGCTGATTCCTGTTTGGAAGAAACACCTAAAAAGGGACAAGTACCTAAGAAACGCGATAAAATAATGTTTTCAACCAAAACTGCACTGAAAGCTAAAGTTAAAATTTCGCCTAAAGTCATTATTTAGTCACCACCTTTTTACGGTTAATGATGTTAGCAAAGCCAATCAATAATCCTAAAATGATGTAAGCCCCTGCCGGTGTAACAAAGAAATGCGAAAAGAAGGGAAATTTATTGTCTTCACTGCGGTTAAATAAATCATTTAAATTGAATTTCAAATCACCCCAAACGGTTATTCCACCCGTTCCAAGTATTTCTCGGATTATGGATATTAAAATCAAAACTAAGGCATAGCCCAGAACCATACCAATGGCATCAATAAGCGAATCGAGAATATTATTTTTTGAAGCAAAAGCTTCCGCTCTTCCTAAAATAATGCAATTAACGACCACTAAGGAAATCCACATTCCTAAGCTTTTCGATAAACTTGGTAAAAAAGCCGCCATAATCATCTCCGCTAAAGTTACAAGGGTGGCGATAACAACGATAAAAATCGGAATGCGGATTTGATTGGGAACAATTTTACGAATTGCGGAAATAATTACATTGGACAAAATTAAAACAAACATTAATATAGCGCTCATTCCTAAAGCATTTTCAACCGTTGTCGTTATCGCTAGTGGTGCACAAAGGCCAAGCAGGGATACTAAAATTTGATTTTCTTTCCAAAAACCTTTTAAAAAGTTCTCACGTTTAGTCATTGCTTATTCCTCCTAAAGTATGAGCGATTGATTTAAAATGTGCTACAGCCGCATGAATACCTCCAACGACTGCATTGGCTGTCACCGTTGAACCCGCAAGGATTTCTGGGGAATAATTATCAACCGATTCATTAGCAATGGAAAAATCGTGATTAAATAGTTTATCACCTTTTCCAGGTGTTTCTTTACCGGCTTCCACCATTTTCACATTTACTATTTTCCCGTCAGCTGCGATACAAACTAAACTAATGACCGCGCCACCATAACCTTGGGCTTTGGTTTTATAGATAACGGCAGATAATTTATTATCGCTTCCAAAAGCAAAATAAATTTCAGTAATTTTGGAATTCAAATTATCATAGTTTTTAGATTGGTCGACACTATAAGCATCATAAGGGAAATATTGTTCTAAAGCTTGGCGCAGTTCTTCTTGTTGGCGGGTATTGATTATTTCTGAAGTAATATTATTAACCAAGGCCAGTAAAAAACCAGCAACAATGCCGAGAACAATTAAAATTAAAGAATATTTTAAGGGTTTAGCCATTTTGAGCCTCCAAATAAGCACGAGCGATTTGGGCCGCTTCAAGAATACTTCTTGAAGTTACTGTGGCCCCACTGACAACTTCAACCAATGATAAATCGCTTTGATTAGTGATAATATCAGCCGGAATTTTTATTTCCGGATTACCATTGGCTGGATCATAACCAGCATTGTATTCATCATTATACGATTCATTCGTTGCGTTGCTTGTGAAAGCGATCATCGTTCCTGTTCCATCAAAGGTAATTACCGAAGTAATTTTACTTGAAAAACCACCTGTTATTACCGTAAGTTTGGTAAATCCAACTCCTTTTTCAACAGCATCAATATAGTTAACAAATAAGTTGTTGTTAATTAAAGTTGTCAATTGTTGGCGAAGGGATTCATCAATGGCATTAGTAATCACATAGTCGGCATCTGTGTTGACCACATAACGATTAGCTCCTTGACGGAAAATATAAACAAAACCAAGAGTAACAAAATCTTGGGCTTTCCCCGTTAATCGTAAATTATTATTAGTTGATAAATTACTCACATATGCTTGTGCTGTTTCAACTGCCTTAATAACAGCGTTGGATGTAACGGTCGCCCCGCTAACTAAATTTACGGCACTTAAATCATTTTGATTAGCCACAATCAACGGTGGTAAAACAGTATGCGGATGCCCACTAGTAAGAGTCCAGTTCTCATTATAATCATCAGCGTAGGATTCATTTTCCGTATTGACCGTCACACCAGTAATCTTATTATCCATATCAAAGATGATTTGTGTAATGATTGCGGAAGAAAAGCCTTGGGAACTTACTTTCACAATCAAATTCGTCTTTGTTTCTTCAATTCCCGTCACAAAATGTTCAAGCTTGTTGGCATTAATTTGTGCTAAAAATAACGTTCTAAAGTGGTCAGTATTATAATCATCCACATTAATTTGACTGATGGCATATTGATGATCAGTGGTGACCACAACTTCTTGACCATCAACAGTAAAGGTATATTTAAACTGTAAATTATTAAAATCTTGGTTTTTATTCGATAATTCAATAACCGGTTCCGCTTCTTTTGTTGTGTAAGCACTGATGGCATAGATACTAATACCGGCAAATAATAAAGCAATCAATGAATAAGTAAAAACTATTTTCTTTAAATTGACACAGACGCGTAATTTTGCTGCTGTCCGATCAATAATAACTGTGAATAAATTCATAATTAAAATCGAGGTAGCAACACCTTCCGGCATATTACCTTTAAAGCGGAACAAAATTGTTAAAACCCCTAAACCAATGGCAAAAATTATTTTTCCATTCGGTGTTTTCGGGCTAGTAACTGGTTCCGTTGCCATAAATATGGCGCCAAACATTAAAGAGCCATTAAATATACTAAAGAAAGCAAACTCTAAATTCCCGGCATAACCGTTGAAGGCACCAATAATATAAGATAGTATAAATACTGTTCCTAAATAAAAAGCCGGAATCCGCCAATTGATGACTTTACGGATGATTAGAAAGACCATGGCAACTAAACAAAGTAAGGCACTAGTTTCCGCAATGGCACCCGGAACAAAACCCAAAAACATTTTTCCAAGTCCATATTGCTTGATTAAAACTTCCACATTGGCAATCGGATCTTGCTTTAAAACAGTCATCGGTGTTGCACCCGCAATGATGGCTTCGCTAGCATTTAAAAAACCGTTACCGGCAGTAATGACCGAAAAATATGCCGCAGTTAAAAATAAGTATCCAATCAAAGCCGGATTAAAAACATTATGTCCAAACCCACCAAACAATAGTTTTCCGATAATAATCGCAAAAACCACTCCTATAATGAGGACCCATAAGGGGGTGTTTACCGATAACATCATAGCGAGGAGTAATCCGGTAATCACAGCAAACGAGTTATTAAGCGTTTTTTTAATGTTTTTATCCTTCAATAGAAATTTATAGTAAACAAATTCCACAATAATTGCCGTTACCCCACCCATCATAATGAATATCAAGGGATAAAGCATCAACCACACGGAAGTAATGTCTTTATTGATAAACGGTAATAAGCCATTTTTAATCCAAGCAAACAAAATTAAGGGCAAGAGAGACAAAATAAAATCACGCATAATGATTTTCGTCCCGTAACCAGGACTGTCCGCTTTTCGAATAAATGGTTCTTTTCCTAATATTAACTTTCGTTGATCATTCATTGATTTCACCTTTTCTTCAGAACTTCAGCTTTAGCTTTAGCCACAGCCTCCGTTAACTCGATTCTCGAAGGACAAATATATGAACATAAACCACATTGCATACATAAATCGGCTTTTAATTCCTTTATCGAATCTACGTTTTTAGCATCCAAAGCTTGTTTGATTTGAATTGGCGAAAGCCAAACCGGGCAAACTTCGGAGCATTTACCACAACCCATACACTCAGGATTATCTTCTCGTATCATTTTGGGCATCACGACGACACTGGATAATGAGCGATTAACTACCATTTGGTCGGAATAAATACTTTTCCCCGTCATTGGTCCGCCAGCAATAAAGTAAACTTCTTTAAGATTATCCGCATAACCGCCGATTTGTTCAATAATATCACTAACTTTAGTGCCGATTTTTACAAACACATTCGTTGGTTCTTTAATACCTTCACCAGTAATCGTTACCATTTTTTCAATTAAGGGGTGGTTTTCTTCTACGGCTTGGCAAACAGCAACTGCTGTTGAAGCATTATTAACCACAACTCCGACTTCACTTGGCAAGGAATGGTAATTTTTACCGGTAATCCTTTGAACGATATATTTTTCCCAACCGGCTGGATATTCATCTTTTAATTCAAAGACAGCAATTTCCGGTTCTTCAGTAAGCGCTAATTTTATCTTTTGAATAAGGGTCTTTTTGTTTTCTTTAATCGCAATAAAGCCTTTGGGAGCAGAAACAGCCTTCATCAAATATTTCATTCCCCGTATTAATTGATCTAAATGATCTTTGATTAAAGCATAATCGGTCGTTATATAAGGCTCACATTCAGCCGCGTTAATGATAACCATCGCCATTGCTTGCTTAACTTTCAATTTAAAATAAGTGGGAAAACCACTTCCACCTAAACCAACAACACCATTATTGAAAACTGCTTCCACAATTTGTTCTTGGGTAAAATCTTGAAAAGCTTGCGGCTTGATGGCTTCGCACTTTGATTCGGTAAAATCATTTTTTATTTTAACCGTTGCCACCATTTTACCGGAAGCGTGCCACATTTTTTCATTGATGGAAATAACTTCGCCACTGACTGAAGCATGAATCGGCAAACAAAATGTTCCTGTTTTATTGGCAATTATTTGTCCAAGCTTGACTAAATCCCCGACTTTAACATTAACATCGCAGGGTGTATTTTGTTCAACAAGGGGGATATAGACATAACTAGGATTTAAAAACTCCACATAGGGGTTTTTTAAAGACATTTCTTTATGTCCCCGATGTTCAGAAATATGCGTTCCTTTACTCTTAATAAACACGATGACCTCCTCTAATTTACTATTTAAACCTTGTTTATTATAACATAGGCTCATTAAAAAAGGAAACACTTTTTAAGCGCTTATAGAAGAAAAAAAGCGAACTTCATATCGCTTAAAGTTTCTTAAGAATAGCTTCTGCTCGACTGTTAAAACCTAAAAAATGTTCGTAATAATGATCTAAAAATTGACTAATTTCTAATAAATAATTAGGAATTTGATTAAGAACGGGTGGGGATAGAAACACTAATTTCGTTAAGTATAAAAACTTGATAACTTCAATTACATCAGGATCAAAAAATGTTAAGGTTTGGTTTTGACAATGAACACAAACCATCCCGCCATTGTTTAAATCGAATGTTCCTTGCTTAATGCTCGTGCCGCAATTGACACATTTGGAGAAAATGGGGCCAACTCCTAATAAATAGAGTAATTTTAAACGGAATATTTGCAAATAAAGAGGATGAAAGGAATTATTAATTAAATCAAGAATTTGATTGCAAAAGGAAAACAAAGTTTGCTTGTCATCAATATGATTAGCCAATTGGTTAATCATATCAAGGATAACTATGACCATTCTCATTTTATCAATATTTGTTTTAGTAGCGGAAAAGTTTTGCACAACTTCGCCACTAGTTAAAATCGGAAACCCTTTTTGAAGGCGATCTGAAGTTTGAAAACGGATTTTTGTCAATTCATTGCTATAGGCATAGTTATGACTTTTGGGATTAGCACTCCCCCTCATCAAATAACTAGTATAATCAAAAGCAGTTAAAATCCAAACAATTTTCGAATTTTCCTGATAATTTTGTGTTTTGATTATTAAGCCTTCAATTAAACTCATTTCCATCGTCCTTTATTAAACTTGAATTTTATAAACCATTTTTTTAAGTTGTGATTCTTTATTGCGCCAATCTTTTTCGACTTTAACCCATAGTTCAAGATATATTTTTTGACCAAGCAACATCACAATGTCTTGGCGGGCCAAAGAGCCAATTTTTTTAATCATATCTCCATTTCGTCCAATAATTATCTTTTTTTGACTGGCTTTTTCCACATAAATCACAGCATGAATATCTAATAAATTGGGATTATCGGGGTTAACTTGCATTTCTTCAACAACCACAGCCACCGAATGCGGAATTTCTTCCCTCGTTAACAATAAAACTTTTTCCCGAATCATTTCACCAATAATAAAGGGTTCTGGATAATCGGTTATTTGATCATCAGGATAATATTTGGGCCCCTCATTCAATAAGGAAATGATTGCTAAAAACAAGCGATTGACATTTTCGAGCGTCAAAGCGCTAACATAATAAACTTCAGTAAAATTAAAAGCCTGGGCAAATTTATGGATATTAAGCAATAATTGATTTTTGTTTTTCACAAGGTCGATTTTGTTAACAACTAAAATGACCTTGGTGGATACTTTTTTCAATTGTTCAATCACAAATTGATCACCGGTACCAAAAGCTTCATTGCCATCAATGATATAAAGGATTAAATCAACATCAGTTAATGTGGCTAAAGAAACTTGGTTCATCATTTCGCCCAATTCATGTCGAGGTTTATGAATTCCCGGCGTATCGATAAATAACACTTGTTCGCTTAATGATGTATGAATTCCTAGAATTCTATTTCTCGTCGTTTGCGGTTTGTCACTGACAATGGAAATTTTCTTTCCTAAAAAAGCATTAATTAAAGTCGATTTCCCCACATTGGGGCGCCCAATTAAAGCAACAAACCCCGACTTAAACTTGTTTTCTCCCATCCAAATCATCCTTTGCAAATCTAAACGGTAATAAATCTTTAACCTTTACAACTAAATCCTGTTTTTCCCAATTCGTCATCACGACTTCCACATCGGGATTAATTAATTCCGCCATCACTTGGCGACAAGCACCACATGGAGATACTGGGCCTAGTGTTGGACCAATAATCATCATGCCAATAATATCATTTTGTCGATATCCTAATGAGTAAGCCGTAAACAAAGCACTTCGTTCCGCACAATTGGACAAGCCATAGGAAGCATTTTCAACATTCGCTCCCGTAATAATCTGTCCATCTTTCATTAATAAAGCTGCTCCCACCGCAAATTGGGAATAGGGGGCATAAGCTTGTTTGGCAACCCTTGTAACGGCATCATATAAACGTTGATAATCTGCTGACTTCATGTGTTCTCCTTTTGCTGATTAATGCGAAGATAGGGGGTCTTTGATAAAATTTCCTCTTGCTTGGCAAACATTTCTTCTTCTTCGCTTTCATTTAAATGGTCATAACCGAATAAATGTAAGAGCCCATGCACTAACAAAAAAGCAAATTCTCGTTCCTTTTTGTGACCATAAGCTTCGGCCTGTTCGTATACTTTTTCAATACAAATAAAAATATCACCTAAATACCCTTCTTCATCATCTATAAACGAGATAACATCGGTTTCTTGATCAAGATGCCGATAAAGCGAATTAAGTTTTTTTATTTCCTCCCGGTTGACTAAAATTAAACTAACTTCCACATCATCTGTAAATTGTTTTTTTATTTCGTTGACAATGGTTAGAAAATCAAAGTTGATGACACCAAATTGATTGAAAATATTAATTTCCATATCGACCTTCATATTTTTGAATTATTTTTTGCACTAGCGGATTACGCATGACATCAACATTGGAGAAAGTGATGACCGCAATTCCCGGAATATCATTGAACAAGTCCAGAGCTTCAACTAAACCGGAATGGAGGCGATTTGGTAAATCAATTTGGGTAATATCACCCGTTATAATCATTTTGGAACCGAAACCGAGCCTTGTTAAAAACATTTTCATTTGGATTAATGTCGCATTTTGTCCTTCATCAAGAATCACAATAGCATCTTCTAAAGTTCTTCCCCGCATATAAGCGAGGGGCGCAATTTCAATATTGCCTCGTTCTTGCATTTTGATGGCTGTTTCTTTTCCTAAAGCCTCATATAAGCCATCATAAAGGGGAATTAAATAAGGATCGATTTTTTCCTTAACATCACCGGGTAAATAACCCAATTTTTCACCCGCTTCCACAATTGGGCGGACTAAAATAATCTTTTTCACTAAATTGGCTTTCAACAAAGAAACAGCATAGAGAACGGAAAGATAAGTTTTTCCTGTTCCGGCCGGACCGACAGCAAAAATAATATCGTTTTTGGATAAGCTATCGATAAACTTTTTTTGAGTGAATGTGCGCGGATAAACTGCTTTCCCAGAATGCGTTATCAACAAAACTTGCTTTTTTAAAAATAAACTAATAATGTCATCCTGATTATCTAATGTCAAATTGCGCATGATACTTAAGAGATCCATTTCACTTAAGGGGACTTTATTTTCTAAAATTGTTTCAACAACATTAAAGTAGCGTTCTAAAAGAGCGGATAAGGGATGATTAAGGGCTATTTTTACTTCCGAATGACGAATTAAAACTTCGGTTTGGTAATAATCCTCAAGCATGCGCCAATATTGATTATTAGGTCCGAGGATTTTAGCCTCATTGTTGGCATTTTTAAAATGGTAAATGGTTTGATATTCCGACATTTATTCCTTCCTTTTTCGTTAATTGTAACATAAATATAACTAATTGTTAAGTAAATAATCGCAACAAAAAAAAGCCCGAAGGCTTTTCTTAGTTTGAACGCCGATAAGCATTCTTACGAGCCGCACGCTTTTTTTCTTTACGAATTTCGCTTTGCTTCAAAAAATATTGTCGTTTGCGTGTTTCCGCAAGGACGCCATTTCTTGACACATCGCGTTTAAAGCGCTTGATTGCATCTTCAATTGTTTCATTTTCACGGACTATCGTTTTTGCCATTGTTCTCGTCCCTCCTTCCACACGAATAATTCCTACAATATTATACTATAAACTATTACAATTGTAAAGAAAAATATTTTTTTACCCTAATCGACCTTTAAAAGCATGGATAATGTTTTTTTAAGAATCGAGAAAATTGTTGAAACGCCAAAGCGCGATGTGAAAACTGATTTTTTTCCATAATCGTTAATTCAGCCGCCGTTTTATCCAATTCCGGCAAGTAAAAAAGCGGATCATAGCCAAAGCCATTATCGCCTTGAAGTTGTTCGTGGATTATTCCCTTCCACTTACCTTCAAAAAAGTGCACTTGACCGGACTCTTCGATAAAGCATATCACCGTCACAAAAAAAGCCGTTCGCTCCTTTATTCCTTCCATATTTTTAAGCAATAACAAATTGTTGCGATGATAGTCAGCATCCAAGCCCGAATAACGAGCCGATTTTACACCCGGTTCACCATTTAAAGCGGAAACAATTAAACCGGAATCATCGGCAAAAACCGGGAGATGGTACTTTTGAAAATAATAATGCGCTTTTTTAAAAGCGTTTGCGGCAAATGTATTGCCATCTTCTTCCACATCATCATTATCATGTAGTTCTTTTAAAGACAGCAATTCAAAAGACGGAAGTAAACTTTGGATTTCTTTTAATTTATGAAGATTGTGTGAAGCAAAAAGAATTTTCATAGGACACCTTCAGAAAAAGCTTCATACAAATGAAGCTTTTTTGGTTACCAATAAATCAATGATTTCATCGCTGGCATAATCAATTGCATACGAAAAAATGGTTCGATGACGATTATCAATGTAATTGACATCTGCACCATAATCCACTAACAATTTGGCGATCTCATAATTATTCCGCAAAATCGCTCGATACAAATAACTGCGGCCATAAAAAATTTCATTAACATTGGCTTTTTTCTTTAACAAATATTCAATCATCGGGTAGTGTTCATTATACATGGCAATTAATAAAGCCGATTGATTATGTTCGTCAACAACATCAATACGACAACCATGACGATACAAAAAATCAACAATTTTAAGTGAACCAGAATTAATGGCATAATACATTAAGTTTTTCCCAAAATAATCAAAATCATTAATGTTTTCGGAATTAACGGTTTGTGTCAAATATTCATAGTTTCCGCTACAAGCGGCCCGATGAAGCGGATATTTCAAGTAATGTTCACGATATTCCGTGCTTCGTTTAAATTCACGCAAATAATCAGCATTTTCAACTTTTTGCTTGAGTATGGCAATATCCAATGGTGTTTGACCATTAATATTAACGGCATCAATGTCATAGCCTTTCTCTAAAAGCATAGCTAAAACCGTCGGTTTGCAATTACCAGCCGCCATGTGTAAGGGTGTTTCCAAAAACAAATTGCGCGAATCATTGAAAGTTATATGGCGTAAAACATAGGCAATTAAATCAACATCGCCTTTTTCACAAGCATAATGTAAGACATTATTCTTGCGGTCATCACCTTCATTTAGACTGCCGCCATTATTGAGTAGATTACGAATAATGGCGGTTTTTCCCGACATAACCCCATAATGAATGGGTTTAGCGCCATTTTCATCAGACATATTCAATTTAGCTTTATGAATAACTAATAAATTTAAAATATCTTCTTTACCACGAGCCGCCGCCACATGCAAGGGCGAAACTTTTTTCAAGTTTTGGGCATTAACACGAGCTCCTTCAAAGAGTAATTTATCAACGACAGCTCCATTTTTAAACTGCACCGCTAAATGTAAGGGGGTGTCACCATAAATATTGCTTTGGTTAATGTCAACACCAAGTTTTATCAATAAATCCACTACTTCAAAATAATCATTACGGCAAGCTTTATGAAGTAAGGACTCTTTCTTATTATCAAGAACTTTGATGTCATGACCATCTTCATAATATTTAATGATAAAGGCACAGTCATTCTTCATCACAGCATCTAAAATGTTTTCGGACAAACCGTTGCCGACATTTTTATATAAGCGATAAATAGTTTCCATACCTTACCTCGCAACCTTCTTCAGTAACGCTTTACTTGAAGAAAAGTAAATCTTATTAATCCCTAGAGTTGAAAGCGTGCTTCCATCAACAGGGCTGAAGTAAGTGAATGGTTTTGTTGGCTTTAAAGTAAAAGTACCAAAGTTGGTAATCGACGCTTTTTGATTGGTTTTGAGGGTTGTTGTGAGAATAGTAAAATAGCAATCAATAACTTGATCAATTGCTTTTTTTGTCAGTCCTGTTTGCTGTTTAATGGCTTCTAAATAAATAGCTCTTTTCATCTTTAACCCCCAAAAAAACTAAATTTAGTATAACATTTTATCAAGCATCTAACAAGTAAAAAATGGTATTTTTTTTATGAAAAGGTTTCATGAAAAATGAATGAAAAAATTATATTTCTACTAATTATATTCATTATTATCTTTTGAATATAAAAAAATCTCCAAAATCGGAGATTTCTCTATTCCGGTTTCAAACTGCTTTTCATTAACTCCAAAATTGCTTCCCGTGGGTCATGTTTTAAATAAATAATATCATAAACAGTTTCCATAATAGGAGCATAAATTTCATATCGTTGAATGATTTGATGAGCTGCAATGGCGGTTCTCGCCCCTTCGACAACCATTGTCATTTCCGATAAAGTTTGTTCAAGATTCTTGCCACTGCCGATTTTTAAGCCGGCTTGGTAATTGCGGCTATGATTACTCATACAAGTAACAACTAAATCACCTAAACCAGCTAAACCGTAAACGGTGGCTTCATTAGCACCAAGGACGAGAGCAAGGCGTTTAATTTCGACTAAGCCCCGCGTTATTAAGGCCGCTTTGGTATTGTCACCATAACCGAGTCCGGTTACAATTCCCGAAGCCAAAGCGATAACATTTTTTAAAGCTCCACAAAGCTCTACTCCCACTAAATCATTAGTAGTATAAACACGAAAATAGCTTTGGTTGGAAAAAATTCTTTGAATCAATTCCGCATATTCACTTTGTTTAGATGCAGCGGTTACCAAAGTTAACATTTGTAGGATAACTTCTTCAGCATGGCTCGGCCCGCTTAAAGCCACAAAACCCTTTACAAAAGCTGGTGAGATTTCTTCTTCCACAATTTCGGAAACGCGCTTGAAAGTGTTGGGCTCCAGTCCCTTACTGGCATTAACAAATAATTTCGGAGTCCTAATAACCGCATTGATTTCGTATAAAATAGATCTAATCACAGCTGTTGGCACAACTAAAACAACAATTGCCCCAAAAGCAATGGCTTCTTTTAGATTGCTTGTTGCACGAACACTTTCGTTTAAAACACCTACCGGTAATTTGGCACGGTTGGTATGAAACTGATTGATTTCATCAACTTGTTTTTGATTAATGTCGTACATCATTATTTCATAACCATTATCGCCGATAATTCGAGCTAAACCGCTGCCCCAGCTGCCGGCGCCAATAATTACTAATTTTTCCATTATTCTTTTTTCCTTAAAGTGAATTTGAGGGGTGAACCTTGAAAATCAAATGTTGCTCTAATTTGATTTTCTAAATAGCGTAAATAAGAAAAATGCATATGTTTTTCACTATTAACGAATAAAACAAATGAAGGCGGCATCGTTTCTTCTTGGGTGGCATAAGATAATTTTAAACGATTTCCTTTATAAACCGGCGGTTGATTTAAGAGGGTCGCATCAAGCAAACAATCATTAAGTAAATTGGTCGGTATGCGCTTTGTGAAATTACGATAAACATGGTCAATTTCATCAAGCAACAAATGAATCCGCGCATTATTTTTGGCCGAGAGAAAAACCACGGGCGCAAAATCTAAAAATAAAAATTCTTTGCGTATTTTTTCCGTAAATTCTTTCATCGTTTTATCGTCTTTTACAACTAAATCCCATTTGTTAACACAAATGATAATTCCGCGATTATATTCCCGGGCATAACCGGCAATTCGCTTATCCTGTTCTGTTATCGGTTGCGATCCATCGAGAATAACAACGGCAATATCGCTTCGTTCAATAGCTTGTAAAGCACGAAATAGGCTATATTTTTCCGCATTCTCATAAATTTTCCCCGCTTTACGAATTCCTGCCGTATCGATAACCACATATTTTTCATTATTTCGCGTAAATATGGTATCGATGGAATCTCGAGTTGTTCCGGGAATGTCACTGACAATTGTGCGCTCTTCACCAAGAATGGCATTGGCTAAGGTCGATTTTCCAACATTCGGTTGCCCGATTAAGGAAAATTTAATCGTTGTTTGTTCGTATTGATCTTTCTTCACAACCGGAAGTAATTCAATTAAACGATCAAGTAAATTACCAATCCCAATCCCATGTAAAGTGCTAATGGGGAGCACCTCTGAAACTCCTAAACTATAAAAATCATAAATCATATCTACATAGCGATTATCATCAACTTTGTTAGCCGCAACAATTAGCGGCTTATGACTTTTTTGTAATAGCGAAATAACATCTTCATCTTCAACCGTTAAACCACTGCGAGCATCGACAACCATGACGATGACATCAGCTTCATCAATTGCCAATTCGGCTTGTGCCCGGATTTCTTTAGAAAAGGGCTCATCTTTTAAGATGATCCCTCCTGTGTCAATTACTCTGAAATCTTGATTTAACCATGAAGCTTTGCTATAAATTCGGTCTCTAGTTATTCCGCTTGCGTCATCAGTGATGGATAATCTTTCGCCCACAATTCGATTAAATAAACTGGATTTACCGACATTTGGTCGGCCCACAATAGCAACTACTCCTCGCATATGCTTCCTACTTATGAGAATCTTTAAATTTATTCGCTAATAAATCGCCAAAATTGTTAGTTAGTTTGTCTTGTGCTTTCATAAATTTATTGTAAGATTCTCGTTCAATTCGTTCCGTTTCAACTTTTAAGCCGACAACCAAGCGGGTTTTCTCCGGATCAAAAACACGGACTTTAACTTTTAATTGACTACCAGCAACGATATCTTCAACTGGATAATTAAAAATATTGCTCTTTGGTAAATAACCAGTCGCCCCATTTAATTCAACTTTGAAACCGTCTTTTAGTTCTTTTGTGACTAAAACTTCAACATTGTCGCCCGCTTTAATCTTTAAATCATCCCACGGGTTAGCGGTTAATTGTTTTTTAGATAAGATAATACGACGTTTATTAGGATCAATTTCAATAATTTTAGCATCAATTTGGTCGCCAACATTAACCGTATCACTAATGTAAACATCGCGTTCATAGGCAAATTCACTTTTTGGTAAAAACCCTGTTACTTCAGGACTCAACTCCATGACTAAACCGGCATTATTGATTTCAATGACTTTGCCATTAATTACTTGCCCAACTTCTTTGCTTTCGGTGTATTCTTGCCAGAAATTAGGAATTAAAGCTTTTCTGGATAAGCCAACATGTTCATTGTCAATTTTTATGACTTGCACTTGAACTTTATCACCCGGTTTTACAACACGGTCAAGTTTGAATATTCTTACATGGTCGTATTCAGAAATATGTAATAAGCCTTCAACACCATTGCCTAATTCCACAAAAGCTCCATAAGTTTCAACATTTTTAACAGTGCCTTCAAAAATTTGACCAACTTGAATTTGTTCTAGGAATTCTTTTTTAATATTTCGCTTTTTAATAGCATTAGCAACATTTTGAGAAACGATTAAACGAATGCGTCCATAATCAATGCGAATGGGGGCAACTTCAATCGTTTGACCAATTAAGTTCCCACGTTCTTCTTCAGGAACAGCTACTTGGCTAATGGGGAGCAAGCAAGTAAATTCTTCATATTTTAATAAATAACCAACATTGACATTTTTAATCACTTTAGCCGGGAAAATGCCATGATTGCGAATAACATCATCAAATTTTTTTAAATCATTGCGCATTTTTAACAATGTTGTCGAGAATAAAAATTTTCCGCCATCAGGATATATTTTTTTGATGACACAAGAAACCAGATCATCTTCAACAAATAAATCGAATAGATCTTCATTTTCTCCCATATCTGCGGTATCTTTACGATACAAAAAGCCTTGTTGCCCATCTTCCAATTCAATTAGAACGCGTTCATCTTTCGCTTTGATAACTCTTCCGTTACGGATGAATTCAGGTTTTGCTTCTTGGACTTCAATAACTTTTCCTTCCACAACTTGTAATTCACGGTATTTTGAAGGCGCTTTGTCTTCTTCTTCCTTTTCTTCCGTAACATCATCATCCACATCTTCATCTGAAGTGTCTTCTTCCTCTTCAGGAACATCAGCGGCTTCTTCCGTTTGAACTACTTCTTCTTGAACCGCAAGCGTTTCTTCAACTTTTGGGTCTTGAACTTCTTCTTGAACCACAACTGTTTCTTCAACTTTTGGGTCTTGAACTTCTTCTTGAGCCACAACTGTTTCTTCAACTTTCGGGTCTTGAACTTCTTCTTGAGCCACAACTGTTTCTTCAACTTTCGGGTCTTGAACTTCTTCTTGAACCACAAGCGTTTCTTCAACTTTTGGGTCTTGAACTTCTTCTTGAGCCACAACTGTTTCTTCAACTTTCGGGTCTTGAACTTCGTCTTGAACCACAACCGTTTCTTCAACTTTTGGGTCTTGAACCTCTTCTACTTGAACCGCAACAGTTTCTTCAACTTTTGGTTCTTGAACTTCTTCTTTTTTTGTTTCGACAACATTTTCCAATTTTTTTTCGACTGTTTGGTCAGCTTTTTTCATAAAAATACCTCTCTTAATGACTAAACTCATGATTTTTTCGACAACTTGGTTAATAGATAATTTAGACGAATCAATTTCCACAGCATCAGCTGCTTTAGCTAATGGGCTAATAAGACGATGACTATCTTTATAGTCACGTTCTTCAATTTCCTTAATGGTTGCTTCTAAACTTTGAACTTCTTGTTTTTTTTCTAAGCGTTCTTGCATTCGGCGATGCGCACGTTCTTCAACCGTCGCATTTAAATAGATTTTCAAATGGGCATTTGGTAGGACCACCGTCCCAATGTCACGACCATCCATAATAACATTTTTTGCATCAGCTAAGCGTTGTTGCAAGGCTACCATTCTTGATCGCACAAATCCAAATTTCGCAACCAAAGATACCGAATTCGAAATTTCTAAACTTCTAATGGCATCCGATACATCCACACCATCCAAAAACAAACATTGATTTTGAAAATCGATTGTGGTTGTTTCCAGAAAATGATAATCAGCTTCATTGTCTAGATTGATTTTCAAGTTCATCGCTTTCAGCGTAACAGCTCGATACATAGCTCCGGTATCAACATACTCAAAGCCTAATCGAGACGCTAATTCTTTGGCGATGGTACTTTTACCTGCTCCAGCAGGACCATCAATCGCAATTTGCCAACTCATATTGCACCTCTAAATACACCGCTATATTATATCATAACAATAAAAATAACTCAAGAGCAAAATAAATATTTGCCTTGGCGTAAAAAAACATTGAGATATTTAATTTCCAAGGTGTTAAATCTCGACACTCGAGTTTCCGCAAGCAATAAAAACGCCTTATAAATAGACCTTTTTAAAAAACTTAAAATTCACAGTTTTATGGTCGTTTTTAGTCAATTTTCAAACAAATTAATCTTTTTATCTCTATGTGAAGTTTGCAAATTTATGTACTATATATTATGTACTATATGAATATCTAATCCTACTTTTATACAAGTTTTAAACTTATGTTCCCAGCCTAAAAGGAACAAATTAATAATTTAAAAGCAGCTTCAAAGGATAAATTGAGGTGTCATAGAAGAGTTGTCGGAAAATATAGTACGCAATTTTACAAACTATTGATAAGTTGATAGTGCAAAGTAGATTAATTATAGTAAAAACCTAAAAGCTAATCTGAAGATTTACCTTGGCTCAAGACATAGAGCCGTTTGATTTCATGGGGGGTCAAATCTCGATATTGTCCTTCTTCCAATCCATCAATGCTTATTTCACCAAATTTTATCCTTGTTATGCGTTTAACCGGATAACCCACTGCCGCAAACATCTTTTTGACTTGATGATATTTTCCTTCCATTAAAATAATTCCCGCTAAACTGGAACGGTTTTTTACATCAGTACTGACTAAATAAGTTTGACATTTTCTAGTCACATAATCATCAATTTTAATTCCTTGTTCAAGTTTCCGTAAAATGGGTTTAGAAATCAAGCCTTTAACTCTAACTAAATATTCTTTAGTGATTTGTGATTTTGGGCCAACCAAGGTATTCATAAAATCACCATCATTGGTTAGTAACAAGACACCTTTCGTGTCATAGTCTAAACGACCAATTGGAAATAAATGATATTTTTGTAAGGCCTCGGGAAGAATGGAAATCACAGTTTGACGTTGATGTTCATCACTAACCGATGAAATGACATAGCGGGGTTTATTCATAACTAGATATTTATATTCTAGTCTTTCAACAATCACACCATCCACAGTCACAACATCTTTAGCAGAAACTTTAAAACCCATTTGTGTAATCACTTCATTATTAACTTGGACTTTCCCTAAGGCAATTAGTTCTTCCGCTTTGCGGCGTGAACAAATACCTCCTTGAGCAATTACTTTTTGTAAGCGTTCCATATTTTCTCCCACTAAACTACTATTAATTATTATATAGAAAAACCAAAAAAAAGCAAGCAAACAATTTAAAAACTCTGCCACGCAGAGTTTAAAAAAGCCAAATTTCAATGAGCCTTTTTAAGGTATTAACCATTTCCTTTAATCCCAAACTCGGAAAATTATCCGCAGTCTGCCCAGCAAAATAAGGAAAATGGACAAACATTGCTTCACAGCAGAGATGATGAATGTGAATAGTGTGGAGCATCAAATAATAACTAAAATTACAAACATATGTACCAGCGGAAAAAGACATTTGCACCGGAAGTTTTTCCTCCTGAAGTTTATTAACAATGGGAAGAAGCGGAGCAGTGGAAAAATAAGCGTCCGGTCCATCATAAATAATCCGGCTTCCCTTGATAATCACCCCAATATTATCGGGTTGACGTGAATAAACATAATTTATCGCCACTTTTTCACATTCAATCAACTTTCGCCCCCCGGCTTGTCCACACATCAGCAAATAATCCGGTTGATGTTGCTTTAATAGGTCTCCATATAAATCAATATTGAACACCACCGGTAGTTTAACAAAGACAAGCTCAATGCCTTTAAATTGCTTTCTTAATTTACGCACAACTTCTAATGATGAATTATGCGTTTGCTTTCCAAACGGAACAAATGCTGTTATCAATAATTTCTTCATTTTTTCCTCCTAAGATAGCAAAAATTCATCAATTAAATGATTAATGGTAGCAATAGTGGTATCGGGATAATCAAAATCCATCGCCACAAAAACGCAAGGCAATTGGTGCTTAAACCAAGTAATTTGGCGTTTGGCATAATGACGTGTTTTTTGCTTGATAATCTCAGCAACTTGCTCATAAGTAAGTAAACCGTCCAAATAAGCTTTAATATCCGCATAACCAATTTCTTGAAGACGAGAAACATCAATGCCCTGATTAATTAAATCTTGAACTTCGTTAATCCAGCCTTGATTAAACATGTCTTCAACACGCGCATTAATCCGTTTATAAAGAAGTGAGCGCTCACAAAAAAGGCAAATAAGCAGTGCATCAAAGGGCTTTGTGTTTATTGGCTGGGTTTCAACGGGATTCATTATGATTTCTAAAGCTCGTAAAACTCGCCGTCGATTATTGGGATGAAGAGCTTGAGCTCGGTTTTCATCACGAATGCGCAGTTGTTCGTGCAATTGGACATTCGTTAATTTAGCAAATTGTTCCGAAAACAAGGGATCACGAGCGGGAACAACCAGCGGATAATCTCCCACCAAACTGGCAATATATAGACCCGAGCCCCCAACTATGACGGGAAGCTTGTTACGAGAAATAATCTCAGCGATTTTGGGGAGAGCGCAGTTTTGATAATCCTTGATGGAAAAATTCGCATCGGCGGCAATAATATCAAACAAATGATGTGGAACCTGAGTTTGGGAAAGGTCGGGCTTGGCGGTCCCAATGTTGAGCTGTCTCCTGATTTGTGAAGCATCAGCATTAATAATTTCCCCATTCCATGTTTTCGCAACAACTTCAGCCACTTGGCTCTTGCCAATGCCCGTAGGTCCAGCGATGATGACAACCCGTGGTTTCATTTACACAACCCGTTTAAACCACTTTTCAAGGTCATAGAAGCTGTATTTCACAATTACCGGCCTCCCATGTGGACAAGTATATGGATTCTCACAACGGCTTAAATCTTCTAGCAAATACTCGACTTGTCGTTTTTCTAAATATTCATTGGCTTTAATGGCTTTCTTACATGCCAGAGTTTTAGCCAAATCATCTAAAAATTGCTCTTTTTCCGTCTTTTTTCCGGCAATTAATTGATAAATCATCTCTTCAACAAAATCCTTTTCCCGGCCTTTAGGTGTCCAAATGGGGATTTCACGAACTAAAAAACTACCACTGCCAAAATCTTCAATTTGCAAACCCCATTTTTTAAAATCATCAAGGTGTTCACGAACCAAAATGGCTTCACTTAAAGTAAAATTTACCACTAAAGGAACAAGAACTTCATAAGTGATTATTTCCTCTTTCGCTAATTCTCGTTTATATTTTTCATAGTTAATTCGTTCAGCGGCAGCATGTTGATCAATGATATAAAAATATTCATCGTCATTGGCTAATAGATAAGTACCTCGAAGTTGCCCAATGTAGTTTAAAAGCGGCAAATGGGCTTGTTTTAGTTCGCCATCATCCCTAATTTGGTCATCTTTTAAAGTATATTGTTGTTGGGAAAAACTTTCAATCGTTTTTTCAATTTTTTCCAAAGGAGGAAGCTGGTAAGCCGGCACGGCCTCTTCTTTTACAAAATCCGTTTCCAATGTCTGTTTAATAAAAATAGGTTCTTTTAAAAGCTGTTCTTGTGATTGTGAAGATGTTTCAGTCAAGGGAGGCAAAGCCTCATCTAGCGATAACTCATCTATTTTATCATTTTCCCTAGGTTTAGAATCGCTTAAATCAACAATTAAGTTGGTTTTCGCCAGCGTTTGTGAAACCTCTTGCTTCAATAAAGCAATTAGTTCTTCTTCACTGGAAAAACGAACCTCTAATTTAGCCGGATGAATATTGACATCTACCAAGGCTAAGTCAACAGCAATATTGATGATAGCGATAGGATAACGCCCGCCCATTAACCGTTCTTCATAAGCATCAATCACCGCTTGCACGAGTTTATTATTTTTGACTACCCGACCATTAACAATAATGGTGATATGATGACGGGATGAACGCGTGATGTTTAATTTAGAGATTAAGCCGGAAATTTGAAAATAGCCATTGTTTGTGAAAAACTCAATCATCGATTTTGCGACTTCATCTTTATAAATGTTGGTGATAACTTCTAAAAGACGATTATGCCCAAATGTTTGCAGTACTTGTCGGTCATTATTAATCACACTAAAGGCAATATTTGGGTGCGCCAAAGCCATTTTGGAAACATAATCTAAAATATATCCCAGTTCTATTGAAGCGGATTGTAAGTTTTGCAAACGAGCGGGCGTATTAAAAAATAAGTTGCGAACGGTAATTTCCGTTCCTTTCGGAAAAGCAATCATCGCTTCCGAAACGATCTCACCAGCTTTTAAAGAATACATCAAACCACGAACACCATCAGCGCTGGTTTTCAGTTTAAACAAGGAAACCGCCACAATTGAAGGTAGAGCTTCCCCCCGAAATCCCAAGGTCGCAATTTTAAACAAATCTTTTTCATTGCGAATTTTACTGGTAGCATGGGGAAGAACGCATAATTTAGCATCTTGTGCATCCATTCCTTCACCATTATCGGATACAACAATTTCCGAAAGACCCGCTTCCGCTAGTTTAATTTGAATTTTAGTGGCTTGGGCGTCAATGGCATTTTCCACAAGTTCTTTCACAACAGATGCTGCACGTTCAATGACTTCACCAGCGGCAATCAAATTGGTGGTGTGTTGATCAAGTTGATTAATTTTAGCCATAAACTACCTACTTCTTTAATTTTTTTTGCAGTTCATCAAGTTTATTCATCGCTTCAAGAGGACTTAACTGATTGATATCAATACTTTTAATTTGTTCAAGAACAAACACTTCTTTTTCTGACTTTGAATCATAGAGCATTGGCGGCTGATAATTCTTGATTGACAGCGCTTTACTATCAATTTTATGATGATTTTCTAATTTTTTAAGAATGTCACTGGCTCTTAAAATTACTTCAAGAGGAATGTTAGCCAGTTTCGCAACATTAATGCCATAACTCTTATCAACCGGCCCCGGTAAAACCTTATGTAAAAAGACGATGTCACCATGGACTTCTTCAGCCGATACATGGACATTGCGTAAATGGCTTAAGTCCTTATCCAAAGTTGTCAATTCATGATAATGAGTGGAAAATAAAGTTTTACACAATTTTTGTTCATGTATAAATTCAATAATCGCTTGTGCTAAAGCCATGCCGTCATAGGTGGCCGTACCACGACCAATCTCATCAAAAATAACTAAACTCTGCTTAGTTGCATGCTTAAGAGCATTATTGACTTCTTGCATTTCAATCATAAAGGTTGATTGACCGCTAACAATATCATCAGCCGCTCCAATTCTTGTAAAAATGGCATCAAAAATTGGTAAACGGGCGCTGGCACAGGGAACAAAACATCCGATTTGTGCCATAATTGCAATTAAGGCCACTTGGCGCATATAGGTTGATTTTCCGCTCATATTCGGACCGGTAATTAGTAAGATATAATCATCTTCTTTCATAACAACATCATTGGGAATAAAATGATCCTGAAATTTCTCAATGACGGGATGTCGCGAAGCTTTCAAATCAATCACCATCTGCTCCATTAATTTTGGGCGCACATAGTGGTTTTCATTAGCAACCCGAGCAAAAGAAAGTAACATATCCAGTTCGGCCAAGACTTTCGCTAAATATTGTAAATTAGCAATTGTTAGTTTTGCTCGTTCGCGAATCTCACTAAAGATCTTAATCTCTAATTCCAAAGCTTTTTCTTCTGCTCTAAGAATCATACTTTCTTTATCTTTCAGTTCCTCGGTAATAAAACGTTCAACATTGCTTAAGGTTTGCTTGCGAATATAGCCGAGTTTCTCTTGAACCATGGCGCTGTTGCCTTTAGAAACTTCTAAATAATACCCAAAAACGCGATTAAAACCAACGCGGAGATTCTTAATCCCCGAACGCTCCCGTTCTTTTTCCTCCAAGGTCAATAGGTAATCCTTGCTTTCACTAACTAAGCGGCGAAAACTATCCAACTCTTCATGATAGCCATCTTTAATAACCCCGCCATCCTTAACAACAAACGGTGCATCAATGGCAATACTTTGATCAAGTAAATGATATAAATCGAAAAAAACATCTAAATGCGCACTTAAATTAAAATAATGTTGGATTTTCAGTTTTTGAATTAAGGCTTGAATATTCGGAACAACACCCAAGGACTTATGCAGTTGTAACAAATCTTTCGGATTAGCACTATCATAAGATATTTTCCCAACAATTCGTTCTAAATCATAAACGCTTTCCAAATGAGAACGAAGTTCATTAGCAAGAAGAAATTCTTGTTGGCATTTTTCGACAATCCCATAACGTTTTTCGATTTTTTCACGATCAATCAAGGGGAAAATAAGGGATTTTTTTAAAAAACGACTTCCCATCGCCGTCACACAACGATCTAAAACATTAACCAAAGAGTTCTTCTTGTTTTGAAAACGCAAGGTTTCTAAAATTTCCAAATTACGACGAGAAGCAAAATCAATTTTCATAAAGCCACTGGCATCGTACTTCACCACTTTTTGCATATGAATTAAATGGCGTTTTTGGGTACGAACAATATAATTTAACAGCCTTAAAAAAGCTTTTTCTTCGCCTTTATCCAATTCTTCCGTTAAAGCTTTTAAATAATTAATAGGAGAAGTATTATCTTCCTTGGAAATGGTAAGCGGATGGAAAGTATTGATTTGTTCAAGCAAATGAGTGGGAAAATCATTGCCAATGACAATTTCCCGCGTTTTTAATTTTAAAATCTCGGTTATTAAAAGATCTTCATTTAAGGGAAGATTGGTTAAAAAATTCTCACCAGTTCCTAAATCGGAATAACAAAGTAAATAACGCTCTTTTTCCACATCTACCGAGGTTAAATAATTATTTTCTTTCGCATCAACCAAACTGCCTTCCGTGGTTGTTCCCGGAGTAATAATCCGCACCACATCGCGGGTTACAATCCCTTTTGCTAAAGCTGGATCTTCCATTTGTTCCACAATCGCCACTTTAAAACCTTTTTCCGTTAAACGATCCAAATATGAATTAACGGCATGGTAAGGAACACCACACATCGGCACTCGTTCAGGAGCACCTGCATCTCGACCGGTTAAAACAATTTCTAAAACTTTCGAGGCGACAATAGCATCATTAAAGAACATTTCATAGAAATCACCCAAACGGAAAAACACTAGTGTATCTGGGTATTGCTCTTTAATTTCTAAATATTGGCGCATCATCGGTGTATATTGCATTTTATCAATGTTCTCGTACATAGTTTCACCTTTTACACTCTTTAAGAAATTATACCATAATTTTCACTTTTTCGATAGCAAAAAATTCTTAAGTAAAAAAGTAATCTCAGCGCGAGATTACTTTTCCACCTTGTAAGCGGGATGTTTCTGCATCTAAAGCCATAAAATGGCTTTCCAAGGCATTTTTAATATCCGTTAATCCGATAATCGGTTCATTGTTGCGAACATTAGCCAAAAAATCCCGGACCATCTTTTTATCACCACCGGCATGACCGGAAAAGTCCTTAGCTAATTCCCTAACATCAATTTGCCAAGTGTCCCCACCAAAGACTTTGACGGTAATTGTCATTCCCTCCATATCGCCTTCAATTTCACCTTTCGTGCCATGAATTTTAATACTGCGGTGAATTTCTTTGGAAAAAGCCGTAATTGTTAACTGGGCGGTTGCAGCATTTTTAAACAGCATTTGGACGACTTGATGGTCGGGAACATTATTATCAGATTGATAAACACAGCGGCTGTAACTGAGCTTTTCATCTTTTAGGACGGTTTCCAAATCGGGATTTAGCGTAAAAATCATCGCCCACATGGGATGTTTTTTGTAAAAGCGGAAAGCATGATAAGGACAATCAACTTGACATTGATAGCAATAAGCTTTACTGCCAAGCGGAGCATGAGCCTTATTAAAGTAGAATAAATTTCCTAAAGATGATAATTGTGTACAGTCGCTTCCCATCAGCCATCTAATAATATCTAAATCATGGCAGCTTTTGGCTAAAACCATCGGTGATGAGGTTTGAGAGTTGCGCCAATTGCCGCGCACATAACTGTGAGCAAAGTGATAATAACCAATGTGTTCCGTTTGCGATAAGGTAACAATCTCCCCAATTGTTTGATTATCAATGATTTCTTTCAATTTTTGGTAAAATGGCGTATAGCGCAAAACATGGCAAACAGCCACTTTGCGGTTAAGTTGTTTTGCATAATCAGCAATTTCTTGACAATCCGCTTTGGTGGTAGCAATCGGCTTTTCCAATAATAAATCATAACCTAAGTTTAAAGCTTTAAGAGCATGGCGATGATGATCTTGGTCCATGGTGCTGATAATTAAC
The DNA here is from genome assembly GCA_002068415.1 of Tenericutes bacterium ADurb.BinA124. GTDB lineage: Bacteria > Bacillota_I > Bacilli_A > ML615J-28 > CAG-698 > UBA2253. The sequence continues at coordinate 25,377 of MVZM01000010.1, forward strand.
ACATCGGCCAATTTTCCTTTTCCAAAAAAATGGTCTTCATTTTCATAAAATTGATCTTCGTTTAACTGATATTGGCTTAAAATAAAGGGTTTTTTGTTTAAATTAACTTCACAAACAGCAACAATTTGCGCTTCTTCAGGGTATTCCCGAATAATATTGGCATAGGTAAACCCACGTGAGCCAAATCCTAAAATAGCAACGGTGATTTTTTTCATAATTTGCTCCTTCTTGGTCAATTATAGCATAATGCCGATGATTAGCCAACAAAAAAAGCACGGAATGACCGCACTTATTTTTGGTTTTTCTTTAAAATCTCTAAGACAATCACTAATGGGGTACCAATTAAAATCGCCAAGGCAATTTCAAACAATGAGTTAGCAACAAATGTTCCCCAAATAAAAGGGAATAGTTTTTTATCTAGTGCGAAAATAAATTCCTCGGTAAAAAAGAAAAATCCGCTTTTCCAAACCCAATAAAGCAAGGGTAAAACGATGAGGGAATGAATAAAAGTGACCGTCCCCAAGGCTAGGGGAACCGCTAACTTTTCGCGGTGGATAACTTTGGTAAATAAAGCGTAGATATCGCTAGCAATTAGCCCGACAAAAGAGCGGGGAACGACTGAAAGCAAAGGATTTGTAAAGGGAGCATTTACGGTATACTCCATAAAACTTTTCGTCATTGAACCAAGCCCGAAAACAAAGCCCAAAATTAAACCGTATTTTCGCCCCAGTAAAATTCCTCCGACAATCACAGGAATATGGATAATCGTAATTGGCACTAAACCAATGGTGATATATCCTATTTCAGGAATAAAGGTCATTAAGACAATAATGGCAATTAAAATGGCTGCCAAAACCATTTTTCGAATTTCTTCATGACGCGTGGTGCGTTTTGTTAAGTTGTTCATTTTTCTCCTTTTTAGGCTATTAAAAGTCCCATAAGTTTTTTTAAAATCTCATTACAGTATGTTCTTTCGCAAGTAACATCTAATCTAAAAACTCAAATTCGTATCCGAAAATACGAACCGTATCACCATGTTTAACGCCCAGTTTCCGAAGCTCCGCATCGACTCCTAAATTACGAAGTCTCCTCGCCAACATTTTAATGTTGGCATCACGGGTAAAATCCGTCGCCTCAAAAAACTTCTTTACCATCGGACCACTAACATTATACACTCCTTGTTCATCTTTTTCAATAACAAAGGCTTGTTCTGGAGTAAATCGATACTCAATTACTTGATCAACCAAGTCATCTTTAAACTGGTCAATCGTAACTGTATCTAACAAATTGGCAATTTCATAAACCATTTGATCAAGGTTATGATTCGTATAAGCACTGATAGGTATAATCGGCATATCGGGTATTTGCTTCCTAAGTTGTTCAAGTTTATGATTGGCATTCGGCAAATCCATTTTGTTGGCGACAATTAGCTGTGGTCGCAACATTAATTGGGGATTATAGGTCGCTAATTCTTTGTTTATTTTTAAATAATCATCATAGGGATTACGCTTTTCTTTGGAATCCATATCGAGAACATGGACTATCACTCTCGTTCTTTCAATATGTTTCAAGAATTGAAAACCTAAACCTGCCCCTTGACTGGCATTTTCAATCAATCCGGGCAAGTCCGCCATCACAAAACTACGACCATCTTTCACTTTAACAACCCCTAATTGGGGAACTAAAGTGGTGAAAGGATAATCGGCAATCTTCGGTCGGGCAGCACTGACAACGGAAATAATCGTCGACTTACCGACACTCGGAAAACCAACCAACCCAACATCAGCTAATATTTTAAGTTCAATCCGGATGACTTTCTCCTCACCTAGCTCTCCTTTTTCACAAATCTCCGGTGCTGTCATCCGCGAAGTGCCAAATGAAGCGTTCCCGCGTCCGCCTTTCCCCCCTTTCGCAACCACAACTTCTTGCTTATGTTTGGTAATATCGGCAATCACAATGCCATTATTTAAATCATAAACAATGCTTCCAACCGGAACGCGAATATAAACATCCTTGGCATCTCGACCAAAGCAGTTTTTGGGACGACCATTTTCGCCGTTGGCTGCAACAATCAGTTTTTGGTAACGAAAATCCAATAAAGTGGTTAAACCTTCATCACCGACAAAGATGATGTCCCCACCGCGACCACCATTACCTCCCGATGGTCCGCCAAAAGGGACATATTTTTCACGACGAAAAGCGACAACACCATTGCCGCCATTTCCCGCTTTAATATGAAAACTGACATCATCAATAAACATAAGACACCCTCATTTTTTAAGTTAAAAAAATGCACTTAAAGTGCATTATTTTGTTTCGTAAACAGACACTTGTTTTTTGTCCCGACCTTTACGCTCATATTTCACATAACCAGTAGTAGTTGCAAACAAAGTATCATCCGCTCCTAAACCAACATTTGTTCCCGGGAATATTTTAGTTCCCCGTTGACGATAAATAATCGATCCGGCTCTAGCATATTCGCCATCGGATAATTTAATCCCTAAACGCTTAGCACGGGAATCACGACCGTTTTTCGTCGATGAACCGGCTTTTTTTGATGCAAAAAACTGAATATTAATTTTAAACATGAGATTACCTCCTATTTATTTAATTTTATTTTTAGATGTTGGGCATAATTTTTACTAATGCCCTGTAAAGTGGTCACCAAATTCTCCATAATTAAATTAGTAAATTCATTGGTTTGGTGGATTCTTAATTGCATGGAAGGCGCTTTTTCATCTTCATGAAAATAATAATCTGGACAAACTTTTTTAATTAATCCGAGACTTACATACATGGCAGTAGAAATCGCACTGCACACAATGTCGGAACCATTTTTTCCGTAATCAGAATGACCATTGACCGCAATTTCTGTAATCGTCCCATTGGCATGGAAAGCAACATTAACAGTCGTCATGATTATCCTTCAATGTTTAAAATTGTTACCTTAGTGTAAGGTTGACGATGGCCCTGCTTTTTATGATAGTTCTTCTTCGCTTTGTATTTGAAAACGATAATCTTTTTGTTCTTGCCATTTTTCTCAACCCGAGCGGTCACTTTAGCTCCTTCAAGATACGGCGAACCGAATTTACCATCAACCATTAATACTTTATCGAAAACAATTTCTTCATTTTCTGCAGCATTGAGTTTTTCCACATAAACAACATCATTTGTTGTTACGCGATATTGTTTGCCACCAGTTTCAATAATTGCATACATCATCTTCGCACCTCCTCATTTAATAAGTCACGCCATCTAGGTGGATTTACTCACTTAAAACCTGTTTTGAGCGGTTGCGATTTCACAACATCCATATTATATACTTTTCGCTTGAAAAAGTCAATCAAAATATTTGCTATTTTCCCAGGGGCATCTTCCAAGCCTAAATGCGTTAAACAAGCAACTAAAAAGCTCATTAAATAGTTAAAGTCATCAACAACAACTCGTGTAGGAAAATTTCAAAGACTTTAAATTATCTATGAATTATGCTATAATTCCCATGGCAAAATCCTTTTTGTTTTTGGGAAATGTCGAGAAAAAAGAAAGAAAAGTGGTAATGAATTTTGCCACTACCACCATTAAATTTAGGAGGAATTATATGAACAACTTAAATGGCACCGCCAATCATGCCAATTTCAAACAACTCACTAGTACTGATCGAATCACTATTGAAGTTCTTTTAAAACAAGGCATCTCTATAACTGAAATTGCTAAACAACTTGGGAAACATCGTTCCTCTATTTATCGCGAAATAAAGCGCGGTAGTATTACAACATTGGATAGTCAATTACAACAAATTACCAAATATGAAGCAAAAACAGCCCAGAGTCAATCCGATAAAAGAAACTTAAATTCCAAAAAAAAACCAAAATCCGAGCAGTTAGGACGACGAGGTTAAATCACGAAGATAGCAACGACGACGACGGTGTTGACGAGTTTCAAATTCCCGCCACAGTGAACGAACTTCCAAGTTTGTTTCTAACTCCGGTCCCGTTTCCGCAAACTTCACACCGCATTTAATTGCTGATTTGATGCCTTCAAATAAAATAAGGGCATTAACACCGAGTTTTTGGTACTGAGGCTTAACACCAACCAAATACATATCTAAGACACGGTAAGTTTTTAAGGCTTTTAAAACGCGCAAAAAACCAAAAGGAAACAATTTCCCGTTTGACTTTTTCATCGCTTGGTTTAAAGATGGAACCATGAGCCCAAAACCGATTAGCTCATCGGTTTTCGTCGTAACGAAGTATAAAAATTCCAAATTAACAAGCGTAATGAACTGTTTGATCGTATCATCAATTTGGCGGTCATTTAAAGGCACAACGCCGTATAAATGACCAAACGATTCATTAATTAAAAGGAGAGCATCACGAGCATACTTTTTAATTTCTCGACGTTTTTTTACTTTCACAACTTTATAACCGTAGCGGTTAGTAATCACAGCTGACAGCCGGGTAATGCGATCATTCATTGATGTTGGGGTAAAAACCTGATACTCCACCCAATCAATATCTTTTCTAAAGCCGAGTGTTTCCAAATGTTTCATATAATAAGGGTGATTATATAATGTAATGGTGCTGCTTTCTTCTTCAAAGCCTTCTACCAATAAACCTTGTTTATCTAAATCACTAAAGCCAATCGGCCCGATAATTTGATTCAAACCGCGTTCAATCGCCCATTCTTCTACTTGCTTCATCAACAATTTAGTAACTTCTAAATTATCAATCACATCAAAGCGACTAAAACGCATTTGTTTTAAGCCCATTTTAGCATTATAAGCTTTATTAATTAACGCACAAATACGTCCGACAATCTTGTTATTTTCATAAGCTAAAAACAAGCGTGTTTCACAATAGGCATAAGCATGATTCTTTTTCGGATTGAGCATATTCATCTCATCTTGAACAAAACCAGGGATGTAATAAGGATTTTGCTTATACATTTTGATAGGAAACTGAATAAATTTTAAGATGTCATGGCGCTTGGAAATTTCTTTAATCGTAATCATCTTCCTGACCTCCATATTTATGAAATCTAATTTATTCTTATTATAACAAAAAGCAATCCAATTTGCTACAAAAAAAGATAAAACAATGTAGATTGGGTTAATTACATCTTCAATTTTCCGTTTTTTTATGTTATACTATTCTTAATTTTGATATAAGAGCAGGCTTTATGAAAAAAACAAACCTCCCTAAATTGATATTAGCATTGGTCTTTTTACTTTTTTTTGGCGCTTTAACAGTTTTTTTAGCCATTGATTTAATTGAACCAATTAGTTTGTCAATTCAAAGTAATGATTTGGAACCCTTGTTTACGAAATTCGCTAGTTATGGTTATTGGGCGCCCTTCTTTATCACCATCTTCCAAACCCTACAGTTATTGATTGTATTTCTGCCATCACAGTTAACCCATATGATTGCCGGATTTATGCTAGGACCAATTTGGGGTTTTATCGCCTGTATTAGTGGAATGATTATCGGCAATATTTTGATTTATTTATTGGTTAGAAAATTTGGACCCCGCTTTTTAAACATTTTTTCGAAAAAACAAGTCAAAAAATTAGAGAATATAACCTTACCATTTGCTTCAAAAAAATTTATGGGAGCTTTAGCAGTTATGTATCTTGTGCCGGGAATTCCCTATGGTTTAATTGCCTTTACTGCAGCTAACTCCAAATTAAGGTTTCCGAGATATGTTTTCATTACTACTTTGGCCTCAGCTCCTACCTTATTGTTAGGAATCGGCTTTGGGAATATTTCACACCAAATCAACTGGATTTATACACTCCTAATTGCTCTTCTTTTAATTATCATTGCCGGAATAGCGGCGGCTTTCTATCCCAAAATTATGAAAAAACTTATGTCCATGCCACAAAAATATGGAATGGATTATTACCGCAACAATGTGCGAAAGCCGCGTCCCCTCCTTTATGGCGCCATCGTCCTCTTTTTAAAGTTATTTTTCTTTCCCCGTTTCCGGGTTAAGATTGATAAAACGGCCATCAAAGATGTCAAACAACCAGCCGTCATCATTTTCAATCATCCCTCAAAATATGATTTCATTTGGTCGTTTGTTCCTCTTCACCCTTGGAAGATTAATGCCGTAACGGCTTATTACTACTTCTGTCATTATGACTTAGGATGGTTAATCCACCAACTCGGTGCCTTTCCAAAAATGCTTTTTCAACCCGATTTAAAATCTATGCGCAACATTCTTAAAGTAAAGAAAAACCACGGCAATCTCGGTTTAGCTCCTGAAGGTCGCTTAAGTGCTTATGGGACTTTAGAAAGTATTACCCCCGCCACCGGAAAACTTTTGAAAAATTTAGAAATGAATGTTATTTATTCCCAAATCCACGGAAGTTATTTTACTTTCCCAAAATGGTCAAAATTTTCCCGAAAGGGAAGAGTGGAGATTAAATATTCCCTGCTGTTTTCAGCTTCCGAATTAGCGCATCTATCCATTGAAGAGATTGATGATAGACTGTTTACAGCCATGAATTATGATGAATATGCTTGGCAAGCGGTCAATCAAGTCCCTTACAAAGGCAAAAAGTTTGCGGAAGGGTTGGAACATATCCTCTATCTATGCCCAGTTTGTCATCAGGAATATAGTTTAACTGCCCATGGAAGCGACTTAGAATGCCAGCACTGCCATACTAAAATTCATTTGAATCCTTACTATGATTTAGAAAGTGATAATGATTTAATCCCCAAAAACATTCGTGACTGGTATCTTTGGCAAAAACAAGTGGAAAAAGAAAACATCGCCCATCCTGATTATTCACTTTCCAGTCATGTGAAAGTCAAATTACCCGACCCTAAGGGCAAGGGCTTTGCTTTGGTGGGGGAAGGAACAACAACTTTATCGAAGCAAGGCGTCTTTTTTACTGGTATTTTAAATGGTGAACCCACAGAAATACTTTTTAAGTTGCAGAATGTTCCCGCTATCCCCTTTGGCGTCAACGAAGACTTTGAAATCTATCATAATGATACGCTCTATTACTTCATTCCCGATAATATTCGTGAATGCGTCAAGTGGTCCGTTGTCGGTGAATTACTTTATATAAAATATATCAAGGAAAAACAACATGAGTGAAGATAAAATTTTAAAAATTAATAAACGCTCCTTTATTACCGTTTGCGCTATCCTCATCAGCTTCATGATTATGGTTTATGTCATGACCTTTTTCATTGAAAAGGGCGTTTACGATGATAACAATGTTTACCAATTTATTGGGGGGACGGGATATCCATTTTGGAAATTTTTGACTTCACCTTTTCGCCTGTTTGCCGGTAGTGATGGTTTAAAAGTCATCGTCATTTCCTTGTTCATCTTAATCCTTGGTGGTTCTTTTAATGTTATGAATGAAACCCACGGCATTAAAGCGCTCATCAGTTTCCTAATCCATAAATTTAAACATCGAAAATACTTATTACTCTATATTGTCACCTTATTTTTCATGCTCCTTGGCTCCTTGTTTGGCATTTTTGAAGAAGCAGTGACCTTGTTACCGATCATCATTATTTTAGCTTTATCGTTAGGATGGGACACCTTTACCGGTTTAGGAATGTGTCTAATTGCAACCGGTTTTGGCTTTTCCACAGCCTTAACCAATCCCTTTACCATCGGGTTGGCATCCGACCAAATGGGCCTCCAAATTTTAGAAGGCTTTTGGTTTCGCCTGTTCATTTTCTTTTTGATGTATACGCTTTTGTGTATTTTTCTAACCATCCATGTGAAGACCATTGAAAAAGAGCCAAGTAAATCACCAACTTATGAAAATGACCAAAAGAAATTAGCCATCATTAACCCTGACGAAAGTTTTGAAAACTATGATCACCGCGTATTAAAAATTTATGCCATCTTCTTCTTGTGGGTTTTATTGGCCATTGTCCTAGCATCCACGATTCCCTTTTTGCAGAACTTTACGATTCCCATTATCGCCCTTTCTTTTTTGGTCGGCATCTTTATTTGTGGACTGTTAGTCGGTAAAACCTTTAAAGAAGTCGGCAAATTATTCTGGTCGGGAGTTCTTTCATTATTACCGGCTGTCATTATGATTACCTTAGCGGCTTCCATCAAATTCATTTTAGAAGATGCCCAAATCATGGGGACTATCATCCGCCAAATAGTCAATTGGTTCACCGGTTCATCACCAATTATGGGAATCTTATTCATTTATTTAATCATTTTACTGATTCAATTTTTTATTGGTTCCGCCAGTGCTAAAGTCATTCTCATTATTCCGATTATTTCCATTATTGCCAATGATTTAGGGATTACCCAAAATATTGCTTTGTTAGCCTTTATTTTTGGCGATGGCTTTACCGATTTGATTTACCCGACCAATCCGGTCTTATTAGTGGCCCTCGGGATTTCCTCCTTTAGTTATGGCAAATGGTTAAAGAAAACCATCTTGTTACAACTTGTGGTTTTAGCTTTAACTGTCGGTTTACTGATTTTAGGATATTACCTTGGCTATTAAAAAACATCTTAAAAGCCCCTTGATTTTTCAGGGGGCTTTTTACATAGCTCATATAATAACTATTAAAACTTCTATCATCTTTTTAAATATCATATTTACTTAAAATTTGCGATGGAGTGGAGCGTAACAAATGAATTACTGGGCTTAAACCAATTAATAAATTGCAAATGAATAAAAAGATAATCGAAGCGACACCAACAAACCACGGATATTCAATGAGGACCATACCGGCAATTTTATTAACTTGCACAATAAAGATAGAGGCGACAATCACCCCAATTAAGGAACTAAACAAAGTAATTAAAACAATTTCCGAAACAAATAAGCGATAGACATTACTCTTCCTCACCCCTAAAGCTCGGTAAACGCCGATTTCATAAACACGGGCAATTAAACTGGAACGCATGATGAAATATAGGAAGATTAACGAACTTGCTAAAATAATAATACTGAAAATATATTGGAAGATATCAAAAACACCTTCATAATATTCTTCATAACTGAGTTGATAGCGATCACGAGCCCGTAATTTTTCATCTTCCAAAATCTTGATGGTAGCTTTCTTATTCAATGAGTAAACAATTACCGAATCCGTCGAACTACTTAAGACAAGCGATAATTCGCATAAATTACTACTATGCAAATAAATATTTTGTTCGAAACCAACATCAACAAGACCAATTACCGTATATTTTTCTCCGTTTGGCATTAGTAAACGGGTATTATCAAGCGTGTTATAAAGGTAATTACGATAAAACTCTTTGCTAACAAGGATTTGTTTCGTTTGCTGCCAATTGGCCGGAATAGCCTTCGGTTGTGCAACCACAGCATTGTCGGTGAGAATTTCATTATCAAAATCGGCAATATCATAGTACTCATCAATGGCGCTTAGGCTAAGCGTCTCATATCGATGAACTGCGGAATCATGTGGTAAATTATCCTTCAAAGCGTTTGTATAATATAGTTCATCGGAAACATAGATGGTCGGGTTATTGGTATTAATAATGCCCACAATTTTTCCGCCTAACTGATTGTATCCGCGATAATAGGATTGACCAATGATCTGCTCATAAAACAATCCTCCCGAACGTTTAAAAAAGTAATCTTCAAGAATTATATCCGCCACCCATTTATCAATAATGATTTCATCGGCTTTTGTCGGCATTTGCCCTTTATAGATAGTTGGATTATCTAAAAGGGAAAGGGGAAGGATTGCTGCTTGAGGGAATTCTACTTTAGCAAAACGATTTTGTGCAAAAAGATCGAAGGATAACTCGGAAAAAACCTGTGAATTAACCAAGGGTAAAATGCTGGCATCACCCAATTTTCCTTCCAAAGTTAAATAATCGTCATAGTCATAATTTTTCACACCTTTGACTTCAACTAAATTGCGGTTTTCCTTTAAGAAATCAACTTCATCAATTTTTGTAGAGGAGTATAGCTTAACAAAGCCGGAAACCACTAAAATAGCGGCCAAAAACATGACAACAAACAAGAGTTTCTTGCGTTTGTTTAAATTGCCTAAATAACGAAGGGCCATCTTAAAAGTGTCACGGTATTTAATGGCTGATCCCTTTTCCTTGACGGATACGGGGATTTTCGGTAAGTCGTACTGAAACTTTTGAACATCATCTAACTTAATAACCGGTTTTTTACCTTCCATAACCTTTGTTTCACTGTGATTGTCAAGGAACTTGATTTTAATATTATCTTGGTTAGAATGAATATAAAAAGTATTATCTTTATAGATGATATTGAGAGCCAAATCATTAATCGGTTGATCCTGGAAACAATTAATAGTTACTTGTTCGGAGGCAATCGTCTTCTTCTCCAAATCTCCTAAATAAATATTAGTATCATAGAGACTATGGAATTCTGTATCTTGGGAAACGCTTCGTTCTTGAACGATTTGGCCATCTTTTAATTCAATAATCGTATCTGCATAAAATTCTGCTAAGCGACGCTCATGGGTAACCATGATGACTAAGCAATCCTGCGACACTTTTTTGATAATATTCATGATTTGCAAAGTGTTTTTTTCATCAAGATTGCCAGTTGGTTCATCAGCAACGATGACATCCGGGGCCTTCACAAGCGCTCTGGCAATCGCAACCCGCTGCTGTTGACCACCGGATAGTTGGGTGGGACGCCGTTTTTTATATTTAATCATCCCAACCGCATCCAAAGCATAATCAATTCGCCGATTGATTTCTTCGCTTGTTAAGTCAAACATCTTTAAAACAAATTCTAAATTTTGATAAACTGTTAAATCCGGAAGTAAAATGTAATTTTGGAAAACATAACCAAAATAACGATTACGAATTAAATCCCATTCGTTAGCATGATATTTGCTAATTTTGTGATCCCGAAATTCAATTTCGCCACTGTGAACACGGTCTAATCCGCTAATCACATTCATTAATGTCGTTTTTCCACTTCCCGAAGGACCTAATAAGCACACCAAGCCTGTTTTTGGAAAAGTTAAATTGACATTGTTGATGACATGAATTTCATTGGGTTTATTACGATTAAAATATTTATGTAAATTCTTAACACTAATCATCTTATTCACCTTCAACCTTTAAATTCATGAACAAACTCTTTTTAGTCATCATCCGTGTAAACCGCCAAGCAATTAAAATCATAACAGCCAACGAAAGAGTGATTAATGAAAAATAATTCCAAAATGTAAATGTTTTATTAACTAAATTACGAATTTCATAGGAACCAATAATTAAAGTAATATAAATTCCACTTAATATTAATAAAGCTCCCAAAAAAATCGTGATTATTTCCAAGACGGCAACTTGTTTTAATTCTTGAAATTTTAAGCCGATAATCCTAAGAATCGTATAATCTTTCTTTTTACTCAAGAGAATTGAGCGAACAACTAAATATGAAATAATAAAGGTAACAGCAACGGAGAATAAAACACCAAGCGTGGCAAAAATATTAGTTATGACGGAAAAAATGGCATCAAAATCAATGACTTTCGACGCCAAAAATGGCGAAAAAGCATAATAACCATTATCAAAAAGACGGTTAATCACTTTGTTGGCTTGGTCTTTATCCTTTAAATTCAAAGTATATTGATAATCTTCATCCACTTTTAATTCTTGAAAAAAACTTGGACTAACAAAAATCGTATTGTAATGGTCAGTAAGAGCATCAAAAGTAATGGTGACGGGAACATTATTTAAGCTTACTTCCGCTTGCTCAAGATTACCGGGTAAGATATCTTTATAATATAGTGAGATTTTAATATTATGCTCGGATAGACTATTATTCACGCTAATCATCCCATAGGGAAGGTTTTGTTCAACCCCACCATCCTTGACAATGAATTGATAGCCTTTTAACGATATTTTCATAAGATCGTATAATTTAGTAATGCCACCTTCACTTAAGATGAATTGGCTTTGATCAGTAGTGGGATAGATTCCCACCAATTTATAAGGCATTTGGAAATAGCCATTAGCGGTGGAAATACTAATGTCATAAATCGCATTCAAAGGCTTATCAAGATTATTTTCATCAATGGAATAGGGGTTAAAAGCCAATGCGATTTCGTTATCCGCTTGGGGAAGTCGACCAATTACCACTTGATGAGCAAAATCATTATTAAAGTTCAAAAAACCATCCTCATAATAATAGGAATCCTTGATTTGAAAATTAATATGAAATTGGGCGTCAACTACTAAATCGGGAATGATGACTTTCGTAATTTCGCTTTGTGACATAAAGTAATCATAATCGGTCGTTGTTAGGGGCGCTTTATTCTTCCTAGTAACAACCAGCCGTTCCGGATAACTATTATACAGGCCATTACCATAATGGTCCATATTTTGGGCTACTAACTTGGACCCATAATTGATAAAAACAAAAAAGAGTGTCGTAATTGCTACGAGCAATAATAAAATGGTTTTTTTAGGTTGGCTTAAAAGGTTATAAATCGCAATTTGGAAGGTCTTGGCAATTGTCGACATTTTCCCAATCGTTTTTTCGGGAATAGAAGTAAGGGAATAATCCCGAAGTTTTTTGTCTTCAACAACTTCACCATCGAATAAACGGATTTTCCGTGTGACATATGGCTCGACATTTTCAAAATCATGGGTGACGATTACAACTAAGCGGCCATCGGCCACTTCTTTTAAAAGTTTTAATACCTGTTTGCTACTTTCACTATCTAAATTTCCAGTCGGTTCATCAGCTACAATGATTTTGGTTTCTTTGGCTAAAGCACGAGCAATCGATAAGCGTTGTTTTTCACCACCTGATAATTTGGAGGCCCGATGGCGCAAATGGTTAGTGAGGCCAACTCGTTCAATAATGGCTTTCGCTTTTTGCAAGCGGACTTTTTTGGGCATTCCTTGAATGATTAAAGCCGTTTCCACATTTTTTAAAACCGTATAACTGTCAATCAAATTATAGTTTTGGAAAATAAAGCCGACTGCATCCCGGCGATACTGTTCCCAATCAGCATCATCAAAATAGGAGGTTTCTTCACCATCAATGTACATTTCGCCATCTTCATAGCTATCAATACCACTGATAACATTGAGGAGTGTACTTTTACCGCTCCCGCTTTCACCGGTCACCGCCACAAACTCTCCCAATTTAAATTCCAAATTAATCTTGCGAAGACCTAAGGTCACCGCTCCTTCATTGTGATAATATTTTGCAACATTTTCTAATTTAATCATATTTCCTCATTTCTATAAAAAAGGCCGGGTTAAGAATCCGACCATATTCATCATTTAAATAGATTGTCGAAATTGAAGCTGCCTTCAATCAAGGTCACTAATGGATTGCTTTCATATATATATTTCGCCATCCCCAAACCACCGGGGGTCGCTAAATCGGCAAGAACCCAAGCATTAACTTTGGGAATCATTCCTGCGACCGCAGAAATGACTAACATCAACACGCAAACAATTAAAGCGGCTTTAAGCAAGCCGAGGACGGAGCCCAAAATTTTGTTAACAAGTCCTAAGCCCTTTCCCGAAAACAGTTTGTTTAGGAAATGACCGAGGATTTTAAAGACAATAAAGATCATAATCAGCAAAGCAATAAAGGTGATAATGGTAATGAAAACGCTAGTGATGGAAGGAGACAAAACTTCCGCCAAAGTAAAGTTGTTAGGAACGGTGGAGAAATCGACACCTTTCGCAATCAACTCCGCAATAAACTTCGGTAAGCCCAGTTCAGTAATCGCATCCCTTAATTGCTCATTCGCATGTTCGGCTTCAAAGGGAACATTAAAAACGGGAAAGGTGGCAATCCAAGCAGTGATTTTGGTATTGATGCGCTCACCAATGCGAGAAGCACTTAGCCAAGTGCTGGCTCTTTTTGTTAGCAAGAAAGCACCAACTAATGACACCAACCAAGAGGCCATTGAAATCACTTGTTTCACAAAACCACGAAACAAGCCCAAAAACCCAAAAATGCCCACAATAATTATAATCGCTAATTCCATTTTCCCCATATTATTTCCGCCCCTTCTTATTTAAATACCGTAATCCGTATTTCACAAGCAAATTGGGACGATTGCGGTCCCGACAATTAATAATTAGCAAGTAAAGTAAAAACCCAGCCCCAAGCAAAATGATGATACCTAAACCTAAAAATACATAATCAATAATCGATTCCGCAGCCACCAAAAATAATATTCCGATTAAATATTTCCAAAAATTGTTCTTTAAATAAGTTTTTTTATTTGCTTGAGTAAACAAATGAATGGTCGGAAGAAGAATTAATGAAATACCAACAATAACCCGAACTGCGTAAGTCGGAAAAATTAAAATCACCGTTCCCAACGCAAACAAAAAAAGAGCTTCAAATAGTAATAGAATTTGTTCCCGTTTTTGGTTTTGTGACCGTTCCAAATATTTAGAATATTTAAATGCCGTCACAACAAAAGAAATTCCGACCAAAAATAAGTATATTGCTGCTAAATAAGAAGAAATCAAGATAATTTGTTGGCCACTTGGCAAAATAAACAACAAAGAAAGGCCAATTAAAGCTAATATAATACAAATAAATAGCCAATTATTTTTTAAATAAATTATCATATTTTTCTCCCTACCGTATTATAACATATATTAAAATAAAGAAAAGAGTTTTATTTTCATCATTTTTCAAAGATGCTTTTATGACAAATGTTTAAAAGTTTGCTATAATAAGATAAAAAAGGTGATTTTATGCATAAATTGTTTGATTTACAAAGTCAATTCTTTCAAACCGGTCAAACACTGAGCTTTGATTTTCGGAAGAAAGCTTTAAAAAGATTGCAAGCAGCAATCAAAGGCCACCATCAGGCGATTCTTGATGCCCTCTATCAAGACCTAAACAAGGGCGAAACCGAAGCCATTTTAACGGAATTATGGATGGTCGAAAGCGAATTAACTTACCAACTCCGCCATTTAAAAAGATGGATGCGCCCAAAAAGAGTGGCGACAGATTTTACTTCGCTTCCGGGGAAGTCCTATACCTTTTTTAAACCTCTTGGAACCACCCTCATTATTGCTCCATGGAATTATCCCTTTCAATTACTGTTCATCCCCTTAATTGGGGCAATTGCAGCCGGCAATACGGCGATTGTAAAACCGTCATTAACATCTTTACATACCAGTAAGATTAGTAAAGCCATTATTGACGAAGCCTTTCCTAACGAATATGTGGCTTGTTTATTAGCGAATCATGAAGAAACCAACAAGTTACTGGAAGCCCATTTTGACCATATTTTTTTTACCGGATCCCCGGCCATGGGAAAAATGGTTTACGAAAAAGCGGCGCCAAATTTAACGAAAGTAACCCTCGAATTAGGAGGAAAAAGCCCCTGTATTGTTGATGGCACCATCAAACCCCAAATCGTCGCCCGTCGCATTGCTTTTGGAAAACTAATCAATGCCGGTCAAACTTGTATTGCTCCGGATTACATCATTTGCAAACGCCAAGCCCTCCCCCAGCTACTCAAAGAACTTAAGTTAGCCATCGAGAAAGCCTATCCCGAAGATCCGCTCTTAACTAGTGACTATCCGAAGATAATTAGCAAACGCCATTTTGACCGCCTAATACAACTCTTGGAAGAGCAAAATGTGGAATTCGGCGGCCGTTTTAATGCGGAAACATTAAAAATCGAACCGACTGTATTAGTTACCGACTTAAACAATCCCTTGATGCAAGAAGAAATTTTCGGCCCTGTCCTGCCCATCATCCCTTATGATGATGAAAGAATGATTACTTCCATTATTTCCCATGCCCCCAATCCTTTGGCTTTCTATGTTTTTTCGAAAAATAAAGCTTTTGTTAAGCATATGCTCCGTCATCATTCCTTTGGAGGAGCCTGTGTCAACGATACTTTAACACACATTATCCCCCATCATTTGCCATTTGGAGGTATCAAAAACAGCGGTTTGGGAAATTATCATGGTTTTTATTCTTTTAAAACCTTTTCTCAAGAAGTCGCCATTTATCACAAACATCCAAAGTGGGAACTGATGATTCGTTATCAGCCCTACTCCTCCTGGATAAAAAGGATGATTAAAAAATTCTTCCTAAAATAAGCAAAAAGGCTTTTTCCGTTACGAAAAGGCCTTATTTTTCTTTATCTTGATCATGGTCATAAAGGGCTTGCTCAATGTTGATGTGGGGACTTTTTTCGATGAACAATAACAATAAACATAGTAAAACACACAACAAAGTAGAAAAAACAATTTGGAACAAACTGCTAACCCCAAAAACTAGCAAAACAATTATCGAAATCCCTATAACCAATAACAAAGCAATAAGTGATTTAGTAAAGAGGCGAAGATCCAAGCGATAGAGCGAACCAACAAAAACCACCAAGCCAAGGAGGGTCGAGACTGCAGTTACGTAAGCCAATAAATTATGGGTTTTAGAAGCCCGCGGATACATACTTGGAGCAAAAGGGAGAAACACGGTCACAAGCATCGAAATGACTCCAAAACCAATGAGAAAATTCATAATAAAATTATTGAACCTTGTCAGCACTGTCAAGTAAGACAGAAAGGCTAAATAGTAAAGAGAAGTTAATATTCCCCAAATGATAAATAATTCAATAGCTCCATAACGAGCCCCGATTTGCGAGAAAGTTACCAAGATTAAGTTTCCACCGGGTCCAAACTGGGAAAAAATAATGGCATAAAGAGGAATAACCCCCAAACCGACAATCAAAAAGATTAATTTTAAATTTTTGGCGCGCTTTTGATATTTACTCATGTTTTCTTCTTTCTTGGTAAAGGGCTTTTGCCCGAGCTAATAATACCGCTTCTTCGTTCACAAGTATCCCTTGCATAATTTCATCTAACAGTTTGGAAAGAATCATCTTCATCCTTTTTCCTTGAGGAATGCCTAATTGCATTAAGTGTTGACCTTTAATTGCTAAATCAGCAATTTTAAAACAGTGATGGTGAAGATTGAGGTCGCTTAAGATCTCAATCATTTCTTTAGCAACAAGAGGACTAATTGATGTTGAAGGGAGCGATTGTTCAAATTCTATCATAGCCACCACATCAGCAAAAGAATATTGCGACAATAACTTCGCTAAAAAGTAACGATCCGCCTTCCAAGCTAGATGTTGAGCCTCCCAAAACATGAAAACTTTTTTTTGGTCATCATTGCTGTATTTTAAACTTTTTAATTCGTTTTTTAGACTTTCATAAGATGAATCTAAAAAAATGGCGGCAATTTTCGCGTATAATCCCTTTGCAACTTCTAAACGCCTAATTATGGCTGGATAATCAAAGGCGATTGTAGGTGAAATTATCGACAAGAGCTTTTCCCCGTATTCAGAAAAAATCACGGAACAATCATTTCCCATTAAAAAACGATTCAATTCATCACGAATTCGTTCTTTAGAAACCTGTAAAATAAGCGGCAATAAATCAATAAGCGCTTGGCGAGTTTTTTCTTCAATGCTAAACCCCAACACCGAAGCAAACCTCAATCCTCGCATCATGCGTAGCGGGTCTTCTAAAAAACGATCGCGGGGATTACCAATCGCGCGAATAATGCCGTTTTTTAAATCCTCCATGCCGTTAACGAAATCAAAATATTGCTGATTAAAACAAATGGCATTGATTGTGAAATCACGACGACTAACATCCCGTTCCAAATTGCGAACAAACTCGGTTTGATTGGGGTGACGAAAATCATCATATCCGGATTCAACCCGAAAAGTGGTTATCTCGAGCATATGATGATCCAAAAAAACAGTGATGGTGCCATGTTTGCGCCCAAAATCAAGGACGAAATAGTCCATAAAGACCTTCACTGTTTCATCGGGAGTTGCCGAAGTCGAAATATCATAATCGCCAGGTTCTTTCCCAAGCAAAAAATCACGGACGGCTCCGCCAACGACAACAGCTTGAAAACCATTTTGTTCTAATAAATGAAGAGCTTTTAAAACATAGGAAGGTAATTGCATACCATCAACTCCTTTTTTCATCACTAGCCATCGAAAATGCCACGGTTTAATAGTTTTTATTCGGTTATTTTGCTGATGGCACTCGAAATCATGATTTCGCAAGGATTGATAACCGCTTTTAAAGGAACGCGACAATTATCATTCAACCATTCATGAAATACACCCGCCGCTCCCGAAACAATAAAGACGGTTAAAAAGCGAATAAAGACCTCATCATATTTCTTCGGAAAAGGAGGTAAACTTTGTTTGGTTTGTTCAATCATCGTATGTTTCAAATGCTCCAAAAAATGCCAATCACCATTGGGACTCAACATCGCTTTCACAAAGCGCATGTCTTTGTTAAGATATTCAATGACTTGAAGCAGGACGGGAAGAATATAATAATCCGCTGAAATAGGATTATTTTTTTCAATAATGGCCACTAAATCAGAAATAATCGCCTTTTGAAACTGTTCAATCATATCATAGATATCTAAAAAATGTAAGTAAAAAGTGCCCCGGTTGATATTGGCCCTTTCGCAAAGCTCGGAAACCGTAATCTTCCGCAACTCCTTTTCCTCGATTAACTCGGTCAATGTTTTCTTTAATAAAATGTGGGTTTTTTTAATTCGACGATCCATGTTCACCTCAACGCTTCTTTTGCTTTTGTTTATTTATCAACAATCTCCAAAAAACTGATTATTGAAATCTCAACTTAAAGTTATTATAATCAAATTAAGGAAATTAGTCAACACTTTGTTCAAAAAGGAGGTTTGATTATGAACATTGTACTCAAATTGCGTTATTGGATTATTGGTTTTTTTGGTGTTTTATTTATTGTTTGTGCTATTCTCTTTAACAGTGTCAAAGTCAATTATGATAATACAAAATATTTACCGGAGTCCGAACCAACCAAACAAGCTTTAGTGGTTTTAGATGAAGAGTTCGGTTTAAATGGTTCTGCCCAAGTAATGATAAAAGATGTGACAGTTTTAGAAGCTGCCAATATTGCACAACAAATAAAGACCATAAATAATATCAATAATGTGGTCTTTAATGCTTGGGACCCTCATTATTTTAAGGATGATCAAGCGCTTTTAATCGTTGCTTTTGAAGAAAATAATTATGCCAAGGAGACCAAACAAGCCCTAGATGACATCCGCACTTTACTTAAGAATGAGGATTTCTATTTAGGTGGTGAAAGTGTTCTCGTCAACCGCTATTCCGAAGTCATTCAAAAGGAAATTTTGAAAATCCTCGCCTTCATCATTCCGGTCATTATTCTTGTTCTTCTCCTTTCGACATCTTCATGGATTGATCCACTTTTGTTTTTAATTGTTGTCGCTGTTGCTGTGATTATTAACATGGGCACGAATGTCATGTTCCCGGAAATCTCCTATATGACCCATGCTACCTGCGGTATTTTACAATTAGCGCTTTGCATGGATTATTCCGTCATGCTCATGCATAGTTATCAGCACTTTTTAAAGGAATCCGAAAACCCAAAACAAGCCATTGTTAAGGCTTGGAAAGCCAGCCTTATGCCAATTTTGGGTAGTGCACTAACCACCGTTACCAGTTTTGTGGTTTTGATGTTCATGCGTTACAAGATTGGTTTTGATATCGGGATTGTCCTAGCAAAGGGAACTATCATCAGTTTAATCGTATCTTTAGTCTTACTGCCTTGTTTGTTGTTGGTTTTTGCGAAACTAATTAGCAAAACCATGCACAAATCTATAATCAAACCATCACCCAAATTAGTGAATTTCATGATGAAAAGACGCTGGATTTTACCACTTATCGCTTTATTACTCATCGGTGCTAGTGTTTATTGGCAAAATAAAAATACCTTTATTTATGGTGAATTAGCGATTGCGCAAGATAGCAGTGATGAGAAAACCGACCAAAGCATCATTAACGAAACTTTCGGTATCCGCAATCAAATGGTCATTTTAATTCCCAAAGCTGAAAGTGCAAAAGAACCGTTGTTGATGACAGCACTCCTAAATGATGCTGCTACCCATCAATATGAGGTTTCCGAACTTCTATCTGTGACGATGTTCGATCAAACATTTACAAGAGCTGCTTTTGAAGTTTATTTGCAAAATTTCGGTTTAGATGCCACAATGCAAGCAAACATGTTACAGATTTTTGACATGATGGCTTTAGAAAAAGCACCACAGGATAGTTTTTCCATCAATGAAATGATAACATATGTTACGACAACTAATAATTTGACTATTAATCAAAAGATGCAATTAGCACCGTTTTCTGCTCAAATTCAAGCCATCAAAGCTCAATTAGTCTCGGCAAAATATCATCGTCTCTTATTAACTGTTGACCTTCCCAGTGAAGATGAAAAAACTTTTTCGTTTGTGGAGAGACTACGAACAACCTTAGACGAAACTTTTACCCAAGCGACCCATATCGTTGGTGAAAGCGTCGCCATTACGGATATGCGAGAAGTTGTAAAAAACGATTACCGAAAAGTGTCTTTAATCTCTATGGCCTTTATCTTCTTAATTATTGCGATTTCCTTTGTGTCAGTGTCAATACCGATGGTGCTTGTCTTAATCATCGAAGGTGCCATTATCATCAATATGGCTATTCCGGCTGTTTTCGGCCAAAGCCTTCTCTATATTGGTTATATCATTGTCAGTTGTATCCAACTAGGAGCAACCATTGATTATGGAATCTTGTATGCTAGTCGCTATTTACACTACCGCGGTGATTATGATGTTAAAGAAGCGACGAATTATGCCTATGAAGATTCGAAAACAACCGTTTTAACTTCCGGTTTAATTTTAATCTGTGCAGGATATTTATTAGGAATGGTTTCCAGTATTCCATCCATTGCCATCTTTGGCACATTAATCGGCCGTGGGGCTTTAATCTCCACTTTATTAGTGCTGTTTGTGCTACCACAAACTCTAGCAATGCTTGATCCGTTTGTGAAGGTCACTACTTACCGAAAAAAACGAAAAAGCTAAGTTAATAAGATAAACCGAAACGAGTTCTTTTTCTCAAGAAAACTTGTTTCGGTTTTTTTATTTTCTACTGGAAAAAAAACAAAAAAAGGTTTATAATAGGTAAATAAAGGAGGAAATAGCCATGAATGATGACTTGTTATTGCAAATTAAAACCATTATTGAAACAAGTACGGACCCAGAGAATTTACGTGAACAACTAGTGAATTTCCATCCTTACGATTTAGCTGCTGCTTTTAACCTTCTTGATGAAGATTTACGCCAAAAAATTTATCAAACCTTGACGCCTGAACAATTAGCTGATTTATTCGAATATATCGAGTCGGATGAGACTGCCGATTTCTTAGAAGAGATGGGACCGCAAAAAAGCGCCTCCGTACTTGCGGAAATGGAAGCTGACGATGCCACCGATGTTTTACAAGAAATCCAAGGCGAACAAAAAGAAGCTTATTTATCACAAATTGAACCGGAAACAAAAGAAGAATTAACTTACCTAACTTCCCACCCTGAGGATACGGCCGGTGCGGTGATGACCACAAATTATATCGCTCTAGAAAGAACGCTTGATGTTAAACAAGCCATGAAAATTTTGGTAAAAGAAGCCAATGAGAGCGAAATCATCGATCCTCTTTTTATTATCGATCAAGATCACTTAGTCGGAACTGTTTCTTTAAAGGATCTCATCATTGCCAGAAGCCCAAAAATGTTAGAAGAAATCATGACTCCTAACCCGATTACAGTCGATGTTGGTGATGAAGCCAAATTAGCCGTCAATAAAATCAATGATTATGCTCTTGAAGCTCTACCCGTCCTTGATCAAGGAAAAATGGTCGGCATTATCACCATCGATGATGCCATGGATGTCATTGACGACAGCGCTTCAGAGGTCTATAGCTTATTTGCTGGGGTTGGTGTTGACACAAAAGATACCATTTGGAGTAATATCTTAAAAAGATTGCCATGGCTAGTTATTCTTCTCATTTTAAGTATGGTATTAGCCAATGCTATTCAACTCTTCGAAGATATTATTAAACAAGTGACCGTCTTAATCTTTTTTCAAACGATGATTTTAGATATGGCCGGGAATGCCGGAACTCAGTCTTTAGCGGTTTCCTTACAATCGCTCGATCGCGAGGAATTAACAAATCGGAAACACAAACTTCGTCATATTTTTAAAGAAGTTCGCATTAATTTTTTTAATGCCCTCATTTTAGGAATTTTTGCTTTTGGTGTTAGTTACCTCTTCTTACTAATAAATGGGACAACGGGTTTTAACATTCTCATAATTGCTTTAATTATTGGTTTGGCCTCCGCCATTACCATCATCATCTCCGGGATGTTTGGGTCCCTCTTCCCGATTGCCTTAAAAGGGATTGGGATTGACCCTGCAGTCGCCTCTGGACCATTTATCACCACTGTCAATGATGTTTTTTCGACCCTTGTATACTTTGGTTTAGCTTATTTACTCTTCAGTTATCTTTAGAAAGGAGACTTAGGTCATGCATGATGAGATTATTAATCTAATAAAAACCACAACTGATTTAAACAGTTTACGAATCCAACTAAATAATTATCATCAGCGTGATTTAGCCGAAAGCTTCCGTTTGCTTGATGAAGACCAACAAGAAAAAGTATATGCTCTTTTTTCAAATGAGGAATTAGCTGATATTTTTTCTTATCTCGATGCCGAAGATGTTTCGGAAATCACCGAAACCATCAGCGAAGAAAAACTCGCTTCCATTATTCAAGAAATGGAACCCGATGATGCCGCCGACCTCTTGGCTGAATACAGTGATGATCGAGTGGAAATGATTTATCAATTCATCGACGAGGATACGAAAGAAGAAATAAGTGAATTACTAGAATATGAGGAAAACACGGCCGGTGCCCTTATGAACTCCAATTATTTGGTGATTGAGCAAGGGAAAGACATCAAAGATTTAATGAAAAAGCTTGTAAAGGAAGCACCGGACTTAGAATCAATTAATACCACTTTTGTTGTCGATGCTAATAACCAATTACTGGGAACAATTCCTTTAAAAAAAGTAATTATGGCGAAAGCACCCTGTCCCGTTGAAAGTATCATGAATCCGAATTTTAAAGCCGTCAATGTTGACACGCCCATTGAAGATGCTGTCAATATTGTGAAAAACTATGATATTTTTGATTTACCGGTTTTAGAATCTGGTCAATTAAAAGGCATTATCACCATTGACGATGCCATGGACACCGTCGTTGAGGAAGCCGAAGAAGACTACGCTAAATTAGCCGGTTTAACCGAAGCCGAAGAAATAACGGAATCAACTTTTACATCTGTAAAAAAACGGATTCCGTGGTTGGCTTTTCTTTTAATAATGGATTTATTTGTAGCAGTTGTTATTTCCCAATATGATTACTTATTTGCTCTTGATAAAATGACCGTTTTTGTCTTCTTTCAACCGATTATTTTAGGCTTAGCCGGTAATTTTGGAACGCAATCTTTAGCCATTACCATTCGAAAAATTACTGACCATGAGTTTGATTATCGGCATCGTATTTTAAAACACTTAATCAAGGAAACCGCCCTCGGTTTAGCCATGGGTTTACTCTTAGGAGGCTTGGCACTTATTTTTGCGGTGGCGTTTCTTTACTTTAACGGTCAAGCTTGGGTAGATATTTGGCCGATTGCTCTCGTGGTTGCTCTTTCGGTCTTTGCTTCATTAACGGTTTCCGCCTTATTTGCTGCACTTCTACCGATTCTATTATATAAAATGAAGATGGATCCAGCGGTTGCCTCCGGTCCCGTGATTACTACTATTATTGATGTCTTGGGTGTCGTCATTTATTTAAGTTTAGCAACTGTTTTGGTTTATAATACTCTAATATAAAGAGGCTGTAAAGAAATAAAATAGCCCAAAATAAAAGGTGAAGCGAGAAGGGAACAATCCTATCGACTTCACCTTTTGTTATTAAAAAAATACCTTCTATCGATATAATAAATATAAATACGCCCTAGCAAGTTGTATATTAATACATTCAATCACGTATAATCAACTCATTACATCATAATTAATGAAAAAAGTAAGTTTTTTTGAGGTGTTTGTCTTTTTTAAAACCTAATCTATAAATTTAAAAAATCCGGACTCATCCGGATTAATAAACAAATGGAGCAGGTAACGAGGATCGAACTCGCATCTCAGCCATGGCAAGGCTGCATAATAGCCATTATACGATACCTGCATCACAATATAGGGCTTATTTCCTTAAGTATTATACACTAATCTCGATTATAAGTCAATCCTTTACTCCCAAAAACATTGGAAAGAAATGCAAAGGTGCTATGATTAGAAAAAGGCTTGTATCACTACAAACCTTCCCGAAAGCGTGTTTAATAATTTGAATTGTCATTTGACCTGTGACTGACATTGGATATCATTCATTTTCTTCGGATTTAAGATTAATAAAGATAACCCTTTCTCCGACAACTTCGATATTTCGAAGTTTAATTCCTTCAGCTTCTACTAATCGGCTAACTAAGCGCGCCTTAACCGCCACTGTAGAACCTTTTTTTACATTTTGGCTAGCTGCTTCCGCAACCACTTGCCAAAGTTGAATTGGGATAAAATCGGTTTCATATTCCCCTGTTTCTTGGTTTTTAAACGCCCTTTGGCAGGCTAATGTCATCCGACAAGTTTTCAAGCCTGTTTCGGTCGTTATTAACTTTAGATCATCCACCGTTCGCCCAATTAGAATAACACTGTTAAACATCTTTTTTCACTGTTGATCAACACATCCTCCTCTCGTTTAATTTACCGGCAAGTGTATTATAACCAATAGCAAAAATAAGTGCAAACCGCGAAATCGGCCTTCTGCACTTTTTTTCAACTGATTTTGCTTTGTGAAGAGAAAAAAACGGAAAATTAAGTTATTCATTTTTCCGTTTCTTTCTTTTTGATTATTTCTGATTAAATTAGTAAAAAGTAAAATATTTTTTATTCTAGAGAAGCCTTTTTTGATAAAGAGGATTGATTGGGGAAGATGATAAAACTCGTTAATTTGTCTTCGGTAAAATACTTTTGAACAGAGCTTAAATCCTCCAAGGTCAAGTCTTCACTCATTTGTAAAGCAGCAAACAAGTTACTATTACGATATTGATATTCTAAATATCCTACTGCTAAAAATTCAAAACTATTAAGGGCTCTAATGAAATTACCAATCAGCGCCTTTTTGAAACGTTCAAAAGTGAGAAGGTCAAGTTGAAATTGGGATAAGCTTAATAAACGCTCTTGTACAAACTTAACAAAAGCTTGAGGTTGTTCGGTATTAGCGCTTATCTTCACATATCCCGTCTTGCCATCATGATATACTTCTGTCGCAATCCCACTTTGAATTAAAGCTTGATCAAGCATTTCCTGATAAACATCGGTTGAGGTACCGAAATTCGCTTCCAAAAGAATTTTTAAACGCAATTCCAAGAGCATTGATTGATTAAAGTCCAAATTCGCAAACGGTATTTTCAAACCAACAGCCGCCCGTGGAACCGTGATTTCCATTGTTTTTTCGTCATAGTTAGTTCTTACAAAATCCGGTTCTTGCGGATAATCGACAATTATTTCCGTTGTTTTTCCAAACTTTTTCGTTTTTTGGTGTTCACTAACAAAATCAACCAAATCGGAAAAAGAGGCTTCCTGCTTAAAAATATTATTGAGATCACCAACAATAATAATCGTCATGTTTGCTGGTTGATAAAAAGTTCGGTAACAAGTTCGTAAATGGGCGGCAGTGATGTCCTTTATGGAAGCAAGCGTTCCCCCAACATCATGCTTTAAGGGATATTCGAAAAACATATTTTGCATCAAACCATAGTGAAGGGCATCACCCGGACGATCCAAAAACATTTTCAGTTCTTGAGCAATAATCCCTTGTTCTTTTAAGACATTTTTTTCCGTAAAATGCGGTGTTTGTACAAAATCCAAAAGTAAAGTTAGACCTTTTAATATATTATCGGAACCGTTAAACAAATAACCGGTTAAGGAATAGTTTGTAAAAGCATTACTATCTAAACCTAATTTGGCTAATAACTCGGAGGCATCTTGACCGTCAGGCATTGTAAATAGTTGATGTTCCAAAAAATGAGCAATTCCTAGTGGGGCATCCCAATAGGCCTTTTCGCCTTTAGGAATGAAACGATTCATCGCTGCTCCATAATGGCTTGCAAAAAAGACAAAACTGCGTTTAAAACCATTTTTGGGAATAAAGATTAGTTGTAAACCATTAGTTAATTGTTGTTGATAGATTTGTTCATCAAAAAAGGGATATTCTTTAATCATGATTTACCTCATCAGTCAATAAAAAGACGGTATCAAGATACACACCTTGCGCAACATCCGCAATTTGCTCCGGGCTTACTTCTTTGATTTGGTCAATCACTTCCTTAACCGTCATCTGTCTTTGTAATAAATCATTTTTAATGATAAAATCAATCATTGTTTCCGGTCTGTCTTCAATCTCATTTAATCCACTAATCATCAAATCTTTCGCAATTTGTAAGTTATTAAGGTCAAACTCCCCCTTTTGAAAACGATGAAGAATCTCTAAAACAAGGGTTTGCACTTTAGCGCTGTTCCCACCGTCAATTCCGGCATGAACGAGCATGATTTTGTCAGCTACATTAATAGAAGAGGAGATGGAATAACAAAGCGAATGTTTTTCGCGGACGGTTTGGACCAAATCTGAAGAAAAACTTCCCCCAAACATTTCGTTAAATATTAACTCCGGAATAAAAAAAGGATGAAGAAATTTGATTGACATCCGAAATCCCATAACCAAGCGTGCTTGGTTTATCTTTTGCTGTTCTTCGATTTGTCGAACCTGCTTGGGAATAAAGTCGCTAAGCTTTATTGGTGAATAAGGATTGTCACCACCTTTTAAGGGATATAAAACTTGTAAAGCTTGCATGATTGTGTTTTTATCAAAATCACCAACGACATAAATGTGGGCAAGATTCTCCCTAATAAACTCTTTATAATACTGGTACATTGTTTCTTCGTCCAAAATCTTTAAGTCGTCTAAATCGCCAAGTCTACTAACCGCTGTAATTTCACCTTGACACATCGTCTTGATTAATTGTTGCGTTGCATAGCGCCCCTTTTGGTTATAAACATTTTCAATGTGGGCTTTTAAAATGCGTTTTTGTTCTAAAAAGTCATGTTGATTCCATCTAGAACCATCAAGATTTGGATTAAATAAGATCTCCGCTAACAAGTTTATTCCTGCTTCTAATAATGATGAATCTTTTGAAGCATATTGATCATTAATCAATTCCATGGATACAAAGGTAACATTGGTTGCAAAGGATGGCAAGGAATGGATGGCCACACTGGCATCATATAGTTCAAACAAACGATTAGTAAGGGCTTTTTTAGTTGGATATCGCTTTGTGGAAGCCCTAAGCAACCTTAACAATAAACTGTGTTTGGTGGCATTAGCTTTCGAAAAGGATCCTAAAAACATCATTTCTACAACGGTTGTTTTAAATTTAGAAGTTTTAATCAAAGTCACGGGAACTTGATTTAAGACATATTTCTGTATTTCCATATTATCTCTTTTCTAAAAAAAAGAGTGGCTAACCACTCTATTTTGCTGCTTCAAGAGCAATTTCCATCATTTTGTTAAAAGAAACTTGTCGCTCTTGGGCAGTTGTTGCTTGGTTTGTTACTAAAGAATCCGATACTGTTAAAATGCAAGCCGCTTTTTTGTTCAAATAGATGGCATTGGCAAATAAAGCAAAGCTCTCCATTTCGACGGCAGCACAGCCAAATTGGTCACGAATTTGTTTAAATTCGTGGCTGTCGGCACGATAAAAGACATCGGATGAATGAATAATCTCATTAAAAACCGGATACCCCAGCATTTTAGCACTATTATTTAAATCTTTGATTAAATCAAAATCACCGGGAAGCGTGTTTTCATCCATATTATAAGCCGTTTTCGCATATGAAGATTCACTGTAAGCATCAGTAACAATAATGACATCGTAGACATTGATAATTGGGGAATAGGACCCACAAGAACCAACCCGAATGATTTGCTCGACACCATAAACTTGATAAAGTTCATAGGAATAAATGCCGATGCTCGGCATTCCCATCCCCGAACCCATCACGGTGATTTTTTTGCCTTTATAATAACCGGTATAGCCGAGCATATTGCGAACGGAATTAATTAATTGCACATCCTTTAAATAAGTATCAGCAATAAATTTAGCCCGCAAGGGATCGCCGGGCATTAAAACCGTTTTAGCGATTAAACTAGAATCATTAACTTCAATATGTGGTGTTGCCATAAATATTCACACTAAATCCTTTCCCGATGAAGCGCCAATCCGGGTTGCACCCGCTTTAAGCATTTGTTCTAAATCAGCTTTGCTTCTAATACCACCTGAAGCTTTAACGCCCATGTTTTTTCCAATATGGGCTTTCATTAAAGCGACATCGGAGGCCACGGCTCCCCCACTCCCAAATCCCGTTGATGTTTTCACAAAATTAGCCTTTGCTCTGGTGGCCGCTTCACAAACCGCAATCTTTTCCTCATCAGTTAAATAACATGTTTCAATAATTACTTTCACAAGTTTTCCCTGGGCGGCTTTAACCACCGCCTTGATTTCTTCTTCAATATAAGCAAAATCATGGTCCTTGGCTTTGCCGATATTAATCACCATGTCAATTTCTGTCGCCCCAGCTTTAATCGCATCTTTGGTTTCATAAACTTTGGTGGCTGTGGTACTAGCCCCTAAAGGAAAACCGATGACCGTACAAATTTCCACATCAGTCCCCGCTAATAATGAATGTACTAAACTAACATAGGTCGGATTCACGCACACGCTTTTAAAATGAAACTCTTTGGCTTCCGCACAAAGAGTTTTAATGTCATTGCTAGTAGCAAAGGCTTTTAATAAAGTATGATCAATTAAACGATTGTTCATCTTACACATCCAATAAGTTAGACAAA
The DNA here is from genome assembly GCA_002068415.1 of Tenericutes bacterium ADurb.BinA124. GTDB lineage: Bacteria > Bacillota_I > Bacilli_A > ML615J-28 > CAG-698 > UBA2253. The sequence continues at coordinate 54,274 of MVZM01000010.1, forward strand.
CGAACCGGTTTAAAGTTTTGATCTAAAATCGCTAATTTGCGCAGTTTGTTAACAACTTTGCGGGCCTTTTTCGCCGGTTTGGCTTTTAGAATATACATATCCGGAAGGAAGTTAACAATTTCCATTAAATATTTACTCATATGCTCAAAGAAATCGTCCCGATGAACTAAAAAAGGGGCATCATTTTCGTCAGTCACATAAACATAACGCAAATGAGGAGGAAAAACCGTCGGTTTACCAACACGCCAAGTACAGCTGATACCATATTCGTTGGTGATTTTATCCATAATTGGTTCACAAACAAAAACATCAACTTCATTATGATAATACTCACGTAAGCTTTCAACACTTCGTTGATAACGACAAATTTCATCCAACTTCTCTTTATCGAAAACTAGTTTGTCCTGCATGCCGTATTCTTCAATCGTTAAGCGTCGCGATTCTTCAAATAACACGACAACATCCGCTAAATTAAAGGGTTGAACATCTTTAAAAGCATCGTTATAAATTTCCAAATCAAAAGTCTTACAAATCTTTTGCGCCACGGTTAAGATTTCTTTCGCTAAAAAAGACGGAATTAACACCGGTAACTCCAACAAGAAATTGACATTTAAAAACACCGGATTGAGTTTATAAATTTGATTAACGCGCGATTTTTTCGTGATTAAATAACGATAAGAGAACTTAAAATCATCATCACGATATTCAATCTGCACCTCATCTTCAGTATAGAAAGTTTTGAACAACGGGAGATTATCAAAAAACTCTAATACTTTCGAAAAATCCAGTTTGTCAAGGGCACTATTCCGAAAAAAGTGAATATTAATGGCCATTATTTTCCCTCCATATTTTTTATAATTTCATCACAACGTTCACATAAATCATCTTCACTAAGATGATCGACAACTTTCCAACAACGACTGCAAATATGACCTTCGCGAGCCGTAACCGCAATAACTCCACTATCAAATTGTTCACCAGTAATCGGTTTATCGGCAATCACAAATTCTGAAACAATAAAGATTTTTCCAAAGTCATCATGAATCTCTTCTAAAAGAGCTTTCGTCTTCGCGGTTGGGTAGATGACAAGTTTACTAGATAATGATTTTCCAATCACTTTATTATTACGGGCATTCTCTAAAGCTTTCAAAACATCATCACGGAAACGCATAAACTCCGTAAATTTCTTCATTAAGTTTTTAGCATTCCTAGGCATTTGGGCTTTCGGAAGGTCGACTAAATAAATACTTAAGATTTCTTTGTTCGGAGCATATTGGTATACTTCTTCCATCGTGTGTGGAAGAATAGGTGTTAACAAAGCTGCTAAAGCCATTAAATTTTGATAGAAAACCGTTTGAATGCTACGTCTTGCTTGATGATTAGCCGTCTCGATATAAAGAATATCCTTAGTAAAATCCAAATAGAAAGCCGATAAATCATTCGTCATATAAAGAATGATTAAGCGGGCAACTTCATCAAAGGCATAATTATCGTAAGCGATTCTAACTTTCGCAATCACATCATTCAACAAACAAACCATATATTGGTCAACTTCCGCTAATTGCTCATAAGCCACCGCATCCTTTTGATGATCATAATCAAAGAGATTACCTAGCAAAAAGCGGAAAGTATTGCGAATTTTTCGATAAGTTTCCGCGGTTTGGCGCATAATATCTTTGGAAATCCGCACATCGCTCGTATATTCTACCGAAGCAACCCATAAGCGTAAAATATCAGCCCCGAATTCTTTAATTAAAACATTGGGATCAACGGTATTGCCTAAGGATTTGCTCATTTTCCGACCTTCGCCATCTAAAACAAAACCATGGGTTAAAACTGTTTTATACGGCGATTTTCCGGTAATAGCAACCCCCGTTGATAAACTGGAATTAAACCAGCCGCGGTATTGGTCACTACCTTCTAAATAAAGATCAGCCGGATAAGGTTCGTTATGTAACACCATACTAGAATGATGTGATGTTCCCGAATCAAACCATACATCCATAATATCGGTTTCTTTCACAAAAATCCCGTTCGGACTATGGCTGTTTTGATAACCCGGAGGCAATAAATCCGCCACCGGTTTGGTCCACCACGATGATGAACCTTCCTTCGCAAAGACTTCACTGATATGAGAAATAACGGCTTTTTCCAGGATAGCGGTGCCATCCTCCGCATAGAACACGGGGATGGGCACACCCCAAACACGCTGACGCGAAATACACCATTCTTTGCGATCTTTAATCATATTGGCAATCCGTAGTTCACCCCAAGCGGGAATCCACTTAACGCCTTTAATAGCATCAAGCATTCCTTCTTTTAAAGATTCAATGGACGCAAACCACTGCGCTGTTGCCCGAAAAATAATCGGTTTTTTTGTGCGCCAATCATGAGGATAGCTATGAGTAATCTGGCTTAAATACAATAAACTACCGTTTTCCTTAAGTGCCTCCACAATTGCTTGGTTAGCTTCTTCATAAAACATCCCATCAAAAGCACCGGCATTAACCATCAAACCCTTTTCGTCAACAACACATAAGACATCCAAATCGTATTTTTTTCCGGTTAAAAAGTCGTCTTCACCATGGCCAGGAGCCGTATGCACCAAGCCCGTTCCCGAATCAAGCGTTACATAATCCGCTAAAACAACAGGACATAAACGATTGTTTAAAGGATGATAATAGCTTAAACCTTCCAAATCCTGGCCGCTAAGCGTTCCAACAACTTCATATTGCTCATAACCGCAAGTTTTTGTAAAGGTATTAACTAATTCTTTCGCAATCACAAACTGACGATTCGCCACTTTTAGAATTTGATATTCGTAATCCGGGTGGACCGCAACCGCTAAATTGGCCGGAATCGTCCATGGCGTGGTCGTCCAAATAACAATTTCCGTTCCTTTAGCCATTCCCGACACAAAAGTTTTTAATTTAAACGCCAAATAAATGGAAGGCGATTTTTTATCATGATATTCAATTTCGGCTTCCGCCAACGCTGATTCGCTGGACGGTGACCAATAAACCGGTTTTAAGCCTTTATAAATTAAACCTTTTTCCACCATTAAGCCAAAAATGCGGATTTGTTCAGCTTCATATTCCTTCGCTAACGTTAGATAAGCCTGATCCCAGTTCCCTAAAATGCCTAATCGGCGGAATTGCTTTTTTTGGATTTCTACTTGTTTTAAAGCATATTGTTCACAAAGATTGCGAAAATCAGGGATTGATAATTCTTTGCGATTGACTTTTTGGTTTTTTGCCAAAGCGGTTTCAATTGGTAAGCCATGGGTGTCCCAACCCGGACGATAAGGAGTATAAAAACCCGCCATCGTTTTATATCGCAACACAAAATCTTTTAAGATTTTGTTTAAGGCATGACCGGCATGAATGTCACCATTAGCATAGGGGGGGCCGTCATGTAAATTAAAGGTTTCTTTCCCTTGGTTTTTCTTTAAGGCCAGTTCATATAAATGGTTTTCTTCCCAAAGTTGTTGGATTTTGGGTTCTTTCTCCGGAAGACTAGCCCGCATGGAAAAATCCGTATTCATCATTAATAAGGTATCTTTAAAATCTTTATTCATGTGTATTTCACCTTAATTTCTTCTTTCTAGATAAAAGGGATGCCGATTAATAAACCCGTAATCCCTTCATAAATAATCATCGCCAAAAGGACCGATAAATCCACCGATCCAACAACAATCAAACCACGAAAAGGTCCCAAGTACCATTCACTGGCATTGCGGACGGCCAAAACAAAGCGATTGTCCGTCAGTGACAACCACGAAAAAATGATACCTAAGAATAAAACAAAGCCGTATGCTTGCGATAGATAATAAAGGATCATAAGCAACAACCTTAAGGTCATTTGGTATCCTCGACATATTGATATAGTGAACCGTCTTCATATTCTTCTTTGCGACCGAATAAAAACAATTTTTGGTCAAGCTTATAGACTTCACCATGTTTAGCATAAACAACGCCGGAAATAAAAGCCAACATGTCGTTCGCATCGCGAGCATCTAGTTTATCGAAATTCGCTAAAACGGCTTTTCCGGCTAAAATCGTATCACATATTTTAAAGAGTGTTTCTTGAGAATTGTCAGTAACAATCATATATTCCATGCGATCAAATGAGGTTAATAAACTCGCTCGTTTTTTCGCATCTTTGCCTTTGTAATTAGCATATTCCGTAAACTCTAATTTTTTCTTTGCTTTACGCTTAAAAAGTCCCATTACGCCCTCCTATAACAAAAATACTCGCCCTAAACGAACTTTGGTAGCACCATATTGAATGGCTATTTTATAATCATTACTCATTCCCATGGATAGTTCATGGCAAGGAGCATAAGGTAAACCTAATTTCTCAACTTCTTCTTTCAATTTCTGCATCTTAAGAAAGGATTTCTTTAAGACATCTTCTTCAAATGTTAATTTCGCAATACACATTAAGCCAATAATGCGAATTTTGGAAAGATTTTCCAGTTGTTTAATGAATGTTTTGACGCGGTTAGCCGGAATTCCTTGTTTGTTAGGTTCCTCTGAAATATTAACCTGAACAAAGCAATCGAGGGGCGATGTTAACTTTTTATCAAGTTCCATGGCCGTCGATAATTTATCTAAGGAATGTAAACAAGAAATACGGTTGGCGATGTCTTTAATTTTCCGGGTTTGGACAACCCCAAAAAAATGCCAACGAATTTCGGGATGATCTTTCAAGGCTTCGTATTTTTCTAAAAACATGTCGGTCCGGTTTTCACCTAATTCCGTGACACCGCAAGCCACCAGCTCTTTAGTCTGGTCAATGGTCATATATTTCGTTGCGGCGACCACGGTAACATGGGGATAGTCTTTCAAAGCTTCCCGTACTTTCGCAACATTTTCTTTAATTTCCATTTTTATACCTCTTTTTTTGTTGGGGTATCCGCCCAATTATCTTATTCTTATTATACCTTTTTAATTGGTAAAAAGCAATTATTTTTCTTATTTTGAAAAAAGGACAAAAAATACCACCAAAAAAAACACATTACGATGAAAAAAACAAGTGTTTTTTATCTTTATATCAAACGAAATAAAAAAATGACACCACCAAAGTGCTTTGAAACTAACTTTAAGTTTTTTCAAGCATTTACTTGGGAAGTATCATATCAATCTTTTTAAGCGTTTTGTTTTTAAAAAATCGCCCGTGCAAATTTTTTCGGCCGGACCGGTTAACAATAGTTCACCGTTTTCCGTTTGCTGCACATGCAAATGCCCGAGGGCAAAATGAATATTGACGGCATCATCACAATAATCTTTTAAATGCCCCATCACAAAACCGGCAGCAGCCCCGGTTCCACAAGCCAAAGTCCAGCCTACACCCCGTTCATAAGTCCGAACAGAAAAATTCATTCGATCCAAAACTTGTACAAAATTAACATTGGTTTGTTTTAAAAAGAGGGAATGGTTGCTGATTCTTTCACCTAAATCGCTAACTTCAGCAGAGTTAATATTTAAGACAAAGACGACCGCATGCGTGGTTCCAGTAAAAACAGCACTAACACGAACCCCGAGCATGGGTTCATTAATAAATTGGGGCGCCTTGGTGGCAATATCCATTAGTTTAGGATCAAATTCCGGTTTGCCTAAGCTAGTTTGCCATAAATTGTTTCCTAAATATTGCATTTTTCTTAAACCAGCTTTAGTTCGAACAATAAACTCATCAGCAGTGACAATCCCGTTGTCCATGCAATATTGGGCGAAGCAACGCAAACCATTACCGCACATTGTTCCTTCCGAACCGTCCATATTATAAAAACCCATCACGAGTGGTTCACGATTAACAATGATTAAGCCATCCGCACCAACACCAATATGGCGATCACATAAATCAACTGCCAATTGCGAATAATCGTAAGGACCATCCTCAATGATAATAAAGTCATTTCCTAAACCATGGTACTTCGCAAATTTCATAGTCGTTCTCCTTAGACTAATTATACGCTCTTTTTTTGAATGTTCAAGTAAAAAATCATCCTCCGACTTTGGGAGGATGATTGATATCATTCAATATTAATAATGCGCATACTGTTGGTGCTTCCATGACGCTGACCCCAACCGGAAGTTAAAATGATGGTTTGCCCTGGTTGATAGCCAAAAGCTTTCGCTACATCGATAGCTATTTCGTGGTAAGCTAAATAATCAGTGACATTATCCCGTAAAATGGGGGAAACACCCCAATAATAAGATAATCGTTGACAAGTTTCCAAAGAATCGGTTACAGCAATAATCGGCACGGAGGGACGGAATTTACAAATCCTTTTAGCGGTCCCACCGGTTTCCGTAAAGGCGACAATCGCTACTACTTCTTGAATGGTTAAAGCGGTTTGGGCAACGGCAATACCAATAGCATCATTATTGGTCCGTTGGCTGGTTTTTACGGAACGCAATAAGCGTTCCTCATAAGGAATGATTTCTTCAATGGCTTTCGCAATCGTATCCATCGTTTCCACGGCTTCAATCGGATAATCACCGGCCGCACTTTCACCCGATAACATAATGGCATCCGAACCATCTAAAATGGCATTGGCGACATCGGAAGCCTCAGCTCGTGTTGGCCGGGGATTCACAATCATCGATTCCAGCATATGGGTTGCCGTAATAACCGGTTTTCCAAACTCATTAGCTTTCGCAATGATTTTCTTTTGGTAAATCGGCACTAATTGGGGGGAAACTTCAACACCCAAATCACCCCTAGCAACCATTACACCATCAGCCACCGTCAAGATTTGTTCTAAATTATCATAACATTCTTGGTTTTCAATCTTAGCTATGATTTCCATGGATTCACGACCAACTTCTTTTAAAATATTACGGATTTCCGTAACATCGGAATCACGGCGGATGAAGGAAGCCGCAATCAAATCACAACCGTTGGTGGCAGCAAATTTTAAATCCTCGCGGTCTTTATCGGAAATAAACGGCATACTCAGTTTCACATTGGGAACATTGACGCCTTTTTTGGATTTAATAACGCCTGCGTTTTTCACAAGACATTTTAAAATCTGCGGACTGGTTTCAATAACATCGAGGCGCATTTTACCATCATCGATTAACAAATAATCGCCGACTTTAATATCGGTAAATAATTCCGGGCTGGAAATATGAAAACGTTCGCTATTGCCATCAATTTCTGCTTTATAAATAGAAACTTCCTGACCTTTTTTAAAGCTTGCTTGCCCGTTTTCAAACAAGCCGGTGCGGATTTCCGGGCCCTTGGTATCCGCCATAATGCCAATATAGCAACCCAAACGGGCGGAGACCTCACGAATCGTTTTAATGCGGCTTAAATGTTCTTCATAACTACCGTGAGAAAAATTAAGACGAGCAACATTCATTCCCGCATTAATCATCTTTTCTATCATTTCCGGTGATTCGGACACCGGTCCAATGGTACAAACAATTTTGGTTCTTCTTTTCATAACAAGCTCCTTTGTTATAGAATTATACACCGAAACGAGTCTTTTTTCAATGCTTTTTAAGCCAATGATTGTCGTTTTCAAAATCATAACCGGCATGGTGAAGATAATTTTCGCAAGGTATTGGCGCTTTCCAATCATATTTATTCATCTTATTGATTTACAAAAAAGACACAAGTAAATAAACTTACTTATGCCCTAGTTTATTCAGTAATCCCAAGATAGAATCCGGAATAATAAGTTCTTCCTTCCACAAATCTCGACCCCGTTTTATAGTATGTTTTATCTAAAATGACTTTTTTCATTTCCAAGGAATTGATTGTGAAAAGATTATTATCCTTTGATAGGTCGACACAAAGAAAATCAGCATAAATCAAGCCTTCGTTTGTTTCGACCTTTACTAAGTCAGCAGTTGACCACTTTTGGTGATTGATGGTTAAGGCGGAGAACTCGTAGCCGTTATGTGGTTCAATTTTGATGCGAGCAATCACATTGCTTCCGGCTTTAGCGGCAGCACAATAATAAAGCTCAACCGGAGCGGGGGAATTTAAGGGTATGAGGCGATTACTTAATGAAAGGAAGGTATCATCTTCAAATTGTTCTTGGAAAGAAAAATAGTCGTAAAATTGACCGGGGATTTCCTCGCCTTCTTCATCAAAAAAACTGATGCCGACAATTTTACCATATTGCGAACCGGCACTGTAATTATAACAGCCGGATAACAACAATAAGCACATCACAAGTGCAAAAAGAGCCCATCTTTTCATGTTTCCCTCCTCAATAAATTAAGCCCATCAAGGCTAATCCAACAAGATAACTTGTGAAATTAGCCGCTAGAGAGATTAATAGGGCTTGTTTTCCTTTTTTTATAAATAAATAATAAATCAAAAACTCAATTAAGATAACAATTATCTCCATGAAGATGACAAATACATGATAATGAATCGGATTTACCCATAAAATAAGCAAGTTCATTCCGATGTTAGTAAAGATGTTTATAAGAATAGCAACAAGATAGAGTTGCTTGAAACAGCGAAAAAGCATGAGGACCACTAGCTCACAAACTAAAGTTAGAGCCAATGCCTTTAATAATGTTTCAAATATCATTGGGGTGATTTCACTCATACTCTTTTTCCGCAACTAACAATTGCTTATAACTAATAGCATTATACCAAAGAAAAATGGGCAACTCAACTAGATATTCCTTTAAAAATTGATATATGTCGACTTGCCCTTAAGCATTTCCGCTCAAGGAATCTATTTTTTTTGATAGACAACATTCTTACCGGTCCCAATTGATTCGATTAAACAATCTTCTTTTAGTTTGTTTAATAATTCGACTGCTTTTGCCTTATTAACACTAAGCAAGTTTTCTACATCTTGTCTCGTTATTTCTGTTTTAATATCAATTAAGTTTAGAATCCTTGCTTCTTCATTCTTATCTTCGTCATTAAATAAAATATTCGGTAGGATAACTTTAATAAAGTTGTCTTTGATAACAAAACTAGGTTTTTTATCATATCCAAAATAGGCTTCATTAATCCTTCTTATGCCCGTTCCAAACTTCTCAATAATTCCCAAGATGTGCAATATTTGGGATATAATAGTGTTTCTTGGAACTGATAAGTTGTCCTTTAAATAGTTCTCTTTAGTAAGGCCATTGGGAAGGCCACCCGGAGATATGACCTCGATACGATTATTATACATTTTTATTTGGATATTAGATGGTATTAAATAATTTCGATGGGCAATCGCGTTGGCAATGGCCTCCCGATAGGCTTCATAAGGCACCGGTTGTTTTTTTATTCTTTTCATCCCCGTAACTATTTCAATATCTGGATAATGTTTTGCAAACATTTCAATAGCGCCATCATATTGTAATAAAATCGATTCACCAACAATCGTTTTTCGGTCAATAAATTCGGAGATTGTTTGACCAAAACGCACAATATCAATCCCTAATGTCTTAAAATTATTTTTGTCAGCAAGCAATGAAGCGGCAATATTATATTTGTCGTTGGTGAATAATCCCAAAGTTATTAAAATATCTTTGTTGAAATTAGAAACTGTTCTAACCTCATTAAGTTTTTTATCTAAAACTGTGAATTGTAATTCTTCTTCATTTGTTTCTAATTGATCGTATGAAATATTTTTGCCTTTTAACGACAATTCTACCAAGGATGTTTGATCAACGGGAATAGTTGATGTATCACTTCTTTGATAAGCAACTCCTTTATACATATATGGCTTATTAGGACCCGGATAAACAAGAATTTCCAATATCGTTTTTTCCCCATAACTCAAAGCATTTATTTCATAACGAGGTCTTGGCGTAATGGAATCATTAATTTTATTTTCAATTTTCAATTTTAGCTTGGCATAGTCGACAACATCAACAAGCTCTTTATTTTTATCATCAATACCAATAAAAATTTGACCACCTTCATAATTTGCAAAAGCTGAAATAGTCTTTAAAATACTATCAGTATATTCCCTTTTTAGTTCTTTATTTTTAGTTTCAATAAAATTGACGTTCATATTTTCCTTCCTTTCGTTTATATTATATCATTTTGATTTAACATTATCAACGATTAATTTTGATTCGTTTGGAATTTCAGTCGAATGTTTTTCTTTCGTTTGGAAAAGGGAACGAAGCAATCATGTTGATATCTTTACATGTGGAAGATGCCGGCGGTAAAGTCTTGATAATTGATGTTGTAATTCTGAGCATTTTGTGATACAATTCTTAATTAAAGCGGAGAAATTTCCCCAAGATAAATCGTCAATTTAGTCTTACCGGGCCCAGTAAATATGCAAACTTCTTGTTAACTAGACCTACGTAACTAGACGCTGCTGTTGATGGATTTTAAAAAATACAGGAGGTAATATGAATCAAAAAGCAGTTTATCAAATGAGCAATGAAGAGTTATTCAAGACCCTAAATTCCACAAACCTCGGTTTAACCAGCAATGAAGCGGCCCAACGCTTACTCACCAATGGTAAAAACAAGCTTGCTGAAGGAAAAAAACGCAGTCTTTTCATGAAATTTTTGGATCAATTTAAAGATTTTATGGTAATCGTTCTCATCGTTGCGGCTATCATTTCTTTTACAATCGCCTTTATTGCCAGAAAACCGGAAGAAACCATTGAAGGTTTTTTAATTCTCGCCATCGTCATCATTAATGCTGCATTAGGCGTCTTTCAAGAAGCAAAGGCTGAAAAAGCCCTAGAATCCATTAAAAAAATGTCCTCACCCCATGCGACGGTCTTGCGCGATGGGAAAGAAACAATTATTGATGCTGAAGATGTTGTCGTTGGGGATATCGTTCTTCTAACAGCCGGTGATTACATCCCCGCTGATGTGAGAATCCTGCAATCAATCAATTTAAAGACTGATGAATCGGCATTAACCGGTGAACCCATTCCGATTGAGAAAACATCGGAAGCAATTTTAAAAAATGATGTTCCCCTAGGCGACCGGACTAATTTAGGTTTTATGAGTACCGTTGTCACTTATGGTCGGGGGCAAGCTCTTGTCACTTCCGTGGGGATGAATACCGAAATTGGTAAAATTGCGACCCTTCTTTCCGAAACCGAACAGGAAGTAACACCCCTGCAAAAAAACATTGCTCAACTTGGTAAAATCCTGGCCTATATCGCCTTAGGGATTGTCAGTATTATTTTTATTATTCAAATTGTGGAAGGCTTAATTATGGATAATTTAGGTCTTGATTCCATTATGGAAGCCTTCATGCAATCCGTGGCCCTCGCTGTTGCTGCCATTCCGGAAGGATTGCCGGCAATTATCACCATTGTTCTGGCCCTCGGGATGCAAAACCTCGTTAAACGTCGCGCCATTATGCGAACCTTACCGGCCGTGGAAACCTTAGGCTCAACTTCCGTCATTTGTTCTGATAAAACAGGAACCCTAACCCAAAATGTGATGACCATTACCCATTCTTATCTTTTCAAAGATGTTGTGGAAACAAAAACCCTTAAGCTATCAGAGTCGATGAAAACATTAATTGATTTTGGGGTTTTGTGTAATGATACTAAAGTTCAATTAACGGATAAAAATGAATATTTAAAAATCGGCGATCCAACAGAAATCGCGATGACCGATTTAGCCATCAACGCTAAACTCGACCCGATTAAAATCCTTGCTGATGCACCAAGAATATACGAACTCCCCTTTGATTCAGAACGCAAATTGATGACCACCGTTCACCGCTATCAAGGTAGGATTATCTCCATAACCAAAGGTGCTCCCGATATCTTGTTATCAAGAGCTAGCCAACTTGATGACCATGGGGAAATTAAACCCCTAAACAAAGCCATTTATAAAGATTTTGAAACTATGAATCAAAGCTTTGCGGACCAAGCCCTGCGGGTGCTGGCCGTCGGATATCAAGTATGGGATTCAGAAAACCAAGTTATCGGTTTGAAACACGATGAATTAGAGCACAATTTAACTTTGCTCGGCCTCTTTGGAATGATTGACCCTGCCCGACCGGAAGTTAAAGACGCCATTGCATTAACCAAACAAGCCGGAATAATTACTATTATGATTACCGGCGACCATAAGAATACCGCCGTGGCGATTGCGAAAGAACTGGGTATTCTCCAAAAAGAGCATTTAACATTAACCGGTAAAGAACTAGATGCGATGACTGACGAAGAATTTGAACAAAAATTACCACAAATTCGCGTCTATGCGCGGGTATCACCGGAAAATAAAGTGCGAATTGTCACCGCCTGGAAGAAAACTGGTTTAATTGTCGCGATGACCGGGGATGGAGTTAATGATGCCCCCTCCATTAAACGGGCGGACATCGGGATTGCTATGGGAATAAGCGGTACGGAAGTTGCGAAAGGGGCGGCGGATATGATCTTAACCGACGATAATTTTGCCACAATCGTTGGGGCGGTATCGGAAGGACGAGCCATTTTTGCTAATATCAAGAAAGCCATTCACTTCCTCTTATCATGCAATATTGGTGAAATCATTACCATTTTCTTAGGTGTAACAATTGGTTTAATTTTATTCCCTAATGAAATTCAATTACAAATTCTTACAGCCGCGCAACTGCTTTGGGTTAATCTCGTAACCGACTCGTTTATGGCCATCGGTTTAGGGTTGGAACCGAAAGAACCGGATATTATGAATTATCCACCCCGAGATAATTCCAAGAGTATCTTTAGTGGTGGTTTAGGACTTAAGATTGCTTGGCAAGGAATTATGATTGGTTTATTAACTTTCTTAGCCTTTATAATTGGTTACTATATGCCCGGTGGCGGTTTAAGACATGCTCAAACCTTGAGCTTTATGGTGCTAGCAATATCCCAATTATTTCATGCTTTTAATGTTCGCTCCGAACACTTTTCAACTTTCTCACTGGCAAAAAACAATTTCTTAAACATGGCTTTCATTGGCTGTTTGTTGCTACAATTAGCGACCGTATTAGTTCCAACTATAGCTAATAAGGTGTTTGGAATTGATGATGTGTGGCATTGGCGATTTGTTGATTGGTTAATCGTTTTGGCTTTATCAGTTACTCCGCTTGTTATTGTAGAAATGGTTAAACTTGTTAATAAGTTTTCCAAAAAGAAAGTTGCTTAAAACATTAATTAAGTAATAATATAAAGAGTCTAGCTTGGATAGTTATTTAAATTTAAGATAGACTTTTTTAAAAAATGCTCCTAAGCCAATTGGCATAGGAGCACTTTTATTATATGGATGATGATTTAAACATTGATAAGAAATATTTAAGCATTAAAAAAGGGGCGATGATAATGGGAACTAATATCATGCCTATCCCTAAGAGGTTACCAATAAGGGTTCCTTCTTGAAATGGTTTTTTATTCCACCATCGATAAAAATAAACATAACTGGCCGGAACGCTAAACATCCAAATCGACATAATCACATAAGCAAAAATCCTTAAACCAACATTTGGTTCCGGATTGGGATCTAGTGAAAGCAACAAATTTAAGATAATAACAGCGATTATCGATATTGAGATTATTATTAATAGTTCTACACTCTTTTTCATTTCCCTTTCTTCTCCAATCGACTTACATGATAACATTTAAACCGATAAAAGTATATAACTTTATTAGTTTTCATGAAAATCACCAAATAAAAGGAATGAGGCGATATTTGACACGTTGCTTATATTCTAAATATCCTAAAAGATTGGCTTCAAGAACTTTTTCTTCATTTTTAATTCTCATAACAATTACTAAACTATATGGAAAAAAACAAACTAAAGACCACCATGAACCAAGAATTACCGGAATCAAAAGAAACATTAAAAGGCTTACTGCATACATTGGATGACGAACAAGGCGATAAAATCCCGTGTCAATGACTTTTTGATTTTCTTGAACTTCTACTTTTCTTGAAAGATAAGCATTTTCTTTCATGATTAGAGCATACATCACATAGAAAACCAAAAACAGCACTGCAGCGACAATTATTAACCAGAAAGGCATTTTTGACCATCCCCATCTAAAATCAAGACCCGCAAGGATAAATTCTAAAATTAATAAAGCTCCGGAAAGAGCGACAACAGCTTTTTGCGTGTTCTCTTCTTCTTTAGCATTAAGTCTTTTTTCAAGAAGGGAAGGAGCTTTGATATAAAGAATAGTCCCTAAAACAAACATGGGAATAAACAAAAGGTCAATAAAGAGCCAAGCATTTAGATAATTAAAAGTTCCCGCCGGAAGAAACAACAACATGCCAACTATTACCAAAGCAATTACATATTTAATCAATGCTTTAATTAAAAGTTTCATAATCATAAACCACCAATCTATTATTATTCATAAAGAAAATCATATTAATATTAGTTATAATCCGAAAAACAAATTTCTGCTTCTATATTTATCAATCATTTTGGAAAAGAAACTTTTTAAGTTAAAAATCCATACAAAAAGGGAATGCAACTCCCTTTTTGTATATTATTTCAATCCAACTTATGTCGTTGGTGAGGGAAATTAAATATCTTTGAAATATTTATTAAAACTTTTTAACATAAGAGCCACATCCATATCAACTCCAAAGTCCATTTGTATAAAGTTTCATCTTTGTCATCAATTCTTCATGTTCTCGAAGGTAAGTTTTAACGGTATTTTATATAGTCCCTATTTCTCTAGCAATGGTCTTCTTGGATTGACCATTTTAAATCAACAATGATTTGGTTTTTCCATCTCTTTTATTACTTCACAATCTATTTGAATATGAATAACATTAGGGGTGGTCAATTTCAAATCGCTGTTTTCCTTAAAACTGGTCAATTTCAGTTTGCTATCAATAAAAACAATTTTATTTTTCATATTTAATTCTAAAATAATCTAAATACTTTTTAAATTTGTCTTGAGCGGTAAGACAAGTATCAACTAAGTATCCTTGTTCATTGTTCCATTCTTTCAATCCCTTGTAATAGAACAACTTAAGATTTTCATCAATAATAAAGGGAACAATATTATGTTTTAGGCATTCTTTAAACATTATTAGTCTACCAACCCTGCCATTACCATCTTGAAATGGATGTATCCTTTCAAATCGATAATGAAATTCAATAATGTCATAGAGTGACTTTATTTCTATGGCATTATACCAAGCTAATAATGTTTTTATTTCTTTTTGGACATCTTCCGGTTTAGTTGTTGCCATTCCCCCAACTTCATTCGGGATTTTTTTATAATCTCCTAAAACAAACCTTTTTTTTCTGCTATCGCTAGTACCATTTTTTAATACTTGATGAAGTTCTTTTAGTAATCTTTCCGTGATTATAAACTTAGCTTTCTCAATAATTAAATCTACACATCGAAAGTGATTGACTGTTTCAATAAGATCATCAATATTAACAATCTCTTTTTCGAGTCCGATGGTATTGGTTTCATAAATATATCTTGTTTGATCATAGCTAAGACGGCTCCCTTCAATATGATTGGAGTTATATGTAAGTTCAATTTGTATTTTGTGGTAAATGCCACCTTTAAGTTTGCTTTTCTTTTCCGCTTTTAAAACTTCAAGAAGTGTTTTTTTAGTAGTATTCTCACCTTTCCTTTCTGGCTTAGTAGCATCAACAGGAATCATCCAAGTCTTACCAGCAAGAATAGCACCAGCAACTCTTCCGTGGTTACAATAGTTTCTCACACTTCTTTCCGATAAACCCCATTTTTTTGCCGTTTCTGATACATTTAAATATTCCATATTATATTTCTCCGGGTAGATTGTAAATAGAAAGTAGAAAAAAAATTTATGATAAACATATTTGTAATTTAGATAGTTCTAAATTATAA
>MVZM01000011.1 GCA_002068415.1 Tenericutes bacterium ADurb.BinA124
GAGCAAATAATATTTAAGAACTCCACTCTAATAAGTATCTCATTTATTATTTACCCAATAAAACTTTACACTACCTCATTGATTTTGAAAAAAACAATTAATGCTTATTATTGATGGAAAATCATGTTATAATAAAAACGGTGATTTTATGGAAAACGCAAAAATCTATGATTATCTCTTTCGAAAGCAAGCCTACCCCTTTTCAAACCGGCCTTATTATTTTTTAGTCATTAAAATGGTTGACCCCAGCCAAGAACAAGAGGTGGTTAATTTTTTAGAAGAATTATGGCCTAAAACTTATTTTCTTAAGCTGAAACAAGAATTAATCGTTTTTTATTTTGAAGAATATGATTTTAAAAATGTGATGGTGTCGATGAGTGATGACTTTTCCTGGTCTTTCAGTTGTTTTCAAAGCGGAAAGATGAACCCGGATTATCCGGAATACTTTCACATTCTCTTAGATACTTTACATCTTCAGTTCCAAAACCGAAGTTATTTTTATTTAGATATTGTCGATTTGATTATGCATTTGGTGAAAACAAATCGTTCTTTATTAAGGCCACTGGTGCCGATTATTCTTAACCGGGTGTATAAGGATTCCCAGTATGAGCGCATAATTAAAGCGATGTTTGAACATGACTTAAATGTTACGAAAGCCGCCCAGAGTGTTTATATGCACCGCAATACGATGATTAATAAACTGGAGTTTATTAAAACGGAAACCGGCTTAAACATCCAACATTTTAAACCCGCCTTTTGTATGTATTGGCTTTTGGATGCTCAAAAATAAGTTTGTGCAAGTTGCACATTGTTTTTAAGAAAGATTTTCTTTATAATAATGCTAGCATTTAAATAAAGGAGATTATTTATGGCAACTGTAACAATGAAAAACTTAAACAAAGTTTATGATGGCAATGTCCATGCCGTAGCTGACTTTAACTTACACATTAAAGACAGAGAATTTATTGTGTTTGTTGGTCCTTCGGGATGTGGAAAAACAACGACATTACGGATGGTCGCCGGTTTGGAAGATATTACTTCCGGTGAATTACGGATTGACGATGAAGTCGTTAACGATGTAGCTCCCAAAGATCGGAACATCGCCATGGTTTTCCAAAGCTATGCTTTGTATCCGCATATGACGGTTTATGACAACATGGCTTTCGGTTTAAAATTGCGCAAATTCTCTCGTGATGAAATCGATCGCCGGGTGCAAAATGCCGCTGAAATTTTAGGTTTGAAACCCTATTTGGATCGTCGTCCGAAAGCTTTGTCCGGTGGGCAAAGACAAAGGGTTGCTTTAGGTCGAGCGATTGTTCGTGACGCTAAAGTTTTCTTGATGGACGAACCCTTATCCAATCTTGATGCGAAATTGCGGGTGCAAATGCGGGCCGAAATTATTAAATTGACGGAACGTTTGGGGATTACCACCATCTATGTTACTCACGACCAAATTGAAGCCATGACCATGGCAACCAGAATTGTTGTTATGAAAGACGGTTATATCCAACAAATCGGTTCTCCGAAAGAAATTTATGATTTCCCGAACAATATTTTCGTCGGTGGGTTTATTGGCACGCCGCCAATGAATTTCTTGGAAGGCAAAGTTTATGAAGACGGTTTCTTTGAAATGGGCGATCATAAACTTGGGGTATCGAGAATTAAAGTTCCGAAAGACAAATTCGAAATGTTGAAAGAACAAAAATTGTTGGAAAAAACGATTATCCTCGGTATTCGTCCGGAAGATATTCACGATACACCGGAACAAATTGCTCATCACAAGGATTCGGTTGTGAAATTAAAAGTTGATGTTGCGGAATTACTTGGCGCCGAAACCTTAATCAATGGGGTTTTACACGGCCAAGGATTGGTTGCGAAAGTTAAAGCTCGCGTTGATATTCATATGGGTGACGATATCGAAATGGCCCTTGCCATGGACAAAAGCCATTTCTTTGATCCGGAAACAGAACAAAGAGTAAAGAAATACTAGACGATCTAGCCACCTGTGAAAGGTGGCTTTTTTATGGAAGGTAGGACTTTATATTTAAAGGTAACAAAAGAAGTTGTTGAATACCGGACTGATCAAATCATCCACCACCAAGAAGGGGAAATGGCTTTGTTTTCTCAAGCTTGTTTGCGGGAGTTAACTACTTTTTGCGGTCGTATCCAAGCTGTTAAAAACTTGTTTGGTTTTAAATATCATCCGCCGCTTTATATTAATGATCATTTACTGCTGTTTAAATTAAAAACGGCTCATGAACATTATTGGATTAATTATTATCAGATTTTTGAGATTGTGAATAATAAAGGATTTACGAAACTGATTTTTAAAAATCAAAGTGTTTTAATCCTTGACTTTCCCTTTCATCTAAGCAAAAAAAGACTGGAAAAGGCGATGTTGATTGCCGATTATAAAAACGGTTTACATTAAAGTTTTCATCTATACAGAATCGTGATTTCGTGTTATAATAACACGAATGAAAATTAAAAACAGGAGAAGAAAAGATGAGTAAAAAAACGATTAAAGATGTTCAATTAACTGGGAAAACGGTTTTAATCCGGGTTGATTTTAATGTGCCGATGAAAAACGGCCAGATTACCGACCAAAACCGCATTGTTCAAGCCCTCCCAACAATCAAGTATGTTTTAGAACAAAAAGCCAAAATTGTGCTCTTCTCACATCTTGGCCGTGTTGAAAAAGAAGAAGACAAATTAACTAATTCCTTAGCTCCGGTCGCGAAACGATTAAGCGAGTTATTAGCTAAACCCGTTTTATTCATTAATGAAACGAGAGGACCGAAATTGGAAGCCGCCGTTAAGAACATGAAAGTAGGCGACATCCTTATGTTTGAAAACACCCGTTTTGAAGATTTAAACGGGAAAGCGGAATCAAAAAACAATTCGGAATTAGGAAAATATTGGGCTTCGCTCGGTGATGTTTTTGTGAATGACGCCTTTGGGACCGCTCATCGTGCCCATGCTTCCAATGTCGGCATTGCCAATAATAGCGATGAGGTTGTGGCGGGTTTCTTAATGGAAAAGGAAATTAAATTTATTGGGGATGCTGTTGACCATCCGGTTCGTCCCTTTGTGGCCATTTTAGGTGGTGCTAAAGTTAGCGATAAAATTTCCGTTATTGAAAACTTATTAACTAAAGCCGATAAAATCTTAATTTGTGGGGCGATGGCTTATACTTTCTTGAAAGCACAAGGTTTGGAAATCGGTCTATCAAAATGCGAAGATGATTATGTGGAATTTGCGAAATCGTTGTTGGAAAAAGGACGGGGAAAATTAATCTTGCCGGTTGATCATGCCGTCGCTTTAGAATTTTCCGACCAAGCCACTTTTGAAGTCGTCGATGTTGATAAGACTCCGGCTGACCGCATGGGCTTAGATATCGGACCAAAGACAATTGCTTTGTTTAAGAAAGAACTTCAAGGGGCTAAAACTGTTGTTTGGAACGGTCCCGCCGGCGTTTTTGAATTTGCTCAATTTGCCTACGGAACAAAGAGTATCTGCCAATTGTTAGCGGAACTACCGAATGCAACCACCGTCATCGGTGGTGGCGACAGTGCTGCCGCCGCCATCAAATTTGGGTTTGAGAATCAATTCACCCATATCTCTACCGGTGGCGGTGCAAGCTTAGAATATTTAGAAGGAAAAGAATTACCGGGCGTAGCAGCCATCAATGATGTTTGCTGTTGTGGCCGTTGTTAATGATAAGGAGATAAAATGAGAAAACCGATTATTGCTGGTAATTGGAAAATGTTTAAAGTCCGGGATGAAGCTTTGCAATTCATCTATTCGGTTTCTGACCAAGCCCCCAGCCAAGAATTAGTGGACAGTGTCATCTGTGCCCAATTTACCGTTTTGCGCTGCTTAGCAAAAAGACAGGGCGAAAATATTCGCATTGGTGCTCAAAATATGCACTATTTGGATGAAGGAGCTTATACCGGTGAGGTATCAGCCTCGATGTTAAAAGCGATTGGCGTCAGCTATGTGATTATTGGCCACAGCGAACGCCGGGCCATGTTTAATGAAACAGATAAAACTGTTAACCTAAAACTTCACAAAGCTTTCCAACAAGAATTAACACCGATTTTATGTATTGGGGAAAGCCTTGAACAACGCGAAAAAAACTTAACTAACCGCGTTTTAAATAGGCAATTAAAAGCTGATTTAGCCGGTTTAACAGGGGAACAAGTCGCTAATTTAGTCATTGCTTATGAACCGATTTGGGCAATCGGGACCGGCAAAACCGCTACTAGTGAAGTTGCCAATGAAGCTTGCAAACATATTCGTAAACAAGTTGCCAAGATGTATTCGCCGGATGTTGCCAATAAATTACGGATTCAATATGGCGGGAGCGTCAAAGTAAACAATATCGAAGAATTGATGTCAATGCCTCATATTGATGGGGCCTTAATTGGCGGTGCCAGTTTAAAAGCGGAAGATTTCCTAACTTTTTTAAAGGTGGCCGTTAAAGCTAAAAGTGAATAATTATCCTAAAAGATACTGTGAAAATAGTATCTTTTTTATCGATTAGGAATTAATCGCTTTTGGGGGTTAAAAAGCAAAAAATCTTGACTTAATCGGAAAAAGTGGTATAATATCAAAAGTGCAATCAGCACAGTGCAGTAATAGCAGCACTTGGAGTAATGAAAATCATTAGATAACACCTAAAGAGGGGTAAGTAATCAGCTGCTGTGATGAAAACCATCGTTCATCTAAACTTTCATTGATTTCAGGTCCTATACTAATCATATAAGGAGGAAAAAGATGGCACGTTACACTGGTCCAAGCTGGAAGATTTCCCGTCGTTTGAAATATTCGACATTGGAAACCGGCAAAGAATTATTAAAGCGTCCGTTTGCTCCCGGGCAACATGGACAACGCCGTAGTAAGTTATCAGAATACGGTATTCAATTACAAGAAAAGCAAAGAGTTCGTTTTACTTATGGATTAAACGAAAGACAATTTAGAAAATTGTTTAATCTTGCTGGCAAAATGAAGGGAAAACATGGTGACAATTTCTTGATTCTATTGGAGTCACGCTTGGATAACTTGGTTTACCGTTTAGGTTTAGCAACTTCCCGAGCGCAAGCTCGCCAATTAGTTAACCACGGACATATTGTTGTGGATGGCAAAAAAGTTGACATTCCTTCCTACCTTTGCAAACCCGGCCAAAAAATTGGCGTTAAGGAACAAGCTAGGAAGTTCGTAATTATTGCGGAAGCTTTAGGCGCAATGGTTGCGAGAAAAGAATTTGTGACTTTTGATGAAGCAAGCATGACCGGCGAATATGTTCGCTACCCGGAACGAAATGAAATTTTACCGGACATTAAGGAAAATCTCATCGTTGAGTTCTACAATCGCTAATAAAAAGATCCGTGAAAATCACGGATTTTTTTAATGGAGTTTCGCAAGATGATGAGCGATAATTCGACAGGCTTGTTCAAAGAATAAAACATCGGCTTTGGTAAAACGCTTTAACTTCGGGCTGTCAATGTCTAGGACCCCAAACAAAGTGTTGTTTACTATTATCGGGATGACCAATTCGGATTTCGTTAGAGGATCACAGGCAATATATCCCGGGAACAAGGAAGTATCGGGAACGATGACGGTTTCCTTTTTGAAGGCCGCCACCCCACAAACACCTTGACCTAGGGGAATAAAATTACAGGCAGGTTTCCCTTGAAAAGGACCAAGGTAAAGATGATTATTTTGAAAAAGGTAAAAACCTAACCAATTGACATCGGTGCTGTTTTCATTTAGCCAAGCGGAAGCATTGGCAAGAATGGAAATTGCCGATTGGTCGTCAAGTAATAAATGATTGAGGTTTTCTAAAAGATTGGTAGTAGTCGGTTTCATAGGAATGCTCCTTCTAATAATGATATTTTACCAAAAGTACAAGTAAAACACCATATCTTCATAATATTATTTTCCAAAAGCTCATAAATAAGGTATAATAACCCTAGGTAGCAAGAAAGCCAAGGAGGGGCAAATGATTTATTTTGATTATGGGGCGACGACTCCCATTGATGATGAAGTTTTAAATAGCTATATAAAAACCCAAAAACAGTTTTTTGCAAACACTTCTTCCATGCACAAATTAGGGCAAATCACTAAGCAAGTGCTTGAACAGGCCACGAAAGAAACGCTTGATGTTTTGGGATTAAGCAATCATCATTTAGTTTATACCAGCAATGCGACGGAAGCGAATAATTTAGCGATTTATGGTATTGCTCATCGCTACTTGTTAAGTGAAGGCCTTAAGTGGCGATTAATAACAACGAAAATGGAACACCCGTCCGTTTATGAAGTGTTTAAAGCTCTCGAACAAGAAGGCTATGATGTCATCTATTTAGATGTTAGTGCGGAAGGAACAATTGATTTAGAACAATTCCGGCAAGCGCTAAACAAACAAACGGTGTTAGTGTCGATTATGTGGGTTAACAATATTGTTGGTTCCATACAACCGATTAAGGAAGTTCTTAACTTATTAGAACAATATCCGAAAGCCACATTTCACATGGATGCGGTTCAAGGTTTATGCAAAGTTCAAGCCGATTTTGATTTCAATAAAGTCGATTTATTCACGATGAGCACCCATAAAATCTATGGTCCTAAAGGGGTTGGGTTTTTAGCCTATCGTTCCCCCATCCGTTTAACTAAACGCTTATATGGCTCACAAGCACAAGACGGTATTAAGCCGGGGACGCTTGATTTGGCCTTGGCGGTTGCCACTTGTAAAGCCTTAAAAATCTATTACCCAAAAACCAAGGAACATTATCAGCAAGTCCAAGCGCTTAATAATTATTTACGAAGCGGCTTAGCAAATTTACCGATGATTCATATCAATAGCCCGAAAACGGCTGTTCCCTACATTCTAAGTATTGCCCTTCCTTCGGTAAATGCGGAAACCCTTCTTCATGCTTTAGAAGCCCTAGATATTTATGTTTCTGCCGGTTCGGCTTGTCATTCGAAGGAAAGAAAGCCGGAAAGAACGGTGATGGCGATGACGAATTCTTTAGAGCTTGCGACATCCACCATCCGCATCAGTTTATCGCATTTAAGCACGAAAAACGAAATCGATCAATTATTGCTAGCATTAAAGGATATTTGTCATGTATGATCATATTTTAGTTCGCTATGGCGAGATGACTTTAAAAAAGAAAAACTATAAAGATTTTCTAAATAAAATCAATCAAAACATTTATCGCCGTTGTTTGGACTTTCCGAAGTTAAAATTCTTCCACTCCAATTTCCGCTTTTACATTGAATTAAACGGTGAAGACCAAGAGCAGGTAATTAAAGCCCTAAACACCGTTGTGGGGCTTAACTCCTATAGTTTATGTAAAAAGGTGGCTCCGGATTATGAAGCGATTGCACAAGCCGGGATTGAAATGCTCCAAAGTAAAACAGAGGCAGCAAGTTTTAAAGTGGAATCCAAGCGCGGGGATAAAAGTTTTCCCGATAATTCTTTGGTGATTTCAAGGGAGGTTGCGAAAAGAGTCCTGCCCCAGGTTGCGCATTTAAAAGTTGATGTTCATCATCCCGATGTCGTCTTGTTTGTTGATTTACGGCATGAAGGCACCTTTGTGTTTGTGGACACTGTCCCGGGGCTGGGAGGTTTTCCTGGCGGGATTGCCGGAAGCGGGCTTTTAATGCTTTCCGGCGGGATTGACAGTCCGGTGGCGGGGTTTTTATCGCTTCGTAAAGGCATTAATATGGATGCCCTTCATTTTGCGTCGCCACCTTATACCAGTGATCAAGCACTACAAAAAGTCATCGATTTAGCCGAACAATTAGCCAAATTTACTGACAATGAAAAGATTAAATTATTTGTTTGTCCGTTTACGGCCATTCAAGAAGCGATTCGTAGCTATGCCTCACCTGATTATTTAGTAACGATTATGCGGCGGCAAATGTATCGGATTGCGGAAAAAATCTGTCAAAAACATCAAATTGATGTTATTATTAATGGCGAAAGTGTTGGTCAAGTGGCTTCCCAAACCCTTGAAAATATGGTGGTGGTTAATGAAGTCACGAACATTCCGATTCTAAGACCGCTTGTGACTTATGATAAGGAAGAAATCATTACTTTAGCGAAAAAAATTGCGACCTTCGAAATTTCCATTCGCCCCTATGAAGATTGCTGCACCGTTTTTATTCCCAAACATCCGGTTATCCGCCCGAAAATAGACGCTGTAAAAGAAGAAGAAGCTCGCTGTCATTTAGATCAATTAGTTAATGATGCTGTTGAGCAAACCACGATTATTGAACTAAGCACTTTTAAAAAATATTCTGTTTTCCAAAGTCATTCCCCCAAGTTTGAGATTTAAGGAGTTTCATATGAACGAAGAAAATATTCAACCAACACCTGAAGAACAATTAATGGATGAGCATGCCCAAACCAAAGAAAAAATCTTTGCGATCGAAGTTAAGATGCAAGAACTTGATGCCATCATTGAACGCTTTGAAGATGAATTCTACCGCAAAGGCGAAAACTATGAACCAAGCGAAGAAGAAACAAACAAAGTAAAAGCCCTTATAGAAGAATATCGCGACTTGCGTGAGCAAAAAAAACAACTTCAAAAAACAATAAAAACATCTATTTGGGATCATTTTCCTTTGTGGATGGGAATTTATGCTCTTTTCCAAATTGTTTTTTCGTTTTATTTAATTATGACGCAAATCAGCATGTATTTTGCGCAGTGGTTTTTAAAGGTTGTTAATGGCAGTACCGATTTTGTCTTTTATGTAGCCTTGTTTATGATTCCCTTTTTAAATTTAGTTTTGCCTTTGCTTATTTTCTTACTATTAAAGAACAAAGTGCATAAGAGAATGTTTTTATATATTTATTTAATCCATGGTATAGAAACCTTGATTGCTGTGGGGATGCTGCTTTATGTGGTATTAAAAAGATGAAAAGGATTGATTCCCTTAATAATCCCTTCGTTTTAAAACTGGCCAAATTGCATGAAAAAAAGTACCGCGACCAAGAACGACAATTTTTGATTGAAGGAGAACACTTAATTAAAGAAGCCCATCAAGCCCGTTGTTTACAAGCTGTCTTAATTACGGATGAACAAATGGCGATGGCGGGCATTGACAATTATTTAGTCAATCCCTTAATTATTAACAAATTGTCGCAAACTAAATCACCAACCAATATCATTGGTGTTTGTGCTTTTTTTCCGCAAGCAAAACTCAAAGGAACAAGGTTTTTGCTATTGGACAATGTACAAGATCCCGGTAATGCCGGAACATTGGTTCGGAGTGCCCTCGGGTTTGTGGTTGATTTGGTGATTTTTAATTCGCAGTCCGTTGATTTCTATAATGATAAATTTATTCGGGCTACTCAAGGAGCGCTTTTCCAAGTGCCGCTTGTGAGAATGGATTTGGAACAGGCCATTGGGGAATTAAAAAAAGCGGGAACAAGGATTATTGGCACTAAAATGCAAGGAGGAAGTAATTTGTATGACTTTAGCTGTCCTAAAAAGTGGGCTTTACTTTTAGGAAGTGAAGGCCAAGGCATTGCCGAGTCTTTGTGGCCGCTGGTGGACGAAACTGTTTTTGTGCCGATTCATCCGCGTTTAGAATCATTAAATGT
The DNA here is from genome assembly GCA_002068415.1 of Tenericutes bacterium ADurb.BinA124. Taxonomy (GTDB): domain Bacteria; phylum Bacillota_I; class Bacilli_A; order ML615J-28; family CAG-698; genus UBA2253. The sequence continues at coordinate 9,617 of MVZM01000011.1, forward strand.
GGCCGTAGCCGGCAGTATTATTTTGTCCTATTTCAATCAATAATCAATTTTGTTGTGGTAATAAAAACTATCGTGTATAATTAAAGAAGTTTTAAATGAAGGAGGAAAATTATGGATAGATATGTTTGTGATGTCTGCGGTTATGTTTATGATCCCGCCGTTGGTGATGAAACCCAAGGAATCGCCCCCGGCACCGCTTTTGAAGATTTACCGGATGACTGGCTATGCCCGGATTGCGGTGTTGGCAAAGAAAACTTTTCGCAAGAGTAAAAATGAAAGCTTATCAAATTAAACCACAAGTTTATTGGGTCGGAGCGATTGATTGGTCGTTGCGAACTTTTCATGGTTATGTTACGGATCGCGGTTCAAGCTATAATGCTTATTTAATTATTGATGAGAAAATCACTTTAATTGACAATGTAAAGTCCTATTTAGTCGAGGAAATGATGGCCCGGATTGCTTCCGTAATTGATCCCTCACAAATTGAGATTATTATCTCTAATCATGGGGAACCGGACCACAGCGGCAGTATTAAAGAGCTTATTAAGCTGGCTCCTAAAGCCAAAATATATGCTCAAGCCCCCAATGGTGTTAAAATCTTACAAGCTACTTATGGTGATTTACCCATTGTTCCCGTTAAAAACGGGGAACAATTAAAGATTGGGAAACGCACTTTAAGCTTTTACCATGCTCCTATGGTGCACTGGCCGGACAATATGGTTGTTTATGACCAAGAGGATAAAATTCTTTTCAGTAACGATATTTTTGGGCAGCATATGGCGTCTTCGGAGCGCTTTGATGGCGATTTACCGCTGGAAATGATTCTTTTTGAAGCCAAAAAATATTATGCCAATATTGTCTTGCCATATACAAAACAAGCGGCCCGGATTTTCGCAGCGGCTAAGGAACTTGATATAAAGATGATTGCGACAAGCCATGGGATTATTTGGCGAGACCATCTTCCGGAAATCTTTCAATTATATGAATATTTGACGCAATCGCAAAAACAAACTAAAGCCGTTGTTGTTTATGACACGATGTGGCAAAGTACCGAAAAAATAGCCGTGGAGATTGCGGAAACATTTTCCGAATTAGCTATTCCCGTTCGGCTTTATAATATTAATGATACCGATGCTTCTAATATTATGACCGAAATTATCGATGCGAAATATTTGGCAGTTGGTTCTTCAACCATCAACAATAATATGTTACCGACGATAGCCGGATTCTTGTGTTATCTAAAAGGTTTAGCGCCGGTTGGTTTGTCTAGTTTCGCTTTTGGTAGTTACGGTTGGGGTGGCCAAAGCATTGCGCAAATTGAAGAACAATTAGATACTTTAGGTTTTAAGCGCTTAATGCCCGGAATTCGCATTAACTATGTTCCCAAGCCGGAAGATTTAAAACAAATTCATGATGATATTGCGCAAGCGCTTCATCAAGCAAAGACAGTTTAAAAAGCTGTCTTTTTTCATTAGGAAATTACCCCTTGTTATCATTTTTTCATGAAAAACTTTCAGTAAAAACGCCTAGACTATCAAAAAAAGCCATGTTACAATACGCTTGAAGGTAGGAAGATCTTATGGGAATGAGGCATATCCTTTGTATTGATTTGAAAAGTTTTTATGCATCGGTGGAATGTTCACTGCGAGGGCTTGATCCCTTTGCCGTTAATTTGGTGGTCGCCGATAAAGAGCGCGGTGGCGGCTCGATTGTCTTGGCCGTTTCGCCGCATTTAAAAAAGTATGGTGTCAATTCCCGTTGTCGGATTTATGAATTGCCGACGAATGTGGAAATCATTTTTGCAAAACCGCGCATGCAAAAATACATCGATTTTTCCGGAATGATTTATGATATTTATTTACAATATGTTTCAGCGGAAGACATTCATGTTTATAGCATCGATGAGGCATTTTTAGATTTATCATCCTATTTGAAATATTATCAACAGCCGATTGAAGAGATTGCGAAAAGGATTATGGAAGACATTTTCCAAAAAACCAAAATTACCGCTGCTTGCGGGATAGGGACCAATATGTTTCTTGCGAAAGTTGCCCTTGATTGTTTAGCCAAACAAAACCCGAACCGTCTTGCTTATTTAGATGAACAAATATTTATGGACCAAATAGGGGATTTACGACCGCTTAGTAAGATTTGGGGGATTGGTTTACGCACAGCGAGGCATTTAGAACGGATGGGGATTTATTGTTTACGGGACCTAGCCAATTATTCAGTGGAAAAGCTCCAAAAAACATTTGGCCTTGTCGGTTTGGAATTATATAATCATGCTCATGGGATTGATAAAACCACCGTTCAGGAAGCTCGCAACTATCTTCCGGCGCATTTTTCTTTCGGCCATGGCCAAGCTTTGTACGAAGATTATACGAAGGATGAGGCGAAAATCGTCTTATTGGAAATGGTTGATGAATTGGTAACGGAATTAATTATGCGTAAGCAAACCTGTCAAACTATTAGTTTGGGGGTTGGATATTCGCAAACGGTCGGGGGTGGATTTAACCGTCAACTTTCCTTTGATAAGCATACCAACAGCCGCAAAACCATTTGGGAGGCTTTTATTGGTTTATATGAAAAATATACAAAGAATGTCCCCATTCGGCGGCTCAATCTTCGTTTAGGAAAACTTGCCAATGAGGTCTATCTTCAAGCTGATATCTTTGACGGTATGGATAAAACACAAAAAGAACATGATTTGTATCAAGCTCTTGGGGAAATAAAAAAGCGCTTTGGTAAAAACGCGGTCTTTTTAGCGCTTAGTAAAACACCGAAGGGCACCCAAATTAAGCGTAATCAGCTAATAGGAGGTCACAATGCCGAATGATGAACGACAAGGTAAATGGCAAGCCTTTGATGGTTTGGACGGTTTTCGGAAAAGGATTAAAAAGATCGAACAAAGGCGGGTTTCTTCAAGCAAACCGGTTTTGATGGCGGATGAATTAGCTTTGTTGGATGAGAAACTAAAGAAAGCCATCGATAGTCAAAATGAAGTGGAAATTGTTTTTTTTCAAAAAGGAAGTTTTTGGAGGCTTCGCGGTGTTGTTAGCAAAGTTGATTTTGTTTTTAAAGAAATAATTGTAGCGAACAAAAAAATCAGCGTTTCCACAATCACGCAAATTAACGATTAAGCAAATTAATAGAAAACAATCATTATTCTTGTTATAATAAACTTGCTATGTAAAGGAGTTTATTATGAAAAATCAGTTTATTAATATCTTAAAGATGCGTCGTAGTCACTACGCTTTAGATAAAAAAACCACAATTGCCGATGGGGAAATTGTGAAACTTGTGGAAGAGGCGGTTTATTTGACACCGTCCGCTTTTAATTCACAATCTGCACGTGCGGTGGTGCTTTTCCATAAAGACCACGATCGCTTATGGGATATCGTTACCGAGGAATTGCGTAAAATTGTTCCGGAGGACCGCTTTGCTGCCACCGATGTGAAAATGCAGGCTTTTAAAAAAGCTTATGGAACGGTGCTTTTTTTTGAAGATCAAAGTGTTGTTCAAAACTTGCAAGAACGCTTTCCGCTGTATCGTGATGTGTTTCCGCTTTGGTCCAACCAAAGTGCAGGCATGCTGAATTTAGTGGTTTGGACGGCTTTGGCAGAAAATGGCTTAGGGGCTTCGCTCCAACACTATAATCCTATTATTGATGCGGAAGTTACTAAGGCATTTAACCTTCCAAGCAACTGGAAGTTGATTGCACAAATGCCCTTTGGTGTTCCCAACGGTCCATTGAATGAAAAAACCAATATACCGATTGCTGAACGCGTCAAAGTGTTTGGGAAATAAAACGGTGAGCCACGAATGATGGTGGCTCTTTTTCCTTTCTTTTTGGGGTATTTCTTGTTATAATATGGTCAAGAAAAAACGGTCTTTGCACTGCTTTTTTGCTTTACTTAAAGTAAGCTAAATAAACCGGGAGAAACAAGATGAAAAGAATTGTGCTTGCGGGTGGATGCTTTTGGGGTGTTGAAGCCTATTATAAACAGATAAAAGGAGTTGTAGACACCAATGTCGGTTATACCAACGGCAACAAAGCTAAGCCCAGCTATGAGGATTTAAAAAACCATTTGGCGACCCATGCGGAAGCGGTGGAAATATATTATGATGAAAAAATCCTTTCTTTAGAACAAATTTTAGACCACTTATTTCGTATTATTGACCCCACCAGCCTTAATCGACAAGGCGGTGATTTTGGTATTCAATATCGAACCGGAGTTTATTATCAAAGCGAAGAAGATAAACATCGAATTGAACAGTTTTTCCATCACCAAAACCAGCAATTACAAGGGAAATTGGCAGTCGAATTAGCCAAGGAAAAGGGTTTTTATTTAGCGGAAGATTATCATCAAGATTATTTAGACCATAATCCCAACGGCTACTGCCATGTGGATTTTAGTTTGATTCATGAGCATGAAAAAAAGTAAGCAAATTAAGGAGCAACGATATGTTTAAAAAAACGAAGCTATTAGCCCTCTTCACTAGCCTGGTTATCTTGGCCTTGTTGCTGTTTGTAGGCTGCCAAGAACCAAAGGAAGAAATTAAGGATGACCCCGATCCCGTCATCGTTGATCCCACTTTGAGTTTTGAACAAACCGCTTTTGAACTGGAAATTGGTGAAGAAAAAACGATTATCCCTGTGATTGGCCAAACAACGGCGGCTTTAACAGTCGAATATGAAGTAGCTAAGCCCGCTGTTTGTGAAGTTAACAATCATGTCATTAAAGCCCTCGCAGCCGGGGAAACGACGATTACGGCGAAGCTGACGGCTTATCCCTTGATTACCGCTACAATTAGCGTTAGGGTTTTCCCCTTTGCGTTAACGCTTACCGGTAGCGATGAAGTTTTTGTTGGTGAAGAAATAAGTTTAACGGCGACTGATCGTAATAAGCCTGACAACATTGTTGTTTGGGAATCGTTAAACCCAAATATTGCGACCGTTGACCAAAACGGGAAAGTTACCGGTCATGCCAGTGGTTTGGCGACCATTAGGATTTCATCGACCGTATCAAAAGCTACTTTAGAAAAAAACATCATTGTTAAAGATCGACCCTTTGCGTTAACGCTTACTGGTAGCGATGAAGTCTTTGTTGGTGAAGAAATTACTTTAATTGGAACGGATGATAATAACCCCGATAACATCGTTTTTTGGGAATCCTTGGACCCCCATATTGCCACGGTTGATCAAAACGGGAAAGTTACCGGCCAAGCTAGTGGCTTGGTGACGATTCGAATTTCCTCCTTTGTATCAACAGAAACTTTGGAAAAAACAATTACGGTGCTTGTTCCGGCGCCCGTGGCCATTGAAGTGAATGCGAAAACGGCGGGACCTTACAAAAGCTTCGGGAATGTGACTTTGAAACATCAGGTTCTTCCCAGCGGTGCGGATCAAAGCGTTACTTGGTTATCCAGTAATCCGGAAATAGCCACAGTTGATGCCCAAGGTAAAGTCAGTTTCTTAAAAATCGGGGAGGTGGAAATTACGGCTATCTCCCAAGTCAACAATTCAATTATAGGAGCAATCACGATGAATATTGAAGTTGATCCGGTGGCTTTAATTAAAAGTTTAAATGTCACTAATCCGATTGTGAAATACGTAACGACTTACGGCAATACGGAAAAACAACAATGGGTGTACGGGAGTGTTTCTAAATATTATCCGGGAGAATTGAATTTAAAAGAAAACATTATTGCGATTACCCCGACCATTGACGGTCAACCCAATGCTTATATCGGCTTAAGCTATACATCGGCGATTCGGGCTGCCACCGAATTTAAGACGGTTAGAAGCGGTGTTTTAAAAACAGCGATTTCCGATATCATTTATCATGATACCGGTAATAACAATGTTGGTGCGAATGCCGATATGCATGCGAAATACATTGTCGGGTCCGCTAACTTTAATACCTATAGGGCAAGATCTTGGCATTATACGGTTGATGATAAAGAAGTTATTCAACATTTACCCGACAACGAAGTTGCTTGGCAGGGTGATACCGAACTGGCTTACAGCACAACAATTGGTGTAGAAACTTGTGTTGATTTCGGGAGTGATTTATATACTACTTGGCATCGGACGGCGAAACTGATGGCTTGGTTAATGCAAAAGCACAATTTAAAAATTACCAATATTAAACAGCATTATGACTATAGCCAAAAAGAATGCCCCCAAACTTTGCGTCGTAACAATCTTTACCCTAATGCCATTGAACTAATTAAGGCAGAGTATGAAGTTCTAACTCAATTGGCCGGTTACACCATCACCTTCCAATCCAATAACCCGGAATATGTTAATCATTATGGTCGGATTATCAATTTGCCGTCGGTCAGCACGCCGATTACTTACACGGTGCGGATTACTAATAGTCAGGGTTATGATGCTACGGTGATGTTGATTTCCATTCTTCCGGCTAAACCGGCTTAAAGCTAAACAATTAATTGACAAAAATAACAAGCTTGTGATACAATATGGCATAGAATGTCGTTAACTAAGGAGTGAGTCGTCTCACTCCTTTAAATAATAATGCACCCGTTTTGGGAAATATGTCGAATGGACAAAATCTTGGAGGAAACATGGTTAGTCAAAAGTTTTTTGAATCACTGGAAGCCATTGCTTTTGAGCGTGGTTTGGATGTTGAGGATGTTAAAGGGAAAGTGGAAATTGCGATTTCCGTCTCCAGCCGTAACAGTGGCTACAGTGGTGATATTAAAACCGAATGGGATTTTGAAAAGAAAAGAATCCGCGTTTACGAATATAAATATGTTGTCGAGACCATCGATCCGGACGGACCACGAGGGCAAATCACTTTAGAAGAAGCGCAAGCGATTAAACCGAAAACGAAAGTGGGAACGGAATTTAAAACGGAAATTAATGTTTCCGGTTTTGGGCGGAAAGCAGCTTCTGTTTTTCGTCAAAGCTTATTAAGCGGACTGAAAGAATTAGAACGTGAAGAAGCATTTAATTTTTTCCAAGAACGTGTCGGCGAAGTCATCACGGCGACGGTTTTAGATTACAGCAATAATTTTGTTACTTTCAGTATTGGTAAAAATGTCGTTGCCAATATGCCCGATAAAGAAGGCGTTCCCGGGGAAACCTTCAATGTTGGCGATGAGAAAAAAGTTTATATTACCAAAGTAGAAAAAACCACCAAAGGACCTAAGGTTTTCTTAACACGTGCTAATCGGGAAATTGTTAAGCGTTTGTTTGAAATGATGATTCCGGAAATTGCCGACGGTTCCATTGAAATCATGGGGATTGCGCGGGAACCGGGTGAAAAGACCAAAATCGGGGTTCTGTCTTTAAAAAACAACCTTGATGCTAAAGGGGCCTGTGTTGGTCAAGGCGGGTTAAGAATTCGCCAAATTAATGAAATCTTGAATAACGAAAAAATTGAAATCTTTACTTGGCGGGATAATCCGGTTGATTTGATTGCGGAGGCCTTGCTTCCGGCTAAAGCCTTAGCCGTTATGGTTGATGAAAAAACCAAACAAGCGACCGTCGTTGTTAATGATGACCAATACTCACTTGCCATCGGCAAGAGCGGACAAAATGCCCGTTTGGCGGCCTATGCCATCGGATGGCGAATAGATATTAAAAATTTGACCGATGCCACGAATGAAGGAATTGAGTTTGAATATAACGTTTCCAGAAAGTAGGCGACAATGAAACCAAGAAAGATACCGATGCGTAAATGTGTTGTGACTAATGAACAACATCCAAAAGGCGAAATGTTTCGCATTGTTCGGACAGCGGAAGGACCAACGGTGGTTGATTTAACCGGGAAAGTCCGAGGGCGTGGCGCTTATTTATCCAAAAATAAAGAAGTGATTTTAATGGCCATGAAAAAGAAAACCTTGGATCGTCATTTGGAAACAAAAGTGCCTGATGAGGTTTTTGAACAATTATTAAAGATTCTAGGTGAGTAATTTGCAAGACAGTCAAAAAAATAAAATCATGAATTTATTGGGCTTGGCTTACCGGGCCAATAAAATAGTTACCAGTGAAAAAGAGGTGTTGAAGGCCATCAAAACAAAAAAGGCTAAATTAGTTTTGGTGGCTTGTGATGCTTCCCCTAAAACGAAAGATCGTTTTGATAAAAAATGCTTTTTCCACAAAATCCCCCTTTATTTTCATTTGCAAAGCGATGAAATCGCTCATGCTTTAGGAAAAAGTTTAAGCAAAATTGTCGCGATTACGGAAGATGGATTTAAAGAAATAGCGGAAAAGATTTTTATGGAGGTGAAATAAATGAAGGTTAAAGAGATTTTAGAAATTCTAAGCGCTCTGGGAAAGCCGGTAACGGATAAAGAGTTGTTAGGAAATTTAGAAAATGTGGGGATTGTTGCCAATCTCGAAACCGATATTGAACCGATAGTCATTAAAAAACTAAGCAAAAAATATGGTGTGGACATCAAGCCCATTAGGGTCAAGAAGGAAGCACCCAAACCGGCACCACCGAAACCGGAACCGCTTGTGGAGACGCCTCAAGCCCAGCCCGTTAAGCCGGCCCCGAAACCGGAAGCCAAACCGGTTTCGAAACCAGCGCCAAAACCGGAAGTGAAGGTGAAACCGGAAGATAAACCGAAACCGCTTAAACCGGAAGATAAACCGAAACCGCTTAAACCGGAAGACAAACCGAAACCGCTTAAACCGGAACCAGCGAGTGTTGAGGTGGAAGAATTGGAATTGAGCCGCGTTTATGATGATAAATATAATGACTACGAAACGGAAGCTAAAGTTTATACGCGGATTAAGAATGTAAAAAAGGGTCGTTCAAGGAGTCGGGGAAATCGGCAAACCAATATCACCGGCAATGATAAAGCCAAAGCCAATGTGCTTGTTTTTACGCCCGGCATGACGGTTACCCAATTAGCGGATGGTTTAAATGTTCCCATGAACGAAATTGTTCGCAAACTGGTTATGCTTGGTTATATGATGAGTGCAACGGCGGTGGTTGAAAAAGAAGTGGTTGAGATTATTGCGGAGGAATATTCTTTTACCGTCAAAGACAAAGTGTTAGAAGATATCACTAAATTTGAAGAGATTGTCATTGAAGATGAAGAAAAACTATTAAAACCACGTCCTCCGATTGTGACCATTATGGGTCATGTTGATCACGGGAAAACAACTCTTTTGGATACCATTCGCCATTCAAAAGTAGCCTCGGGCGAAGCCGGAGGAATTACGCAACACATCGGCGCTTACCAAGTTAAAAAAAGCGGCAAATTGATTACTTTCATTGATACGCCGGGTCATGCCGCCTTTACCGAAATGCGGGCTCGTGGCGCCAATGTTACCGATATTGTCGTGTTGGTGGTCGCCGCCGATGACGGTGTTATGCCACAAACAAAAGAAGCGGTTGAACATGCCCAAGCGGCCAAAGTACCAATTATTGTGGCTATTAATAAAATGGATAAGCCGTCGGCTAATCCTGACCGGATTAAACAAGAATTAAGCAATTATGACCTTGTTCCGGAAGAATGGGGAGGCAAAACCATTTATGTTCCGCTTTCCGCACTAACCGGAAAAGGCGTTGAAGATTTATTGGAAATGATTCTTTTGACGGCGGAATTGGAAAATTATCGTGCTAACCCGAACCGCTTAGGCGTCGGTTTGGTTGTGGAAGCCAAACTTGACCGCGGTCGTGGTCCGGTTGCCACTTTGCTTGTGAAAAACGGGACGATTAAAATTGGTGATCCGATTGTTGTCGGTAATACCTTTGGTAAAATCCGGGCTATGCAAGATGAAACCAAAACCCAGTTAAAACAAGCGGGACCATCGAAACCGGTGGAAATTACCGGTTTATCCGAAGTCCCTTTAGCCGGTGATCACTTTATGGTTTTTGATGATGAAAAAGTCGCACGATTAGTTTCGGAAGAACGCACCATCCGCACTTTCAACCAAGAAATGGGGGTTGGACGACCGGTATCCTTAGCGAACCTCTTTGGCGATGTCAACAATCCGACCAAAGATTTAAATATTATTTTGAAAGCCGATGTTCAAGGCTCCGTGGAAGCTTTAAAAAGCTCATTGGAAAAACTGAATGTTGAAGGCATTAACATTAAAGTCATCCGTGGCAGTGTCGGGGCCGTTACCGAAACTGATGTCAGTTTAGCAATCGCCTCTTCCTCGATTATTATTGCTTTTAATGTTCGTCCAAGTTCACAAATAATGGAATATGCGAAGGAAAAGAATATTGAAATTCGCTTATACAATATCATTTATAAAGTCTTGGAAGATATTGAAGCGGCGATGAAGGGCATGCTTGAACCGGTGTTTGCAGAAAAAACGCTTGGCCAAGCGGAAGTTAGGTCGATTTTTAAAGCATCCAAAATCGGGACGATTGCGGGTTGTTATGTTACGAATGGTTTAATCCTTCGTTCGGCTGATGTTCGTTTAATCCGGGATGCCATTGTTATTTATGAATCCAAGATTTCGTCCTTAAAACGCTTTAAAGATGATGTGAAAGAAGTTAAAGCCGGTTATGAATGCGGGATTACCATTGAGAATTTCAATGACATTAAAGAAGGCGACATTATTGAAGCTTATACCATGGAAGAAGTTAAGGAAGACTAAGGCATGGCTTATAAATTAGAACGTTTAGAAAAAAACATTGAGCGCGAACTAGGAATGCTTTTTTTGGCCGATGTGAAAAACGAGCTGCTAAAGCAAGTCACGATTACCAAGGTTTCGTTAAATAATGATTTATCGATAGCGACGGTTTATTATTCCGTTTATGGTAATGATGAACAAAAACAAGCAATCACTGGTGCGCTTACGGAAGCCAAAGGATATTTGCGCTCCATGTTAAGCAAAGTGTTGGCCGTTCGCAAAACCCCGGATTTGCGTTTTAAATTTGATGAGTCTTGGGAGTACGGAAACAAGATTGATAATATTTTAAAAGATTTAAAATTATAAAGCCTTTTTAGTGAGGTGAAAAATGGACCTAAAAGATAAACTAAAGCAGCTTCCTAAAAAACCCGGTTGTTATCAGATGTTTAATCAGGACCGAGAAATTATTTATGTAGGAAAAGCGAAGAATTTGTTTAATCGTGTTAGGTCCTATTTTGTTGGCAGCCATGATGCGAAAACCACAAGATTGATTGCCAACATTGCTGATTTTGAGTATATTGTGACTTCGACGGAAACCGAAGCCTTCATCTTAGAAATCAATTTGATTAAAAAACACAAACCCAAATACAATATATCTTTAACGGATGACCGTCAATATCCGTATATCTTAATTACGGATGAAAAAGATCCCAAAATAACCTATACCCGAGAAATGCATCGCCGTGGCAAGTTTTATGGTCCCTACCCTAATGCCACTGCCGCCAAAGAAGTTGTTGATTTGTTGAATCGGATTTATCCTTTACGCAAATGTTCGCAACTTCCGAAAAAAGAATGCCTTTACTATCATCTTGGGCAATGTTTAGCTCCCTGCATCAAGGAAGTTAAACCGGAACAATATCAAGACATTATTAGTAAAATCCAATCCCTTTTAAAAGGTAATGTGAAAGAACAACAAAAGCAATTGGAAAAACAAATGAATGAAGCTTCCGAAAATCTTGATTTTGAAAAAGCGATTGAGTATCGGCAATTAATTGCCGATTTCAATACCATTACGGAAAAACAAAAAATGGAGCTCGATGTTGCTGATACCGATGTTTTTGCTTATGTAGTGCGTGATAGCTATTTAAGTATTCAGGTCTTTCATATTCGTGGTCATAAAACAATTGCCCGCAACGGTTTTTTGTTTGAAGTTATGGGGAATCCCGAAGAAATGTTTGTAGACTTTATCGCTCAGTTTTATTTAGAACGCAATTTCCCCCTTCCTAAAGAAGTCTTAATTCCTAGTGTTGATTATTCTTCCCTAGCCGAACTTATCAAAAATCGGATTGTTGTCCCCAAAAAGGGTCAAAAAAGGCAATATGTGATGTTGGTTAAAGAAAATGCTATGGAAAGACTCGATGTCTTAATTGCACAAGAACAAAAGCAATATGAGAAAACCTTGGGAGCGGTTGTGGAACTGGGGAAGCTTTTAGCTATTCCCCTTCCCAAGCGGATTGAAGCTTTTGATAATTCTCACAATCAAGGGATGCAAAGCGTTAGTGCAATGGTTGTTTATGAAGACGGGCTTCCTAAAAAGCAACAGTACCGCAAATATAAAATTAAAACCGTTGTTGGGGCCAATGATTATCAAAGCATGTATGAAGTTATTTCTCGGCGCTATCGCCCAAGGGAAGGGTCAACGGTTTTCCCGAATTTAATAATTGTTGATGGTGGCAAACCCCAGGTTAGTAGTGCTTTAAAAGCCCTTGCGGATTTAAAACTGTCAATTCCGGTTTTAGGTCTGGGGAAGGATGATAAGCATCGCACCGCTTATTTATTCTTTAACAATCAAGAAATTTATCTTGATAAAAAAAGTCCGCTGTTTTTCTTTCTTGAAAACCTGCAGGATGAAGTTCATCGTTATGCGATTACTTTCCATCATTTATTAGCCAGCAAAACTACTTTAGCTTCCCAATTAGATGATATCAAGGGAATCGGTAAAGTACGTAAAAGACAAATCATAGATGTCATTAAGCGTGCTAATCAAGACAGCATTCGTGAAGAACTACAACAACTTAAATTAAGCGAAGAACAAATGGAAGCCGTTATTGCAATATTGAATAGATAAGGAAGAACAAGATGGAAATATATGGAAAAGTGATTGCGACAAATCCTAAAGACCGAATTATTAAACTACAATGTCCGAAGCGAATTTGTTTTTTTTACATGACAAGGCGCCAATTTAAAGATTATGGGACTTATTTTTATCAACATCCCTATGTCTTTATTGATGTTGAGAAAGAAAAGAAACGTTACGGAACGCAACTTTGTTATGAAGTAAATTACTTTCGAAAAATTGTTAAAGGAACGCGAACTAAAAAAACGACTTATTACAATATTGATAATATTCGGAAAGATTTAAAGAAATTAATCAACAACACGAAAATGAAGTTGTTTTTAGACTTGGAATTTTCCCTACCCTCTTATTATCAAACGATGGTGCATATTCCGGAAATCTTACAGTATGGTATGATTGTGGAGGACGAAAACAAGCAAGTTGTTTTTCAGGAAGGGTCGTTAGTTAAACCCTTACGGAGGTTTGCCATTAACAACCGCACTTTAAAGTTTTTATCAAAAACAAATGAACAATTTGAAGATGCTAAATCTTATGTTGAATTCTATCAACTGTTAGAACAATGTTTGGAAACTTACAATCCTAAAGTGATTGCTTGGGGTAAAAATGATATCTTAACAATGGAGCAATCGTTTCGGCTCAATCATCTAAAACCCTTAGCGATTCGTTCTCGTTATATTAATTTAATGCAAGTTATTAAAAATTATTACAACACGAATACGGACTTAGGACTGTTTTCAACTTACCAAGACATGAGCGGGATTGTTGTAGAACAACAACAGCACGATGCGATGGAAGATGCCATAATGATGCGAAAGATTTATCATTTGTTTACGAAAATAGTTGAAAAAGAAGTCAAGAATTAAGGAGAAATGAGCTCCTTAATTTAATAATAAAGCAAATAAAAAGACGGTAACATTTTTAAGTTTGTTATCGTCTTTTTGGTTTAAACATTCATAATAATCGGAACAATCATCGGTTTACGTTCGGTTTTCTCATAAATAAAATCGGCTAAAGTTGGTAATAATAAGTTATAAAACTGATTAGGGTTGAATTTTTTAGTTTCACTGTAATAATTCTCATACAGTTCTTTAGCCTTGTTTTCAATATCGGTCACTAGTGCTTCCGAGTCTCTTACATAAATAAAACCTCGGCTAACAACATTTGGTAAGCGCATTAATTTATAATTGAGAGTCGAAAAAACAATCCCGAGCATCCCGTCATCGGACATGAGTTTGCGTTCCCGAATGATGCTGTTGTCAACATCTTCGTTGTTGGAGTCAACATAAATAGCCCCGGCTTTAACGGCATAATGTGTAAAGACTTTGTTGGGAGCGAAGGTTAATACTTCACCGTTGTCCAGAATATGGATGTTTTGAGGATCAACCCCGGTGGCAATCGCCAATTGCGCATGGCGTTTCAACATGGCGTATTCCCCATGAATAGGCATAAAATGCTTGGGTTTGGTTAGCGACAACATGATTTTTAGTTCTGTTTCGCTGGCGTGTCCGGAAGTATGGGTGTCGGTTAAGGGGCTGTTGACGATGACATTAGCTCCGGCTTTAAAAAGTTTATTAATCGTACGGTTAATGTATTCTTGGTTACCGGGAATGGGGGAGGAGGAGAAAACGATGGTATCACCCGGGATTATCTTAATTTGTTTGTGTGAGCCGTCAGCGATTCTCGATAAAGCCGCTAAAGGTTCACCTTGGGAGCCTGTACTTAAAATCGTGATTTTTTCCGGCGGTAAGTGCGGAAATTCTTTGGCGGTGATGAAGGTTCCGGGGGGAGCGGTAATGTAGTTATATTTTAAACTGAAATTGACAACTTTAGCCATGCTGCGGCCAAAGACAATTACTTTGCGGTTTTGTTCAACACTCGCTTCCACAATCTGTTGAACACGATGCACATTGGAAGCAAAAGTGGAAATAATAATTCGACCCTTAATTTGTTTGAAAATGGCTTTAATGCTGTCACCGATTTTCTTTTCCGAAGTTGTAAACTTTTTGACTTGGGCATTGGTGGAATCGGATAACAAACAAAGAACGCCTTCCGTGGCATATTTTGTTAATTTCGCATACTCGGTATGACCGGAAAGCGGTGTAAAGTCGAATTTAAAATCACCGGTATGTAAAATATAACCTTGATTGGTTTTAATGGCAATCCCCGAAGAATCGGGAATGCTGTGATTTGTTTTGAAAAAGGATATTTCAAAATTTTGGAATTTAAAAACCGAATCATTATGATATTCAATGATGTTCGGGGAAAGATTGCTAAACTCCGATAATTTATTTTTAATTAAACCGACGGCAATACCGGAAGCATAGATTTTGGGAATGCTTACTTTTCTTAATAAGTAAGGAATTCCCCCAATATGGTCTTCATGACCGTGGGTGATAAATAAACCGATGATTTTATCAACATTATCCATGAGGTAAGTATAATCGGGAATGATGTAATCGATGCCATAATTGTCGCCCGGGAACATGATTCCCGCATCAATGATGATCAATTCCTGATCGCACTCCACCACATACATGTTCTTGCCGATTTCATCAAGTCCACCCAAGGCAAAGATTTTTATATTATTATCATTGAACCGTTCAATGATGGGAAGTTGTTTGTTATTGATAGTACCCACGATAGTCTCCTTTCGTCTTTAGGCTTATTATAATCAATATCGTTCCAAAAGGGAAGATAAAAGCAAAATTATTATCTTGTTTTATCTTTCCAAACATGCTAGAATAGACCAAAGTGGGATTATATGAATAACAAGAAATTAATTTTATTGGATATTGACGGAACGCTTTTTGATAATCAACGACAAATGGTGTCGCCTAAAAGCATTGCTGCCATTAAACAACTACATAATCACCATATTGTTGCCATTGCTACGGGTCGTGCACCGTTCATGATTGATTCTATTAAGGCTATCAAACCCTTAATTGATTATTATATTTTCATTAATGGCCAATATATATGTGCTCATAAAAAAACCATTTTCCAAGAACCTTTAGACCGAAACGTTTTAAAGGAACTAATTAAGCGTCTGCAGAGTTTAAATTTAGCTTATGGTTTTGAAAGCAGCCATCAAGAAGCGGTATCACGGATTGACGAACTCGTTTTGTATAGTTTTCAAAACTTAGGACTTCCGGTTCCGCCGGTTGACCCCCAGTTTTATTTGCATCACGATGTTTTTCAAGCTTGGGCTTTTTCCAATTCCGGTGCCATCGACATGCTTAAAGCGGAGTTTTCGGAACTGCGTTTTATTCAATGGATGGATGTCGGCTATGATATTTTACCCGGACATGCTTCAAAAGGTTTAGGAATGAAGCGCTTGGCGGAGTATTTACAAATGGACTTAAAAGATGTTATCGCCATCGGCGATGGCGATAATGATTTTGAAATGGTTCGTGATGCCGGCATCGGCATTGCCATGGGAAATGCGGCCGAAAAAGTGAAAAGGGTTGCGAAAATCGTGACGAGTGATGTCGGTGATGATGGGGTTTACCAAGCCCTTATGAGTATTGGTTTAATCAAATAGCAAAGGAGAAATAAAAGTGTCCAATCTGGCAATTATCATTATTATCGGTGAAACGATCTTGATGCTTTTTTACTTAATCTTTTATTATCGTTGGGGTAGTAAAACTGTTTTGGGTCTAAAAGCGGCGACTAGTTTAGGCTTTGTTGTGTTGGGATTACTAAACTTAAAACAAGCCAATGAGCTAAGAGCGGGAACGACGGTTTTTATCGGACTTGTTTGCGGCTTTTTGGGGGACATCATCCTTGGTTTTAGGCATCTTTACCGCAGTCACAAAAGAGAACTCTTTTATGGGGGCTTATTGTTGTTTTTTGTTGGCCATGTTGTTTATATCCTCGCTTTTTTATCGTTACGAAGTGGTCAAGGTTTTTTAATTGTTTTGGTGGCGCTTGTTTTGCTGGCGGTGGTTTATTTGCTTTCTCGTCATTATCATATTGATTACGGTGATGCGAAAAACGCTGTTTTTGCTTATATGGCGGTTAGTTCACTGTTGTTGTCGTTAGTTTTTATAAATGTGATTAGTGCTTATTCAAAGCTTAAACTACTTATTTTCATTGGCGCATTATCTTTTGTCATTTCGGATTTTCTCCTCAGTTTTATTTATTTTAGAAAAATGAGTCGTCCCAAAATCCGTCTTTTTAAAGCTGTTAACATTGTGTCTTATTATTTAGGCCAAACGCTGTTTGCTGTCAGCATTTGCTTAATGTAAAAAGCTCGCGGGGCGAGCTTTTAATTTTCTTTTGTTTCCGATGCCGGAAAAACAATCGCGGTGCTGTTGTCGGGAATGAAGAAGGGATTAATGGGATCGATGTGGTCAACAAATAAAATCCCATGAAGGTGATCTAGTTCATGCTGACAAACAATAGCGATATAATCTTTTAATTTTAGGGTTTGTTTGGTTAGTTCTTTAGTTGTGAAATTATAATAATGAGCAGAAAGGGAAATGCGTTTTGAACGGTGGACTAAACCTTGGACTTCGCGGTCGACGGATAAACACCCTTCACCACTTGGCAGATAAACTTTTTCTTCGGAATGGGAGACGATTTTGGGGTTAATGACGCCAAAGTGAAACAATTCTCCATTTTCATCGAAGGCAACGACCACAAACATTTGTTTGCGAATTCCCAGTTGTGGTGCTGCCAAGCCAACACCGGGACGAATATCGTTTTGTTCGGCATATTCAGGATCATAACCGGCGACAAGATAAGCGTTTAAAGTTTCCAATAAAGCAATGTCTTCTGCTGCTAATGGTAAGTTAACCGCTAGGGCCTTTTCGCGTAATCGGGGATCCTCTTCTTTAATAATTTCCTGATATGTTAACATATATTTACCTCGTTTTTAATTTTAACACAGGGATTTTGATAATGCAAATATTATGATTATCCGCATTTGCCTTTTGTTTTCACAACAAGAATGATAAAATAAATTGAGGAATTCATATGAAAGAATATCGAATTGATTATGACATGTTTACAACAGCGGAGATTGTGAAAATATTTGCGTTTTTTGCTTTAATTGAAAGTACGAAAAAACGCTCGGTTTCACCTTCGTTGTTGGTGGAAAAATATCAGGAATATCGAACAATCCTTAATAATAAAAGTTTAGAGAAGAAATATGATAAAATGCTTTTCACAAACACCAAGGTTTCCATTTATGAAACAATTAAACAAGCCAAGGAGAAACTAAACCATGCGCCTTGATAAATACATTGCTTTTGGATTAGGAAAAACCCGCAGTGAAGCCAGAGGAATCATTCGTGACGGTTTAATTACCATCAACAATGAAGTCGTCCGCAAACACAATTGGATAGTTGATGAAGATCAAGATGAAATCAAGTATGATAATGAATTGCTTACTTATAAACGCTTTATCTATGTGATGCTTTATAAACCGGCGGGTTATTTATCAGCGACCAAAGATGAAAACTATCCGACGGTGGTGGACTTAATTAAAGAATATGCTCATTATGATTTATTTATGGTCGGACGCCTTGATATTGATACGGAAGGACTGATGATTATGACCAATGATGGGAAATTTGCCCACCGCATAACCAGTCCCAAGCGTAATGTTCCGAAAAAATACTTTGTCAGGGTCAATCAGGGTTTTACTTCCCAAGATGTTAAGGCTTTTTTGGAAGGTTTTTCACTATATGACGGTCATAAGAATCTCTATCAAACCAAACCTGCCCAATTAGAGATTCTTAATAATAATGAAGCTTATATTACTATTTCAGAAGGTAAGTACCACCAAATTAAAAAAATGTGTTTAAAAGTCGGCCAAGAAGTTCAGTACCTAAAACGCTTATCCATTGGTCCGATTGCACTTGATCCCAAACTAAAACCGGGCGAGTATCGTTTATTAACGGAAACGGAGCAAAGGCTCCTCGAAAACTATTGCTTAAAAGGTTGTTAAGTAAAAATGCTTGACAGCTTTTTTAAGTTATGCTATAATCCATCATGTGAAATAAGGAGGTATTATCATGGCCGTAAAACTCAGATTACAAAGGTTCGGAGCTAACAAACGCCCATATTACCGTGTTGTAGCAACGGATTCCCGCAATCCTCGTGATGGCAGATTTATTGAAGTTGTCGGAACATATCATCCCATTGAAAAAAATGATGTGCTAAAGATTGATGAAGAAAAAGCATTGAAATGGCTTAACAATGGCGCTCAACCCACTGATACAGTTAAATCATTGCTTTCGAAATTAGGTATTATCGAAAAATTTACTAAGCAAACTAAGTAGGTGTATCATGAAAGAAATTAATTACGAAAAATTTCTCAGTGACTTAGTTGGGCCCCTCATTTCTTTTCCTGAAGAAATGGTTGTGAAAACATTTGATGATGATGGTGATGTCATCAACATTCAAATTTTAGTTAATCCGGAAGATGTTGGTCGTCTTATCGGGAAAAAGGGAAGGATTATCAATTCTATTCGCACAATTGCTTATGCTTGTGCCGCCCGCGCCGGAAAACGAATTGAAATTTCCGTTGATTCATTTTAAAAAGTCAGGTTTTGAAATTCATTTCTAAAAGTAGATCTTATTTAAAAAGGTTTACTTTTTTTATTTTCCTCATTTAAATTTTTTGTATAATAATGTTAGAAAAATATGTAAACTATAATTTTAAAATGATATTATTGAAGAAGATAAAAATCATAGGAGTAATAGTAATAGATATTTTAGTTTAAGTCCCACAACTTGATTATGCATATCGTATTGTGGGATTTGTTTTGGAAAATTTTTGTAAATGGTATCACAATAAGAAATCTATGCATAACTAAATGGTGTTTATTAAATGGGTAACGAAAATACCATTAAAAGGGTGAAAAAAAGACATTTGTTTTTTTAATATTTGTATGTGTTTAATGCGGTGTAACTGTTTTAATTATATTGATTGACTTTTATTTTATCCTGATTTATAATATATGAAGATATGAGCAAGTGTTCAAATGAAGAGGTAGATATGGAACAAATCGAAAAGAGTGTTTTAATTTTTAAATGCCTCGGCGATATTACGCGCCTTAACATTGTGATGGTTATTTCTAAAGAAGCTAAACCGGTTGGCATTATTGCTAACGAATTACAAATGTCATCATCGGCGATATCCCACCAACTGCGCATTTTAAAAAACAATAATATTGTGAAAAGCGAACGAAGAGGAAAAGAAGTGTATTATCAATTAAGCGATCATCATATCCATGAGATGATTGCTCAAGTGCTGAACCACACTTCCCACATTTAATTATGGAAATAATCAAAAAGCAGTTTTTTTTAGATAATTTAGAAAATAGTAATTATATACGCAAAATCGAATTTGATTTAAATAAAGAATTTCCCGGAAGCTTTAAGTTAAACAAAGAAACAAAATTATTGACGGTTGATTTTAATGAAAATGACGATATTGAAGCCAAGACTTTGCAAATAACAAAGATTATTAAAGCGGTGGATGCGGGAATTGACATCAAACCGCGCGCCATCAAACAAACATATCGCCGGGTTCTCATTTTGGAAAATCTCGATTGTGCTATTTGTGCATCAAAAGTAGAGCGGATTGCGAAACGGACGTTTAATTATGAATTCATTGTTGTTGATTTTGCTTCAACCCGCTTTATTATTGAAACCACCGATGTTGATTTAATTGCCCATTTAGAAGAACGGGTTCAAAATATTACGCAAATGGTCGACCCTGCCATTAAGGTTGTGCAAAAAACCAAGAAGAAGCATCAGTTTGAAACGGATTTCAAACAGGATAAAGCCGGAAGAAACTTTTTTATCATCGGGGTTTCAATCTTTGTTTTCGGTTTTCTTTTAAAAACCATTTTAAAAGAAATGACGAATGTGAAACCGATTATTGTCACCTTCATTATTTATGTGACTTATACCGTTGGTTATATTATGTTGGCTTGGGATGTTTTGTATGGAGCTTATAAAAACATTCGTTCCGGACGTATTTTTGATGAAAAATTTTTAATGTCCCTGGCAACGATTACCGCTTTAATAGTTGGTTATTATGATGAAGCTGTTTTCGTTATGATCTTTTATAAAATCGGGGAAATTTTCCAACATCACGCCATTAATTATTCTCGCAAATCGATTGCGGCCTTAATGGACATTCAACCGGATGTTGCTCACATTATTGTGAATGGGGAAGTTGTTGAAGTGGATCCGATGGAAGTTGTCGTCGGCGATATGATTTATGTGCGGCCGGGTGAACGCCTTCCTTTGGACGGAATTGTCTATGAAGGTGAAAGTTCCTTAGATGTTTCCGCCTTAACCGGCGAAAGCATTCACAAAGATGTCCGTCCCGGCCATCCGGTTTTGGCGGGTTCAATTAACACCAACGGCACTTTAAAAGTTAAAGTTACGAGCATTTATGAAGACTCAATGGTCGCCAAGATTTTGAATCTTGTGGAAAACGCGAGCAGCCACAAAACGAAATCGGAAACTTTCATTTCCAAATTTGCTCGTTATTACACTCCGACAGTGGTCATTCTAGCCGTTGTTCTAGCCATTGTTTTACCCTTTATTTTACCGACTTATGACCTTAGTTGGACGAACGGTTTTAAAAGATCAATTTTATTGGCCCTCATTTTTTTGGTTATCTCTTGTCCCTGTGCCTTGGTTCTATCGGTGCCGCTTGGTTTTTTTGGAGGAATTGGGGGCGCCAGCCGCCAAGGGATTCTCATTAAAGGCAGCAACTATTTAGAAGCTTTAAATACGGTTGACACCATTGTTTTTGATAAAACGGGGACGCTTACAACGGGGAAATTTGTCGTTAGCGATGTTTTAAGTTTTGGGAAATTATCACCCGAACAAATTTTGGAATATGCCGCCCATTGTGAACTTAATTCCAATCATTTAATTGCGAAATCAATTGTTGAGGCTTATGGAAAAGAGCGCCTTACTTTGTCACGGATTGCTTCTCCTAAACAAATGCCCGGCTTAGGTGTTTCCAATTTTGTCGACGGTTTAAAAATCGTCGTAGGGAAGAAATCATTTTTAGAACAAGAAGGATTAAGCGTTCCCGCCATTGACAATGCCGCCACGAAAGTTTATGTGGCGGTGGGTGATAAAACGGAAGGTTGCATTATTGTAAAGGACCAAATAAAGCAAAACACCCACAGAGCCATTGCCGATTTAAAAGCCATGGGAATTAAAAGAACGGTGATGCTGACCGGAGATACTGAAGAAATAGCGCAAGAAGTTGCCACTGAGGTTGGGATTGATGAAGTGTTTGCGGAACTGACACCCTTGCAAAAGGTCGAAAAACTAAACGACATTAAAGCCCAAAGCGATCCTCACAAAAAAGTCGCTTTTGTCGGTGACGGCATTAACGATGCCCCGGTTATCAGTAGTGCCGACATCGGTATTGCCATGGGAGGGCTAGGTTCCGATGCCGCGATTCAAGTAGCGGATATTGTGTTAATGACGGATGATTTATCCAAATTACCGATTGCCAAGAAGATTGCGAAAAAAACGCACAACATTGTTGTCCAAAACATTACCTTAGCCCTCGGTGTTAAATTTATTGTTTTAATCCTTGCTTTGATTGAACCGTTTATTGTGAACTCCGTTTTTAGTTTTCTCCTCGACTTCTTAATTTATGAAGCATTGTTTGCGGATGTCGGCGTTTCCTTAATTGCGATTTTAAACTCATGGCGAGCAACTAAGGTCCCGAAATGAAACTAATTGAAGTTGGAAAAATTGTCGGGACGCACGGTATCAAAGGCGAAGTTAAAATCATCTCCGATTCCGATTTTCGGGCTGAGCGCTTTCAAGTAAATCGGCAATTGTTTGTACAAAAAAACGGCAAAATGGAAGCGATTATTATCAATAGTCACCGCCAGCATAAACAATGGGATCTCATTACCTTTAATCATCTCGAGGATATTAACTTAGTCCTCGATTATGTCGGCTGTTTCGTGTTTGTTAATCGCGATGATTTAGAGCCTTTGCCCGAACATGAATATTATTATGATGATTTAATTGGTTTGGATGTGGTTTTGGAAGACCTAAGCCTGGTGGGAAAAGTTAGCGATTTAACCGAGCTTCCCCAGGGCTTGTTATTGGTGGTTTTAAAAACGAATAATAAAGAAGCACTCATTCCCTTTGTTTCGGAATTTATTAAAGAAGTCGATTTAGAAAAGAAACGGATTATAATTACGCCGATTGAGGGTTTGTTATGATTGTCGATATTTTAACTTTGTTTCCGGAAATGTTTTCGGGCTTGGAAAGTTCGATTGTTAAACGGGCGGCTGACAAACAAATCATCACCATCCGCCTTCATAATTTTCGGCATTTTTCCAAGAAAAAAAGTTTACAGGTTGATGATTATTCCTATGGGGGCGGGGCGGGAATGGTAATCAGCGTCGAACCGCTTGTGGCTTGTTTGCGTTCAATTGCCGGTTATGAGCAAGCGCATAAAATCCTAACCAGTCCCATCGGTCCCATTTATAAGCAAGCAAAAGCGTCCCAATTGGCCCATTATAATCACTTGATTATTATCTGCGGTCATTATGAAGGGATTGATGAGCGAATTTTAAATTATGTGGATGAAGTTGTTTCGATTGGCGATTTTATCTTAACCGGTGGCGAACTCGTTGCCATGATGATTGTGGACAGTATCGTGCGCTTACTGCCGGACGCTTTAGGGAATAATCAATCGCTAACAACGGAAAGTTTTCAAGAAAGGTTATTAGAATATCCGCAGTACACTCGGCCGGAATGCTTTGAAACCTACCGGGTTCCCGAAGTGTTGATGTCCGGAGATCATGAAAAAATCCGGCAATACCGCCGGTTTAAAGCTTTGGAGCGAACATACCGCTTACGCCCGGATTTATTGGCCGAAGCGTCATTGACAGAGGAAGACCTTAAGTGGCTTAACAAGATTAAACAAGGAGAAACACTATGAAAAGATTAGTTTTATTGTTGCTTCTTGCTTGTTTAGTGGGCTGCACTTCAGGGAAAAGCTTTGTTTATCATGATGATGAACTGGCAAAATTTGATAAAGTTTTAGAAAATATCGGTGATGGTCACACCAAAGCTTATGACCTTAGAAGTGAAGAAGACTGTTTGTTGGGGCGTATTCCCGGTTTCTTTTGTATGCGGACGATTGATTCTTCAAACAACGAAAAAAGCCTCGATACCATTTTTGAACATTTAAGTTTGTTGATTGGTAACGATTATGCTTATTTAATTATTTTAATGGATGCTGATGGCATTGACAGTGCCTATTTGGCGGGATTATTAGTCGATGCCGGGTATCGCAATGTTCATTATTTCGCAAGCGGTTATGCCAGGTATGTTTATTTAAAAGGCGACAGCTTTGTTCCCGAAGTCGGTCCCTGTGAAAATTGTTAGATTTTTTGGAAATTACTTGCTTTTAAAGGGCATTGGCGTTATAATATACAAGGCTAGAAACAAGAACGGTTTTTAGTTGATCACGATGTTCCGCTGCTACTTTTTGATAGTTATGAACATTGGCCGAAGGAGCGTGAAAACAATGAGTCAACAATTGATTGCTGACATTACCAGCGCTTACATGAAGAATGATATTCCGGAATTTCGTCCCGGTGACACGGTTAAAGTCCATGTCAAGATTAAGGAAGGAAATCGTGAACGAATTCAAATGTTTGAGGGATTGGTAATTAAACGACGAGGAGGCGGAATTAGCGAAACCTTTACCGTTCGTAAAAACTCATATGGTGTTGGTGTTGAAAGAACTTTTCCGGTTCACACCCCAAATATTGCGAAAATCGAAGTTTTACGAAAAGGTTTAGTTCGCCGTGCGAAACTCAATTATATTCGTACATTGTCCGCAAAAGCAGCGCGTATTAAAGAGCGCAAGTAACAAAAAAGCAGGAAACTGCTTTTTTTGCTTTTATCCGCTCTTTTTTTGTGTTATCATAAACAAAAGGAGCTTATATGAAGAAAGAAAGATTACAAAAATATGCCCGTTTAGCCGTTGAAGTCGGGGTTAATGTCCAAGAAGGACAATTATTAATCATTAATTCTCCCGTCGAATGTCAAGAATTTACACGCCTTTTGGTTAAGGCTGCTTATGCGAAAAAAGCCGCTAATGTTATTGTTCGTTGGGGTGATGATTTAATCAATAAGATGTATTACGAAAATGTTTCGGAAGCCGTTTTACAAGAAGTTCCGCATTACCTTGTTGAGCAATTTAAATATTTCGTTGACCAAAAAGCCGCCGTCATTACCATCAGTGCCCCCACACCGGGCTTACTTAAAGACATTGATGCTAAGCGCTTGCAATTAAGTGCGATGGCGACGCAAAAAGCGATTGATTTTTACCGGAAGCATATGATGTCTAACGGTTCGCAATGGTGCGTCATTGCTTATCCGACTGAAGCATGGGCGCAAAAAGTTTTCCCCGGCCCCAAAGCTTTCGAGCGCTTGCTCGACAGTATTTTAGTGGCTTCAAGAGTTCGTGACGATAACGATCCGGTTGCGGAATGGCACGAGCATATGGAGACATTAGCCCGCCATAATGCGATGTTAAACCAATATAATTTTTTATCCCTGCATTTTCAAAATAGTTTAGGGACCGATTTGAGCGTCGGCTTAGTAGAAAATCACCTTTGGGGTGGGGGCGGTGAGTATACAAAAGACGGTATCTACTTTGCTCCGAATATTCCCACCGAAGAGACTTTTACAATGCCGCACAAATTGAAAGTTAACGGAAAAGTCGTGGCTACGAAACCACTTAATTACCAGGGAAAATTGATTGAAGATTTTTGGTTGGTCTTTAAAGACGGGAAAGTTGTCGATTACGATGCCAAGAAAGAAAAAGAAGCCTTAAAGAATTTGTTGGAATTTGATGAAGGCAGTTCCTACTTAGGTGAAGTTGCGCTTATTTCCTTTAATTCACCGATTTCCAATATGAATGTTTTATTTTATAATACCTTGTTTGATGAAAATGCTTCCTGCCATTTAGCTTTAGGCAATGCCTACACCATGAGCATTCAAGGCGGTAATGAGATGGAGGAAAGTGAACTGTTAGCCAAGGGCTATAACAAATCGATGACTCATGTTGATTTCATGTTTGGAAGTAGCGACATGAAGATTATCGGGATAACCCATGAGCAAAAACGAATAACTGTTTTTGAAAACGGCAATTTTAGCTTTTAATTTTAGGATTGAAAATATTTTCATTGTATGATATAATCACATAAAAAGAGGTGAGATGATGAACCAAGCCAAGATTTACGATATTGCCGGAGCAGCGGGTGTCAGTTTAGCAACTGTTTCGCGGGTTTTAAACCACCCGGAGAAAGTAAAAGAATCAACGAGAAATAAGGTGTTGCGCATTATCAAAGAAAAAGGTTATAAACCGAATGCCAACGCTCGCGGTTTAGCCAGCCGCCGGTCCACCACCGTCGCTATTGTGGTCCCTAGGATATCACAAGCTTCGGTTGCGGAAATGATTCAGGGAATTGATGACAGCGCCAAGAAGTTCGGTTATACTCTCCGCTTGTTTATTAACTCCAACCCGAAGCAAGAACAAGAATTATGGGGTGAAGTCATCGCTTCCAGTGTCGATGGCATTTTATTGATGAATGATGAGATGACCCAAGAAACGGCGAAATTATTGCAATATACACCGGTTCCGGTGTTGTTTGTCAATGCCATTCCCAAATCTGATAAATATGGCAGTGTATGCATTGATTATCAAGAATCCGCTTATAAGATTACAAAGAAGATGATTGAGCGGGGATACAAAAGCATCATGTTTGTGGGGACGGAACATAAATACACCGTCAATGACTATAAACTAAATGGTTATGTGAAAGCGATGGAAGAAGCCCACCTACCGACCAACATTGTCTTCTCCAGCGGGGATGTATCAATTAATGAGAAACACTTTACCCAAATCATGGAAAACAAACTGCCGGAAGTTGCCTTGTTTGTGCGTGATTCCATGGCGATTTCGTTTATGAATATTGCCGTTAAAAAAGGTCATCGCGTGCCTGAAGAACTGCAGATTATTGGTTTCCAAAACACGAAGTATGCGGAATTATCCAATCCGAAACTAACCTGTGTCGAAACCCCGATTTATGAAATCGGTAATCGGGCCATGGCTTATTTAACCGAATTAATGAGAGAAACAAACGCGCAAGAAAAACCAAAACATATTTTGGTTGACTATAAAGTTATTTGGCGTGAATCAACTAAATAAAGCGTTGAACAAGAAACAGTACTAAGATTGCGGGCAGCACGAGAGATTTGGATGGGCGGTGAAAATCCAAAGCCGGATGGAGGGAATTACAACTTGGGAGCTGATAGGGAACAAGAGGGTTTAGAGCAATCTAAAAACTAAGGTGGTACCGCGGATTTATTTCGTCCTTAGGATTTTTCTTAAGGACTTTTATTTTTAAAGGAGGAAGTATGAATTTATTGGAAGATTTAAAATGGCGGGGACTTGTCTACGACATTATCAATGAAGAAGAATTAAGCAAACGCTTGGAAGAAGCCCCGATTACTTTATATTGCGGTTTTGATCCGACGGCGGATAGTCTGCATGTCGGGTCATTATTACCGATTGTGACCTTGATGCGTTTTTATCGGGCCGGACACCGGGTGATTGCTTTAACCGGTGGGGGCACCGGTTTAATTGGTGATCCGTCAGGGAAACGCAACGAACGACAAATGAATGAAGTGGCAACCGTTCACAAATGGGGAGCATTGTTTAAAAAACAATTTGCGCGCTTTTTAGTTTTTGATGGCGAACGCGCTTTTTGTGTTGATAACTATGAATGGTTAAGTAAACTGTCCGCCATCGACATGTGTCGGGAGTTTGGAAAGCATTTCAATATTAACCAGATGTTGGCTAAAGAAAGCGTTAAATCCCGCTTGGACAGTGGCTTAACTTACCTTGAGTTTTCGTATATGATTCTCCAAAGCATCGATTTTTTACATATGTATCAAGATGCTAATCTTCATTGCGAGATGCAAATTGGCGGGCAGGACCAATGGGGAAACATTACCGCCGGAATGGATTTAATCCGCAAAGTTGTCGGCAGTGAAGCCAAGGTTTTTGGCTTAACACTACCACTCATTACTAAATCCGATGGCACTAAGTTTGGGAAAACGGAAAGTGGCGCTATTTGGCTGGATGAAGACAAAACCTCACCTTATGAAATGTATCAATTTTTTATTAACACGGCTGATGCCGATGTCATTCGCTTTTTGAAATACTATACTTTTCTTTCTCATGAACAAATTTTAGATCTTGAAGAAAAAGTGACAAGGGAACCGCATTTGCGAGCAGCACAAAAAGTCTTAGCGAAAGAAATTGTGTGCTTAGTTCATGGCGAAGAAGCCTATAACCAAGCCATCGCCATGTCGGAAGCCTTATTCAGCGGGCAAATTGGCTCATTAACGGCCAAAGAAATCAGCGTCGGTTTTAGTGATGTCCCTTCCCTTGCCATTAGTGAAGATCTCGGCTTAATTGAAACCTTAGTTTTGGTGAAAGCTGCTTCCTCCAAGCGTGAAGCTCGGGAATTAATCCAAAACAAAGCTATTAGTATTAATGGTGAAATAATCAGTTCTTTAGAACATATTGTTAGGAAAGCCCAAGCTATTGAACGCCAGTTTACGGTTATCCGCCGTGGTAAGAAGAACTATTATTTAATAAAACACCAATAAAAAAAACACTGTGAATTTTCACAGTGTGAATTTTCACAGTGTTACATTTTTTCTATTTTTTCTTCTTCCGGGCGGGGTTTTTTAAAGATGCGGTTAAACACTAAAAATTGCATTGGCAATAAAATCATCGTCACAAAAAACGGAATCAGTTTAATTAACAACGGCCAATTCATCGTTTTGAACCACAGTTCAAATAAAAAGGCGAAACTATCGGAAAGCACTAATTTTCCTAAAAAAGTTAGGAAGGAAAGCATGAAGGTTTTGGAAGTGGTTTTTTCGTGATATGTAAAAGTGGCATTCGCCCAGTAAGAAAAAAGCGAAGCAACAATGAACGCCAAGGTATTGGCTATTAACACGGATTTTTGATACAAAAGTAAATAAACGCCCCAATGAATTAAGGTATTAATAACACCGATAATACAAAAGACAACAAAGTTGCGCGTTAAAAATTTATTGATAAAATTAATCATCAAGATTGCTTTCCTTAGTTAGATAAATCGGTCGGTTCAAGCCTTGATCACGAATATCATACAACAATTTTAAAATAGTATGGAGAGCTAAAAAGACAAAGAACATTAAGCCGTCAATCCGTAAACTAAGCCAATCCCATTGCTTGATAATCCCATTGACAATATCAAAGACAACCAGTCCAAAAGCCAAGAGCATTAATAAAGTTGTTACCCACAAATAAACCGAACTGAATTGTTTAATGCCGCGGCTTGCATAGCGAAATAAGGATTTAAAACTCCATTTGGTAGTGCCTTTAGCCCGCGGCACATAATCAAACTCCAGACATTTCTTTTCAAAACCAATCCAATTATATAAACCCTTGGTAAAGCGTTTATAATCTTTAACGGCTAAAAGAGCATCAATGGCTTGGCGGTCAAGCAAACAAAAATCTCTGGCGCCCTTGGCTAGGGATTTATTCTTCGTTAAAAAGGCATAAACTTTGTAAAACGACAAAGCCCAAAAAGTTTTAATTTTGGATTCGCCGGCACGGCTGCGGTGTTTAGTATAGATATGTTGATAACCCTGTTCATAATAATCAATCATTTCAGGAATTAATGATGGTGGATCCTGTAAATCGGCATCAAGAATGATGACCGCATCGCTGTTAATCTTTTTAGCGGCTTCCAAACCGGCCAATAAAGCGGCTTCTTTTCCGAAGTTGCGGGAAAAAGCCAAATACTTGATGCGGGCATCTTGGGCGGCTAAGTCCTTCATCACCTTTAAGGTCTTATCTTGGGAACCGTCATCCACAAGAATGAATTGATAGGAATAGTGGTCGGGAAGGTGCTTGATAATCTCGTTATAAGTTGTTTGTAAAACGGCTTCTTCGTTATAACAAGGGATAATAAGCGAAATTTTCTTCATAAAAATGTCCTTTTTTTAGATTTGTAATTTTGATTATACTATAATTGCTAGGAACAAGCAAATAAATAATTGAATAAGAACCATAACTATGTTAGAATGCTATTTAAGGATTTTATTTTTTTATGATTAAAAAAGGGAAAAACAAGCTTTATTGGCAATATTCGTTCGGCTTTTTAATTATCTTTAGCATAATCACACTCCCTCTAATAATCAATAAAGGACTTTTTATTGATGGATTAACGCAGCATGTGGTCTTTTTCCAGGATTATATTTCCCAACTAAAAGCCTGGGTGTTGGGCGAACCCTTTGTTGTTTATCGACCCGATTTTGGTCTTGGCAGTGATGTTTTCACCTATTATACTTTTTATTCATTGTTTGATCCGTTAAACTTAATCGCCCTTTTGTTACCCCTTAAATGGATTGGGGTGGAGTATGGTCTCTTTATTGGCATTAGGCTTTATTTGGCGGGGCTGTTTTTTTTGTTCTTGTTGCAATATCAAGGAATAAAAAGTCATAAGGCTCTTCTTTTAGCGACCTTCTTTTATGTTTTTAATGTGACGGCGCTATATTCCGCTTTTCGTCATCCGATGTTTATTAACGGTATTTTATGGCTTCCCTTAATTATTTTAGGAGCAAGTCATTGTTTAGACGGGAAAAAGCCGTATTTATTGTTAGTAGGCGCCTTTTTTGCTTTTATCACCCAATTTTATTTAAGCATTTATGCGGCGGTCGCTTTTTTGGCTTTTGTAGTAATCAATCTGTACTTGCAAAGAAAAACAATACCCAAGGTTTTACTCTTTAAAAAGTTGTTTAAGGCTAGTTTATGGTTTGCGCTGGGAATTTTTATGGCCGGCTTTGTTTTAGTTCCCCAGTTGTTGGCGGTTTACTACGGGGCTCGTGCTCAAAGCAAAGGTTTGCTTATTTATGATAGTTTATATTATTTAGGAACCTTTTCATCGTTCTTTATTCCGATGGTCAGTTCCAGTTATACCTCCGCTTTGGGCAACGCTCTGGTTTTCTTTTTGGGGCTGGTCTATTTCTTTCAAAAACCCCGAGATTGGAAAACGATTTTCTTTAGCTTTTTTTCGTTAATGCTGTTGGTTTCTCCCTTTGGCTATGCCATTAATGCTTTTTCCTATGTCAATAACCGGTGGAGTTATCTTTTACTACTGCCGGCAGGATTGGCACTAGGAGAAATCCTAGAACATCATGATGTTTTACAAGCGGAGCAATACGCACGACCAACGAAATTGATGATTAGTTTCGTGGTAGCCATGGTGTTTTGCCTCCTTGCTTATTTGGGAACCAAGTGGTTTTATCCCTCCAAAGCCATCATCTGGCAAGTTTTCATGGCCATTATCATTGTCTTTTTATTCGTTTTGATTAACAATCCGCGCTTTATATCAAGTTTTTGGTGCCGCTTAAAACCGCTATCCTTAAAATGGATGCCGAAAGTGTTAATTATTTCATATCTTGTTTTTGGCTTAGCCATCAGTTTAAGCTATGTTTTTACCCAAACCACCGCCACCAATTTAGCGGCCTATGATCACCAAGAAGCATTTGACCAATTTCCGGATGATGGTTTCTACCGCATTGACCAAAGCAGCTATGTTCTTAAAAGCGATTATTTGGGTAATGACAATTTAGTATATCGATTCAAAAGCCCCTATGCATACAATTCCATGGTTTCGGGAGCGATTGCGGAAGTCATCGACTATTATCAGGTTTATAATTTAAACAGCACGGTTGGTTATAC
Organism: Tenericutes bacterium ADurb.BinA124; assembly: GCA_002068415.1. GTDB lineage: Bacteria > Bacillota_I > Bacilli_A > ML615J-28 > CAG-698 > UBA2253. Next base: position 41,162 of record MVZM01000011.1, read on the forward strand.
GGGGTTTAATAACCGGACCGCCTTAAATGCGATTAACCAAGTGCGCTATATGATGATTAAGAGTCAGGATGCGAAGGATATTCCCTATGATTTTACGGAAGCTTTTCGCTTTCACTTAAACGAAGTCGTTAATCCGACCATTGCGAACGGTGGTAGGCTGACAGGTAAGCTGGAAGAAGTCATTGTTTACGAAAGTGAGCACTTCCTTCCGTTTGGCTTTGTTTATCACCAATATCTTGGCCAAACTCAAGCCGATTCCATGAATGCCATTGAAAGGGAAAATGCCTTGTTAACCCATGCCTTAATCAAAGACCCCCAAGCCGAAATAGTTTATCCGGCGGTAAACAAGCAATTAAGCACGGATGTTTTATATCGTGGGATTGTAAAAACGGGGACAACATATCTTTGTGAAGAAGGAGCTTACCTCAGCTTCACCATTCCTGCTCAAGCGGGTCGGGACGTTTATTTTCATGCTGACCTTTTCAGGGAACTGGATAATCAAAAACGCCATTATTATGTGGAAGCCTATGAAAACAATCAATTAGTCAGCCGGTTTCGGGAAACATTATATGCTAAAGGGACTTATTTTTATTATGACAATCATGAACCGCTGATTAACCTCGGGTCGTTTGCTACTAATGAAGTGAGGGTCAAAATATTATTCGATCCCGGTCGTTATGAAATTATTAATCTCGGTTATTATTTAAACGATGTTAGTGATGTCAAAACAAAAGTAAATGAACTGAAACAAGAAACACTTCAGCATCTCCAATTTGGAACGCATGGTTTCAGTGGCGACATCACTTTAAACGAAGCCGGTTTATTATTTATCTCTCTACCTTACAGCCGTGGTTTTACGGCCTATGTCAACGGTAAAGAAAGCAAAATAGAACGAGTGAATATCGGCTATATGGGCCTTTATTTAGAAGCCGGTTACCATGAGATTACTTTTGAATATAAAACTTTAGGAATGAGCACCGGCCTTTATTTGTCGCTAGCTAGTTTTATGGTGACGGCCGGCTTAGTGTTAATCAATTCTAGAAAGAAGCGTGATGGCCATTAAAAGATTTTTAGAAAGCACCTGGTTTATGGTGATTATATATGCGGCGACGCTCGGATTTTGGTATTTAAAGAACCAACTTTGGGCCACGGCTTTCAGCATCATCGTGGGTTTTGTTTTAGCAATCTTTAAAACCAAAAAAATAGTTTATGCCACCTTAGGCTTGGGAATTCTCATTAATTACCGTGCCACCAATTTTGAATACAACCAAACTATTGTGTATTTAATTGTGGGAACATTATTGCCATTAGCGGCAATCAGTGTTTTCACCAACAAATTCAACTTTAAAGATTTAATTCTGTGGGCGTTTTTGTTTTATTTGGGAGCCAATCTATTATCGTTAATCACCATTCCTAAGCATTTGTTGGCCGATGGGATTGTTGGTGTGCTCCAAACCTTAGCCTTTGTCTTTATTTATGCGTATTTTCGCAACCACCAAGAAGAAGGGGACCAAGAATATATCGCCAAGAGTTTTAGTTTGTTTGGTTTGACCATCTTTTTAGAATTTTTACTATATGTTCTTAGTTTTAAGGGTACTTATGATTGGGGAAAGACCTTAGAACTGGGATGGGGTGTCACGAATTCCATTGCCATGGTGATTCTTTTGATTTTCCCAATCATTGTTTATCATTTGCTTAAGCATCCGAAACATCTCTATATGACGGCTTTAATTGTCGCCTTATTAACTTTACTAATCCTCACGCTTTCCAAAGCGGCCTATGTCGCCTTGGCTTTGTTGATTATTCCGTTTATGTTGTCGACCTTTTTGAGTCGCAAAACCAAAGAACAGAAAAGACTTTATGGGCTGTCTTTAGTGTTGACCCTTGTATTGTCCGTCGTTGCCTATTTTATTGCCTCCTCCCAAGAACAACTTGTAAAGGAGTTTAAAGACTATATTTTGTGGATGGATGAACGCGGTTGGTTCAACGATGTGGCCCGTTTAGAAATTTACCAATATGCTTGGACTTTGTTTAAGCAAAATCCTCTTTTCGGAACCGGTTCCTATACCGCCGGTTACTATTTAACACTCGAGTTTGATGCACCCTTACTTAAACATTATCACAGCTTTGTGATGCAGACATTAGCGACGGTGGGAAGTGTTGGTTTTTTAACCTTTATCTTTTTAATCTTGGCGATTGCGAAGAAAGCTCTTTCGCACAGTTTATTTAATATTTGTGTTTTCTTTTCCCTTTTGGCAATGATTATTCATGGATTGATGGATAATACTTTCCATAATCCCCTCATCATGCTGATAGTTGCCTTTTTGGCGGCGCTTTTGGAAGAAGCACCACCGCTAAGCATCAAAACTCTTTTTCGCAAAAACCCCAAGGAAGTAAGGAAAAATCCGGATTAAATCCGGATTTTTTAACGCCCCAGCCCCATTTTTTGGTAAACGGTTTTCAGCTTTTTTTGGGCCAGTTGATGGGCGCGTAAGCGCCCTTCATCAAGGAGGGTAGTTAGTTCTTGTGATGAAACAAAGTAGTGATAGCGTTCTTGAATCATGGCAATTTCTTTAACGACTATTTCCGCTAAATCGCTCTTGAAATCGCCATAGCCTTTACCGTCATACATCGCCTCGATTTCCCCAAACGACTTTTCAGTAATCACCGAATAAATCGTCATTAAATTGGCAATACCCGGTTTTTGTTCCGGATCAAAGCGTACACAGGCGTCGCTGTCAGTTACCGCCGCTTTAATTTTTTTACGAATTTGGGAAAGCGGTTCTAACAGGAAAATACAACCGCGGTCGTTGTCAGTGGATTTATCCATTTTTTTAGTGGGATCTTGTAAATCCTTAATGCGAGCCCCTTTTTCCTGAATCAAACCTTCCGGGACGGTAAAGGTTTTTCCGAAACGGTTGTTAAAGCGGATGGCTAAATCGCGGGCTAATTCCAAATGTTGGCGTTGATCATCCCCAACCGGCACAAATTTAGCATCGTATAGTAAAATATCAGCCGCCATTAAAGCGGGATAAGTAAATAATGCTGAACTGACGCCTTGTGTTTGTTTGAGAACTTTGTCTTTGTATTGGGTCATGCGCTCCAGTTCGCCCATATAGACTAATGCTTGCATAATATAGGCCATTTCGGCATGTTCATGCACTTCCGATTGAATAAACAAAGTTAGATTTTCCGGTTTCAAACCGCAAGCTAAATACAAAGCGGCGACATTACGAATGTTCTGTTTGAGTTCTAAAGGATCCTGCGGAGTTGTTATTGCATGTAAATCCGCCACAAAAATAAAAAACTCATAATCCTTCATCTTTTCTTGGAATTTTCCAAAATTCCTTAAAGCTCCTAAATAATTCCCTAAAGTGGGAATGCCGGTGGGCTTAACACCCGATAAAATAATCTTCATACTTCCTCCAATAAAAAAAGTCCTTAAACTATGTTAAGGACGAAAGATTCCGCGGTACCACCTTAATTTATTGTTGCCAATACCCTTAAAGTTCTTAACGCGAACTCCATCGTCAACGCATTTCCTCGTTGCACTCCAAGATCCATTCCGGCTGCCTTTTGATGCTGCTTTCACTATCCAGCATTCGCTTTTTCCAAAACAACACCCGTACTATTTCTCTTCATCATTTCTAGTTATTATTATACACCTTAAAAGTTCATTTTCAAGAGCCGTTTTTAAAAAGAAGGGAAAAAGCCAATGTAAGCGATTTCTTTGTTGTAAAACAACTGAAAAAATGAAAAAAGATGAAAATAAAGCGCTTACTAAAAAAATATTTGTTGACACTTTCATCCTTGATGTGTATAATATGATTAATCACAGAATGCTATCTGCATGAGTGAAAAAAATGGGAGGAAAAAATGAAAAAATTCTTAAGTTTATTTTTCTTTTTGGCTCTTGCGTTAGTTTTTGTTGGCTGTAAGGAAGACAAAGAGTATACTCTTTCCCTTGCTGGCCCAGAAACCGTAAAAGTCGGAGATTCAATCACTTTAGTTCCTACGACAGATAAACCGGAAGCCGTATTTACTTGGACATCAAGCAATACAGCAGTTGCCACGGTTAACAACGGCGTCGTTACTGGCGTTGCAAAAGGCACAGCGGTTGTTACTGTCAAAGTTGAAGGGGTTGGAGAAAAATTCTTAGTTGTTAATGTTTCGGAATTCAGCTTCAGCTTAGCTGGCGGAGATTCCGTAAAAGTCGAAAAAACATTAACGCTAACCGCAACAACGGACAAACCTTCTCCATCTTATACCTGGTCAACAAGTGATGCAAGCGTAGCAACAGTTGCTAACGGTGTTGTTACCGGTAAAAAAGCCGGAACTGCAACAATTACTTGCGCTCTTGCTGGTGTTGGTTCTTTAACTAAAGTGGTTACTGTTCGTGCTTTAACAACCTTAACAGTTGGTTCAACAACTGAAGCGGGTGTTAATATGTTCAGTACCTTCTGGGGTAACAATGCTACTAATGCTGATGTTCGTGCATTAACATTCGGTTATGGCACAGTATCTTATCAAAAAGAAGCAGCTCGTTACGAAATTGACCCAACGGTTGTAAAGAAATTAGATGTCAAAGCAAATGAAGATGGCACTAAGACCTATACAATCGAAATTAATCAAGGATTAGTATGGAATGATGGTACACCAATCGATGCGAAAGACTATGTATTCCCGATGTTAATGGGAATTAACCCTGTTTTCGCAACCGCTATTGGTAAAGCATTGACGACTACTGGCGACATTGTTGGTAGTAAAGATTTTGCTGACCCAGCCAAGAATGCTGATGGGAAAGCCGAATTACCTGGCGTTGATTTATTAGGAGATTACAAATTCTCTATCACTATCAATGCTGATCGTTTCCCTTACTACTATGAATTCTTATACTATTCAGCAGCTCCATGGCCGTTGCATGTAATTGCTCCGAAAGCTGACATTGTTCAGGGAACTAACGGTGCTAAGATTACTGGTACTTGGACAGTTGATGCTTTAAAAGAAACTGTTGACAAAGATGGCAAAGGCTATCGTTATGACATCAGTGTTACTTGTGGCCCTTACAATTTATATAACTTTGATGAAGCAACATCGACAGCAACATTGAAGATTAATGAAAAATATGCCGGTGACTATCAAGGTCAAAAACCTGATATTGACTATGTTGTTTTCAAATATGTCACATCAGCAACGCAAATGCAAGCTTTGTTAAATGGCGAAATTGATCTTATTGAATCCGTTTCTAGTGGCGATGCCATTATTGCCGGATTAAAAGAAGTTGCCTATGACAAGATTAAATTCTCGACCTTCTCTCGTAATGGTTATGGTCTCATCGCTTTCCACTGCGATAAACCTGCTGGACCAACAGCCGATGTTGAAGTTCGTCAAGCCATTGCTTATTTAATCAACCGTAACTTGTTCTTGGAAACATATACTCGTGGATACGGTATCTTACCTAATGGACAATATGGTTTAGCACAATGGATGGTTGAAGCATCAATGAATGAAGACGGCGTTGTTCAAGGCCGTGACAAAGATGGCAAAGAAGTTGCCTTAAATTCATATAGCTATGATCCGGTGAAAGCTGTTCAATTACTTGAACAAGCCGGTTGGAAATATGATGCTGAAGGTAAAGACTATGTTCAAGCTCCTGATTATACTTCTGTTCGTTATAAAAAAGAAGGCGACAAGCTTGTAAAATTAAGTGTTCCTTGGGGCAACACACCTAATAACCCAGTATCCGAATTAATTCGTTCGCAATTATTACCGAATGCTAAAGCCGTTGGTATGGAAATTACTGACCAAACAATGGATTTCAACACCTTGTTGTACAAGCATTATTATGGTGCTTATGGTGATGGCTACGGTGTACCGAAAGATGAAGATGGCGATGGAAAATGGACAGAAGCCGATATTCCAGAATATGAAAAAGAAGAAACTGATGCTCGTGAATACCATATGGTTAACTTAGGAACCGGATTCAGCACTGGTTTATTTGAACCTTACTATGATGTTTCCATTGAGTATTGGGGCTGGGATGGCGGAGCTAACATCAATTACTTGTACGATAAAGAAATGCTTGAGGCCGCTGAAAAAATGATGAGAGCTGCAAGTGATGAAGAATACTTGCGTGCATGGCAACAATATCAATTAAGATATAACATCTTATTACCGTCATTACCATTATATTCAGATATGTATCACGCTTTCTATTCTCCTAAGTTAAAGAACTATGAAGTTACAGCTGAATGGACCATGACTGAAGCCATTTTATACGCAACTGTTGAAGGATAATTAATTTGGCCGATTAGACATTAAATTAAGGAGATTGGTTTTCACCAATCTCCTAATTTTTGAAAAAGGAGGAAACCAATTTGTCTAGATATATTGTAAAAAGAATTTTATATATCTTTTTTGTTGCGTTTATTATTACGGTCATAATGTTTTTCCTATATAAATCCATTCCCGGTGGTGACATGGCCCGCGTTATGGCTTATGTTGATCAATCATTAAAGCAATCCGATCCGGATTTATATGTTTTAAAAATGAAGGAAGCCGTAATTGAATTGGGAATCGGGCAGCCTTTGATTCTTCAATACTTTATGTGGCTGAAAGAAACATTACAAGGTAATTTTGGTTATACTTTATATACCCATGTTAAAGTCTTACAATATATAAAAGCACCAATGCTTAATACGATTAAATTAAACATTTTTGTCTTAGTCTGTGTTTTTGCGATTACTTTTCCCTTGGGAATTAAAACAGCAGTCAAAAAATACTCTACTTTTGATAACAGTGTTCAAGTCTTTACCATTATTGGAATGTCGCTTCCAAGTTTTTTTATTGCTTTAATTTCGATTCTAGTTTTCTCTGCTTGGTTAGGTATTTTACCAAGTAGCGGAAGTAACTCCGGGATTATTGTTCGTGAAACAATGACAAAATTCCAAATTCTTTTGGATGACTTGAAATACATGATTTTACCGGTATTCGTGTTAACGGTATCTTCCTTGGCCGGGATAACTCGCTATATACGGGGGACGATGATTGATATTTTAACACAAGATTATATTCGTACGGCGAGAGCCAAAGGATTACGTGAAAAAGTTGTTATTTACTCTCACGCCTTCCGCAATGCCATGATTCCAGTGGTGACGATTATGACTGGGTGGTTATTAGGAATATTTGGCGGTTCGACGATTACTGAGACCATTTTTGCTTGGAAGGGAATGGGGAAAACCTTATATGACGCCCTTATGCAAGGACCGGACTATGCCGTCATTTTCGCAATGAATCTCTTCTATACATTGCTTGGCTTAACGGGTAATTTATTATTAGACTTACTCTACACGGTCGTTGATCCGCGGGTTAAGTTGGGGTAGAATATGAAAAAAAGAAATTTATTTCAAAATATAAAAGAGATTCTTATTGTTATTGGCCGTGCCATTAAATCGGCATTCCGTCGCACTTTCTTCGGAACGCGCAAGGAAATGACGCTTTTGGAAGAAGAAGCCGTTCAAAGTCCATTAAAGGTTACCGCAAAAAAGTTTATTAAAAATAAATTGGCCATTACCGGCTTAGTTGTCTTTTTATCCGTGATTCTTTTTTGTTTTGTTGGTAGCATTTTTGTGAAAGCCGATATTTATTATGTTAACAAAACGCAAGCCAATACTGGCCCCGGATTTTCTTTGTTAAGTGTCCCTAAAGAACTACAAGCAAACGGCATTTTAGATATTGCCGTTGCGGCAACTTACAGTGTAGGGATTGATAAACAAAACAATGTTTACATTTGGGGAATTGATATTAATGATATGGCGGAAGCCTTTCCTGGCGGAGGTGCCGCTCCGACCGATATTAAACGAGGGAAAGAGCTTGTAAAAGATTTGAAAGCGACCCGCGTTTGGTCCGGTAATGAACATTTTATTTTAGAACAAATGGATGGTTCCTTGGTATCATTCGGCTTGGTGACGGAAACAATTTCCTTTAATCATACGACGATTCCGACCAATTTAGCCGTTAAAAACGCCATGGGAATGACGACTTATGTTAATGTTGTGGACGCCATTGCCCAAGATGGTGGGGTTTTAGAAGTGATTGGGGAAAACCAAGTAACGATGGTTATTACCAAGAAAAACCGCGTATTTATGTGGGGAAATACTGCTAAACGCCCATACAACATAGCGATTGCTTTAAAAAATCTTAAAGCTGTGTCGGCTGGTTTTTCCCGGGAAAATATTACCTTCTTGCTAGATAGTGGCAAAATTAAGGTTGTAGGAACCGGTTCAGTTGCTTCCAATATTCCGGAAGTTTTATTGGGTGATGATGCTCGGGGTAAACAGCTTATAACCACGGCCGGGAGTGCCGTTGTTCTTCGGGATGACGGAACCATTGTTGCTTGGGGCGACAACTTATCCAAAGAACTTGACTTTGATCCAAGAATTCAAGGTCATGTTGTGAAACTCTCCAAAGCCGCTGTTGGTTCGGATAATTATCAACATTTCTCCGCTGTTTTAGATGACGGAAGTGTTTACTCATGGGGAAGCACAACCTACGGAGCTATCAAAGTTCCCAAAGCTTTAGCCAATGGAACAAAAGCGGCTCATGTTTATTCTAGTTTCTTCCAAAATTATGCTACGGATGCTGATGGAAAACTATTAGGAACATGGGGATTAAAAGGCCACTTGTTCGGCACGGATGAATATGGACGCGATGTTTTTGCTCGGGTTATCAATGGTGGAAGAATTTCTTTAACCATTGGTCTGATTGCGGTGATTATTTCCACAACCATCGGTATTATCATTGGTGGTATTTCCGGTTTTTATGGTGGAAAAGTTGATATTTTGTTAATGCGTTTTGCGGAAATTGTTGGGTCAATTCCCTTCTTCCCTTTAGCGATGACATTATCGGCGATTTTAAATCAAGTCAATCCCAATTTTGATACCACGGATAGAATGATTATGATTATGGTTATCTTAGGTGTTTTGAGTTGGACCGGGTTAGCGGCTTTGATTCGGGCGCAAATTCTTTCCGAACGTGAAAAAGAATTTGTTGTGGCGGCCAAAGCTTTAGGCGTTCGTTCACGAGCCATCATTTTCAAACATATCATTCCTAACGTTTTAACCATTATTATTATTAATGCAACACTAAGTTATGCCAGCTCGCTATTAACGGAATCCGGATTATCATTCCTAGGATTCGGTGTTCAGTTGCCAGCTCCATCTTGGGGTAATATGTTAAGCGGTGCTCAGGAAATGGATGTTATTAAATCTTCTTGGTGGCGTTGGGTGTTCCCGTCCATCTTCTTATGTATCTCCACAATCAGCATTAACGTGATTGGTGATGCGATTCGTGATGCCGTTGACCCAAGGTCAAGGGAAAGATAGGAGGACTAAAATGCCATTATTAGAAGTTAAAAACCTACATACCTATTTTACAACCAAAAGAGGCATCGTTAAAGCCGTCAACGGTGTTAGCTATACCCTTGATGAAGGCAAAACCCTAGGCATCGTTGGTGAAAGCGGTTCGGGAAAAAGTGTTTCCGCAATGTCCATTCTCCGTTTGTTAGACGGCAACGGTTATATTGATCAAGGTGAAATTTATCTGGAAGGCACCAATTTAATTGAGGTCAGCGAAAAAGCGATGCAACATGTTCGCGGTAATAAAATTTCCGTGATTTTCCAAGAACCGATGACATCCTTAAATCCGGTGTTTACTGTGGAACGACAAATTGGGGAAGTTTTCCAAATTCACCAAGGCATGAGTAAAAAAAAATCATATGTGAAAAGCGTGGATTTGCTTCGTGAAGTCGGGATTCCTAATCCGGAAAAAGTTGCTAAGAATTATCCCCATCAATTAAGCGGTGGGATGCGTCAAAGAGTCATGATTGCCATGGCTTTGGCTTGCCGTCCGCGGATTTTGATTGCGGATGAACCGACAACCGCTCTCGATGTTACGATTCAAGCGCAAATATTAAAATTAATGAATGACCTAAAAAGTGAGTCAAATATGGCCATTATTTTCATTACCCATGACTTAGGTGTTATTAACGAAATGGCGGATGATGTTGTGGTTATGTATTGTGGTGAGATTGTTGAAAGTGCTCCGGTCAAGGTTATTTTTTCGGAAACAGGGGAGTATTCACACCCTTATACGGAAGGCTTAATGACTTCCATCCCGCGTTTATCAACCGATAAAGAGCGCTTAGAAGCGATTCCTGGCGCTGTTCCTCATCCCCTAGATTTACCAAAAGGATGTAAGTTTGCCCCGCGTTGCAAATATGCTACAGAAAGATGTATCAATGAAGTGCCGGATTTAATTAAAGTATCCGCCGTTCAAGGGGTACGCTGTTTCTATCCGAATGTCAAGGAGAGACAACATGGGAAAAAGTAAAGTATTAACAAACGAACCACTAATTAAAATTGTGGGCATGAAAAAATATTTTCCACTGAAAAAAACCCGTTTATTCCAACGCGAAATCTTAACGGTTAAAGCCAATGATGGCGTCGATTTAGTCATTCATAAAGGCGAAACTTTGGGCTTAGTTGGCGAAAGCGGTTGTGGAAAATCAACTTTAGGCCGTGTTTTATTACAGCTTTACCCGCTTACTTCCGGAAAAATCATTTATTATGGTTATACTTTGGAAGACTATTCACCACGCTATTTATTTAAAGAAATTAACAGTTTAAAAGCATCTCGCCTTAAATACGAGAAATATTCTAAGCAGATTCAAGCAATTGAAGCCAAAATGGCTAGTCAAAAAAACAATCCTGCTTTTCAAGAGCAAGTAAAGAATAATGAACAAGAAATAGCCAAGTTAAAAGCAGAATGTAATCAAATTGCGAGTGATTGTCGTAGCCAATTTGGAACCTTCTTTGCTTCTAATAATATGAGAGCGATTAAACAAGCCATTAAAATGGATGCCTTGATTTATAAAAATAAAGAAAAGGTTGCTCAACTAGAATTAAAACAAGTTAAACTTGAACAGGACTTAGAAAAAGCTAAAAAGATTAAAAATGTGAAGGCGGAAGCAGATGTTGCAGCGCTTAAAAAGCAATTAGAAAATGCCGATTTAAACTTGATTGCCGACTTGAATAAAAAGTTGTCGATTGCGGAAAGAAAAGCGCAACACCATGTTATCGCCGTTGATATTGATATTCGCGAAACGCAAAAGAAAATCAATTTAATTAATGATGATACCCAGAGGTTCATTGCGAGGATCAAATCCTTGTTAGAAAAACCAATTGAGTTAAATACGGAAATTGTTGCTAAACTGGTTGAGCGCAAACAACAGCACTTTGTTCGTGAAAAAAGAATTAAGCAACTCCAAGATTTTAATCTCTTCACAAAAGAAAAAGCGATGATTAGTCGCCTTAATAAAAAGATTGAAAAATTAATTAATAAAGCTGCCAATGTTACCGGAGCATTCATTTTATCCGATGATATTGCCGGCATTTCCGATACTTTGTTTAAGAATATTGACGCCTTGCACACGATTCAAATGAACAAAGAAGAAATTACCTTATTGGAAGTTAAGAAGTTTAAAATCGAGCAAAAAATTGCTGATGATAAAGGAACTTATACTGATTTTCAAAAAGATGTTTTCCAAGAACGGATTGAAAAAATAAATCAAAAACTTGCTAATTTACATGCTGAAAACGAACAACTTACGGAAAAAACCAAGCAATTGACACAAGAAATCAAAGAAGCTAATGCGAAATTGTCTGACCATCCGATGTATGAAGAATTGGAAGCTAAGAAAGAAAAAGGCTTGGATTTATCCCGCTTGACCGGCGAAGAAATGCGTCGTTTACGTCAGGATATGCAATTAATCTTCCAAGATCCTTATTCATCGTTAAATCCGCGCTTAACTGTCGGCCAAATTATTGGCGAAGGTTTGAAAGCTCATGATGTCGAATCAAAAACGAAAGACAATTACCAAGATATGATTTTAAAAGTTATGGACAAATGCGGTTTAGCTCCTTATATGTTACATCGCTATCCCCATCAGTTCTCCGGTGGCCAACGCCAGAGAATTGGGATTGCCCGTGCTTTGGCGGTTAATCCTAAGTTCATTGTTTGCGACGAAGCCGTTAGTGCTTTGGACGTTTCGATTCAATCACAAATTATCAACTTATTAGAAGATTTACGCGACCAAGAAAACTTGACGTATTTGTTTATTTCGCATGACTTAAGCGTCATTAAACACATTAGTGACCGCATTGGGGTTATGTATTTGGGACAAATTGTGGAGTTAGGAAACTCGGAAGAAATTTATCGACGTCCCTTACATCCATATACAAAGGCGCTTATTTCAGCAATTCCAACGACTGATCAAGGGCCAAAACAACGAATTTTCTTGGAAGGTGATATTCCTTCAAATGTCTTTCCGCCAAGCGGATGTAAATTTAGAACCCGTTGTCCATTAGCCCGGAAGGAGTGCGCGCAACGCGTACCGGAATTCCGTGAGGTTGAACCGGGCCGTTTCGTCGCTTGTCATTTCTATGAAGAAACAGAAACTTTACGACCGTCTTAAAATTACCCCCGAAAAAGAAGCATTAGCCCGCCAAAAGCTTGAAGAAACACCTTTGGAAAAAGGTGACTTTCGAGCGCTTGTGATTGCCGCCTTTCTCATGTTTGGTTTACCGACAATTGGCGTATTGGCCGTGTTAGCCTTCATTATGTGGCTAATCTTTTTTGCCGGAAGATAAAATAGGAGGGAACATGATTAAATTATACACTTCTCCCAGCTGCTCTTCTTGTCGAAAGGTGAAAAAATATTTTCAGCAGTATAAGATTCCTTATACCGAAAAGAATATTTTATCAACTCCTTTATATCGAGAAGATATCTACAAAATGCTGATGAATAGTGAAAATGGGTTTGAAGACATCATTTCCACAAGATCCAATGCTTTTAAAGAAATGAATGTCGATTTAAACAAAATGAAAACCAATGAATTGATTGATTTTATTGTTCAAAATCCCAGTGTTTTAAAAAGACCAATCATTGTCACCGACTATGAAATTCAAGTTGGGTATAATGATGACGATATTGAGTTGTTTCTGCCCCCGGAATTACGCGATATTGATTGCCAACACTGCGTTCCTGAAGAGGAATGTGATTATGTGAAGGCCATTAAAATTGAAGGAAAACCGGCGTGAGAAAAGGCTAAGATGAAAATCTTAGCCTTTTTTAGTGCAGTTTTTTATAAGCATTGAACGCACGGCGAATCTTTTTATCGGCTTTGCGATATTGGATTTCCAGCTCATTGATGATTTGTACAAACTCTTTTTTGCCGCCACTGTAGGTTTTGGCTTCATATTCTAATTCATAATCGGTGGTTCCCAAATAATGACTCTTATCAATGAAGAGAACGCCTGTTTTGTAGGGAAGATACATTCTTAATGTGGAAAGGCTTAGGAAGTTGACGAGTTTTTGGGTTCCGATTAAGGATGACAATTCGTTTTTAATATCACTTTCCGGAGCAATTCCGGTGGTTTTAATTTCTTTAAAAGTATCGGCATCAATGGGGATGGTAAATTCCTGCATCATATAGCCTTTTTTTCGCTTTAAAGTTAATTCTAAATCTTCACGTTCGCGCACCCGTAGCGAAGCATCCAAGGCCTTTAAAGAAAAACGGGGCGTATCAAAATAATGGTTGGTCTGAAAATCAGTTCGATTTCCTTTGAATAATTCCATTAAACGCTCATATTCTTCTTTGGACAAGAGCGTTTTAAATTCGACTTCAGTATTAGTATGCATAATTGAGCCGTCCTTTCTTTCCTTAATTCATAGTATATTATACATGTAAAAAGTAAAAAAGCAATAGGATTTTATAAAATGAAAAATTGCTTAAAAATAAAATAATTATTATATAAAAAGACATTTGTTTGTGTTAAAATAAAGATGCCCTTTAAATCAATTGTGAAAGGAACAAAGCATGATTAATGAAAACCTTTATTGGCAATCCTTTTTATTGCCATATGAATTAGCTGTCGGCGGATTTATTATCAAGCTTGAAGCAATGCGTAAGGAATTTTTGTTTAAAAAAGTTAACAATCCCATTGAGATTGTCTCGGGTCGAGTCAAGTCAGTGAGCAGCATTTTAGAAAAAGCGGAACGGTTGAATATTGATTTCAACCATATTCCCGAAGGCATTTACGATATTGCCGGGATTCGGGTTACTTGTAAATATATTGAAGATGTTTATACGGTGGCGGACCTTTTGAAGTCCCGTAAAGACATTGACATTTTTTTGATTAAAGATTATATCAAAGAACCGAAAGCCAGTGGTTATCGTTCTTTACACTTAATCGCCAAGTATAATGTGGAAACCGTTGATGGCCGGATGCCTATTAATATCGAGTTTCAAATTCGGACTCATGCCATGCATTTGTGGGCCTCCATTGAACACACCTTGAAATATAAATATTACCGTCACATTCCCGAAGAAATCCAAGAGCGACTGATTCAAGCCTCCATTATTTGTGCCAGTTTAGATGATGAAATGACGCGCATCAAGTCAACTATGGGCTCGGTTGTCGTTGACAAAGTTCGGGAAACGGAACCGGACTTGGATGAGATGGAAGTTTTCTTAAATAGTATTAAAAAATGGTGATGATATGAAATATGCTCAGTTTGGAAATTATGAAGCCCTAAACATTAAAATGATTCGTGATGATGAACATCCCGAGCTTGTTTTTTCGTTTGGTGGCGATGGCACGATGCTTGCGGCCATTCATCGCTATCTTGATCAACTTGAACAAGTGAAGTTTGTGGGCATTAATACGGGTAAATTGGGGTTTTTTACGGATTTTGATAAGGATGAATTACCCTTAATCTGTGAAATGTTGGAAAAAGGCGATTATGAAATAAATAAGTTTCATATTTTGGAATACACATTAATTAACCAATATCAAAGCATCACCGGTTATGCGGTTAATGAACTGGCGATTATCAGTCCGGTTCATACCCAAAACATTGATGTTTTTATCAATGATGAACATTTTGAAACTTTTCGGGGGACGGGGTTATTAGTATCTCCGCCAACAGGAAGTACGGCCTATAATAAATCTTTGGGCGGGAGTGTTATTGATCCGCATATTCGTGCTATCCAACTAACGGAAATTGCTCCCATCAACAATCGGCTTTTTAAAAGTTTGTCTTCACCCTTAGTGTTGTCCGAAAAATCTAAAATTGCCTTAATCGTTTCCGAAAACCAAAATCTAGTTATTAGTGCTGATGGTGTATTGTTGGATTTTAAGGATGTACAAAAAGTAATGACGAAATTATCCAAGCGTACTGTTTCGTTTGTTGTGAAGCCGAATACGGATTTCTTTCATCGGGTTAAGCGTTCCTTCATTAAATAATGTTCCATTATCAAATAATGGGTTTTATCATAATTAAAAAGAGTTAAAGATTTAAAAATCTTTAGCTCTTTTTTGTCATAATGTGGTCAATAATCCCATAAGCTAAGGCTTCTTCGGAAAACATATAGTTATCGCGTTCCGTATCCTGATTGATTTGTTCGATGGTTTTATTGGTTTTCTCCGCTAGAATTTGATTGACGCGTTCTTTGACTCGCAAGATATGTTTGGCCGCAATTTGAATTTCCGTCGCTTGTCCGGATGCTCCTCCCATTGGTTGGTGAATGAGAATTTCACTGTTGGGTAAGGCAAAACGTTTTCCTTTGGTACCACTGGCCAATAGAAAGGCGGCCATGGAAGCGGCGATGCCAACACAAATCGTTTGGACATCAGGGGCCACCAAGTTCATGGTGTCATAGATTGCCATTCCGGCGGTGATTGAGCCACCGGGAGAGTTAATATAAATATAAATATCTTTTTCGGCATCTTCCGCTGCTAAAAATAACAGTTGAGCGACAACCGAATTGGCTAAAGCGTCATTGATTTCGCCACTTAACATAATGATACGATCCTTTAATAAGCGTGAATAAATATCATAGGAACGTTCACCTAAAGAAGTGCGTTCAATGACAATGGGTGTGTAATACATATTTGTTTCTCCTTTGATATAATTATTCTACCTTTTTCATTATAATAAGTCAAACATTACGGTTGGGAAAGACTTGCACATTTTCGTAATAAGTGATATAATGCAAGAAATCGAGGATCGAGAAGTAGTAATTGGCATCGTTTCTGTCTTAGGGAGTTAGGATCGTGACTGCAAGTCTTAACCAGAAACGCTAATGAATTCATCTTGGGAGAGGTTCTAATCCAACCCGCAAAGCCCCTTGCGTTATCAAAGAAATGAGTGCAATAATATTGAACTAAGGTGGTACCACGGAAGATTTCGTCCTTAACTAAAGTTAAGGCTTTTTTATTTTTAGGAGGATTTATGGATAATCAATTTAAGTTATTACAGGAGCGTTTATTGGAAGAATTAGCCAAGGTCAAAACAATGAATGAACTACATGAAACCAAAGCACTTTTTTTAGGTAAAAAAAGTCCGATTCAGGAATTGTTTGCAAGGATGAAAGACTTAAGCATTGAAGAAAAGAAAACTCTTGGTCAAAAGGTTAATTGGTTTAAAAATTATGTTGAAGAAGCGATTGCGAAAAAAGCGGAAGCCTTGGAACAAGCGCAAATCATCGCCCAGTTAGAAAGCGAAGCGATTGATGTCAGTCTTGCTGGAATAGCTTTTTCTTTAGGCAATAAACATCCCTTAACTAAAATGACGGAAGAAATTGAAGACATTTTTATCGGAATGGGATATGCGATTGCGGAAGGGCCGGAAGTTGAACTGGATTTGTATAACTTCGAAATGCTCAATTTACCAAAAGGGCATCCCGCTCGGGAAATGCAGGATTCTTTTTATATTGATGGCAACACCTTATTACGAACACATACTTCTCCTGTTCAAGTGCGGACGCTTTTAGCGGCCAAGCAACAACCGGTAAAAATTATTTGTCCGGGGAAAGTTTATCGTCGTGACTATGACGATGCGACTCACTCTCACCAATTTATGCAAATCGAAGGTTTGGTGGTTGATCGAGGTATTACCATGTCCGACCTAAAAGGAACACTAACGGTATTGATGCAAAAAATGTTTGGTTCCAGTTTGGAAGTTCGTTTTCGTCCCTCGTTCTTTCCGTTTACGGAACCGAGCGTTGAAGTCGATGTTACTTGTTTCAAATGTAAAGGGCATGGTTGTTCGCTTTGTAAGAACGGCGGGTGGATTGAAGTTTTAGGGGCCGGGATGGTTCATCCTCAAGTTTTAAAAATGTCGGGCTATGATCCTAATGAATTTCAAGGTTTTGCTTTTGGCATCGGCATTGAGCGCCTTACGATGCTTCGTTACGGTATCGATGACATCAGGCATTTTTATACTGATGATTTACGATTCCTTAAACAGTTTTAGGAGGCTTTTATGCGGGTAAAATTATCATGGTTAAATGAACTTGTTAATATTTCCGATTTAAAGGTAGAGGAGTTAAAAAAGATTATTTCCCTTTACAGTACGGAAGTTGAAAGTGTTGAGCAAGTGGCAACGGGGTCGAATTTGCTTGTTGGTCATGTTTTACAATGCGAGCCACATCCGGATTCCGATCATTTACATCTTTGTTTAGTTGATATCGGAACAGAGAAATTGTCAATTGTCTGTGGAGCGCCTAATGTTTCAAAAGGACAAAAAGTAGTGGTTGCGACCATCGGTTGTGTTCTTCCTGGCGGATTAGTTATCAAAAAAGCTAAAATCCGCGGGGTGGAATCATCGGGAATGATTTGTTCATTAGCGGAATTAGGGGTTGAAAAGAAGTATATTCCTGAAGAATATCAAGCCGGAATCTACTATTTTAAACATGATGTTAAAGTTGGCAGTTCCGCTTTAGCTGCACTTGACTTCGATGATGTTGTTTTTGATCTAGCCATTACCCCTAATCGCGGGGATTTAATGAGCATGTTGGGGGTGGCCATTGAAGTTGCCGCCGTCTTAAACCGTCCCTTAAAACCCTTAGCATATCAAGTAGAAAATGAGGAAAAAGATGTTAAATTAACGGTGGCGATTGAGTCGAACGCTTGTCATGCTTATTTAGCGCAGGCTTTTAAAAATGTGCAAATTAAACCTTCACCTTGGTGGTTAATTGCCCGTTTAATCGCTTTTGGCATTCGTCCGATAAATAATGTCGTTGACATCACAAATTACATTTTGGCGCTGTTTGGTCAGCCGCTCCATGCTTTTGATTACCAAAAATTAGGTTCCAAAATTGTGGTTCGCCAAGCTCGTGAAGGAGAAGTTTTCACAACCCTGGATGGTGTTAAAAGAGACTTGCTGGCTAGTGATTTAGTAATTACCGATGGCGAAAAACCGGTCGCTTTAGCGGGAGTAATGGGTGGTAAAGAGACGGAGATTGTCGATGGGACCACGGACATTGTCCTGGAAGTTGCGGTTTTTGATCCGATGACGATTCGCAAAACTTCCCAGCGCTTAGCTTTAAGAAGTGAATCCTCGGCCCGTTTTGAACGTGGAGTGGATGTTAACCGCAGTCAAGAAGCCCTAGCTTATGCCAGTTATTTACTTAAGAATTTGGCTAAGGCTAAGCCGAGCAGCGAAATTGCTATGGCAGGACTTACTAACAAAGGCGCGACTTTGATTGCCATTTCCGAAAACGATGTCAGCCAATTACTTGGTATCAAAGTGCCCTTAGAAGAAATGCGCAATCTTTTTGAACGCTTGCAGTTTAAAGTGGAAAAAGGGCAAGATTTATTGGTAAAAGTACCGAATCGTCGCCATGATATCAAGATTAAAAATGATTTAATTGAGGAAATCGGTCGTCTTCACGGCTATACCAATTTACCGAACACCTTACCAAAATCAGCACAAGCCGGAGCTTTAACGCCTAAACAAAGGCGACGCCGAATCATTAAACAAAGCTTAGCGGCTTTAGGTTTAAGCGAAGCCATCACTTATTCCTTAGTTAATGAGCAATATAATGAGGCTTTTGCTGACAACCATCATCCGAACAGCCAAGCCATCTCTCTAATCAATCCCCTAAGTTCAGATCGCGGAACCTTAAGAAAAGGGATATTGTTGAGTTTGATTGAGGTTGTAAAATATAACTATGCGAGAAAAATGAAAGACATCGCCTTGTTTGAAATCGGGAAAGGCTATAGTTTAAACGCCGTAAATCAAGAAGAAGAATTATTGGCCATTGTTATGGCTAATCGGTATTTTGGGAATATCTGGCAAAAAGATGTTAAAGTTGATTTTTATGTTATCAAAGGCGTTTTGGAAAATTTAGCTAAGAACCTAAACATCAATTTAACTTTTAAACCGATGATGGAAAGCGGTCAAGAATTGCATCCACGCCGTAGTGCCGATGTTTATTTAGATAACGAAAAAATTGGTTTCATTGGCAGTTTGCATCCGCAATTTGCTTTAGCATCCGGTCTTGATGAAGTTTATGTTGGGGAATTAAAACTGGAAAAAATATTACAGACTTCTACAAGCATCAAGCACTATGAACCAATGAGCAAATATCCCCATATGGAACGCGATTTAGCGCTTGTTCTTCCGAAAGAAGTTTTAGCCGGCGATATTATTGAAAGCATCAAAAAAACCGCTTCCCTAATTAGTGATGTCTATGTTTTTGATGTTTACACAGGTGAGAATGTGGAGAAGGACCAAAAGTCTCTAGCAGTTCGAATTATCTTTACCAGCCATGAACCATTGAGTGAAGAGATTATTAGTCCTAAAATGAATAAGATTGTGAAAACATTGGCGAATGAATTTAAAGCCCAATTACGAAGTTAAAAAAGCGGATTTTTCCGCTTTTTATTTGAGGTAGTCATCTAATTGTAAGTTTGATTTAAAAATGGTTTGTGCTTGTTTTAAACCGGCAATAATTTCTTCCACAATCACATCCGGTGTTGAAGCACCGGCGGTGATACCGATTCGTTGATAGTTTGATAAATTTAAGCCATTTAAACCTTCAATGTTTTCTAAAAACAAGGTTGGTAAATGGGCTTTGTTTTCGCCCACATTTTTTAGCATTTTCGTGTTATTGCTGTTAGGATCACCGACCACAATCAATAAATCGATTTGGTTTTTGTAGTCCATGATGGCGGTTTGGCGGGCTCTGGTGGCACTGCATACTTCTTCCCCAAGTTCTAATTGGGGAATGAAGATGCGTAAGCGCTGATAAAGGTCGAGGACATCAAGATAAGACATCGTTGTTTGGGTGGTGAGGATGGCTTTGGGATTGGGGGAGCGGAAAACTTCGTTTAAATTACTTTCCTTGGTAATTAAGATGATATCATCGGATAATCCGAGAACGCCTTCTGTTTCCGGGTGGTTTGTGACCCCATAAAAATAAACTTGATATCCTTGGCTTTTTTTTAAGCTGATTAATTGATGAGTTTTGGCCACATAACGACATGTCGCATCAACAATATGTAAACCCTTTAATTGGGCTTGTTGATATAAATTATCACTAACACCATGGGCTGTAAAAATAACGGTTCCGCTTTCGATTGAAGCTAACATTTCGGTTCTAGTTTCGCCTTCTAATACGATTATCCCCTTTTGTTTGAAGGCATTAACAATGTTTTTATTATGGACAAGATGCCCAAGCATATAAAGAGGGCGCGGAATGTGCGGATCATTTATTGCTTTGTTGATAATATTAATGGCTTTTGCGACGCCCATACATAGGCCTTGTGGTTTAATTTTGATTATTTCCATACTAATCACCGAAGATATTATACCATAGGATGAAAGGTTTTCCTAAAAAATACTGATGCGGTTTTTCCTTACTTATGGTATAATATTTTTAAATGGAGGACGATATGAACTATACTATACAAAATGATGATATCCAAATCACCGTTAGAACTTATGGGGCCGAGTTGATTTCTTTAAAAAGTAAGCAGGGAACGGAATATATTTGGCAACGTAAGCCCGAATTTTGGAATCGTTGCGCCCCGGTTTTATTTCCGGTGGTCGGCCGGCTTTTAGATAAATATACGATTATTAATAAGCAAAAATATGAAATGGATATTCATGGTTTTTTAAAGGATCAAGAGTTTAGCCTTTTATCGCAAACCAACCATCAATTGTCATTAATTAATCGTTTCAATGATGCTACTTTATCACAATACCCATTTAAATATGAAGCTGAAATTCATTACACATTATCCAAAAAACAAGTGCGGACGGAATTCATTATTCGTAACATCGATGATAGTGAGTTGTTTTTCAATCTTGGGGGTCATCCGGCCATCAATGTTCCCCTTTATAAGGATGAAGTTTTTACCGATTACACCATTACTTTTGAACACGAAGAAAGCTTTGATGCCCCGACTATTGAAAAAAACGGTACTCTTAATTTTGATGTCCCGGCGGCAACTTATCGACAATTAAAACATTTAAAACTCGATCGTTCGCTCTTTTTCTTAGACACCATTGTGATTCCGAAAATTAAATCACGGATGGTAACATTAACGAATAAACAAAAGCAAGGGATTGTTTTTCGTTTTTTCAATTTTTCCACTTTTGCTATTTGGACGAGGTATCACCAACCGGCGCCCTTTGTTTGTTTGGAACCGTGGTGTGGTTATGGGGACCGTTATGATAGCGATCATGATTTTATGAAGAAAGATGACTTGCAAACATTACGGCCTCAGGCTGAATTTAGGGCCGGCTATGATATTGAAATACTGGAATGGTAGTGTAAAGTTTTATTGGGTAAATAATAAATGAGATACTTATTAGAGTGGAGTTCTTAAATATTATTTGCT
>MVZM01000012.1 GCA_002068415.1 Tenericutes bacterium ADurb.BinA124
TGAACCTGTCACCTTCAAAATTCTTGATAGGATGTGCAAAACGCTTGAAGTCGATTATGGCGATATCATGGAATATAAGCCTGATGTCAAAGACGATGAAAGCGATTAAATTAGACAAACTGGAATCTGAACGAGCAGCGATTAGGAACAGAAAGGACGAAAAGCCTTCTGAAGTCGCTGCCTATTTTTGTGACTGATTTTTCTCAAGAAGAAAAGCTAATAGAGTGTCAAAAACTGCAAATAATTCACTTTTCAAAAAATAATTTTAGAAATACAACAATAAAATAATCTAAACCACTTGCAAAAATTGCACATTTGTGATAGAATTTTCTTGTCTTTTAAAAATATGTGAAAGGATAGTGCTTATTATGACCCTAAAAGAATTAAGAAAAACATGCAATTTAACCCAAAAGGAAGCCGCTGAGCTTACCAAGACTTCAGTACGCTCATTTATCATGTATGAAAATGATGAAGATGCTGCAGACCAATTAAGGCTCCAAAGAATCAAGGAAATCTTGGAAGAGTACGCAGACAACGACACTAATATATTAAAGGATAAGGTCTTGCTCATCACCGGTGGCACCGGCTCTTTCGGCAATGCCGTATTGAACAGGTTTTTGAAGACCGACATCGGCGAGATCAGGATCTTCTCACGTGACGAGAAGAAGCAGGACGACATGCGCCATGAATACCAGGCCAAATATCCTGATTATTTCCAGAAGATCAAATTCTATATCGGCGACGTTCGTTCCTTGGAATCTTGCAGGGGAGCGATGGATGGTGTTGACTACATTTTCCATGCCGCAGCATTAAAGCAAGTTCCTTCGTGTGAATTTTTCCCGATGGAAGCTGTTAAAACAAACGTCATCGGTACCGACAACATTTTGACCGCGGCAATCGAAGCGGGAGTCAAATGCGTCATATGCCTATCCACGGATAAAGCGGCATACCCGATCAACGCGATGGGCATCACCAAGGCAATCGCGGAGAAGGTGGCGGTCGCCAAGTCGAGACACAGCAAGGGCACAAGGATCTGCTGCACTCGCTATGGCAACGTTATGTGTTCAAGAGGTTCTGTCATCCCTCTTTGGATTGACCAGATCAGACAAGGATTGCCTATCACTTTGACTGAGCCTTCCATGACACGTTTTATCATGAGTTTGGAAGAAGCTGTCGACCTTGTTCTGTTTGCCTTCAAACACGGCGAGAACGGCGATATCCTCGTTCAAAAGGCACCGGCCTGCACGATCGGAATGCAAGCCGAGGCAGTCTGTGAGATGTTTGGTGGAAGAAAAGAAGATATCAAAGTTATCGGTATCCGTCATGGTGAAAAGATGTATGAGACTCTTCTGACTAAGGAAGAATGTGCTAAGGCTGAAGATTTAGGTAACTTCTATAGAGTCCCTGCCGATAACCGTGGACTTAACTACGACAAATACTTCACAGACGGCAACAAGAAGGCCGTTACAATCGAGGAGTTCAACTCGAACAATACCAGAAGGTTGAACAAGAAAGAAATCAAAGAAACCATGATGAAGCTTTCCTACATCCAGGAAAGACTTGCAGAAGATAAATAATAAGGAGGGTAACTTAATGTTTAACTGGAAAGAAAACGGCAAAACGAAACTCCTTATCATATGTGGGACAAGACCAGAGATCATCCGTCTTGCTGCAGTGATGAAAAGATCAAGGGAATACCTTGATACCTGCATCTGTTACACAAACCAAAACTATGACAAGAACCTCTCAACGGTTTTTTGGGAAGATTTTGAGTTGGGCGGACCGGATGTTTTACTGCATGTTGCAGGCAAAAACCTCGGCGAAACCTGCGCGAATATCATCAGTCAGACCTATGACCTGATGGTTGAATTGAAACCTGAGGCCGTGTTGGTGCTTGGCGATACGAACAGCTGCTTGAGCGCGATCAACGCAAAGCGACTTCACATCCCGCTTTTCCATATGGAAGCGGGCAACCGTTGCAAAGACGAATGCCTTCCTGAGGAAACAAACAGAAGGATCGTAGACATCATATCCGATGTGAACCTTCCTTATTCTGAAGCTGCCAGACGTTATCTAATTGAATGCGGCATGCCAAAAGAGAGAACGTATGTGACTGGTTCACCAATGGCGGAAGTACTTACGATGAACCTTGATAAAATCAAAAATAGCGATGCTTTGCAGAGATTAGGACTCAAAAAGGATAATTACATCCTTCTTTCTGCTCACCGCGAAGAGAACCTCGATAGCGATAAAAACTTCAACAACCTATTCACCGCCATTAACGCTTTGGCGGAGAAATATGATATGCCAATCCTTTATTCTTGCCACCCTAGAAGCAAGAAGAAGCTCGAGGCGAGCGGATTCAAGCTTGACCCAAGGGTCAGGGTGAATGAGCCTCTTGGCTTCAATGACTATAACAACCTTCAGATGAATGCTTTGGCCATCGTTTCCGATAGCGGAACTTTACCTGAGGAATCCAGTTTCTATTTATCAATAGGTAGCCCGATCGCGGCAGTCTGCATCAGGACGTCAACCGAACGTCCCGAGGCGGTAGAGGCAGGCGACTTCATCATCGCCGGAATCACGACCAAGGAACTTCTTCAGGCAACCGATATGGCAATC
This sequence comes from Tenericutes bacterium ADurb.BinA124, assembly GCA_002068415.1. Taxonomy (GTDB): domain Bacteria; phylum Bacillota_I; class Bacilli_A; order ML615J-28; family CAG-698; genus UBA2253. The sequence goes on from MVZM01000012.1 coordinate 2,623, forward strand.
GAGATGAAGAAGCAGGGCGTTTTGGGAAAACCTTGTCCTGACTATACTGATATCTGTGTTTCCATGAAAGTAGTCAGAATCATTCAAAGCTACACCAACATCGTCAACCGCATGGTTTGGAGGAAGGACTGAGGATGAAGATACTTGTAACGGGCGCGAAAGGAATGGTCGGCACATCCTTGGTCAACAATCTGAAAAACATCAAGGATGGCAAAAACAGAACGAGACCAAATATTCAAATCGATGAGATTTACGAGTATGACCTTGGTGACGAAGCAAAGCTCGATGAATACTGCTCGGATTGTGACTTCGTCTTCAATCTTGCGGGTATCAACAGACCTACCAATCCTGAGGATTTCATGAAGGGAAACTTCGGATTCGGATCAACGTTGCTCGAGACATTGAAGAAACACGGAAACAAGGCTCCGATTATGCTTTCAAGCTCCATCCAGGCCACTTTGTGCGGAAGGTTCGGCAATAGCGAATACGGCCGTAGCAAATTAGCAGGGGAAGAACTGCTCTTCAATTATGGTAAGGATAACGACGTGAAAGTTTACGTCTACCGTTTCCCCAATTTGATGGGACATTCCAGACCTAAATACAATTCAGCTGTTTCCACATTCTGCTGGGCAGTTGCGAACGATGAAGAATTCACTGTTAACGATAGGTCTACTGAACTTGAGCTTCTCTATATAGATGACCTAGTTGAAGGGATGTTTGACCTTCTCGAAGGCAAAGAAAAACATTGCGAATTCATCGAAACCGAAACGGTTCTGAAAGAGAATGGCAGGTATTGCTGCGTTCCCGTGACACATAAAGTGACATTGGGAGAGATAGTGGACCTTCTTCAAGAATTCAAGGAACAGCCAGTCTCTCTGATGATGCCAAAGATTCCGAATGGCTCGTTTGCTAAAAAACTCTTCAGCTTATACCTATCTTATCTGCCAAAAGAGAAATTCAAGTATGCCTTGAAGATGAACTGCGATGATAGGGGAAGCTTCACGGAACTCATCCACACTGTTGATTGTGGACAGGTTTCGGTGAACATCAGCAAACCCGGAATCACGAAAGGCAACCATTGGCACAATTCCAAGTGGGAACAATTCATCGTTGTAAGCGGGCACGCCTTGATTCAAGAGAGAAACATCAACACAGGCGAATATGTCGAGTTTGAGGTATCGGGAGATAAGATCGAAGCGGTGTATATGATTCCGGGCTGGACTCACAACATCATCAACCTATCCGAGACCGAGAATCTTGTAACGATCATGACATGTAACGAGGTTTTCGATAAGGATAGACCGGATACATTCTTTGAAATAGTGAAATAACATAGAAAAAAGCAGTCAGGTGACGACTAAGCAGAAGACCAACAAAGATCTTCCGAAGTCATAACTTGACTGCTTTTTTTATTTTTCGTTGAATTCGTCGATAATTGCCTTTGTTAATTCCTTTCTTCTTTCCGGAAGAGAATTGATTTTTATTAACAAAACCTCTCCTTCTGAGTCTTGCTCGTCGGAAAAGAAATCAGCCAAACTGATTCCAAACGCCTCACATATTTTTTCAAGCGTCGGTATTGTGGGCACTGAAGTCGATCTGAACATGGTTGAGATGGTTGACTGGGTCATGCCTGCTTTCTCGGCCAACATATAAGTTGTCCACCCTCTGAGTTCCATAAGCTGATAAATGCGGTTTTTAATGTCCATAGGTAAGAAACCTCCTTTCGTACGTACATACATCACTCTAAAAGGAAGTTTTATCAAGTCATTATTCAGCCATATCTCAAAATAAACGCAAATCCGTAGTAATTTAAACGGCAATCCGTATTATTTGGAATTTGAGCCCGCAGTAAAATATAAGCGAGTGAATGTAGGGGATGTGATTATACCGTGGCAATAGACAATGAAGAGAAAACAAAATTAAGAGAATCAATTGCTAATGGGTATAAACGTGATGAAATAGAACTGATAGCAAAGAACTCGTCTGGTGAGGATCGTTTTTCTTTAAATAAGGAAATGCGCGTGTGCGCGTATTGCAGAGTATCAACTGACAACATCGAGCAGACCACTTCTTATGAGTTTCAACGACAGGAATACACAGAGAAAATCGAGTCGAACGATAAATGGACCTTGGTCGATATATATGCCGATGAAGGTATTTCCGGCACATCGATGATGCACCGAGACAGCTTCAATAGAATGATAAATGACTGCAAGAAAGGGCTGATTGATCTCATTCTGGTCAAATCGGTTTCCAGATTTGCGAGAAATGTGGTCGATTGCCTTTCGACGGTTGAAATGCTTCTCGGACTAAGGCCACCTGTTAGGGTTATTTTCGAGAGTGAAAACATCGACACAGCAAAGACGGAATCGATGTTCATGCTTCAGATCATGGCAATGATGGCCGAAGGCGAGTCCAGGAACAAGTCCGACATCATGAAATGGTCTTACAACCATAGAAACAGCATAGGAAGGTTCATGACACCTAGGCTTTTTGGGTATGAGATAGATAAGGACCTTCCTGAAAAATACAGAATAGTCGAGGAAGAGGCTGAGGTAATCAGGCTTGTTTTTTCCATGTTCTCGTTTGGGATGAGCCCGCTGAAGATCGCTGAGATCATGCAGAAATCCGGGAAGATTTCCAACTACAAGCACGAGTGCAAATGGAAAAGCAGCGTCGTTACAAGCATTCTTGATAACGAAAGAAGATGTGGGGAACTTTTGGCCTCCAAGACATTCACCATCAGCTTCAAGACGCACAAGAGTGTGCGAAACGGTCCGGATGTTGAGGATGGGCCAAACCAATACTTCGTCAGGGAGCACCATGATCCGATCGTTTCAGTCGAGATGTTCGAGCACGTCGTGAAGATGAGAAAAGCCAGGAAGGAATTGAATCTCACCGGCGCCTTTCCAATAATGAAGGTGATTAGGACAGGAGTCCTGAAAGGATTTGTCTCTGTTTCTCTTCGATATACCGGCTTTGATATTGACGATTATCTTTCGGCCAGCAACTTCGTGAGCGAAAATGGGCAATCTGTCAGTTCAAGACTCGAGAATGCGAATTTGAGAAAGGGCGATTTCTCGCATTTCGATTTGGATGGGTACGAACTGTTGGACAGCCAGCTGTTCATATCAAGCAATATGCCAATCGTGAAGATAACCAGCGAGGAAATTTCCTTTAATAAAATATGTTACGAAAAGCTTGGCTCATGTGAGGCAATCGAAGTGCTTTATGAGCCACACGAAAACATGATGGCGATAAGACCATGCCAAGCAGACCATCCCAACGCTGTGAAATGGGTAAAATGCAATGGAAAAAGAACGATAATGAGAAAACTGAAAGCCTACGGGTTCTCTTCGCTTTTGTTTGAGACAAACGGATGGAAAAAGCGGCTATATATGCAAGGCTGTCATCAAGTGGCAGATATGATTTCAAGGACTGCGTCGAAACGATAAAGGCATACGGGTGGAAACACGTGGCAAATTTCGTCGACATTGCGCAAGACGGCTATTCTTTCGACCGCCCAGAATACCAGAGGATGAAAAGATGCATAAACGACGGGCTCGTCGACAACGTCATATTCCCTTCGTTCCTGGATTTCACTAGAGATGTATCGTCAGCCTTAGAGGAAATCGAATACGCGAAGGAAAGAGGGGCGACCTTCTATTTCTGCGACATCGACATTAGCTCGGACGATATCGACGTGACATCCGAGTCGTTCAAAAAGGTGTTGGATTCGCTTTTGGACGGGTCAATCCACAAGACTTTTGGCCAAAACGATGAGGTCGAGGACGAGCTGCATGCAAACAAGGACCACATAGAGGATTACATGGATGATTTTCAGGTGGTCGACGAGAAGCTTTTCAATTAGGAGGTAATCGTTGATGATCGAAGAAAAGAAACCAATCGAAAACGAGGAAGACATCGATATAGAGGAAATGGAGGAAAAGGAACTTCTCAACGACTACCAAGTCGTAAGAAGGGAATTTTTCGCACACACATTTGACGCGGCTGTTACCTTCAGGTACGACAGCCTTTCCTTTAACGCGGCGGCAATCAACAAGATTCCTGAAACGATGTATGTTCAAATCCTGATCAACCCAGAGAAAAAGAAAATGGTTGTGAAAATGTGCGACGTGGACACGAAGAACGCGGCCAAATGGGCGAGACTTGACAAAAAGACTGGAAAAAGGGCATCGAGAAAGATGATGGGCAGGATGTTCACAGCCAAACTGTATGACATGATGGGCTGGGCACCGGAGAACAGGTACAAGATCCAGGGCACCCTTATGAGATGCAAGGAAGAGATAATCCTCGTCTTCAACCTTGAGGAGACCGAAATCTTCGTACCAAGGAACAAGAACGATGACGACGCAACAAGGAGCAAGAGGTCGTACTTCCCGGAAAGCTGGAGGGACTCATTCGGAGTCACTTATGGCGAACTGAAGAAAAGCATAGGGGTTGACATACTCGACGGATTCGCCGTCATGGAAGTCGTCAAACCGAAGAACAGAAGCCCAAAAGTCCCAGCGGGATATGAGATGAAGGAAGTGAAGTCGGATGGCGCAGATGGAAGGTAACTTGTCGCAAACTGTAGGGTTCAACTATGTATGTGGGAGAATCCGAATCAATCACGAAGTGCTAGAGAAACTCTTCCTTCCCATATTTATAAAGATAATGCTTAACGCGGATGACGGGAGGATCGTGATCATTGGTTCCGACAGCTACGACCAGAACTGTATCAAAATCAATTATTCGCTGAAAAGCATAAAAAGGCTCGGGGTATACATATACTCCAAGTTGCTGGTCGAGAAGGTCTACATAGTGGCTGGATGGAACCTCGCAAGAGCCTATAGGATCCAGATGTCACTTGATAGTGATATGGGAACAATGGCGGCAAATCTAAAAGACGCAATCATGGTGACCTCGACATCAAGATGAATTGGCCTTCGATCATCAAGACGCTTCGAGAAAGGATGTTTCTCAGCCAATCCAAATTTGGCAGTCTGTTAGGAGTCAGCTACGTGACCGTCAGCAGATGGGAAGGTGGTCAGTGTTCACCCCATTTCTCGAAAAGGGCGAAAATAATAGAACTTTGCCGGGAACACGACGTAAAACTAAAGGAATTCATATTTATCAGGAAGCAGTGAAGTATACGTTTACTGCCTTTTTGCTGTTGCCTGAAAATGCGTCTTGTCTATGCCAGGGATAACCATAATAAGAAAAAAGCCTCGAGATAATCTCGAGATGCCATTACAAGAAAATTCAAAGACAACGAAATAGATAACAGAGCTCAGTTCCTTAAAGGGAGCTGGGCTTTTTTCTGTGAATCTGCGCCGAAATGTAAAAAACATGTTAAAATATACGGCACAAATCAGATTGTAGCGGCTTTTGTAGCCTTAAACGCAAGTGTCTCAAAAACAAGGGTTGGTTTTAATTACCGGATGAGCAATGTGGTTGCGGGAATCGGTCGAGGCCAATTAAAGGTTTTAGATCAAAGAGTCGAAAAGAAAAGGCAGATTTACAATTATTACAAAGATGCATTTAAAGACATCAAAGAAATTGAATTCATGCCCATGAATGAATGGGCTTACTGCAACTGTTGGTTAACTAGTATAATTCTTAAAGGAAAAGTAACGCCTTTAGATATTATGATTGAATTAGAAAAAGAAAATATTGAATCAAGACCTTTGTGGAAACCAATGCATTTGCAACCATTTTTTGAAAAATATGATTACATTGGTAACGAAATTTCAGATAACTTATTTGATACAGGATTATGTTTACCAAGTGATTCAAAGATGACAAAAGAGCAACAAGATAGAGTTATTGATACGATTAAAAGGTTATTCATAAATGCATAAAAAAGGTTTTTACGAGAAATTCGTTAAGAGACCAATGGATGTTTTTTTAAGTCTTATTGCGATTATATTATCATCTCCAATATTAATTATTCTTACTATTTTAGTTAGAATCAAACTTGGATCCCCCGTTATTTTCAAACAAATAAGACCAGGCAAAAATGAAAAAACATTTTATTTATACAAATTTCGAACCATGATAGATAAAAGAGATGACGGTGGAAATTTACTTTCTGATGAAATTAGGTTAACAAATTTTGGAAAAATATTACGCTCAACAAGTTTAGATGAACTACCAAGTTTATTCAATATATTAAAAGGTGATTTAAGCATTGTTGGTCCTAGACCGCTTCTTGTTAAATATTTGCCTTTATATAATGACAATCAAAAAAGAAGACATGAAGTTAGGCCGGGGTTAACAGGTTTAGCACAAGTAAATGGTAGAAATGCTATAACTTGGGAAGAAAAATTTGATTACGATTTAAAATATGTTAATAATATTACCTTTATTGGCGATTTGTTGATTATTTTAAAAACCATCAAAAAAGTAATAATTCGAGAAGGAGTGACATCAATAACATCTCAAACTATGGAAGAGTTTAAGGGGAGCACAAAATGAAGAATATCGTAATAATAGGTGCTGGTGGATTTGGCAGAGAGGTTAAATGGTTCATTGATGAAATAAATGGTGTAAATAAACAATGGAATTTTATTGGTTTCGTAGATGATAATTTGCCCAAAGGAACAGTTATAAATGATTCTAATGTAATTGGGGATGTAGCTTGGTTGCATGAACAAAATTTGAATGTTGTTTGTGCAATTGCTGACCCAATTATCAAAAAAAGAGTATTAGAACGGTTGACTGATTCTAAAAATTCATATCCAGTTTTAATTCATCCAGATGTTAGAGTGTCAAAATTTGTTAATATTGGGGAAGGAACAATTATCTGTCCAGGTTGTATCATTACCGTTAATATTAAAATTGGAAAACATGTAATTCTTGATTATGATTCAACAGTTGGACATGATGCTATAATTGGTGATTTTTCAACAATTTTACCAGGTGTCAGTATTTCTGGCCATGTCAACATTGAAGAATTAGTAAGTGTTGGAACAGGAGCAAAAATCATACAGGGATTAAGAATTGGAAAAAATACAATCATCGGGGCTGGTGCTATAGTAACAAAAGATATTCCTCAAAATGTTGTTGCAGTAGGTGTGCCAGCTAAACCGATTAAAATAAGAGAATAGAGGCAAACATCTAAAAAGGGATTATTGATGCAAAACCAGAGGTAAAAGGTATTATAATCAAATTTGCTAGCTGCGACGACTAAGTTGTTTTGGTTTTATATTAAAGCCTCTTATCAAAGGAAACCCTACATTAAGAGGTTGAAATAATTAACGATGAGTTTAACTTTCAAAACAAAGATTAGATATTAGAAAACATTTTTTAAACAATTGTGTTTGTCGAATTGACTCGTTGTTAATTTATAATTGAAGCCATACGTGTGAATAATAGCTCTAGGTTTATTATAAATAGTTTCGCATTCCAATAATAAATGTAACGACTAAAACAGTTGAAGAAAGATTGGTAACTATTGAAGACATTGATGGGCAAAAAAAATAATGCCAATCATTAAATTGTAACTTTTTGAAAAAACACTATAAAAAACAAATTAATCTTATCTTTTAAGTGGGTTAAGACAAATTAATAAATTTATTAAATTAGGGAAAAATAAATGAATATTTTATTTTTGACACTTCTTAATTTTGAATCTCTAAATGAATCCAATATTTATACTGATTTATTGTCCGAATTTGTTGATAATGGTCATCAAGTATTCGTTATTTCTCCATATGAAAGAAGATTTAATAAAACTACAAAGTTAATTAAAGGCAATAATTATCAAATTTTAAAAAAGAAAATTGGGAACATTCAAAAAACAAATTTGATTGAAAAAGGGATAACTACTTTATTAATTGATTTCTATTTTTTAAGTGCTTTTAAAAAATTTTATAAAGAAATTAATTTTGAGTTAATTATTTATTCCACTCCTCCAATTAATTTTATAAGGACCATTTCATATGTAAAGAAGAAGTATGGAGCAATGGCTTATCTTTTGTTGAAAGATATTTTTCCACAAAATGCTGTGGACTTAGGCTTATTAAACAAACATGGAATTACTTCGATTTTATATTCATATTTTAGAAAGAAAGAAAAGCTGCTTTACACCTTGTCTGACTTTATTGGCTGTATGAGTGAAGGAAATAAAAATTATCTTTTACAGCATAACCCTTTCTTAAAAAAGGAAAAAGTCGAAATAAACCGTAACTCAATTAAATTAAGGCAAATACTTACTAATACCAATAAAGATGCTATTCTAAAAAAATATAACATTGAAAAAGGAAATACTATATATATATATGGCGGAAATTTAGGAAGACCACAAGGCATAGATTTTTTATGCAAATGTATTTATGAAACAGAAAAATTGCAAAATGTTATGAATTTGATTGTTGGAAATGGAACTGAATTTGAAAAAACAAAAAAATTTATCTCAACAAACAATATTAAAAAAACAAAACTAATATCATTTTTACCTAAAAATGAATTTGAGGAACTATTAAGCGTATCTGATGTTGGTCTTATTTTCCTAGATAATAGGTTTACTATTCCCAATTATCCTTCGCGTTTACTAAGTTATTTACAAGCTTCTTTGCCCATTATTATGTCCTCGGATTCAAACACTGATTTAAAAGATCATATCATTGATTGGGGAATAGGGTTATGGAACCAAAGCGGAGATATAAAAAAATTTATTGAAAATTATAAGTATTTGTCTATAGCGGATAACCGAAAAATCATGAGGGAAAATTCTTATAGAACATTGACTGAATATTTTGATGTTAAATCTTCTTATAATACTATAATCAATCATATTAACAAAAAAGGGGACAATAATTGATGTTTAAAGATAAAATATTACTTATTACTGGGGGGACAGGCTCGTTTGGTAATGCAGTTGTTTCAAGATTTTTAAATTCTGAAATAAAAGAAATAAGAGTCTTATCACGTGATGAAAAAAAACAAGAAGATATGCGTAAATTTTATAATAATGACAAATTAAAATTCTATATTGGCGATGTAAGAGATTATAATTCAATTGATGGTGCATTCATAGGTGTGGATTTTGTATTTCATGCAGCAGCTTTAAAGCAAGTGCCGTCCTGTGAGTTTTATCCTTTAGAAGCAGTAAAAACCAATATTTTAGGTAGCGACAATGTCATTTCTGCTTGTGTAAAAAACGGAGTAAAAAAGGCTATATTTTTATCGACTGATAAAGCAGCTTACCCGATTAATGCAATGGGCATGAGTAAGGCAATCATGGAAAAAAATGTTATTGCAAGATCTCGTCAATTTAGATTAAATGATACTATCCTTTGTTTGACGCGATATGGAAATGTGATGGGATCTCGAGGTTCAGTTATCCCGTTATTTCTCAGCCAAATATCCTCAAACAAACCCGTAACAATTACCAACCCCGCAATGACCCGTTTTATGATGACGCTAGACGATGCAGTTGAATTGGTACTCTACGCATTTCTTCATGGAGAACAAGGAGATTTGTTTGTACAAAAAGCCCCTGCTTCTACAATTGATGTTCTTGCAAAAGCTATTTTAGATTTAAAAAAATGTGATATTCCTCCCGTGTATATTGGTACAAGACATGGTGAGAAGTTATATGAAGTACTCGTTACACAAGAGGAGATGACAAAAGCTTTAGATTTAGGGGGCTTTTTCAAAATCCCTGCAGATAATCGAAATCTAAATTATGATAGATTTGTCGAGAAAGGAAGTAAAAAGCTAATCCTTGCTGATTCTTATCATTCTCACAATACGACACGCTTAGATATTGAGGGAATGAAAAAATTGTTGTTGAAATTAGATATGTTTAAATAGAGGTAATATGAAAATTCTTGTAACAGGGTCAAAAGGATTCATTGGGAAAAATTTAATTGTAGAATTAAAAAATAGAAATTATAAAGATATTTATGAATATGATATAGAATCAACCTCCACGGATTTGGATCATTTCTCGAAAGATTGCGATTTTGTATTTCATCTTGCGGGAGTTAATAGGCCAAAAGATCCAAAAGAATATTTGGAAGGTAATTTCGGATTTACTTCTATTTTACTGAATAATCTTAAAAAATGGGGTAATAAGTGTCCAATAATGTTAGCGTCATCAATTCAAGCCTTGGTTAATAACCCTTATGGAATTAGTAAAAAAGCAGGAGAAGAGTTGCTGTTTAAATATCAGCTGGAAACTGGAGCTAAAGTTTATATCTATCGTTTTCCCAATGTGTTTGGAAAATGGTGCCGGCCAAATTACAATAGTGTTATTGCGACTTTTTCTTACAATATTGCCAATAATTTACCAATTATAATCAACGATCCGAACGCCGTTTTAAATTTGGTATACATTGATGATTTGGTTGAAGAATTGATTAGCATTCTAAGCGGAAAGGCAAAAAAACAAGGTGATTTTTATTCTATTCATCCTGTTTTTACAAAAAAATTGGGTGAGGTAGCGGATCTTCTTTATTCTTTTAAGTTAAGTCGAGAAAATCTTTTCATTCCTAACATGGAAGACCTTTTTACAAAAAAATTATATGCAAATTATTTGAGTTATTTGCCAAAAGATCAATTTATTTTTGACCTTAAGATGAATACTGATTATCGAGGTTCATTCACAGAAATGTTTAAGACTTTTGAATATGGACAAATCTCTATTAACATTTCTAAACCAGGCATTGTTAAAGGAAACCACTGGCACAACTCAAAAAATGAGAAGTTTATAGTTATTAGTGGAAGTGGAGTAATTCGGTTAAGGAAGATTGGTGAAAACGAAATTATTGAATACTATGTTAATGATCAAAAACTTCAAGTAGTTGAAATACCCCCAGGCTATACCCATAACATAAAAAATATTGGAAATGTTGATATGGTTACAGTGATGTGGGCTAATGAATGCTTTGATCCAGAAAAACCTGACACCTACTATGAGGAGGTATAAACAATGATAAGATTGAAGGTAATGACAGTTGTTGGTACAAGACCGGAAATAATTAGGTTATCTGCTGTTATTAATAAACTAAACTCTTCTAAAGCGATTGAACACATTTTAGTTCACACTGGTCAAAATTATGACTATGAGTTAAATGAAATTTTCTTTAAAGATTTTAACCTGAAAAAACCAGACTATTTTTTAAACGCTGCAATAGGAAACGCTATTGAGACCATAGGCAATATATTAATAAAGATAGACCCAATTTTGGAGTTAGAAAAACCAGATGCATTTTTGGTGCTTGGTGATACGAATAGTTGTTTGGCAGCGATTGCTGCCAAGCGTCGACATATTCCCATTTTTCATATGGAAGCTGGGAATCGATGCTTCGACCAAAGAGTTCCTGAAGAGACAAACAGAAAAATTGTTGACCACATTGCAGATATTAATTTACCTTATAGTTCTATAGCTAGGGAGTATTTGATTCATGAAGGGATTCCTGCAGATAGAATCATTAAAACTGGAAGCCCTATGTATGAAGTGTTAATGAGTAAAAAAGAAGAAATTGATAATTCGAATATTTTAAAAAAGTTAGGCTTAGAATCTGGTAAATACTTTTTAGTATCATCACATAGAGAAGAAAACATTAATTCAAATAATTTTTTTGATTTGGTTGATTCATTAAATACAATGGCTGAACTTTACAAATTGCCAATCATAGTATCAACACATCCAAGGACAAGGAAAATGATTGATTCAAAAGGGATAGAATTTCATCCTTTGATTCAAACTTTAAAACCTTTAGGTTTTATTGATTATAATAAACTTCAAATTGAATCAAAATGTGTGTTAAGTGATTCCGGAACTATTAGCGAAGAAGCTTCGATTATGAATTTTAAAGCTTTGAATATTAGAGAGGCACATGAGAGACCAGAAGCTATGGAAGAAGCAGTTGTAATGATGGTTGGGACAAAAAAAGATAAGATTATTCAGGGTATAACTTTGTTATGTGAATTTTCGCAAGATTTAAATGCTGTAAATGACTATTTGGTTTCAAATGTATCTGAAAAAATAAAAAGAATTATTGTCAGTTATTTTAATTATTAAACATTTAGCAAAACAAATATAACAATATAACTTGTTATATTTGCAATTTTAAGATAACAAATAAAGATAAGTTAAATTTTTAAAAAAATAATTAGAATTTTATATATTTTTTGTTAAGAAGGTTTTAAAATGAGAATATTACACATAGTTTTGGCTAACTACTTCGCTGATGGCGAGGGATACCAAGAAAATCGCTTACCCTTTTATAATTATAAGCATGGTCACGAGGTTGAGATTTTATCTTCAACAGTTGTTTATAATAGTTATAAAACAAAAACTTTAAAACCATCAACTTATATAAATGAAAATGGAATAAAAGTTACAAGATTACCAATTAAAAAATATTTTCCGTTTTTTACGAAAGTACGTTCCCATAAAGGTGTTTTAAAATTTTTGAAACAGTTCAAACCAGAGATAATACTTTTTCATGGAATTCAGAGTCTTGATTTATTATTAGTAAGTAGGTTTTCAAAAAAAGGGGTAACCTTATATGTTGATGTTCATTCAGATTACACTAATAGCATAAGAAACCTTTTTTCAAAATTTTTTTTACATAGAATCTTTTATAAATTAATAATCAAATTGAGTCTTTCAAGTATAAGGAAAGTCCTATGTATTTCTCCAGAAAGTTTGGATTTCGCTCATAAAGAATATGGTATTCCAAATACAAAATTAGAGTTATTTCCATTAGGTGGTGACATAATAGATGATGAAAATTACAAATTGAGTAGGAATTTTGTGAGAAACAACCTTGGAATAATGAATAAAATTATCTTTCTTCATACTGGAAAAATGTCCATTAAGGAACGAAAAACAGAAGAAGTGATTGTATCATTTTCTCAAACTACTAACCAAAATTTTATTTTATTGCTTGTAGGTTCTCTTAATAAAAAAGATTCAAAAAAATTACTAGATTTAATTGAAAAAGATAAGCGAATAATCTTTTTAGGGTGGAAAAGCCAAGAAGAATTAACTCAAATATTGTGTGCATCAGATGTTTATGTTAATATTGGTGGAATGACTGTTACAGTTCAAAGTTCAATTTGTTGTAGATGTTTTGCTGTTTTATTTCCACATAAGAATTACAAATTATTATTCAGTGACAATGTTTTTTATGCTTCAAATGCTGAGGAATTAACCGATAGGTTTGCATTAATTAATTCAGAATCACTTTTTTCACTTAAAGAAAATTGTTATAATAATGTAAAGGATTTAATCGATTATGAAAAATTATCAAAAAGGATTGAAGTTTCTTAATCATGAAAATATTAATTTTAACAACTTGTGAATATAATAAAGATCTTCGTATTAATCCTTTTGAATTTGACCAAGCATTATCGTTGTCGGGTCTTGGGAACGATGTAAGAATATTTGCACACGATTTTAGATCAATTAAACATTTGAGAAAAATTGGTTATGGTTTTAGTAATATTAAAGGAATTAAAGTATATTATGCGAGTTTTTTTGTTGGAAGACTTTTACCATTTTCGCTTAGAACCTTCATTTCAAGAATAATTATTAATAATTTTTTTAAATTAATACAGAAACAAAATTGGGTTCCTGAAGTAATTCATTCTCATTTTATTGATACTTCATTTTTGTATAACAAAATAATAAATCGTTTGAAAAGAGATTTAAACTTTAGATATATAATTACAGAGCATTCTTCGAAATTAAATGCTCTACGTTTAAAAAAAACCATCAAAAAATTAACTAGTTCTGCTTATGATGGCTCAGATTATATTATCTCAGTGAGCAATTCGCTAAAGAATAATCTTTTAATAAATTCAAAAATAAATTCAATTGTAATTCCAAACATGTTGCCTATTGAATTGGAAAATTTTAAAATAAGAAAGATTCCATCCAAAGAATTTTCATTTGTTATAACTGCAAATTTGGTTCCTATAAAAAATCATTACTTTCTTTTTGAAGCTTTTTCATTGTTTTTAGAAAAATATAATGCAAAATTATTTGTTTTTGGAGATGGAATTTTGAGAAAAAAATTAAAAAAGAAATGTAATTATTTAAATATAACTGACAAAGTAATATTCATGGGAAAAAGACAAAGGACCTTTATATTTGATTTTTATAATTATTGTGACTGTTTTATTCTCCCATCCCTTAAAGAAACTTTTGGAGTTTCAATTATTGAAGCCATGGCATGTGGATTACCCATCCTGTCTTCTCACTCTGGTGGGGCAGAAGATATTATTATTAATCCAAAATTAGGTTTGTTTTTTGATTTCAAATTATGTGACTTAGTTGAAAAAATGGAGTTTGTGTTTAATAATATCGATCAATTTGATCCCTTTTACATTAGAGAATTTGTTTTGGAAAAGTACTCAGCTAGCAAAATTGCCCCAATATTATTTAATTTATATTCAAAGGATTACAAATGTGGAAACAATTAATTCGAAAAAAGTCATATTAAAAAAAGCAAATATTTCTTTCAACGACATAATTTTAGTTGCATTTCTCTTTCTTTATATGAGTGGAGAGACTTCAAGCTTTTTAAAATTTATTAGTTTTGCGCTATTTTTGTTATGGCTATTTCTTACATATCTTCCATTAACAGTTAAAGGTGAAAGCAAATTATCAGTAATTAGTATTTCAATTTTTCTTTTTCTTGGATACTATTTTCTTTCTGGTTTAATACATGGAAATTTACTTGACATTTCAAAACAAACTTTTACTTATTTACTTAATTTTTCTCCCTACTTTATTTATAATTATTTTAAGAATTTTAATAGATTTAAATATAAAAAGATTTTAACTTTTTTAATTTTTATTTATATTTTTACCTTATTTTTTTCGTTAATCTTTCTTATTAATAATCCATTTTTGCCAAGAATTATGACGAATGACGGAGTTGATGGGAAAAATTATTTTTTTGGCGCCGGTTATTTTTTTGCTTATTCAGCGGCTTTATTATCAATTTTTCTATGCACAGTTTTAAAACAGGGTCTTATTAAGTCGAGAAAAAACATTTTTATTCTTTTAATTGTTTTGGTTTCCTCTTACTTTGTTATTTATCTTACTGGGTCAACCATTACTTTCGTTTTTTCCATAATTGGTTCAGTTATTTCCTTTTTATTTTCTTCGAGATATTTTGAAGACCATAAAATTAAAGTTAGAAATTTTACAAAGAATATCTTTTTTCTTTTTCTTTTCTTAATACTTTTTTTAACACTATCACAAAAATTGGGCGAAATTTTAATGAATATCAACTATTTAAAAGAAAATGCAGTTCAACAAAGATTGTTTGAAATTGGTGAGTATTTAGCTTTTCGTAGTTCTTCTGATAGCAATTTAATTAATAGATTTTTTACTATTGAAAGGGGTTTTACTGGAATATTATCAAACCCTATTTTTGGTGTAGGTCATAAGGTTGGAAATATATTGACGCTTGCTAAAAATTTAGGTGTATCTGGTCATAGTGAAATTTTAGATATTTGGTCAATGCATGGAATAATTGGTTTGATAATGGTTCTAGTAATTTATATTTCTTTTTTTAAGATAATGATAAAAAAATACAAATTTTTTAATTTTTTTCCATTGCTGTTTACAATTGTTTTTATGTCCCTTTTTAATCCTTTTATTTGTTTTCAAACAAATTATTTCATTTTTGTTTTTGTTCCCATATCTTTATTTTTTCTAAAAAATAAAATTTATATTTAATTATTGAGGTTTACATATGGATTTTACTTATAATTCCTTTAAAAATTTAATTAATACACTTTTAAAGAATAATTTTATTTTTTGTGACTACACAAATTATTTAAAATTTTACAAATCTGTGATAATGAGACATGATATAGATTTTTCTTTGGAAAAAGCTCTTGAAATTGCAAAAATTGAAAGCAATATGGGTGTAAAATCTACATTTTTTTTGTTAATCACATCTAATTTTTATAATGTTTTTTCTTTAGAAGCAGAAAAAATTATAAGAGAAATAATTAGTCTCAATCATAAAATCGGTTTACATTTTGATGAAACTCGCTATGATAATAATGATTTTAATCTTTTAATTCATAAAGAGATTAAACTTCTTGAAGATTTTTATAGAATCAAAGTCGATTGTGTGTCATTTCACCGTCCTTCTAATTCTTCATTAATTAATAATTATGATTTTGGAAATATTATAAATTCTTATTCTAATACTTATTTTAAAGAAATGTTATATGTTTCTGATAGTAGGAGAAATTGGAAAATGGATGTTATAAATATAATAAAAACAAAATCTATTTTGAGATTACATTTATTAACTCACCCCATTTGGTATTCTGATATATCTAAGGATTTAGCACTGATTTTAAACGAGTTTGCAAATGAAAGAAAGATTAGCACAATAAATTCAATTAAAAAGAACATAAGAAATAGTGATGACATTTTTAGAAGTGAAGGTATAAATTAATGAATATTGCAATCCATCAGCCACACTTATTTCCTTGGTTAGGATATTTTATTAAAATGGCTTTAGTTGAAAAATTTGTTTTACTTGATAATGTTCAATTAACTGACAGTTCGTATATGCATAGAAATAGACTTTTAGATTGTAATGGTAAAATAAAATATTTTTCAATTCCCTTTGTAAAAAAAGATTATCTCCAAAAGAAATTTAGTGAACTTGAAGTTAATAATAATGTAGATTGGAGAACGAGAAATTTAAATTTTATTAAAGAGAATTATAAAAAAACATTATATTTTAGTGAAGTTTGGCCATTTGTTGTGATGTTTTTCAATAAAAAATTTTCATTTGTATATGAATATTCAATTCAAAGTATTATTGATATTAAAAATTTACTTGAAATTCCTACAAATTTGATTTTACAGTCCTCATTGAATTTACCATTAAAGGATTCCCACAAGTCAAATTTAATTGTTGAAATATGTAGAGAGTTAAATGCTACAAATTACTATTCAGGGAGTGGTGGATCATTAGATTATTTGGACACAAAACTATTAAAAAATAATAATATTAATGTAGCATTCATAAAAACTGATTTAATTCCATATAACCAAAATAATTCATTAGAATTTGTTCCGGGGTTATCAATTTTAGATTTGCTTTTTAATGTAGGTTTTGAAGGAGCAAAATTTTTTTTCTTACAAGTTTCAATGAATAATTTTTCTTTATTCAATAAAAATGAATAATTTTAGGAAAAGTTTTTATTTTGAAGTTTAAAAAAATATCCTTGTTTTAATAATTCTTTCTTTTTATGCTACAAACATCAATGTGAAATTGCCCACCTTTATTGATTCGAAATTAACTACTTAGCGGTTTAACCACTCTTGATTTCTTTTAATTGATATGCTTCTCCTTTGATTGTAATAACATGAACTTTGTGGGGCACCGCCCCATAATAACAACTGTTAGCGTTGAATAACTAAAGATTTCTGTCATAAATTATTTATGCTTCAGAATGCAACTTTTAACAATATTATGGGTAATCACTAGTTCTCTAGCAATTGCTCTCTTGAATCGACTATTTTTAAATCTAACAATGATTTCTCTTTTTCCATTATTTTTATCACTTTTTTATCTCACAATCTATTAGTTCATGAGTATCGTTTAATACAATGGGTGGTCAATTTTAATCATTGTTTTTCTTAAAATCTGGTCAATTTCAGATTGCTATAAACAATGCGAATTTTAAAACAAATACCTTAATTGGCTTTAATTTCTTTTTATATTTTTGAATCAATACTATACTATAGGAATTATTTGTCAACTTTTCATTTAAATATATTAAGAAAAATAATAAAAAAATATGGTTTATTTTAAAAAATAGAAAGTTTTGGTAAAGAAATCGATGATGAAAAAAAAAATTTTAGTTATTTCCCCTGCATTTCCGCCGTATTCTGGTGTTGGTTCAAAAAGAATGGGAAGTTTAATAAACTATATATCCAATTTTGATAACTTTTCGTTATTAGTTATAAAAAACAATAATGATATGTGGAGTTCCAATTTGGTTTTAGATAAAGTTAATCCTAAAATTCCCACTATTGATATAAGATGTAATAATCCGAATTCGTTTTTTAAAATGCAAAAATTGTATTCTCGTTTTATATATGAGCAAACTTTGCTTTTTAAACCAGATATTATAATTATTTCTTCAGGTCCTTTTTACACTTTGAAGCCAATAAAAAAAATTAGAAGAGATTTTAAAATCAAAATTATTTTGGAATTCCGGGATTTGTGGTTGATTAATCCAAGAAAACCAAAAGGAATTGTAGGAAAACTAAAATTTTTCTTATTAAACTTTTTTCAAGGAAATTATTTAACTGAATTTAAAGCTATTAATAATTCATCAAAAATAATTGTAACATCGAGCCGGGATAAAGAAATTTTAATGAGAAAATATTTTGTGAAATACGAAAAAATATCGATTATTAAAAATGGATTTGATAGAGTTCTGTCAAAAAAATTGCTCCCAAAAAGGGAAGAAAATTTAAATGCATTTAAAATTTGTTTGTTTGGTAAGTTTTCATATTACTCTAAAGCATCGACACTAATTTTTTATAATGCGTTAAATTATTTATCATTGAAAACAAAAATCCAGGTAGTTCATATTGGTGAGAAAGAACCTTTTGTTGAGAATTTATTCAATAAAAACATTAACGAAAATATTTCTTACTACAATACGGGGTTTTTAAAATATGAAGATGGTTTATTAAAATGTTATAAATCAGATTTACTGCTTTTAATTGAAGATAGCCCGACAGGATTTGGAACAAAGATTTTTGATTACATTATGGTAAATAAGCCGGTATTATTGATTGCACGGAATCCAGGTTTGCTTGGCGAACTTATATCATCATTTAAAAATGGTTTTGTTTCAACTTCTGAACTTGAAACAAAAAAAATCATCGAGTATATTATTTTGAATAATTTACAATGCTTGGATAATTTGGATAATATTGATAAATTTTCAAGAGAAAGACAAAATCAAAAGTATTTAGAAATCATAAATGAGTTGTTAAGGAGGAAAGAATAGAATGATTATTAGTTCTCATCAACCCCATTATTTTCCATGGCTTGGATATTTAGATAAAATGGCGAAATCAGATTTGTTTTTAATAAATGATTTAGCGCAATTAGAAAAGAAATCACCGATGACAAGAAACTTATTTCTTGAAACATCTGGAATGGTAAAATACTTAAGTTTAAGCGTTGAAAACGAGAAATTATTTGATAAAGAAAATAGACATATAAAATTACATGATTGTCAAAAAGTTTTAACTTCACACAAAAATTGGATTTATAATAATTATATTAAAGCATCTTATTTTGGAGAAATTTGGCCATTCATAAACGAAATACTTCAAAAAGATTTTTCAAACCTTATTGACCTTCAGTTAGAAACAATTATTTTATTTCGTGAATTATTTGATATAAAAACGCCAATGATGTATCATTCAGAATTGAATTATTCTTACTCAGAAGATAAAAATTTAAACTTAATTAATAAGTTAAAAAGTTTAAAAGCAAACATTTATCTGTCTGGAGTTGGAGCAAAAAAATATATTGATGTCGAATTGTTTGAACGAAACGACATACATGTTATTTTCCAGGAATTTGAATATCCAATTTATCGACAAATTAATTCATCTAGTTTTGTCAATAATCTATCAGCCTTGGACATGCTATTTAATTTAGGAATTAATCAACCAAAAAATATTTTTTACGAAAACATCTTAAAACAAAAAAATTTAGAAAAAAAGGATAAATATTGTGAGTAAATTAATAAAAAAATTTAAAAGTAAAACTGCTATTCTTGGAGTAATTGGCCTTGGTTATGTTGGTCTTCCTTTAGCTGTTGAAAAAGCAAGAGCTGGATTTAAAACGATTGGATTTGATATTCAAAAATCAAAAGTTGAAATGGTAAATTCCGGAGAAAATTATATTGGTGATGTCGTAAATGAAGACCTTAAGCAGTTGGTAAAAAGTGGTAAATTAAGAGCTACTTTTGATTTTTCAGAAGTAGCTAAAGCTGATGCGGTTTGCATTTGTGTACCCACACCGCTTGATAAATATCAGCAACCTGATATAAGCTTTGTTCGTTCATCTGCAGAAAATATTGTTCAATATATGCATAAAGATATGTTAATAGTGTTGGAATCAACAACTTATCCTGGGACGACCGAAGAATTATTGAAACCTATCCTTGAAAAATCAGGTTTGAAGTGTGGAACTGATTTCTACTTGGCATTTTCCCCTGAGAGGGTTGATCCAGGGAATCTCATTTATAAAACTAAAAACACCCCTAAAGTTGTTGGCGGAGTAACACCAGAATGTACAGAAATTGCTGCAATAATGTATGAAAATATTTTGGCTGCCCCTGTTCATAGGGTGTCTTCTCCAGCAATAGCTGAAATGGAGAAAATTTTAGAAAATACTTATCGTAATGTAAACATTGGATTAATTAACGAACTTGCAATGTTATGCAATAAAATGAACATTAATATTTGGGAAGTAATTGAAGCAGCAAAAACAAAACCATATGGTTTTCAAGCTTTTTATCCAGGACCTGGTCTTGGGGGGCACTGTATTCCTCTTGATCCATATTATTTATCATGGAAAGCAAGAGAATATGGATTCCATACTTCCATGATTGAATCTTCAATGATGATTAATGATCGAATGCCCGAATATTGTGCTGAAAGAAGCATTAAGATTTTAAATCGATATAAAAAAGCCATCAACGGTTCAAAAATTTTAGTTCTTGGTGTTGCATATAAACAAGATATTGATGATTATCGTGAAAGTCCAGCAATTGAAGTAATTAATGAATTTGAAAAACTTGGTGCAATTGTTGAGTATTTTGATCCATATATTCCTGAATATAAAGAAGATGGAAAAATAAAAAAAGGCTTAACTGAATTAAATAAAGAAATTCTTAAGTCCGTTGATTTAGTTGTTATTACCGCTGCTCATACAAATGTTGATTATAATTTCATACAAAAGAATGCAAAAATGATATTTGATACGAAAAATGCTATGAAAAAAATATGCAATCGCGATAATATTGAACTGCTATAAGGGGGATAAGATGAGTTTAAAATATGCTTTAATTGGTTGTGGAAGAATTTCTCCAAATCATGTTTCAGCTGCAATAAATAATTTATTAGAAGTTGTTGCTCTTTGTGATTTGGATATTAAAAAAGCGCAACAACTTGTAATTGATTTTAAACTAAGTTCTTCAACAAAAATCTACAAAGATTATAAAGAAATGATTGAAAAAGAAAAAATAGATTTAATTGCAATTGCAACAGAAAGTGGAAAACATGCTCAGATTGCTAAAGACTGTATTGTAAAAGGAATTAACTTAATAATCGAAAAACCCATATCTTTATCTTTAAAAGATGCAGATGATATAATTTCTTTATCAAAAAAATTCAAAGTAGTTGTAAGTGCTTGTCACCAAAATCGCTTTAATAAATCAATATTAAAAATTAGAGAGTCTATTGAACTAAATCGTTTTGGGAAATTATTTTATGGTACTGCTCATATTAGATGGAATAGGAGCAAAGACTACTATACCCAAGCTCCTTGGAGAGGAACTTGGGAACAAGACGGTGGAGCACTAATGAATCAATGTATTCATAACATTGACCTATTAAGGTGGATGATGGGAAATGACATTGTAGAAGTTTCAGGAATGACTGATAATGTAAATCATGAATACATTGAAGCGGAAGACTTAGGAATGGCAATAGTAAAGTTTGCAAATGGAAGTTATGGAATTATTGAAGGTACAACCACCATATTTCCGACCAACTTTGAAGAAACTTTATTCATTTTTGGTGAAAAAGGGATGATTAAAGCTGGAGGAAAATCTGTGAACATAATTGAAGAATGGAAATTTGCGGACAATCTTGATAATCCAGTAGAAGTAAAAGAAAAATATCATGAAAATCCCCCTAGTGTATATGGGTTTGGACATAAACCACTTTATGCAGATGTCATTGATGCAATAAAAAACAACCGTGAACCTTATGTTACCGCAGAAGATGGAAGAAGGGCTTTGGAACTTGTATTAGCAATATATAAATCAGCTGCAGAAGGAAAAATCGTAAAACTTCCCTTAAAAAACTGTTCAACAATGGATTTTGTTGGGAGGTTTAAATAGTGGATTATTTTGTTCATGAAAGTTCTTATGTTGATGAAAATGTAATAATTGGCAAAGGAACAAAAATTTGGCATTTTTCTCACATCCAAAGTGGGGCTGTTATTGGAGAAAAATGTTCGATTGGCCAAAATGTCAATATTTCTAACAATGTAAAAATTGGCAACAATGTAAAAATCCAAAACAATGTTTCGGTATATGAGGGCGTTGAACTTGAAGATTATGTTTTTTGTGGGCCTTCAATGGTTTTTACAAATGACCTTACTCCAAGAAGCAAATATCCAAAAGGAGCTGAGTATTATAAAAAAACTTTAGTTAAATTTGGTGCAACCATTGGCGCTAATGCTACGATTGTGTGTGGTCATACCATTGGTAAATGGGCGATGATTGGATCAGGAAGTGTCGTCACAAAAGATGTTCCTAATTATGCCTTGATGGCTGGAGTGCCGGCTAAACAAATAGGTTGGGTATGTGAATGTGGGCAAAGGTTGGATAATAATTTTGTTTGTCATTCATGTAACAGAAAATACAAATTAATGGAAAATTGTTTGGTTGAAGAAAGGAGTTAAATAATGCAGTTTAGAGACTTAAAAACTCAATATATAAAATATAAGAAAGAAATTGATGAAGCCGTCGAAAAAGTGTTTATTGAATCAAATTTTATCAGTGGGCCTCAAGTAGTAGAACTTGAGAAGAGACTTGCTGAATATGTTGGCGTTAAACACTGTATTTCTTGTGCAAATGGAACCGATGCTTTATCTTTAGTTTTAACTGCATGGGGTATTGGCAAAGGTGATGCCGTTTTTGTACCTAATTTCACTTTTTTTGCCACTGCAGAAGTAGTATCATTTGTTGGAGCAACTCCGATTTTTGTCGATGTTGATGCTAAAACTTTCAACATTAATCCCAAAGAACTCGAAAAAAAAATAAAACAAGTAATCAAAGAGGGGAAATTTAAACCAAAAGTTATTATTCCGGTTGACCTTTTTGGTCTACTTGCTGATTATGAGACCATTAGTGCGATTGCTAAAAAATATAATTTGCTTATTTTAGAGGATGGAGCACAAGGTTTTGGGGCCGAATATAAAGGTAAGAGAGCTTGTAGTTTTGGTAATGCTGCGATTACTTCCTTTTTCCCTGCCAAACCTCTAGGTTGTTATGGTGATGGCGGTGCTATTTTTACAAACGACGATAACTTAACAAGTTTATTGGAATCATTACGGGTCCATGGCAAAGGTGAAGATAAGTATGATAATATTAGAATTGGTGTTAATTCTCGTTTAGATACAGTTCAAGCTGCTATTTTAAATGTAAAAATGACTGCTTTTATTAATCATGAGTTGAATGATGTCAATATTGTTTTCAAAAAATATAATGACAGATTAAAAAAACATGTTGAAATTCCTTTTATTCCTGAGGGATACTTATCAAGTTTTGCTCAATACACAATTAAACTAAAAAACAAACAACAAAGGGATGAATTAAAGAACTTTTTAAGTAGCTACGGGATTCCCAGTATGATTTACTATACAAAAACAATGCATAATCAAACCGCTTTCAAAGATTTTAATTGTTCTAATAAAGATTATCCAATTTCTACTTCCCTTTGTGATATAGTTTTATCTTTGCCAATGCATCCTTATCTAACTGAAGAAGATATTGATTTTGTGTCTGATAAGATTATTGAGTTTTTATTGATAAAATAAATATTAAGGAGATAATGCAATATGATCATGTTTGATGCATTAGAACAATATGGATTATTACAACACATATTGTCCGTTGACCGCTTTGGTAGAGGAGTAGTTAATCGTACCTATCTTGCAAAATCAAAGAATGAAACTTATATCTTACAACTAATCAATAATAATATCTTTAAAAAACCGGAAAATGTTATTAAAAATATCGAATCTTTAGTTCCTTATTTTAAAGGTAAGGATGATTTTTTAATGACCAAAAATTTACTGGATTCTCTAACAGGCACTAAGCATGTGAAAGCCGAAGAAACCTATTGGCGAATGTATAAAATAAAACCGCATATGAAGATCTTTAAAAAGATTGTTGCTGATGAGATGATGGAAGAAATTGGAAAAGCGGTTGGAAGATTTCAAAAGGTTTTACTTGATTTCAATCCTAAATTATTAGTGAATACGATTGCTAATTACCATGATGCTCCAAAACTATATCAGCAACTATATAAAGTAATTAACAGAGATTATGAAAAAGCTGTTCCTTTGTTTAATGAAACGAAGTTTTTAGAATTTCAAGAAGCCCAGTTTACTTTAATTCCTCATTTACTGAAAACTAAACAAGTTCCATTAAGGGTTACACACAATAATTTTCGGTTAAGCAATATGTTGTTTGATGAAAACACCTATGAAGTTTTGGGAGTTATTGGCTTAGATGCTATTATGCCCGGCACTTTAATCACTGATTTTGGGGATGCTGCTAGATATTTTTGCTCAACTAGCCGGGAAGATGAAACTCAATTAGAGTTTGTTCATTTTAATCTTGATTATTATCGTTTGTTTGTTCGTGGGTTCTTAAAAGAAACCAAAGACTTTATTACCGCTGCTGAAATTGATAATCTCGTTAACGGCGTCAAAGTTGTCACTTTGGAACATATCATTCGCTTCTTAACAGCTCATTTAGATCCCAAGTCTGTTTATCCCAAAGAATATAAACATCAACACTGGGACCGAGCTAAAAACCAAATTCAGCTTTATCATGATATTGATGCTCATGTTAAAGAGATGAATATAATCATTCAAGAAGAACGAAGAAAATTGTAAGAAAAAGCACTTGGTTGAATTATAGTTTCTATAATAATATTACCCTTTTTATCATTTCACAATTGAAGATTATGAGTTATACTTTATTAAAAGGGTAATTTTGTTTTACTATAAACAAAACATAAATAAAATAATTTGAAAATGTGCTTACGCTTCTTAATAAGAAAGTATTAATTTTAATGTTTTTCTAAGATTCTAAAAACAAATATTGGGAATTAAGGGACAATTAAATGGAGAGACCAATTAAAATGGAAGAAAAAAAACAATCCATAGCTAGGGATGGAGTTGGATTAACCATCTCCCAATTCATCACGATGTTGTTGCAAATTATTACTTCAATGTTGCTTTCAAGATTTCGTTCTCTTGAAGAATTTGGCACATTTTCACAAATAATTTCGGCAATTAATTTAACATATGCATTTTTTTCTTTGGGTCTTCCGAATAGTGTTAATTTTTTTATGGGAAAAGCAAAAAACTTAGGAGAAAAAGAAAAATATGTTTCTGTTTATTTTTCATTCTCCACCATTTTGATGATAATAAATGGCCTATTTCTTGTCTTTTGTGCGCCAATACTAGTAAACTATTACAAAAATACACTAATTAACTCTTTCATTTATTCTCTTGCTGTACTACCATGGACAATTATGGTCATCCAAAGTATTGAATTGTTTTTTGTTATTTATGGAAAAACACCAAAATTAATGTTTTTTAGATTAGCAAACGGTATTCTCCTTCTTTCTCTCATTGTGATAGTCCAGTTAATGAATTGGAATTTTAAAATATACATGATTCTATATTCACTTTTGGAAATTGGAATTTCAATTACATCATTTTTTATTGTCCGCAGGATGGTGGGGAAAATTAATTTTCGGTTTGATTCACATCTAATAAAAAGAATATTAACTTATTCAATTCCTATTAGTCTTTCATCTTTTGTAGGAACAATATCTGTTGAAATGAACAAGTTGTTTATCGGGCGATTTTATTCTGTTGAGGATTACGCTATTTATTCAAATGCAGCCAAAGAATTACCAATTGCAATAATTGCTTCAGCCTTGAGTCTTGTCTCAATGCCGGTTATTATTAGTTACGTGATGAAGAAGGATAATGAAAAAGCAATTAATTTATGGAAGAATAGCACTATAATGGCCTTTATTTTCATTTGTATTATTTCGATGGGGATTTTTACTTTTAGCCGAGAAGTGATTTCAATTTTGTACTCTAGCAAGTATCTCCCAGGTGTTAGAGTATTTCAAGTATATAGTTTAATCCCACTGCTACGTTGTACCTATTTTGGAATGATACTCAGTTCGGTTGGAAAAACAAAACTGATTTTTATTAATGCTCTTGTGTCCTTACTTATTAATGTGATTTTAATTTATCCTTTGTTTCGGCTGTTAGGTTTCTATGGACCAGCTGTTTCAACATTTATTTCACTATTTGTTTTGGTTCTTTTTCAACTTTTAGCCACTTCAAAAGCAGTAAAGATAAGGTTGTCAAAAATTTTCCCTTGGATTCCTATTTTTTTGATTTCTATTTTTTGCGCTAGTTTGGGTTTGTTTTTTTCTTGGATAAAAACTATAATTACCCTTGATCTCATATTTTCTGAAGAAATAGAATCTATTATTTTGGGTATAATTTGGTGTATAATTTATTTTACTGCTTTATTTCCTTACATTCGTAAAATTTGGAAATCTTTGAGCGTTAGTTCAGAAAGTGTCAATTAAAACATAAATATATGTTGAAAGTTTCATTATTAAATTAAATTAATTTTATTAAACTATTGAAATGAGTAATCTTTTTGAGGAGAGTAACGTGAGAATATTTAAATTATTTTTTGGTTTGTGCACTTATTTATTTGCTAATATTTTGTCATTGTTTTTTTATAGAAGGAAATATATTAAAGGAAAGTATTTTTCTGGGAAATACGGTGGTATATTTGCAATTGGATGGAAATGGATAGTAAATGATTGTATAGCAAGAATTTTTTTAGGTGTCAATAAGGGGGTTCCTTTTCCAATTTCACCGTTTAGTAGAATTGGCGGACCACCAGGAAATATTACTTTTGATGTTAATGACCTTAATAATTTTCAAAGTAAAGGAATTTATATTCAAGCAATGGGCAAAATTACCATTGGTTCAAATACATATATAGCTGCCAATGTTGGGATTATTACTTCTAATCATAAAATTAAGAATTTAGAATTTCATGATGAGCCAAAGGATGTTTTTATTGGTAATTCTTGTTGGATCGGAATGAACAGTGTCGTTTTACCTGGAGTTACTCTTGGAGATCATACAATAGTGGGCGCAGGATCAATTGTTACTAAAAGTTTCTATGAAGGTAATTGTGTAATTGCTGGGAATCCCGCTGTAAAGATAAAAAATTTAATGTAATTTTCAATTGCAACAAATAATAGGTTGACAAAAGTTTTAACGATAGATGAAAATGAGCAATCAAAATAAAGATTATAAAATCACCCATCAAAAAACTAATGAAATAAGTTGAGACTATAAAGAATTTTGTTAGATTTTGATAATTATTTATTTTTTTATGTATTTTATTATTAGAACATTTTTATTAAAAACATTAATTGATATGATATCTCTAAAGTAGACAGAGAATAAAAATAAAGATAAGACCAAAGGGTTTAAGGGGAATGTGTCCCCTTAATCCTTCTGGTAGGAATCGATATTTTTCACTCTAAATACTTTAAGGAGGTATCATTTTTTTATGACAAAAGAAAATTTAGGAAAGAAGTCATGTTACAAGCAATTAGTGATTATAAGTCGAGGAAGAAAAGCATCTTCGAGATATCTAATGATTTAGAATGTGGTAAAAATACTGTTAGAATGTGGATTAAAAGTTTTGATTTTCAAGGAGAAACGGCATTAGTTGAAAGCAATAAAAAAGATTTCAAATGAAAACATGGGCTGTAAAGAAATAATCCAATAAAAAGGTACAGTCACATAAAAAGCCAAGTATTTCAGATAAATCCTGAAGTTTACTTGGCTTTTTTAATAACAAAAGATAAAGTTGAGGGGATTGTTTATCCTTCTTGTTTCACCTTTACTTTGAGTTGTTTTATTTCTTTACGGTTCCTTGCTTTTCATTTGTTGATTATTATTTAACTTAAGACATAGTTCCAATAAACAGTAGCATTGTGTGGTTTCCAATCTCCACTCCAACCTTCTAGTTTTTGACTTCGTAGCGATTTAATAACTCATTTGTAATTTTCAAATGTAAAATACCTGATGGTTGATGGCAAAACAAAATCAGTTGCTAAACTATTAAGGTTAATTCCTTTTATAGCGATAGTATCATCACTTAATCTAATATAACCAATATTATTAACAGTGTCCTATCTTTTAGCTCCCCAATAAACAGGTCTATTTGAACAATTCCAATCACTAGACCATTCTGAAGGTTTTGAACTTGCTTCTGCATAGATTGTTAAACTGTTGCAATTCCTAAATGTATAATTTTCAATTCTTGTCACACTATTTGGTATGAAAATACTTGTTAAACTGCTGCAACCATCAAAGGCATAACCTTCAATTCTTGTCACACTATTTGGTATGGTAATGCTTGTTAAACTGCTGCAACCACTAAATATAGCACCTCCAATATTTGTTACACCATTTGGTATGATAATGCTTGTTAAACTGCTACAATCTCTAAATGCATAATATCCAATACTTGTCACACTATTTGGTATGGTAACGCTTGTTAAACTATAGCAATAATAAAATGCTTGATTTCCAATACTTGTCACACTATTTGGGATGGTAATGCTTGTTAAACTGCTGCAATTCATAAATGTACCAATATCAATACTTGTCACACTATTTGGTATGATAACGCTTGTCAAACTATAGCAATTATAAAATGCAAAACTTTGAATTGCAGTAACTTGATAAGTGTTAATAGTATCTGGTAATACAAAATCAGTTGTTAAACTATTAGGGTTAAATCCTCTTATAATGATTTTATCATCACTTAGTCTAGCATAATCAATATCATTAAGAGTATCATATTCTTTAACTCCCCAATAAACGAATCTTCTTGAAATATTCCAATTATCATCCCATCCTGAAAGTTTTGAACTTGTTTCTGCATAGATTATTAAAATGCCGCAATCCCTAAATAAAGAACCTCCAATACTTGTCACACTATTTGGTATGATAACACTTTTTAAACTGCTGCAACCATCAAATGTAGAATATCCAATACTTGTCACAGTATTTGGTATGAAAACATTTGTTAAACTACTGCAATTATAAAATGCTTTTGTTCCAATAGATTCTGCTTTTGTAAGATTTACTTCTTTCAAATTAGTTGCACCATTGAATGCATCATCTTCTATTTTTTTTACATTATTAGTAATTAAAGTCTCTATAATGGTATTATCTTTAAAAGCTTCCTTTCCAATTTCAGTAACAGGATATCCTTTATGAGTTTTTGGAATACTTATGTAACGGTCTTTTCCTGTATATTTAATTAAATAATATGATTCACCATCACTATTGACGGCAAATTCAAATTCGCCCGTTTGTTTAATAACATCAGGCTCTCCAGCAAACAAACCTGTGTCAGTATCTCCTATCCACCAGTGGCCATTTTCTCCAATGTGAGGAGTTATGCCATCAATGCCGTTAGTTCCAGAAGCTCCTTGAGCTTTTACACCAGTATCAACTGTCCCTATCCACCAATTACCATTTCCACCAATATAGGGGTAGTTCCGTCTTGTCCATCTTTTCCATCTTGTCCAAAAGGGACAATGAATTGGTAGGAGGAGTTATCTAGAAATATAATTTCATAAATATAACCTTCTGTGTTTTTACCAACATTTTCAATTGACACAATAGACAAAGGATTAGTGTTTTCACTACATGCAACCAAAGTTAGAATAAAAAGTAGTATTCCCATAAAAATTAAAATTGTTTTACTTGTTTTCTTCATTTCTTTCTCCTTTAATAGTTCCTATTTAGATGTTTTTAAGAATATTGGTGGTTTTATCATTATTAAAACAATCTTCATTGATAAATTCATATGATATAAGTTCAAATAGAATTAAGTATTGTTCGATTTCACTAAAACTATTAATACTCAGTTTCCTATATTCATTTAAATATAATTTACTATTTAATAATAACATTTAAAATATAATTTAACAATAATTTATTTTTCATCTATCAGAAAAACTTGTTCGTATACACGAACATGGTTACAGATTCGATGATTAGATCCTTATCTTGTAATAATGTCTGTGCTAAAATGAAATTGTGACATCTTTACCTCTCTTTCTATCAATATATGTGAGAAATCATTGTCGTTTAAAAAGGTAAACATGTTATAAAGAATGAGTTGGAAATTACCTTAAAATCAACCTGTTTTTTATTTACTCATAACAAATTTTAGTTAAAACCATAAAATTTAATAAAAGCATAAAATTTCTTTAAAAGCCTAAAAAAGCACATTGTGCTTTTTTTACTTTTTGGTATAAAAAAATGTTTTTACAACTAACTTCATCTATGCTATAATATAATAAACTGCGGAATTGTTTATTTTTTTTCTGTTAAATTTGTTTTAGGTCATCTAAAACGGAAAAAAAGGAGTGTATATATGGCATTACCATTTGATCCTGCTGAATTAATGAATTATTTTAATTATGTTGTCTTAGCAATTCTCGCCTTAGGGGTCTTGGGCGGCTTTTTGGCCGGAATGTTTAAATCAATTTATAAATTGATTGTCTTTGTCGTTTTATTATTAATCGGCTGGTTTTTAAGTCCGTATATCGTGTCTTATTTATTAGCTTTTGATATTTCTTCCATTTATCCATTAGAATTTGATGGTCTTCAAGTAACTTCTATTAATGACTTTTTGGTTTCGTTTGTTACCAAGCAATATCCGGATTTTGTTCCCTTATTAGAAGAAGGGACACAAAGTTATACCTTGGTTATCCAACTGATTTCCATGGTCCTCCGGCTTGTTGTGGTCATTGTTTGGTTAATCTTAATGGGAACAATCTTTAAGTTTTTGTTTTGGATTGTCTATTTGTTTATTAAACCAAGAAGAAGAACTGCGGAAGGCAAACGGATGAAGAAAACCATGGGCTCTCGTTTCGGGGGCGCTTTGGTCGGGGCTTTAAGAGCCCTAATTGCTGTTGTGCTCTTAAGTATTCCCCTATCAGGAATTGCTTCCATTGGGGCTAATCTAGCCAGTTTTATGACGGATGCTTCGCAAGAAGCTAGTAAGGGCGAATATGTTCTTTATTTAAGCAATGACGCTGCTAGACTTGCGAATGGATCCAATATGCCTTTTGATGATGCGACGATGGAAGCCCTTGTTTCTTTCATGCAAAACTATCGCCAAAGCTATGCCGGCATGGCGGCGGGATTGATTAAAATCAAAGAAGTACCCCTTGATGAATATGCCTTTGATGAATTATTATCAATTACTGTTAATGAGACCCAAGTCAAGTTCCGTTATGAACTGATTCAGGGTTTAAAAATTTATGATACGCTGATGGAAAATACCGATGGCGAAATTAATGTTGAAACTTTTATGGCGATGGATAAAGACGCTATTGAAGAGATTTTTGCGGCTGCCAAAGAATTGAAAATTATTCAAGTTGTTATTCCCGTTGGTTTGGAAGTTGTTACAAAAACCAATATTTTAGGTGATCAACTAGAGGGCGTTAGCGAATATGTTGATATCAACAGTTTAGCTGAACAACTGATGGAAGTTGATTTCTTGAAAGAAATCGAAAACATCGGGTCGATTGTTGCCGATGTCAGTACGCTTAAGATTTTTGAATCGGATTTAGAAGGACTAGCCCTTTACATGAGCTTTGATACCGAAACAGTATCAAACATCTTTAATTCCATCGGGGACTTGCAATTGGTCGATATTATCGGTAATGTCGGGATTGCTTATTTGTTAGCGAGTGAAGAACTGGCGACCGCCTTAGATGAAATGGGATTAACTACCGATGACATTGATTTAAGCGATGTTGATTGGGGCGATGAAATTGCCAATTTAGGCAATGTTTATGCGGCTTTCAAGGACTTTGATATCACCTCGACCGAATTTGAACAAATTGATTTTAATCTCATTACGGATGAAGAAATCAATGCTTTTGCTGAAGCGCTGTTTGCTTCCAAGGTTTTATCCAATAACAGTGCAGTCTTAGTTCATGTCGGTTTAAGTTTAATGCCGGAAGAATATCGTGATTTTATTACCGTTACCAATGTGGAGGCCAAGGATTTAGTTTCTCTCCTTGGTTTAGGAAAAGTTTTAATTGCGAGCGGTATTTTAAACGAAGATTTTGATCCGGTTAATCTACTAACTTCAGGAAATATTGATGCTTTGGCCGAATATATCTCCAGTTCCAATCTCCTTAGTGGCAGTATCGGTGGCATTATTGAAATGTTATTAAGCCAAGTGGAATTGCCGGAAGGTTTAACGATTACCATCGATCCAAACTTTGACTGGAGCGGTGAATCCGGTAAGACCGAGCTAAAGGCATTATTAAAGGCTGCCGGAAAACTTGTGGAAATGGGCATTGGGGAAGATGACTTTATTAAGAATTTAAGCGGTGATGACATTAACGAATTGGCGGATATCCTTGCAGAATCGACCATCTTAATGAGCAATATTCAGAATATCTTGGAATTTTTCTTAAGTGATGAAACTTTAACCGGTGGCATTAAAATTGAATTAGGCGATATTGACTGGACGAGTGCCGAGGGAAAAACCGAATTTAAAGCTTTATTAGGCGCTGTCAGTGCGATTTTTGCGGCGGGAATCTTGGAAGATGGATTTGATTTCAAGACCTTAGAACAAGCAACCATTGATGATTTAGCCGCCAAACTGGCTGCTTCCACCGTTATTCGCAATAATTTAACTACGATTATCAATCAGTTGGTATCGGGAATGGACATTGATTTTACCATCAATGCTTTTGAGGATCCCGATGACTGGACAGAATTAGAGTTAAAATCTTTGCTTTCAGCCGTTAAGATTGTTTTATCGAAAACGAATATTCCTGAAGACTTATTCAATTTAAGTGAAGCGGAATTAAATACCTTATTGGGATCCCATTTAATCTGTGATGCCATTATCAATGTAATCAAAGATTTTACGGCCGAAGGTGGTCAACTACATGGTTTATTGATTATTAAAAATGTGAGTGATGATGAATGGAAAGACACTCTGGATGATGATGGTAATGTTGTTGTGAAAGGGGAGTTACGAAAACTCTTTACTTCAGCAAAAATCCTTCTTGGTGAAAACATCAACTTTGATGATCCCGATGGCATTATTGATCCCAATCGCATTCTAAATTTATCTGACGGTACCAAAGATACCAATAACGATGGTGTCGTTGATGAACTGGATGACGATGAAATCAAAGAAATGCTTACTTCCAAAATTTTAAAAGATACCATTATTAATAAATTAATTGAATTTGGAACTGACGAAAAAGATGAATTAGGTAATGTTATTACCGAAGCCGTTTTAGTCGTTTCTTTAGGTCCCGATGATGTTCGCTGGGAAGCGGAAATCAAAGCTTTTGTGCGGGCAGTGAAAGTTGTGCTCGGCGAAAGCATTGATTTAAATAATATCAATGTTGACCCAGATGTTTTATTGGATTTATCCAATGAGCGTGGTGGGGCCGATGATGATGTCGGGGTGATTATGTCATCCACCATCATTACTGATACAATTATTAAAAAGATTATTGATTTAGCTGAGGGTGAGAACTCATCAATAGTCATTAATTTAACGCAAGAAGATGATCGTTGGTACGACAGCGAAACGGAAGACGGGGAAATCAGAAAATTAATCCGTGCTATCCAAATTATCTTTAGCGGTGAAGGAAAGAGCTTAAATAATCCGGATATCGATCCGAATGTTATTTTGAATTTATCCGATGGCTCAGTTGATCCAAGTGATGACCAAATCGGTGATATTTTAGCTTCGATTATTGCTTCCGACTCAATGATTAAAGTTATTTATGATTTGGGTCAAGGTGATGATCCGGCCCTCGTTATTAACTTAACCCTCACTGATGAACGTTGGTATGATGATGGTGACCACAAAGGTGAATTACGAGCTTTAATTGATGCCGTTAAAATCGTTTTAGGGGAAAACCCGGATTTAGCCAATGTCAATGTTGATCCGGATATCTTATTGGATTTATCCAATCATCGTGGTGGCGCTGATGATGATGTGGGTGTGATTTTAGCATCCATCATTGTAACCGATACCATTATTAAGGAAATCATTGATTTAGGCAGTGCTGAAAATTCTTCCATTGTTGTGAACTTAACAAGGGAAGATGAACGTTGGTATGACAGCGAAACGGAAGATGGTGAAATCAGAAGATTAATCCGTGCTATCCAAATTATCTTTAGCGGTGAAGGAAAGAGCTTAAATAATCCGGATATTGATCCCAATGTCATTTTGAATTTATCCGATGGCTCAGTTGATCCAAGTGATGACCAAATCGGTGATATTTTAGCTTCCATTATTGCTTCCGATTCAATGATTAAAGTTATTTATGATTTGGGTCAGGGCGATGATTCGGCCCTTGTTATTAACTTAACACTCACTGATGAGCGTTGGTATGATACGGAATTGAGCGATGGCGAATTGAAACGCTTTATTCGGGCTGTTAAAATCATTTTAGGGGAAAACCCGGATTTATCCAATGTCAATGTTGATCCGGATATCTTGCTGGATTTATCTAATCATCGTGGTGGCGCTGATGATGATGTGGGTGTGATTATGTCATCCACCATTGTAACTGATACAATTATTAAGGAAATCATTGATTTAGGCAGTGCTGAAAATTCTTCGATTGTTGTGAACTTAACAAGGGAAGATGAACGTTGGTATGACAAAGAAACGGAAGATGGTGAAATCAGAAGATTAATCCGCGCCATTCAAATTCTCTTCAGCGGTGAAGGAAAGAGCTTAAATAATCCGGATATTGATCCGAATGTGATTTTGAATTTATCCGATGGCTCAGTTGATCCAAGTGATGACCAAATCGGTGATATTTTAGCTTCGATTATTGCTTCCGACTCAATGATTAAAGTTATTTATGATTTGGGTCAGGGCGATGATCCGGTCTTGATTATCAATTTAACTGTTAATGATGCCAGATGGTATGATGATGGTGACACTAGGGGTGAACTGCGGCACTTTATTGAGGCTGTTAAAGTTATTTTAGGTGAAAACCCGGATTTAAATAATCCGAATGTTGATGCCAATGTTTTAAAAACCCTAAGTTTAGGTGATGTTGACCCGGCTGATGATGATGTTAAAACGATTCAAAAATCCATTATTGCTCGGGATACTATTATCAATAAGATTATCGAGATTGCTCATCCGACTGAAGGTGAAGCGACTTTAGTTGTTAATTTGGAAGCCGATGATCCAAGATGGCTCGATAGTGAAACCGAAGATGGCGAAATTAGAAAATTAATTCGCGCCATTCAAATCATCTTTAAAGATCCGGAAGATGATATTAATAATCCCAATATTGGCCCCAATATTGTTTTAGAATTAACTAATGGCACCGAAGATACGAATGACGATGGTGTGGTTGATGAACATGATAGCGATGAACTAGGCCTTGTTTTACAATCCACTATTATTTCCGATTCCATTATTAAGCAATTGCGTGAATTGGGGTCAGGCGACAATCCGACTTTGATTGTTGACTTAGAGGCCGATGATCCGCGTTGGCACGATAGCGAGGAACGCAACGGGGAAATCAGAAATCTCGTCTTAGCGATTGAAATCATCTTAGTCAAGGATGTTGATGGCAATATTGACTTAGACAATCCGACCATTCGTCCTCAGGATGAAATCCTTCGTTTACCGGATCCGGATATTGACATCTTAATGCAATCCATTATTTTAACGAGAACGATTGTGAAAGAAGTTATGGCAAATGAAACTCTAACTATTCCGGAAGCCTTAAAGGATCGTAATAATCCGGATTGGTATAATGAAGGTGACACAAGAGGAGAACTGCATAAATTGTTTGCTGTTGCCGCCATTACGATGGATGATGATTCAACCCAAATGTCGTCTACAAAATTCCTAAACATGAGCGAAGATGATATCAATATCGTTTTAGCTAGTTTAATTGCGACCGAAACCATTAAAACCGAACTTCGGGGCATGGATAAATTAGTCATTGATGAAACTAATCCTTTATTTAAATGGGAGGACAGCTTTGATGGTGATGAAAGAACCGATGGCGAATTACGTAAATTATTAACCAGTGCCACTTTATTAGTGGAAAATGAAGAAATAAAGATTGATAAGATTTTAACATTATCTCATGTTCAACTGGATCAATTATGTCAATCACGAATTATTGTTGATTCAACGGTCAAAGAACTTGAAACCATGACGGCAGAAACCGGCTCGCTTTACAAAGTGCTTTACTTACCGGATAAGGCTGAAACCGAATACCATGGTTCCGGTGGTGAATTAAAACGCTTCTTGATTGCTTTGCAATATTTGAAGAATGCCAATACTACTCCGGATCAAGGAATTGCTGATATGAAGACGATTTCGATTGCGTCCTTAACCGATGAACATCAAGGCGAAATTTTAGCTTCCGCGATTATCTCGAATACGATTATTACCAATATCGTTACTGAAGCTAACCGTGATGCTTCACCATTAGTATTACCGGCGAAGTTTGTGGAAGATGATCCGGCCTATGATGAATCCGCTTGGGAAGGCGAATTACCGAAATTCTTGGATACGGTTGCTGTTTTCCTTGGTGAAGATGCCGATTTATCACATATGAACATCAGTGCCGAAAACTTTACCAATTTAACTGACGGCACGGTGGACTTAAATGAAAATGGTGTGATTGATAAAGAAGAAGATGAAATTAAAACGATTACCAGTTCGGATATCATTGCTTACACGATTGTGCAAGAAATCATTAAGGAATCGACTCGCGAAGGCTCTATTCTTAAGATTCCTAATGATGTTACCGATGAAGTATGGTATGGCAATGACGGTGAATTAAGAAAATTCTTAATGGCGGTCAGCGCCATTACCGGAAACGGCTTGGAAGTTGATGAAAACAAATTCTTGAATTTAAGCGATAATGAAATTACTCGCATTGTCAATTCCCGGGTTCTTTCCTATTCAATTGTGAAGAAACTTGAAGACGAACGCCATAGCGAAACGACTTTGATTACTTTACCGAATAAATTTAATCCTGACCAAGCAGAATACAACGAGAACTTGTGGTATGGAGAAAGCGGGGAACTGGCCAAGACCTTAAAAGCTTTGCGCGGTTTAGGCATGACCACCTATGATTCTAATTTCTCCATCCGGCCGTTATTTGATGAAGCGAAAGGTACCAAGGAGGAAGTCATCTTAGCGAGTGAAGTTGTGGAAGCAACGATTATCAATAAGATTGAAACTGAAGCGGAAGTTGGCGGCTCACTACATGGCACCTTAATTATTCCTCCCGACATTACTTGGGAACGCACTTTTGTTAATAAAGAAATTACCGATATTGGTGAATTACGACGCTTCTTAAAGGCCATCGACATTATTCTTGATGGTGGAGAATTAGAATCTGCTTCCTTCAATGTTGAGAAATTCTTTGATGATGGCAGTGGCAGTCAAGCAACCTTACTAGCTTCCCGCATTATTGAAGCTTCGGTGGTCGCCAAGATTGATAAAGAAGCTTCCGAAGGCGGATCGCTTTATGGCACTTTAGTTTATCCGTCCGATTGGAATGATGAAGATTGGTACGGACCGACGGGTGAATTGCCGAAGTTCTTAGATGCCATTGAGATTATTATTGGTGGTGGTAGCTTTGAAACGACAAACTTTGAAGCTGACAAATTCTTAGGCGATGATCGTCCGACCTTACTGGCTTCGCGGGTAATTGAAGCTTCGGTTGTGGATTATATTATTGATTCAGCAAATCCGGTTAATGGGGTCTTAAAAGAGACATTGTACCTACCAAACGGTTTAGAAACCAATAATCCACAGTGGTATAGTTTAAACGGTAATGAAATTAACCGTTTCTTAGATGCCATTAAGATAATCGTTGGCCCAGGTGGCAGCTATGCCGAGGCTAATTTCTCCGTTGATGCGATTTTAGGTGATAAGCGTGATGAAGTATTAGAATCTAGAGTTGTGGAAGCATCTGTTGTTCGCTATGTTATCGAATCATCTGAGGAAGGCGGAACATTGCACGGAACCTTGGTTATTCCAGTTGATTTACAAAGCAATGGTGAGCCATGGTATGGTCCAAGTGGTGAACTGAAGAAGTTCTTAGATGCGATGGATATCCTCATTGGTGAGGGTACTTATGGCGATGCCGACTTCTCCGTTGATGCCATTCTTGGTCCTAACCAAGACACTTTGTTGGAATCACGAGTTGTGGAAGCATCCGTAATTAAACAAGTTAAACTGTTAGGCAATATCACCATTCCGGATAAGACAATTCCGGCCCATGTTGCGAAATACTATTACTTCAGCGATGAAGACATTATTTGGGAACGCACTTACAGTGATGGCCTTGTGACCGACATTGGGGAATTGCGTCGCTTCTTAGCGGGTGTTGATGAAATCCTTGGCGTGGGCGAAAGCTTTGCAACCTTTGTCTTTAATATGAATGCCATGATGACCACTGATTTTGCGATTGTGCTTGAGTCCCGTGTTTTGGAAGCTACGGTAGCTGATATGGTTGATGATATCTTAGCAACATCGCTGAACGGCTTTATTAAGACTCCGGCTGATGGTTATCAATGGTTCTACCATGCAACATCAACTGATTTAGCATCCGGCCTTGTCCGTCGTGGTGAGTATGTCTTAACCGAAACAAGTTTCCAATACTCTGACTTATTAGGCTTCTTGAACAGTATCCAAGCGATGGAAGCTGCCGGCCTTGACTTTGAGAATATTACCTATATGGCAATTGCTGCTTGTGATTCGGATGAATTATCAACAGCCTTGTGGGATTACTCTCGCATCATGCGCGGATCAATTGCTACCATGCTTAACAAGACTTTAGAACCGATTGGTAGTCCGTTCAAGCCGATCTTTAAAGACTCGGATTTCAATTCTAAAGCTGATGTGAAGACTAAACTTGATGAATTTAAATTCTTCGTTAACTCAATATCTTAGGAAAGAGCAGGTGATTAAATGAAACTAATTATTGCTATTGTTGCCAACGACGATTGTCCGGCGCTGATGAAGGGCCTTGTGAAGAGCAAGAACAATGTAACGAAACTGGCCTCCAGCGGTGGTTTCCTAAAGCGCGGCAACACGACCCTAATGATTGGCGCAAAGGACGAAGAAGTTGACCACATTATTAAAATTATTGCCGAGCATTCGCGAACCCGCAATGAACTCGTTCCTAGTTCCGTCATCAGTGAATTTGGGATTATGCCCTCCGCACCCCTAGAAGTAACGGTCGGGGGTGCCACCATCTTCATTCTTGATGTTGTTGATTTTATGAAGATTTAAACCAACAAAAAAGCCTGTGAGAATTAGCTTCTTACAGGCTTTTAGTTTAGGCTTTGGGGAAAGTAACTGTTATCGTGGTTCCTTTATTAAGTTTGCTTGTGACATTAATGAGGGCGTTATGTAATTGGGCGGTATGTTTCACAATCGATAAACCGAGCCCCGTGCCGCCGGTTTCCTTAGAATGACTTTGATCAATCCGGTAAAAGCGTTCAAAAATGCGGTCTTGGTGTTTAGGGGCGATGCCAATGCCGTTATCTTCAACAGACAAACTTACTTGAGTTTCCGTTTCCAAAATGCTTACTTTCACAAACCCGTTTTCACGATTGTAGACAATAGCGTTGTCCACTAAGTTAAAAACAAGTTCATAAAGCATTTTTTCGACAGCTTGGATGCTTGGAGAACTTCCTTTTAGTTCTAAACTAACTTTTAAAGAATCCGCTTTTTTGGTGAGGTCTTGTATAACTTTGGTAGCGATGGCCATTAAATCAACCGGAGCAAACTGCTTTTGTAAATCACCTTCATCCAAGCGGGATAATTTGATGATATCATCAATTAAAACTAATAGCTGGGCGGCCCCTTGGTAGATTTCTTGGGAAAAGCGAGGAATGTCTTCCTTTTTCGCAATCCCATTATGAATTATTTCCGCATAACCCATAATCGAAGTTAACGGGGTTTTTAACTCATGGGAAACATTGGCGGAAAATTCGCGACGTCTTTGTTCGGCTAATTCACGATCAGTAATATCCACTAAGAAGAGGACAGCCGCGCGTTTTTCCTCATTTTCACTGACGGAATGGCTGATGAGCCGGTAAATCTTCCCATCCCAAACGACCTTGGCAGTGGCGGAACTTCCTAGGAAAGTTTGATCCAATACTTTGATGTAGTCAATATCGCGTGATAATTGTAAGTAGTTTCGTCCTTCCCAAAGGGATTGATGGAAAATAACTTTGGCGCTTTTGTTCGCAAATAACAAATTTCTCCGGTCATCAAAAATAATTAAACCTTCCGCTAAATTTTCCGTAATGGCGTTAAACTCCTCTTCCTTGGCTTTGGCTTCCTTCATTTGATCGTCAATCCGTTTGTTTTGGCGCGCCATTCTTAAAAGAAGGGGGGATAATTCGGGATAGCTGTTATTAATCAAAGGATTATCCAAATTAAGCTTTAAAATCGGCTCAATAATCAATTTAGTGATTTGTTGGGAGAGAAAGACCCCTATAATAAAGATTGTTAAGATAATGGGAATTATCCACAAGAAGGTTTGCAAGAAAATAGCAAAAGCGGTTTTTGTGGTGCTTGCAATTCGAAAAATTTGGTCATTTTCCAGTTCAATTGCGAAATAGAAAGTTTGTTCGCCGATGGTTTCCGATCTTCGCGTATCTTCACCCTTACCGTAAGTTTTCGCTTCCTTGACTTCCGGACGGTCGGCATGGTTTTCCATTTGTAAGGGGTCAACAAAATTATCATAGAGGACGGTGCCATCATAATCGATTAGAGTGAGGCGGTTTTTGCTGGTTAAACCAATGGAAGGTAAATAAGCATCATCGGCACTTTCTAAAGCCTTCGCAATATAAATGCCTTCTTCACGCAAACGGTCCTTAACTCCTTTAGTGGTGTTGCTATAAAACACCAAAGAAAGGAGGACCGAACTTAAGAGCAAAGTCACCAAGGAAGTTAGGACCATACTCCAAAAAATACGTTTTTTCATTTGTCACTCCCGATTTTATAGCCGACGCTTCTTATCGTTTCGATAATACTCCCTTCGCTTCCCAGTTTTTGGCGGAGGGATTTAATATGGACATCGACAGTCCGTGTTTCGCCAACAAAATCATAACCCCATATTTTAGTTAACATTTCTTCCCTTGTGACAACAATGCCGACATTGATTAATAACAATTTAAGGAGTTCAAACTCTTTGGGGGTCAAATCAATGGCTTGATTAGCGACTGTTACTTGATGGGCTTTTTTATCGAGAATGACATTTCCATACTGCCATTTGTCGACCTCTTGGTCGCCTTGGGTGCGTCTCAACAAAGCCTTCACCCGGGAAATTAATTCCATCATCCCAAAGGGCTTAACTAAATAATCATCGGCACCACTGTCTAAACCTAGGACTTTATCATATTCCGTCCCTTTGGCGGTGATTAAAATGATGGGGAGTTTTTTGTATAAGGAAT
Organism: Tenericutes bacterium ADurb.BinA124; assembly: GCA_002068415.1. Lineage (GTDB taxonomy): Bacteria > Bacillota_I > Bacilli_A > ML615J-28 > CAG-698 > UBA2253. The sequence continues at coordinate 44,292 of MVZM01000012.1, forward strand.
GTTGACGTAATTTTTTTAAAATGGCAATTCCGTCTTCTCCGGGAAGCATGATATCCAATAAAATTAAATGCGGTTTTTTTTCACTTAAGGCCTGCCAAAAATCCCGGGGTTGAGAAAAGCCCAAAGCCTCAAAACCGGTATTGTGCAAAGTATAAATGATTAATTCCCGAATTCCGCGGTCATCTTCCAAACAAAAAATCATTGGACCTCCTCATGAACGCCGGTGATGGCAAAGACCACCCAACTAGCGATATTGACGGCATGGTCACCAATTTTTTCATAGTATTTCGCAATCATAAGAAAATCAAGGGCTTGTTCACCATGACTTTTATCACGGATGATTAACTGGACTAAATCTTTCCTCGTCTTTACAAACAAATCATCAACGATATCATCATAGGCGATGACGGCCTTCGCAAGCTCCAAATGGCGGTTAACAAAAGCATCGATGCTTTCAGAAACCATCTTAATCGTAGCTTGGGACATCTTTAAGAGGTTTTCGCTGCTATGGAGTTCGGATAAATCCGCAAAAATTAAAATCTCCGCAAGATCGGAGGCTTGGTGGCCGATGCGCCCCATGTCGGTAATCATCTTAAGAGCCGAGGAAATAAAGCGTAAATCTCTGGCAACGGGGTGTTGTTGCAGTAATAACTTCAAACAAAGATTTTCAATTTCGCGGTTTTTCATAACGATATCTTTATCAATGGCGATGGCTTCCTTGGCTTTTTCCAAATCCTTCGTCATGATGGCTTGTGAAGTTAAGGTAATCGCTTTCTCACAAAGCGCTCCCATGGAAATCAATTCATTGTTCAATTGCTCTAATTGGTTATCAAATTTCGTTCTCATTAGCCAAACCTCCCGGTAATATAGTCCTCCGTGCGTTTATCCTGTGGGTTAGCAAATAAAACTTCGGTTTTGGAAAATTCCACAATCTCCCCTAAGAGGAAAAAGGCGGTGCGATCCGAAATTCGTGTTGCTTGTTGCATATTGTGAGTGACTATAACTATAGTATACTTTTTTTTCAGCTCTAATGCAAGGTCTTCAATTTTCGATGTGGAAATGGGGTCCAAAGCACTGGTCGGTTCATCCATCAATAAGACTTCCGGGTTCACCGCTAGGGCTCTGGCAATGCACAAGCGTTGCTGTTGGCCGCCGGAGAGACTTAAAGCGCTTTTGTGCAGGCGGTCTTTAACTTCATCCCAAAGAGCGGCATCAGTTAAGCTACGCTCCACAAGATCATCAAGCTGGGCCTTCGTATATTTTTCATGGGTGCGGGGGCCATAAGCAACATTATCATAAACGCTCATGGGAAAGGGGTTCGGTTTTTGAAAAACCATGCCCACTCGTTTTCGCAGTTGGTTGACATCCATTTTTTGATGGATGTCTTCATCATCTAAGTAGATGTGGCCATCGAAGTGACAGCTGGGAATTAAATCATTCATGCGGTTGAAAGCTTTCAGTAAAGTGGTTTTGCCACAACCGGAAGGACCGATGAAAGCGGTGATTTCGTGCTTAGGAATGGCCAAATCAGCGTTTTTGATGGCATGGAAATCGCCATAGTAAATATTTAAATTTTTTGTATATATTTTATTCATGTTGTTTTCCTTTTTCGAGGCGGTTGGCCATTTTTCGGGAGATAAAATTGAGAAGAATGACTAAAAGTAGAAGCAAAACAGCCGTGGCATAGCTTTCGTTAGGATTGAGGCCTTCATTCCATAAGGCAAACATATGAACAGAAAGCGTTCGACCGGAGCCTAGTATTGAGGCAGGAATCTGGGCGACTGTTCCCGCTGTATAAATAAGGGCGGCCGTTTCGCCAACAATCCGACCAATGGAAAGCACAATCCCGGCTAAAATTCCGGGGATAGCAGCGGGAAGAACAATTTTAAAAATCGTTCGCAATTTGCCGGCTCCTAAGCCATAACTACCTTCCCGGAAGCTGTCGGGGACGGCTTTTAAAGCCTCCTCCGTTGTTCGCATGATTAGGGGAAGAATCATGACCGAAAGCGTTAAACCCCCGGCTAAGAGCGAAAAACCCAGCTTAAAAGTAGTCACAAACAATAAATAACCAAATAAACCAAAGACGATGGAGGGAATGCCTGCCAATGTTTCCGAAGTAATCCGGACGAACTTGATGAAACGATTGGTTTGATGGGCATATTCAACGAGGTAAATCGCCGCAAAAATTCCCAAGGGGGCAGCAATCAATAAGGAAATTCCCGTCATCGTTAAAGTATTGATTAAAGCCGGGAAAACCGACACATTTTCGGAAGTATAATGGATACTAAAAAGAGAAAGTGATAAATGCGGAATGCCCTTAATTAAAATATAAGCAATTAAGAAGAGCAAAGCGGAAATCGTTAGGAAAGCAGCAATATAAACAAACCATCTAAGGAATTTTGAAAGCCATTGTCTTTTTCTCATATATTACTTTTCCTTTTTAAAGCTGAAAAGCTTAAGTTAATAATTAAGATAAACACAAAGAGAACAACGGCGGTGCCAATTAAAGCTTCTCGATGCAAGTCCGCAGCATAGCCCATTTCCAAAACAATGTTGGCGGTTAAGGTCCTAACTCCATCAAAGAGGCTGTTGGGAATGATGGCTTGATTTCCCGCCACCATGATGACGGCCATCGTTTCGCCAATGGCCCGCCCCACCCCTAAAATGACACCGGCAAGAATCCCTGATTTTGCGGCCGGAACAACGGTAAAAAAGACACTGCGTTCATGACTCGCTCCTAAGGCCAGAGCGCCTTCATAATAGTGGCGGGGGACAGCTCTGATGGCCGCTTCACTGATACTGATAATGGTGGGAAGAATCATGATTCCCAAAATAATGGAAGCGGCGAGCAAACTATTGCCGTTTCCCGTAAACAATCCTCGGATTAATGGAACAATAACCATTAAACCAAAGAAACCATAGACGACTGAAGGAATTCCTGCCAGCAGTTCCACCGCTGGTTTTAAATAACGGTATAACTTATTGGGACAGAAGTAAGCCAAAAAAATGGCGGTGAGGATGCCGATGGGGACACCGAGGATAATCGCTCCTCCCGTCACATAAAAACTTCCGATAATCATCGGTAACAGACCAAAGATATTGTTAGCGGGTTTCCAAGTTTTTCCCAAGAGGAAATTGAAAACCCCGATTTTAAAAATGGCAGGAAGACCGTTTAAAAACAAGAAAAAACAAATCAAAAGAACCGCAAGGATAGAAATCCCTGCGGAGAGAGTAAAAATTATTTTCGTTATTTTTTCGCGGTGTTTAATCATTTCGATGCCTTTGTTATTATCCGTTTACATTTGACCAATTGGTAACTTTACCCGTAAAAATGTCTTTGACTTGTGCTGATGTTAATCCTGAGTAAGTGTTTAATTTATTAACAATAACAACAATTCCGTCTAAAGCGATAACTTGCGGGGTTAATCCTTTGGCTAATTCGCTATCTTTTAAAGCTCGGGAAGCCATACCAATGTCGCAGATTCCGGAAGCAGCACTGGTCATGCCGTTGGAGGAATCGCTCATTTGAATTTCAATAGTAGCATTAGTATTCAGTTTTAAATAAGCTTCTTTAAGCTTTTCCATGACCGGTGTTACAGAAGAAGAACCGGCAACAACAACTTTACCTGATGGTTTGACACCTTTGTAAGCGACAGCATTATCAACGGCAGAAATATAGCCATTGTCTTCAATTATTTTTTGACCTTCTTTGGAAAGAATATAAGTGATGAAATCACTGGTGACAGCGGAGAGTTCGCCTTTAGTAGCAATATTGAAGGGACGGGAAACTTTATAAGTACCGTTTTTGATATTGGCGACTTTGGGGTCAACACCATCAATCTTTAGTCCTTTAACGGTGTCATTGAATGATCCCATGGAAACATAACCAATGGCTTGGGGATCCGAACTGACATTTGTTAGCATAACGCCGGTGCTACTGGTAGTGACGGCGGAAGCAGTCGTGTGGTCGACTTTTTCGCCAGCAGCGTTTTTTTGTTCAACGCCGAATAATTCGATAAAAGCGCCACGGGTTCCTGAGCCTTCTTCACGGGAAATGACGGTAATCTTGCCACTTTGATCGAAATCTTTACTTAAGCAACCGGTGAACATAAATAATCCTAAAACTAATAACAATAATAATGATTTTTTCATTAATTTCTCCTTTTCATTTTTCAATGGCATTATACTATTCCAATGTAAAGTCTAAAGGAGGGAATTGTAAAAAGAATGTAAAGAATTATTTGGGAAATGTGATTTGTGAAAAACCGGTTTTCTTTGACATTATACCAATATTTTGATATAATAGCAAAGGAAAATGGCTCCATCGCCAAGTGGCTAAGGCAACGGTCTGCAACACCGTAATCGCCGGTTCAAATCCGGCTGGAGCCTCCATATAAGAACGCTAACTTTGATACAAAAAATATCAAAGTTTTTGCATTAAATAGGCTTGTTTTGGACAAAAATAGGCTAAAATAAGAGAAAAAGCTCTAATAATCGTTAAAAAACGGTCTTTAGAGCTTTTTTTGCTATTAATTGGGTTGCACTATTTAATTATTGCAAGTTTAAGATTGCACTATTTAATTATTGCTTGTTTGAAATTGCACTATTTAATTATTGCTTGTTTAAAATTGCACTATTTAATTATTGCTAGTATGAAATTGCACTATTTAATTATTGCGAAATTTGTCCAAAAAAGTGTAGCCTATCCATCTCAGTTTGTGGGACATAATTATTATGTATTTATTAAATGTATCAAATCTATTATGCGAATGTAATGGAATGGTAAACACGCTATCTTTAGATTATAGCGTGTACAGCAAGTCAGTTTAAATCTCCTTCTCTCCACCATTAGAATGTGTCTATAAGTCATTTGATTTATAGTGAAAATATAACGATTTTAACATCAAAATCAAGGAATTATGCATCTTTTTAGGTGCATTTTTTTATTTTTCAGTAAAGTTTTCAGATTTTAGCAACTAAAGGGATTTGAATATAGGGTATTTTATAGGGGTTGGAAAAATAGTCGGTTGATGGGATTTGAACCCATAAATATAGTAATAATTAAAAACTTAACTTTTAGTTAATATAGGGTTAACTACCGGTGGGTGGTAAATACATTTTCTTGATGATATAATATTAGTGTAATTAAGGCCGATATTACAAATAATATTAAAGAAAGGAATGTATTTATGAATATTAAAATTTCAGATAACATCAAAAGACTAAGAAAAGCTAAAAAGATTACTCAAGAAGGTTTAGCGGAAATCTTTAATGTCACACCTGCCGCAGTTAGCAAATGGGAAAACAACGAAACATACCCTGATATTACATTATTATTTCCTTTATCACATTTCTTTGGTGTATCGATTGATGAATTAATGGGATATGACTATATGCTAATTGAAGAAGAAATAAAAAAAGTTAAAGAAGAAATTCATAACACTTGGTATGTTAATAATGATTGGAATAAAGCAAAAGAATTAACAATTGCTGCAAGATCAGCTTATCCAAATGATTATGAAATAATGGTTAATTTTTTATTCTTTACAACAGGTGGAGTGTCAGATAATGATCCAAATATATTAATTCAAAATGAAAAAGAAATTATTAAAGTATGTGATTTGATACTAGAAGGTTGTGATGTAGAAAACTATAGACTTGAAGCTATTAATTATAAAGCTAAAGTATTATATGCAAAAGGTGATGAAGAAAGTGCTTTAGAACTACTAAATAATTTCCCATCATTCTATCATGCAAGTGGTCAAAAAATAGAACAACTTTATAAAAAAGGCACTAAAGAATACTACAATCAATTAACATCAAACTTATATGAACTTGCTAAATTTGTTGGGAATAAAATTGGTAAGTATATATCATATGATGATAAGTTATCAAATGAAGAAAAGATTGATAAAGTAGGCAGACTAGTAAAATTATATAATAGTATTAAAGGTGATAAAGACTATGATGTTTTAGTAAAAGTTATCAAAGATGCTGTTAAAGAAGTAGTTCATAGAGGTAAGCTAATTGGATTTAGTAATCAAGAAATTGGAACATTAGAAGAAATTGATACCGAAATTAACAGATAAGTTAATTAGTCAGCAAGTAGAATATAAAGACAGTATGCTTGCTGACTTTTTATTTAGTAGATAAATATTTGATTTTATAGTATAATATTAATGAGGTTAATATTATGAAATCAATAAAAGAATTATCAAAAGAATTTAATATATCATCAAGAACTATTAGATACTATGAAGAATTATTTAACTTGCATAGTATTAAGAAGTCTAATGTTCGTTATTATGATGATGAAGAAATTAAAAAAATAAAAATAATAGTAGTATTTAGAAAACTGAATTTCTCACTAGATAAAATCAAAAAATTAATGCTAGAGTTCAATCAAGAAAATATATTAAATATTATTAATGAAGAAAAGGTTAAATATTTAAAACAAATAAAGGAAACGACTAATTATTTTGTATTACTTAATGAACTAAAAACTTTAATTACAAATACAACTGATGATAGTTTAGAAGAATTCGTTATTAATGAATTATTTGATGACTACAAAGAAGGTAAAGATTATCATATTAATGAACGTACTGAAAAACAACATCAAATTATTAATACTTTTTTTGAAATGATAAAAAACAAAGACATTTTACCATTTAAAGAATATTGCCATGAGAAAATTGAACTTATTGGCTTTCAAGATTTCATCTTAAATACATTAAAACTAGATGAAACATTAATTGATTATAGAATTAATTCAGAATATAGTTTGTTTAATGGCTCAGTATTTGTTGTAGTAAATACTAAAAATGAAAAAATGACTTTAAAGATAGTGTTTAATACTGATGATATTGTAATTGGTATATGGATAGTAGAGTTTACTAAACATAACTCTTGACATTGACGTTGCGTCAAGATGTATAATGTAATTGGAGGATTATATTAATGAAAAAAGTTAGTAGTATATTGTTAATATTTTTTATATTTGTGACATCAATTGTATTAACATCTTGTGACAAAAAACCAACTATTTATGAATATGTTGAAACTGACATTGTTGTTGAAACAGGGGAATATAAGTTGCCTGGTAAATTAACAATCCCTGAATCAAAAGATAAAGTACCTGGAGTAATTTTTGTTCATGGTAGTGGTGCTAACGATATGGATGAATCTATTGGAGCATTAAAGTTATTTGAAGAATTAGCAATCAAACTTGCAGAAAAAGGTGTTGCAAGTATTAGATATGATAAAAGAACTTATGCCTATGCAGAACAGTTGGCAACAAAATTAGATTTTACAGTTTATGAAGAAGTTATAGATGATGCAATATCAGCATTTAACATATTAAAACAAAATGATAAAATAAGTGATATTTATATTATAGGTCATTCGTTTGGTGGTCAACTTGCCCCAGTTATTGCAAATCAAACTGATGTTAAAGGCGTAATAATTCTAGCTGGCACAACTGAACATATTATTGATGTAGCAATGAATCAGTTAAAAGAACAAAATAGTCCATACTATAATGTATATGATCCGTATGATGAATATTTTAGAAACATTAAAGAATTAGTTCCATCAGAGATTGGATACTTCTTTATGGGAGCATATGAGACATATTGGGTAAGTTATAATAACATCAATTTAGCAGAAGAGATATTATCTTGTGGTAATAACAAGAGAATGTTAGTACTACAAGGTGGATTAGATTTGCAAGTAAAAGTAAGTGAATTAGATAATTATAAAAATTTATTAAAAGATACTAATGCTGAGTTTAAATTGTATGAAACACTTAATCATATGTTCGTTGATGGAACCGGAGAAACAATTACAACAGCGTATCAAGTATATAAAGAAATACCTAATATTGTAATTGAAGATATATCAAAATTTATTGAGGGATAAAATATGATTTTAAGAAAAATTATAGCATATACGATTTTGCCACTAATAATGTTATTTATTGGAGTAATTGGTATTGTATATCCTGAAAAGGTTAATAAATCAAAATGGATATCAAAACCATTTGAGTTTAAAACATTAAATAAAAATGAAAATACTATAAGAACTGCTACTATAGTTAATTGTATTTGCTTATTAATAGGAGGTATTATTTATAGTATTATATCAATTATGGTATGGCTTGATAAAATTAAATTAACGTCACTTGAAACTTTTTTATTGATTATTAGTATAGTGATTTTACAATTGCCATTTATATTTATAGTTCATTTTATAAGGTTTGATAAGAATGGTAATTTAAGTGTATATGATAAAATGAAATTGACCAGTTTTTAGTAAAAACAGCCATATGAAATTGACCACCCCATGTGATAAAA